>NZ_JAUJPV010000026.1:0-120662 GCF_030481585.1 Burkholderia sp. AU45388 | reverse complement strand
CGGCCATCCGATCGGCGCGTCGGGCTGCCGGATCCTGGTGACGCTGCTGCACGAGATGGCCAAGCGCGATGCGAAGCGCGGGCTGGCGTCGCTGTGCATCGGCGGCGGGATGGGCGTCGCGCTCGCGGTCGAGCGTCCGTAACCGGCCCTCCGTAACCGGCCGTTCGCCACTGGCGAACCGGATCCGTGCGCCGGCCGATTGCGGCTTCGGCCGGCGTCACGTGAAGTCAGAGGGGGCTTCAGGCAGCTCTCGAAACCAAAAAATGGAGTGAGATTTATGTCTCAGCGAATTGCGTACGTAACGGGCGGGATGGGCGGCATCGGCACCAGCATCTGCCAGCGCCTGTCGAAAGACGGCTTCAAGGTGGTTGCAGGTTGTGGCCCGAACTCGCCGCGCCGGGTGAAATGGCTCGAGGACCAGAAGGCGCTCGGCTACGACTTCATCGCGTCGGAAGGCAACGTCGGCGACTGGGACTCGACCAAGGAAGCGTTCGACAAGGTCAAGGCCGAAGTCGGCGAGATCGACGTGCTGGTCAACAACGCGGGCATCACGCGCGACGTCGTGTTCCGCAAGATGACGCATGAAGACTGGACGGCCGTGATCGACACCAACCTGACGAGCCTGTTCAACGTGACGAAGCAGGTGATCGACGGCATGGTCGAACGTGGCTGGGGCCGCATCATCAACATTTCGTCGGTGAACGGCCAGAAGGGGCAATTCGGCCAGACGAACTATTCGACCGCGAAGGCCGGCATTCACGGCTTCACGATGTCGCTCGCGCAGGAAGTCGCGACGAAGGGCGTGACGGTCAACACCGTGTCGCCGGGCTACATCGGTACCGACATGGTGAAGGCGATCCGTCCGGACGTGCTCGAGAAGATCGTCGCGACGATCCCGGTGCGGCGTCTCGGCGGGCCGGAGGAAATCGGTTCGATCGTCGCCTGGCTCGCGTCGAACGATTCCGGTTTCGCGACGGGCGCCGACTTCTCGCTGAACGGCGGCCTGCACATGGGCTGAGCGTCCGGGCTGCGCGGGCCGGATGGCCGCGCAGCCGGGCGTTTCCGAAGGCCCCCGCCTCCCGAATTCGGGCGGCGGGGATTCGTCACTTGCGCTACGCTGCACTCAAAGGCGTTACATGACTACTACAAAGAAGACGGCCGAACGGCTCATCAAGAAGTACCCGAACCGCCGGCTCTACGATACCGAGACAAGCACGTACATTACGCTGACCGACGTGAAGCAGCTCGTGCTCGAGCAGGAGGACTTCAAGGTCGTCGATGCGAAATCCAACGAAGACCTGACGCGCAGCATCCTCCTGCAGATCATTCTCGAAGAGGAAAGCGGTGGCGTGCCGATGTTCTCGTCGTCGATGCTGTCGCAGATCATCCGTTTCTACGGTCATGCGATGCAGGGCATGATGGGCACGTACCTGGAAAAGAACATCCAGGCATTCATCGACATCCAGAACAAGCTCGCGGATCAATCGAAGAACCTCTACGAAGGTAACGCGATGAACCCGGAAGTCTGGTCACAGTTCATGAACATGCAGGCCCCGATGATGCAGGGGATGATGACGAGCTACATCGAGCAGTCGAAGAACATGTTCGTGCAGATGCAGGAGCAGATGCAGAACCAGGCGAAGTCGATGTTCAGCACGTTCCCGTTCAAGCAGCCGGGATCGTCGGAGCCGGAGAAGAAGTAAGCGGCGATCCGGTGTGGGCGCGCAAAGTGTCGCACCGGCATCGTGTGGGACGTCCCGTGCGGGACGGCAACCGGCCGCGTCGCGGAACGATTGTCCGCACGGTGGCATTGCCCGCGCGGACATGGGCGTTGTCGTGCCGTCGCACATCGGTGCAGATTAAAACGCACAAGGCCGACCGGCAAAGCCCGGTCGGCCGAACATCAGATAAATCGCCGATTGTAAAAAAAGCCGATGGCCGGATTTTCGGCCGGCTTATCGAACCGCGAAGCGGCCTGCCGCCGATCCGTTCGCGCAATTATTTCCGTAAATAAACAGATTTCTATTTTCGGAAAATGCCGAGTAGATGATCGGGAACACTTCCTTGGCGCTGAACGAGTAAATGCCATCGTTGATGGATACGAGGAGATTGCCGCTCGTATCGGTTTCGATCTTGTCGATCTTGCCTGCCTTGCAAAGCGATTCCGCGGACGCATACGAGGAGGCGGCAAGCATCATGACGGAAGCGACGGTGGCCGCAAGTTTTCTCATGGTCTTTCCTTGATGAATGAGTGGATTGCTGGGGTTGTGATGCGGGTCATGCACGGTTCAGTATTGGCTGGCCGAATGGGCGCCGATGTCTGAGTGACGTGAAATATATCGGAGGTTGATCGGGTTTTGGATGAGGGTGGCGGATTTGGAAATGGTTTTTATTGATTGTTGAGTGTTATAAATTATTCTGATGAATTGTATTGTGCGGTCAGGCGAAGATCGGGGGGGCTGAGAATAAATAAATTTATCGATTATTTTTATTTATTTCTCTATTTTTTATTTGCTTGGCCGGATTTTTTGAGTAATGGCATCCGGTATTGAGGCTGGCAGCCGATGCTGCAAAGGGGCATATTCACGGGCGATGCGCGCGGCGGACACGTTTCGTATGCGATTTGTCAGTATCGCGCGGTGAGTGCGGTCGATAGCGATAGTCATGCGTCTGCGCCGACAACCGGCCGGCCGCAACTCCATACGGAGTTCGGCCTGATCGCCGATGGCGACGAGGCGGTCTGGTTCAACCGGTGCCTGACGATGTATCCGAAGTGAACATCGGATCGAGTACGGGCCTGCTTCGGTGGACTTCTTGCGATTTCGTCACGGAATTGGAGGCGTCACGCCGGATCGAATCCGTTTTCGCCATCCGGCGGCGGCAGATCGAGAACGAGCTTGACCGCGCTGTAGTTGGCCTTGAGCGAAAACACGCGGCCGATCACGAGAAACGTCTGCCGGGAATTTTCGAGCTCGACGAAGTCGCCGGGTTGCGGCACGTGGGCACCCTGGTCGTAGGAAAAGCTGGTGCTGGTTTGCTCACCGATGGCTTCTGCCGCGTGTTCGGTGAATTCGATCGTGATGTGGGTGGTCATGCGAGCCCCGTTGAGTGGAGGGAAGAGAGCGATGGCTTCGATTTTCGCATAGCGGCGCCGCGAATCCGTGCCGATTTTTGTGCGATACGCTTGACCGCAACTTCACTCTCCGGGGGGGGCGTGTGCGCTGAACGATGCGGCGGGATGCACCGGAAGGCGTCATTCACGGGTGCTCACTTTGACGAAGCAGGCACCCGTCGCCCAGCCTCTCGGGTTTCTATTTACAGCGCCAACGTGGTAATTGTCGGATCCCATTCGTAGTAGCTGTGAAGGCTTTGCGTCTCCCCGTCTGCGTCGAGCTTGTATAGTGCGAATTCGATATTCCACGCGCCTTGATTGTTGGAGCGGCGGTAAGGGTCGTCGCACAGCAGGTATTGATGATTCCGATCTGGACAGGGGCGGTTTTGACCATGGACGTTCTGCCCTGCGCCTCTTCAATCACTTTTTCCGCATTAATCACCGCGAGCAAGGTGATTTCCCGAATGCCGGCGTCAATGTTGGGTTGCTTGTACATTTCGTTTCCTCGAGTGAATTGCTACCGCGGGTCGAAGGGGGCGCGCGATTTGTCTGCAAGGCCGGTGACTGTCGTGGAGCGTTGGCCGAAAAACCGTGATTGACTCAATTTGATTCGCGACCTTCGGGTTCACGGCATGACGTACGCAATCTCGCACACGAAAAACATAACTTCCCCCGCGCGGCACATCCATTACACTCGATTACATGTCCACGTCATTTGAATTCCGTATGATCGGCTGAAGCGGCAAAGCCCGATATTGGGCTTGCACTTGCCAGCACGGCGGGAACCGGTGCGGTTTTCACAGAGGGTATTGGGGTCCGGTGGCTTGAGTGCGATTACCCATTGCACGGGCTTGCGTTCGGTCGTCACGGCATGCGGCATAGAGGCTGTCCCGCGCACGGCCGGGCGGGGGGCGAAGGCGCCGGTTCCCGCAACCGCAGGCCTGTCATTCATTTTGGCTCGCCGCCCCTAAATGGCTGTAAACTCACGCTTTTGCTGCCACGCCCCACATTCCAGATGTCCCAGTCCCCCAAAGTAGGGTTCGTATCCCTCGGGTGCCCGAAGGCGCTCGTCGATTCCGAACAAATCATCACGCAACTGCGCGCCGAAGGTTATGAAATCTCCGGCAGCTACGACGGCGCCGACCTCGTCGTCGTGAATACCTGCGGCTTCATCGACGAAGCCGTGCAGGAAAGCCTCGACGCGATCGGCGAAGCGCTGACCGAAAACGGCAAGGTGATCGTCACCGGCTGCCTCGGCGCGAAGTCGAGCGCGAGCGGCTCGAACCTGATCGAGGAAGTCCATCCGAAAGTGCTCGCCGTCACCGGCCCGCACGCGGTGGGCGAAGTGATGCAGGCCGTGCATTCGCACCTGCCGAAGCCGCACGACCCGTTCGTCGACCTCGTGCCCGCGGCCGGCATCAAGCTCACGCCGCGCCACTACGCATACCTGAAGATCTCCGAAGGCTGCAACCACCGTTGCACGTTCTGCATCATCCCGTCGATGCGCGGTGATCTGGTATCGCGCCCGGTCGCCGAAGTGATGCTGGAAGCCGAGAACCTGTTCAAGTCGGGCGTGAAGGAACTGCTCGTGATCTCGCAGGACACGAGCGCATACGGCGTCGACGTGAAGTACCGCACGGGCTTCTGGAACGGCAAGCCGATCAAGACGCGCATGACCGACCTGGTCGCCGCGCTCGGCGAACTCGCCGCGCAGTACGGCGCGTGGGTGCGCCTGCACTACGTGTATCCGTATCCGAGCGTCGACGAAGTGATTCCGCTGATGGCCGAAGGCCCGTTCAAGGGCCACGTGCTGCCGTATCTCGACGTGCCGTTCCAGCACGCGCACCCGGAAGTGCTGAAGCGCATGAAGCGGCCGGCGAACGCCGAGAAGGTGCTCGAGCGCGTGCAGAAGTGGCGCGAGATCTGCCCGGACCTGACGATCCGCAGCACGTTCATCGCGGGTTTCCCCGGCGAGACGGAGGAACAGTTCGAAACGCTGCTCGACTTCATCCGCGAGGCGGAACTCGATCGCGTCGGCTGTTTCGCGTATTCGCCGGTCGAGGGCGCGACCGCGAACGACCTGGACGGCGCGCTGCCGGACGAGGTTCGCGAGGAACGTCGCGCGCGCTTCATGGAAGTGGCGGAGGAAGTGTCGGCGAACCGCATGCAGCGCAAGGTCGGCAAGACGCTCAAGGTGCTGATCGACGAAGTCGGCGCGGAAGGCGGCATCGGCCGTACGGCAGCCGATGCGCCGGAGATCGACGGCGTCGTCTACGTCGAGCCGGCGGCGAAGGCATCGAAGCGCTACAAGGTCGGCGATTTCGTGTCCGTGAAGATCACGGGCGCCGACGGCCACGATCTGTGGGGCGAGGTATAAGCGATGGCCGCTGGATTCCCGGAGATCCTCGCGCTCGGCGAGGCGATGATCGAATTCAACCAGTCACAGCCGGGACGGCCTGAATACCTGCAGGGCTTCGGCGGCGACACGTCGAACTTCTGCATCGCGGCGGCGCGCCAGGGCGCGTCGACGGGCTTCGTGTCGGCGATCGGCGACGATCCGTTCGGCCGTCTGCTGGCCGACATGTGGGCGTCGGAGCAGGTAGACGCGACGTACGTGCGGATCGACCGCTCGGCGCCGACCGGCGTGTATTTCGTCACGCACGGCGCCGATGGCCATCAGTTCGACTATCTGCGCGCGGGGTCGGCGGCGAGCCGCTACGCGACGGCCGACTTGCCGCTCGACGCGCTCGCGGCCGCGCGGGCCGTGCACCTGTCGGGCATCAGTCTGGCGATCAGCACGGCCGCGTGCGACGCGGCGTTCGCGGCGATCGACCATGCGCGTCGCAACGGCGCGAAGGTCAGCTTCGACACGAACCTGCGGCTGAAGCTGTGGCCGCTGCCGCGTGCCCGTGCGGTGATGCGCGAGGCGCTGCGGCAGACGGACATCTGCCTGCCGAGCTGGGACGACGTCACGGCGCTCACCGGCGCGAACGATCGCGACGCGATCGTCGACGCGATGCTCGAACACGGGCCGCAGGTCGTCGCGTTGAAGCTCGGCAAGGACGGCGCGTATGTCGCGACGCCGCACGAACGGCGCGTCGTGCCGGGCTTCGCGGTCGAGGCCGTCGACGCCACTGGCGCGGGCGACTGCTTCGGCGGCGCGTTCGTCGCGCGGATCGTCGCGGGCGACGATCCGTTCGCGGCCGCGCGTTATGCGAACGCGGCGGCGGCGCTGTCGACGACCGGTTACGGTGCGGTCGCGCCGATTCCGCGTCGCGATGCGGTGGAACGCCTGATGCAGGGCTGACGCGAAACGCGCAAGCCCCGCGCATCCGCGGCGCAGGCTTGCGCGGTCATGCAGGAACCGGGTCCGGCCCGGCACGGTCCGCGATGGTCGGGCGAATCTGAAGCAAGGAGCAACACACGGTGGGTCGATATTCGGAATGGCAACGGGCGCTCGTCGTCGCGGGCGCGCTGGTGGCAAGCATCGCGATGCCGACGGGGGTCGCCGCGCAGGCGGTCGCGCCGGGCGTGCAGCAGGGCGAACCGGCGCCGGCGCGGCCGCTGAAGCCGAATCCGGAGTTTGCCCGCCTGCCGCGCTACGAAGGCACGCTCGGCGATCGGCCGATCGTCGTGCACCTCGGCCCGAAGACCGACGAGGAAGGCGTGCACGGCGAATACCAGTTCGCCGACACGGGCGAAGTCGTGCTGCTCGCGGGCGACCGCGACGGCGATACGCTCGAGATCGAGGAGTCGAACGACGGCACGAACATCACCGGCGTGTGGATCGGCCGCTTCGACGCGACGGGCGACCTGAAGGCCGACCGGATGAATTCGGACGAATCGGACCCGCAGCCGGTCGTGCTGCGTCTGGCGCCGGGCAAGCGCGCGGCGCTGCAGGTGCGCGACGGCCGCGTGCAGGAAATCGAGACGGTGGGCGGCGTCGTCAACCTGCGTACCGACGACTGAGCGCGTGCTGGCTCGGTGCGCGCGGCGCGCATTGTACCGGGCCAAGCGCGCCGATTTTGGCTACTCTAACGACATATTCCGCAACCGAACGGCCGCGTGCCCGGCCCCCCAGTCATGACTGCATCCACTCCCAAGCGCGCGCTGCAAACCCGCATCGTTCAACCCGACGACGTCATTCCGGAAGGCTTCCGTTCGTTCGTGCCGCCGGTCGCGCGCGCGTCGACGGTCGTGTTCCCCGATCTCGCGACGATGCGCGCGCTGGTCTGGCACGACGACAATCAGTGGCGCTACGGGCTGCACGCGACGCCCACGTCGCTCGCGCTCGCGCAGCGGCTCGCCGAGATCGAAGGCGGCACGCACGCGCTGCTTCAGCCGTCGGGCCTCGCGGCGATCATGAACGTCTACTTCGGGATCGTGAAAGCGGGCGACGACGTACTGGTTCCGCATAACGTGTACGGCCCGAACGCCGATTTCGGCCACTGGCTCGCGAACGATTTCGGCATCACCGTGCGCTTCTACGATCCGCTGATCGGCGCCGGCATCGCCGAGCTGATCCAGCCGAACACGCGGCTGGTCTGGCTCGAGGCGCCGGGCTCGGTGACGATGGAGGTGCCCGACGTGCAGGCGATCACGGCGGCCGCGAAGGCGCGCGGCATCGTCACCGCGATCGACAACACCTTCTCGGCGGGGCTCGCGTTCAAGCCGTTCGCTCACGGCGTCGACATTTCGGTGCAGGCGCTGACCAAGTACCAGTCTGGCGGCAGCGACGTGCTGATGGGCGCGACGATCACCGCGAACGCGGAACTGCACGCAAAGCTGAAGCTCGCGCGGATGCGCTGCGGGATCGGCGTGTCGGCCGACGATTGCTCGCTCGTGCTGCGCAGCCTGCCGAGCATGCAGGTGCGCTTCGATGCGCATAGCAAGAGCGCGCTTGCGCTCGCGCGATGGCTGAAGGGGCGGCCGGAGATCGCGACGGTGCTGCACCCGCAGATCGCCGACTGCCCGGGGCACGCGTCGTTCATGCGCGATTTCACGGGCGCGGGCGGGTTGTTCTCGGTGGTGTTCGACGCACGCTACAGCGCGGAGCAGATCGACCGTTTCGTCGAGTCGCTCGAGCTGTTCGCGATCGGCTGGAGTTGGGGCGGCGCGTGCAGCCTCGCGATGCCTTACGACGTCGCGTCGATGCGTCCGGACTGGCCGCATCGCGGCACGCTGGTGCGTTTCTACGTGGGTCTCGAGGACGAAGCGGACTTGCGCGCGGACATCGAGCGGGCGATGCAGGCCACGCTCGGCTGATCGCACGCCGGCAACGTCCGGCACAAAAACGAAACGCCGGCGCGATGCGATATCGCGCCGGCGTTTTCATTGACGGTGCCGGGGGATCAGAACAGGCGCAACAGCCCGTCGAGGCCGACATGGTCGAATGCGACGGTGGCCGCATCGCGCACGACGGGCTTCGCGTGGAACGCGACCGACAGCCCGGCTTCCGCCATCATCTTCAGGTCGTTCGAGCCGTCGCCCATCGCGATCGCGCGGCTCGGCTCGAGGCCGAGCGACGCGCAGGTATCGCGCAGCAGGCGCGCCTTCACGTCGGCGTTGACGATCTCGCCCAGCACCTTGCCGGTAAGCTTGCCGTCGACGATCTCCAGCGTGTTCGCATGCGCGTAGTCGAGGCCGAGGCGGGCTTTCAGCCGCTCGGTGAAGAACGTGAAGCCGCCCGACACCAGCAGCGTCTTCATGCCGGCGGCCTTCACGCCGGCCAGCATCGTTTCGGCGCCCGGCGACAGTTGCAGCCGTTCTTCGTACACGCGCTCGAGCGCGTGCGCGTCGAGCCCGGCCAGCAGCGCGACGCGGCGCGTGAGGCTTTCGTTGAAATCGCGGATCTCGCCGCGCATCGCCGCTTCGGTGATCTCCGCGACCTGCGTTTTCAGCCCGCAGAAATCGGCGATCTCGTCGATGCATTCGATCGTGATCAGCGTCGAATCCATGTCCATCACCGCGAGCCCGAAATCGCCGAGCGTGCGGCCGGCCTCGACGAAGCCGAAGTCGAGCGCGTGCGTGCCGCAGTACGCATCGATGTCGAGGCGTTGCGCCGGGCTCGCGTTTTCGATGCGCAGCGCGTGATCGTCGGTCTGCACGACGCGGGTGCCGCGCGACAGCGCGAGCAGCGGTTTGTGATGGGCGTCCGACAGCGGCGCAAGACTCTGGATGACGAGATTGTGGGTCATGACGAGTGGTTGGGAAGCGAATGAATGACGTGCGCGGCCCACGGGCGGCCGCCTGCGCGCGCGGGCCCCGTGCGGCGGCGGGCCAGTGCGTCGCGAACGCGCCATTGTAGCCGGTTGGCCGCGCGTGGCGGCCGGCGCGGGCGCGAAACCGTGCGCGGGATGGCGGTGGTCACCCGTTTGCGCGATCCCAGTACGGCGGATCGCCGAAATGCTCGGCCAGGAACGCGATGAACGCGAGCGTTTTCAGCGGCACGTGCGCGCGGCTCGGATAGACGGCCCAGATCGCGACGTCGTCCGCGAACGGGTAGTCGTCGAGCACGGTGACGAGCGCGCCGCTCGCGAGCAGCGGGCCGACGTCCCAGGTCGACTTGATCGCGATCCCGAAGCCGTCGACGAGCGCTTCGCGGATCGCCTCGCCGTTGCTCGCGACGAGCCGGCCGCCGACCCGCACCGTGAGCGCGCCTTGCGGCGTCGCGAACGACCAGTCGCGCTGGTCGCCGAGGATCACGCATTCGTGCTGCGTCAGGTCGGCCGGATGGCGCGGCGTGCCGTGTTCGGCGAGATAGGCGGGCGAGCAGCACAGCACGCGCCGGTTGGTGGCGAGCTTGCGGGCGACGAGCGTCGAATCCTTCAGCGCGCCGAGACGGACCGCGACGTCGTAGCCGTCGTCGACCAGATCGACGATCTCGTCGGACAGCCGCAGATCGAGCGACACGGACGGGTAGCGGCGCAGGAACGCCGGAATCACCGGCGCGACGTGCTGGCGTCCGAACGACGACGACATCGACACCTTCAGCCGCCCGTACGGCTCGTTGCGACCGCGACCGACTGACGCACGCGCCGCGTCGGCGGCCGCGAGCAGCGCGTCCGCGCGTGCCATGAAGATTTCGCCGTCCTGCGTAAGGCTGATGCGGCGCGTGGTGCGGTGCAGCAACCGCGCGCCGAGCTGGCGTTCGAGCTGGGCGATGCGCGCGCTCGCGACCGCGGCCGACACGCCGAATTCGCGCGCGGCCGCGCTGACGTTCGCGAGCAGCGCCGCGCGCACGAACAGCGCGACGTCGAGCAGGTCGAGCGGCTTGTCGGGCGCGGGAATCGGACCAGCCTCGGGATCGGACGTCATTATTCTGAAATTCCTGAAAATGTTTCAGGAAATATAGCGGTTTTCTCGAATGATCGGGTTGCCTACGATGGCACGCATGGAGGTTGCGCCGCAGCCTGCCGGATCCCCCTGAAAGGAGTATCGAGATGAAAGCCGTTGGATTGACCCGTTATTTGCCGATCGACGACCCGCAAGCGTTGCTCGACGTGGAACTGCCGCAGCCGGTGCCGGGCCCGCGCGACCTGCTCGTGAAAGTCGAGGCGATTTCCGTGAACCCGGTCGACACCAAGGTGCGTGCGCCGAAGCCACAGGTCGAGGAGACGTCGCGCGTGCTCGGCTGGGATGCGGCCGGCACGGTCGTCGCGGTCGGCGCCGACGTCACGCTGTTCCGGCCCGGCGACGAAGTGTTCTACGCGGGCAGCATCACGCGGCCCGGCGCGAACAGCGAATTCCACGCGGTCGACGAGCGAATCGCCGCGCTGAAGCCGCGCACGCTCGACTTCGCGGCGGCGGCCGCGCTGCCGCTCACCGCGTTGACCGCGTGGGAAGCGCTGTTCGATCGGTTGCGCGTGTCGCCGCAGGGCGCGGACGCCGGCAAGTCGGTGCTGATCATCGGCGGCGCGGGCGGCGTGGGCTCGATCGCGATCCAGCTCGCGAAGACGCTCGGCAAGCTGCACGTGATCGCGACCGCGTCGCGGCCGGCATCGGCCGAATGGGTGCGCACGCTGGGCGCGGATGCGGTGGTCGACCATTTCGGCGACCTGCCGGCGCAGTTGCGCGAGGCCGGCCATCCGAGCGTCGACTACGTGCTGATCTTCAACGATACCGACCATCATTTCCCGGCCGCCGCGGAAGTCATCCGGCCGCAGGGCGGTATCTGCACGATCGTCGAGAACGCGAAGCCGGTGCCGGTCGAATTGCTGAAGGCGAAGAGCGCCGCGTTTCACTGGGAATTCATGTTCACGCGCGCGATGTTCGAGACGCCGGACATGATCGAGCAGCACAAGATCCTCGGCGAAGTCGCGCGGCTGATCGACGCCGGCACGCTGCGCACGACGCTCGGCGAACAGCTCGGCACGATCAATGCCGAGAACGTGCGGCGCGCGCATCGAATGCTCGAGGGCGGCCGTGCGATCGGCAAGCTCGTGCTGAGCGGCTTCTGAGCCGGCAACGCGCGTCGATAAGGTGACGGCGCCGCGAACGCAAGCGGGGTAACACCCGATGCGTTTGCGGCGCATTGCATCCTGCTTGGCGGTAGACTGGCAACGCATCATGCATCTAAAACCGCGCGGCACGCGCGTGCCGTCGCTTGACAAGGAGGTCAGCATGAGCCAACGCAGCTTGTCGGTCGCCGCATCGTGGTCGGTCGTGTTCGCGGCGGCGTGCGTCAGCGCGAGCGTATTCGCGGCGCCGCCGGTCAAGGGCAGCCTGAAGGGCGGCGGGACGGGACAGCTCGAATACACCGTCAAGGTCGACTCGAAGACCTTCGGCAATACGCAGGAGACCCGCAAGATCCGCTCGGGCGAGACGGACGATTTCAACTGGAAGTCGGTACCGCCGAGCGGTGCGGTCGCGATGCCGGACGGTTGCCCGAACGCCGACAACCTGCCGCGCGACGCGAACGGCGCGATGGTGCGGCAGACCCAGGTGCGGCTCGCGCCGTCGGTCGACGCGAAGGGTATCGCGAACGTGCAGTTGAGCTTCCAGGCGGCCGCGCCGAAGGGCACGCGCAGCGTGACGGCCGGCGGCAAGTCGCTGCAGTGTCCGGACGTCGTGTCGGTGAGCCAGGTGAAGTGGGTGTCGATTCCGACCAACGGCGGGTCGAAGGCCGTGACGATGAGCGAAGGCACCAAGGTGACGGTGTCGATCAAGCATTGAGCGGCGCGCGCGGGCCGGCGTTTCGTCCGGTGCGCGCGCAACCGGTTCGGTGGGCGGCCGGGCAGGGCCGCACGCGAGCGCGTCGTGCGGCGCCGCCGTTGCAATGCGCTTGCGCCACCCGTTTCGCGGCATGGTGCGCCGACCGTGCAGAGGCGATGCGTGACGTCTGCGGATGTCACGTTATGCTCGCCCGCATCCTTTCCTTTCCGTCACGACATTCCGCGCTTGGCCCGCAGCGGCGGCTACGTCGGCGCGCAGGCCTATGTGACGACGCCGCGCGCGGTGCGGCTCGTCGCATCGGTCGACGGCTCGCGCCCGACGCGGATATCGCGGCCGCCCTTCGACAGGCAATCGGCAAGCGACGCCGCGCGCATTGATCGCGCCGGTTGCCCGATGTGCCGCCGCCGCGCGTCAGTGCGCGCGCTCTTCGAGCCGCGACGCGAGAAAGCGGTGATCGGCGGAGAACAGCCGGCGATAGGTCATCAGCACCGCGCCGACGGTGCCCAGCGCCGAGGCCGCCGCGATCAGGAACATGATCACGATCTGGTAGCGCACGGCCTGCAGCGGCGACTGGCCGGCCAGCACCTGGCCCGTCATCATCCCCGGCAGGCTCACGACGCCGACCACCGCCATCTGGTTCAGCGTCGGCAGCATGCCCGCCCGCACGGCCTGGCGCGCGGCGTCCTGCGCGGCTTCCCAGCGCGTCGCGCCCAGTGCGAGCGCGGTCTCGACGCGATCGCGGCGCGCCGTGAGTTCTTCCATCATCCGCTCGACGCCGAGCGACACGCCCGTCAGCGTATTGCCGAGAATCATCCCGAGAATCGGGATCGCGTATTGCGGCGCGAACCACGGATGGATGCGGATCACGACGAACAGCCCGACCGCCGCGACGAACCAGCTGCTGAACCAGATCGACGCGATGCTGTCGATGCGCTGGCCGCGGTACGTGCGCTTGCCGCGCCCCGCGCCGGCGAAACCGGCGATCAGCGTCATCAGCGCGGTGAGCGGCAGCACGACGTACCAGTGCGGATGGCCGAACACCCAGCCGAGCACGTAGCCGATCGCGAGCAACTGCACGACGGTGCGCACCGCCGCGAGCGCGAGCTTGCGGCCGAGGCCGAGCGACAGCGCCGCCGAGATCGCGCCGTTGACGGCGACGAGCGCGGCGGCGATGCCGACGTCGACGAGGCTCAGATCCTGCAGGGCCGGGCTCATTGCGCCTCCGTCGGGTTGGCCGCATGCAGGACGCCGGCCTGCATCACGAGCCGCATCGTGCCGATTCGCGCGGCCTGGGCCGGATCGTGCGAGATCCACATGTAGGCGCGGGCATCGGGCGCCGCGTCGAACCATGCCTCGACGAGCGCTTCGATCGCGCGCGCCGATTCGGGATCGAGCGCGGAGGTCGGCTCGTCGAGCAGCAGCACGTCGGGATCGAGCTGCAGCACGCGTAGCAGCGCGGTGATCTGCGCTTCGCCGCCGGACAGGTCGCTCGCGCGCTTGTCGAGAAAATCGGCGCCGCGGCCGGCCTGCGCGGCGAGCGCTTCGGCGCGGGCGCGATCGAACGCGACGTCGCGATAGATCGCGAGCGAGTACGGGTAGCGCAACTGCGATTCGACGGTGCCGTCCATCTGCGCGGGGCGCTGGCGGACATAGGCGATGCTGCGCCGATAGCGCGGAATCGCGCTGCGCCGGATCCGGCGGCCGCGCCACAGGACGTGACCGCCGTCGAGCGGATCGAGCAGCGCGAGCGCGCGCAGCAGCACGCTCTTGCCCGATCCGGATGGTCCGGTGATAGCAATTCGCGATCCCGCGGCGAGGCTGAAATCGGTCGGGGCGAGCAGCGTCTTGCCGCTGCTGGCGTCGCGCCGCGTGATGTGCTGTGCGTCGATGAGGCCGGTGGGAGAGGTCATGGCAAAAGTGAAAAAAAGCGTTAATGGCGCCGAAAGGCCGCCATGTCGTGCGCCATAATACCGAGTGAAAAGCCGCAGTTGTCGTGCGCCGTTCGTCCACGCTAGCGGCCCGGCATGGTGCGGCAACGCTTCAGAACAACAACGGAACCGCCATGACGCTAACCCGAGCCATCGGCAAATCGGCTGCATGGATCGTCGGTATCGTCGCGGTGCTCATCGCGGCGGCCGGCATCTTTATTGTCACGTTCGACTGGAACCGCGCGAAACCGTGGGTCAACGAACAGGTGAGTACCGCGCTCGGTCGCCCGTTTGCGATCAACGGCGATCTCAAGGTCGGCTGGCGTCGCCCCGATGGCGAGACCGGCTGGCGTGCATGGGTGCCCTGGCCGAGCTTCTCGGCCACGCAACTCGAGATCGGCAATCCCGACTGGGCACAGGCGCCCAAGTTCGTCACGCTCGATGCCGCGCACTTCGATCTCGCAATCCTGCCGCTGTTTGCGCATGAGATCGTCATCCCGTCGATCGACGTCGTCAATCCCGCCGTGGATCTCGAACGGCGCGCGGACGGCAGCAATACGTGGACCTTCCAGTTCAAGCAATCGTCGCAGCCTTCGCGGTGGAAGGTGCGGCTCGACAGCTTCGGGTTCGCGAAAGGCACCGTCACGTATCGCGACGCAATCACGAAGGCCGACCTGACCGTCGCGATCGATACGCTTGGCCAGCCGATTCCGCTCGGCGACGTGCTGAAGGAACAGGAGCAGACGTCGCGTGCGGCGTCGGCGCAGCGCGTGGGCAAGCACGGCGCCGCGCAACTGGGCGCGAAGGCCGATGCGCAAGCCGCGTCGGGGGCGAGTGCGGCTGCGGCCTCGGGGGGGGCGGCTGCGAGCGTCGTTGCTTCGGCGGCTTCCGGTTCGTCGGGTGCATCCGCTTCGTCCGCGTCTTCCGCGTCGGCGGCCTCCACCGCGTCCGGCGCGAGCGGAGCCGCGGCGCCCGCGAAGCCGTCCGGGCCGACCTATGCATTCGGACTCAAGTTCGACGGTCGCTACAAGAACGTGCCGATCAGCGGCACCGGCAAGGTCGGCGGCGTGCTCGCGATCCAGGACACGACGCGGCCGTTCCCGCTGCAGGCCGACGTGAAGGCCGGCGATACGCGGCTCGCGATCGTCGGCACGCTGACCGACCCGACGCATCTCGCGGCGCTCGACCTGCGGCTGTGGCTGCAGGGCACGTCGATGTCGCACCTTTACCAGCTCACCGGCATCACGCTGCCCGATACGCCGCCTTACGCGACCGAAGGGCGCTTGATCGGCAACCTCAAGCCGAACGCGAGCACGTTCCGCTACGAGAACTTCAACGGCCGGGTGGGCGGCAGCGATCTCGGCGGCACGCTCACGTGGGCGCAGCGCGAGCCGCGTCCGAAGCTGTCGGGCGAACTCGTGTCGAACCTGCTGCAGTTCTCCGACCTCGCGCCGGTGATCGGCGCCGATTCGGCCGCGAGCAAGAAGAAGCGTGGCGACACGACGCGCCAGCCGCCCGACCGCGTGCTGCCGGTCGCGGCGTTCCGCACCGAACGGTGGAGCGCGATCGATGCGGACGTGAAGTTCACCGGCCGCAAGCTGATCAAGAGCCCGCAGTTGCCGATCACCGACCTGTACACGCATATCCTGCTGCAGGACGGCGTGCTGACGCTCGAGCCGCTGCAGTTCGGCGTGGCGGGCGGCACGCTCGCGACGAACGCGCGTCTCGACGGCAGCCGCACGCCGCTCAAGGGGCGCTTCACGCTGAGCGCACGCCACCTGAAGCTCAAGCAACTGTTCCCGACGCAGAAGGTGATGCAAACGGCGCTCGGCGAGATCAACGGCGACGCGTCGCTGTCGGCGACCGGCAATTCGCCGGCCGCGCTCGCCGGGACGTCGACCGGCGAGGTGAAGGCGCTGATCACCAACGGCCGCATCAGCCGCTTGCTGATGGAGGCGGCGGGGTTGAACGTCGCGAACGTCGTCTACGAGAAGCTGTTCGGCAACCGCGACGTCAACATCAACTGCGCGGCGATCGACTTTGTGGCGAACGACGGCATGCTCGACCCGAAGGTGTTCGCGCTCGATACCGACGATGCGCTGATCAACGTCGACGGCCCGATCAACCTGCGCGACGAATCGCTGGACCTGAAGATCCATCCGCACACGAAGGGCTTCCGGATCTTCTCGCTGCGCTCGCCGTTGTATGCGAAGGGCACGTTCAAGAACCCGAAGGTCGGCGTCGATGCGGGCGCGCTCGCGCTGCGCGCCGGCGCGATGGTCGGGCTCGGGCTGGTCAACCCGTTCGCGGCGCTGATCCCGCTGATCGCGCCGAGCAACAACCGCGACGTGCCGTGCTCGGAACTGTTCGGGCAGATGAAGGCGCCGGCGGCGCAGAAGGCGGCCAAGAAAGCCGGCAAGTGACGCGCAGCCGCGAGAGCGGCATGCGCTGCCGGGCGGGCTTGGCGTCGTTGCCGCGCCTGGCCGGGCGTCGGCCGCGCTGTGCTCAGCGGCGGGCGCGCGCCCAGACGATCACCGGTTCGACCTCCCGGCCGGCGATCCGCACCGGTCCGGCGGTGCCGAGCTGCAGCCGGTCGCCGTCCAGGCTGACGACACGCTGCTGGACGTTGCCGATCCAGTTCGGATACAGGCTGACGTCCATTTCATGGGTCAACGTGCCGTCGTCGTCGACGTTGAAGGGGCCTGAATACGCGATGTAGCCGTGCGCCGCGGCCGCGCGCTCCTCGATGCTGCCGCCCTGCAGGTCGCCGTCCGCGTAGGGCGGGCGGCCGGCCGCCATCAGCTGCGCGGACATGTAGCCGTCGGGCGTGTAGAGAATCCAGCCGCGCGCGTCGCGGCCGAGCGGATAGGTGACGGTACTCCCGTCGCGCGGGCGGATTTCGTACGACACGAGGCGCCATGCGCCGACGAGTTGTTCGCGAAGCTGGCTGGCGAGCATGCGGCGTTCCGGTGAGACGGCGGTGAGACGCGTGCCGTCATGTTGACGGGCCGCCCGGCGGCGGGTGCGAGAGCCGCGAATGGGCCGCCGGGCCGGGGCGGTCGGCAGTTTCTCCGACACCTGCTAAAATACACGGTTTTCCGTCGATTTCTCTCTTAACGGGACCTGCCGTGCTTTCTACTGCCAACATCACGATGCAATTCGGGCCGAAGCCCTTGTTCGAGAATATCTCGGTCAAATTCGGCGAGGGCAACCGCTACGGTCTGATCGGCGCGAACGGCTGTGGCAAGTCGACCTTCATGAAGATCCTCGGCGGCGACCTCGAGCCGAGCGCCGGCAACGTCGCGCTGGAGCCGAACGTCCGCCTGGGCAAGCTGCGCCAGGACCAGTTCGCGTACGAAGACGTGCGCGTGCTCGACGTCGTGATGATGGGCCACACCGAGATGTGGGCCGCGATGACCGAGCGTGACGCGATCTACGCGAACCCGGAAGCGACCGACGACGACTACATGCACGCGGCCGAACTCGAAGGCAAGTTCGCCGAATACGGCGGCTACGACGCCGAAGCGCGCGCGGGTGCGCTGCTGCTCGGCATCGGCATCGAGGAGAAGTTCCACAACGGCACGATGGCCGACGTCGCGCCGGGCTGGAAGCTGCGCGTGCTGCTCGCCCAAGCGCTGTTCTCGAAGCCGGACGTGCTGCTGCTCGACGAACCGACCAACAACCTCGACATCAACTCGATCCGTTGGCTCGAGCACACGCTCAACGAGTACAACTCGACGATGATCATCATCTCGCACGATCGTCACTTCCTGAACTCGGTGTGCACGCACATGGCCGACATGGACTTCGGCACGCTGAAGGTCTGGCCGGGCAACTACGACGACTACATGCTCGCATCGGCACAGGCGCGCGAGCGCCAGGCCGCGGCGAACGCACGGGCGAAGGAGCGCGTGGCCGAACTGCAGGACTTCGTGCGCCGCTTCTCGGCGAACAAGTCGAAGGCGCGTCAGGCCACCAGCCGCGCGAAGCAGATCGACAAGATCAAGATCGAGGAATTCAAGCCGTCGTCGCGCCAGAACCCGTTCATCCGCTTCGAGTTCGAGAAGAAGCTGCACAACGTCGCGGTGGTCGCCGAAGAGATCACGAAGAAGTACGAGCGCACGATCTTCCAGAACTTCAACCTGTCGGTGCAGCCGGGCGAGCGCATCGCGATCATCGGCGAGAACGGCGCGGGCAAGACGACGCTGCTGCGTTCGCTGCTCGGCGCGCTGCCGCTCGATCACGGCACGGTGAAGTGGTCCGAGAACGCGAATGTCGGCTACATGCCGCAGGACACGTACGAGGAATTCCCGAACGACATCACGCTGATGGACTGGATCGACCAGTACCGCAAGGACGGCGACGACGAAACGATGGTGCGCGGCACGCTGGGCCGCCTGCTGTTCTCGTCGGACGACATCAAGAAGTCGGTGAAGGTGCTGTCGGGCGGCGAGAAGGGCCGCATGATCTGGGGCAAGCTGATGCTGGGCCGCCACAACGTGCTGCTGATGGACGAGCCGACCAACCACATGGACATGGAATCGATCGAGTCGCTGCAGATCGCGCTCGAGCAGTTCGAAGGCACGCTGATCTTCGTGTCGCACGACCGCGAGTTCGTGAGCGGGCTGGCGAACCGGATCATCGAAGTGAAGACGGACGGCACGCTGTTCGACTTCGGCGGGAATTACGAGGAGTTCCTGACGAGTCAGGGGCAGGAGTAAGTGTCCTCAGGTTTCCTCCGGCCGTGAGTCGAGCTTAGGCATCGCCGCACGGAGCGAACCGCCGGAAGCGCTACAGGCCCGCATCGACAGCCATGTCGCTGCGGGCTTTTTCATGTCGCCGCGGCAAAACCGTCCGCGCCGCGCATTCCAGTTTCCTCTGCTGAATCGACTTCAGGTAAATTACCCACCCAATACCCCCATCATTCCCCATTTCGCCCCGGAGCCGCCTTCGATGCAGGACCATCCTCGCCCGCTCGACCTGTCCGGCCTTGCGCCCAGCCTGTACGCGCAGGGCACCGAGGAGGGCATCCTGTCCCGCCTGATGGAGCGGATCGTGCCGACCAACCGTTTCTGCGTCGACATCGGCGCGAGCGACGGCCTGCGCAACAGCAATACCGCGCGATTGCTGCGCGAACAGGATTGGGCCGGCGTACTGGTGGAAGGCAGCGCATACCGGTTCGGCAAGCTCGCCGCCCACTACGCGGGTGTGGAGCGCGTGCGCCTGCATCACGATCGCGTCCAACCCGATACGGTCGATCAATTGCTCGCCGATGCGAACGTACCGACCGACTTCGACCTGCTGTCGATCGACATCGACGGCAACGACTACTGGGTGTGGCGCGGCCTGCAGGCGTTCCAGCCGCGCATCGTCGTGATCGAATACAACCCGTACTACACGCCGCCCGAGCGCTGGGTCATGTGCTTCAATCCGGACCACGAATGGGACGGTTCGACCTATTACGGCGCGAGCCTCGAATCGCTCGTGCACCTCGGCCGCCGGAAAGGCTATGAGCTCGTCTGCTGCGACGACATGGGCAACAACGCGTTCTTCGTGCGACATGACCTGTACCCGCTGCTCGGCATCGCGAACAACGCTCCGTCGGTGTTGTTCCGGCCGGCGATGTACAAGCTGCGCTACGTCGGACACAACACGTTCCTGACCGGTCACCCGTATCGGCACGGGCCGGCCGAGCACATCTGAATGGATGCGCTCGCCGTCACCTTCGACGAGATTCGCGACGCCTACGGGTTCGGTCGCGGCGGGCCGCCGACGCAGGTCAGCGAACGGGTATGGCATTTGCCGACCAACAGCGGCACGGGCGTGGCGGTCAAGCTCTATGCGCTTGAACACCATGCGCGCGCGCTCAAGGAAACCGCCGTCCTCACGCATCTCGAAACGCACGGCGATACCCGTTTCCATGTGCAGACGCTGAAGCGCACGACGTCCGGCGAATCGCTTTGGTCGGGACAAAATTCCCATGCGATGCTGACGCGCTGGGAAGCCGGGCAATTCAAGACCTACGATACGTTCTCGCCAGCCGAATGGGATGCGCTCGGTGCGAGCCTGGCCGCGTTGCACGTGAGCGTCGAACGACTGCATCTGCCGTCGCTCGATACGATCGGCGCGCGGCTGACCTCGATCGATGCGGATGCGGTACGCCGCAATTTGCTGGACGCACTCGATCGAGCCGATGCGAACGCCGCTGCCTCCGCGAACCTGCGCCGCTACGTCGATCTCGCGCTGCGCCTGCTCGACCGCTACTATCCCGGCAGCGTCGATGCGTTTCCGGCCGACGATCCGCAGCATCCGATCCACAACGACTACAACCAGTTCAACTATCTGTTCACGGGCACGCTGCCGCCGTTGATCGTCGACTGGGAAGCGTCGATCGGCGCGCCGCGCGAATACGAACTGGTGCGCTGCCTGAATCATTTGCCGCTGGAAGCGCCGCACCTCGCGCAAGCATTCGTACGCGCGTACCGACGCGTGCGGCCGGTGAACCCGGCGCACATCGCATGGGCGGTCGATGCCGCATGCGTGCAGCACGCGCTCAAGCTGTGGATCGTGCAGGGCTGGCTCGACGATCCGTCGCGCTTCGCGTCGCACCTGAACGGCGCGGTGACGATGGCGTCCGCGATGGCGGACGCGCGTGGCCTTCTGATAGATTTCTTTTCCCGTTGCGTGGAAACAGGAAGCTGATGTGAGTGCGAACCCGAACAAGATTCCGAATCCGCCGCAAGCCGGCGAGCGGCAGCACGTGTTTCCGCCGCCGCTGGATCGCGATTACCGCGTCGAGGACGGGCGCGTCCAGACGCGCTCGCTGGAAGCGCATATCGTCGATCACTGCAATCTGACCTGCGCGGAATGCTGCTCGCTGTCACCGCTGTTGCCGGAGTGGTACGCGAGCCCCGAATCGATCGAAGCCGATTTGCGCAAGGCCGCGAAGGTGCTCCGCCCGCGCATGTTCAAGCTGGTCGGCGGCGAACCGTTGCTGCATCCGGCGCTCGTCGAGCTCGTCGAACGCGTGCGCGGCACCGGCATCGCGCCCGTGATCTCGGTCACGACGAACGGCCTGAAGCTCGGCGAGATGCCCGACGCGTTCTGGCAGGCAGTGGATGCGCTGACGATCTCGCGCTATCCGAAACCCGCGCTTTCCGCCGACCTGATCGCGCATGTCGAGCGTCAGGCCGCGCGCTTCGACGTGCGGCTGAACTGGAAGGTGCAGGACGTGTTCACGACGATGAACCGCGCGCAGCCCGGCACGGATCGCGACGAAGCCCGGCGCCTGTATCACGATTGCTGGATTCGCGAGCGCTGCCATATGATTCGCGACGGCATGTTCTACACGTGCACGCGGCCCGCGCATTTCCATACGCTGTACAAGGGCGAGAAGGATTTCCAGGCCGACGGCCTGGCGCTGCGCGACGACGCGGGCATGCTCGACGCGATGCTTGCCTATCTGCAACGCGAGACGCCGCTCGAAGCGTGCCTGCATTGCCAGGGCGGCAGCGCACCGGTGGCGCCGCATCGCGTCCTCAAACGCATTGAAGTGGACACCTTGAAGGCTCGTTATCCATGATCGTCGGCACGCGCGACCCGTTCGGTTTCGATCGTCTGCACTACCATCCGCGCAGTGGCGTGTCGGCGTCCGGCATCCGCGCCGTATTGCGGGCGGCGGGGCAACCGGCCGGCGCGCCGGATACGGCTGCCATCGCGGGCTACCTGAGCGGCGAGCGCCTCGTCGGCCGCACCGTGCTGCGCGACGTGCGCGCGGTGCCGCCCGGCCACGCCCTGATCCGGTCGCCGCAAGGGCTGACGGCGCAGCCGGCGCCCGAGCGGCCGCAGCCTGCCGATCTCGACACCGTGCTGCGCGCGTCGCTGCAACGTGTGCTCGACAGCGGCAAGCGGGTTGCGCTGGCGCTGAGCGGCGGGCTCGATTCGGCGCTGCTGCTCGCGTTGCTGCGCGAACTGGGCGCGCTGCGGCACGTGACGGCCTACATCCTCGCGACCGACATGCCCGATTACTGCGAACGCGACGCGGCGCTCGAACTCGCCGCGCAGATGCAGGCGAGCGTGAAGATCGTGCGCGCGAACGAGGCCGATTTCATCGCGGCGCTGCCGAGAACGACGTATGCGGTCGAGGAGCCGATGTTCAACCTGCATCCGGTCGCGAAACTGCTGCTGGCCGACGCGATGGCGGCGGACGGCGTCGAGGTGGCGATTACCGGTGACGGCGCGGATCAGGTGTTGCGCCGCGACCGGTCGGCCAACTATCTGCCGCTGTGCCACGCGTTGTTCGACGAGGCGTCGGTCGACCTGCATCCGCCGTTCGTCGACGCCGCCGTCGTCGCGCATCTGACGAGCCTCGCGCCCGACCCGGACAAGCGGTGCCTGCGCGAGCTCGGTGCGCGCCTGAACCTGCCGGAGCGTCTCGTGCGCGGCCCGAAGCGCGGGCGCCTCGCGCCGGCGATGGATCTCGCGACGCTGCTCGATCGCGACCGCACGCATGCGCTGGCCGATACGTTCGGCGTTGGCGCCCCCGCTTTGCAGACGGATACCGAACGCGTGCTGTGGACGACGCTGACACTGTTCCTCGATCATCTCGATCGTCTTCACCCCGATGTCGCGCATCGCCCAGCCTGAGCCGCTCATGAAACGCATCCTGTTCTGCGTGGTGCCCGAGAAGGGCCACGTCAATCCGTGCATCGGCCCGGCCCAGCAGTTGCGCGCCGCCGGCTGCGACGTCGCGTTCTATGCGCCGGCCGACATCAGCGCACAGCTCGACGGCGCCGGCGACTTCGCGTTCGTCGGGCCGCGCGAGACGCCCGAGCGCCACGACCTGTCGCGCGGCGCGAGCTTCGCCGCGAACATTCGCGACGCCGATTGGCTGCGGCACTGGATCCGGACGCTGCTGATCGACCTCGCGCCCGCGCAGGTGGACGGTATCCGCGCGGTGCTGCGCGAATGGCGGCCCGACGTGGTCGTGATCGACCCGCTGCTGTATGCGGCGGCGATTGCGGCCGAGCTGGAAGGGCTGCCGTGGGTGTCGATGTCGAATTCGCTGAATCCGGTGCTGCCGGACGATCTCGATTCGGAGTTGCTGCGCACGGTGCGCTGGCTCGAACCGGAACGCACGCGCCTGTTCGCGCGCTACGGCCTCGACGCACGCTTTCGCGGTTGCGACGTGCTGTCGCCTCACCTGACGCTCGCATTCACGACCGACGCGCTGGTCGGCACGCCGCCGCCCGGTGTCGAACTGGTCGGCCCTGCCATGCCGTCGGGCCCGCGCGGCGACGAGACGGCATTTCCGTGGGAACGCGTCGACACGGATCGTCCGCTCGTCTACATGTCGCTCGGCAGCCAGCTTTACTACCACCCGGAGGTGTTCGCGAAGGTGATCGACGCGACGCGCGCGACGTCGGCGCAACTGGTGCTGTCGGTCGGCGAACTGGTCGATTCGGATCGGCTGCCGGCCGGCGACGAACGCGTGATCGCGGTGCGTTACGCGCCGCAACTGGCGCTGCTGCGGCGCACGCACGCGTTCGTCAGCCACGGCGGCGCGAATTCGGTGATGGAGTCGCTCGCGTGCGGCGTGCCGATGCTGCTGTCGCCGTTCTGCAACGACCAGTTCCATTCGGCGCACTTCGTCGAGCGGGCCGGCGCGGGCTGCGTGCTCGATCTGCAGCAGGCCGGCGTCGCGGCCGTTACCGATGCGCTCGAACGTCTGTTGCGTGCCGGATCGTTGCGTGAGCAGGCGGCGCGAATCCGCGACAGCTATGCCGCGCACGACGGCTCCGCGCAAGCCGCCCGCCTGATCAGCGCACTCGCTTCAGGAAGCCGCCTGGCGACAGCGTCATGAGGACGCGGTCCTCGATGTCGTGATCGATGTCGAACCGGTCGTCGCGGGCGAGAAATTCGCGTGCGGCCGTGGCCGGGTTGTTGCCGCGGCCGTACGGCTTGCCGTCGAACATCGACTCCGGCAGGTACTCCATGATGGTGTCCATCACGATCGCGTAGCTGCCGGGCGTTACGAACGGCGCATAGCATTCGAGTTCGCGCAGCACGTGCGCGTGCGTATGCGCGAGATCGAGGATCGCCATCACGCGCGCGCCGTCGTGAATCTGCGCCCGCACCGAGGCGAGCGTGTCGGCCGCGCACGATTCGCCTTCGATCAGCACCATGCGATGGGCGAGCTGGTGCGATTGCAGGCGCTGGCGGACTTCGTCGCGCAGGCGCGGCTCGATCGCGATGACGCGGCCGGGGTTGCCGGCCAGTTCCAGCATCGACGCGGTGAACACCACGCCGCCGCCCGCCGCGATGCCGGTCTGGACGATGCAGTCGGGGCGCTCGCGCCAGATCAGTTCCTGCAGCGCGAGCATGTCGCCGGGCAGATGGAAGAAGCGCTCGCCGAGCCAGCGGGTCTGGAACAGATGGCCGAATTCGGCGGCGCGGGTCAGCCATTCGATGTTGATGTCCCGCATGCGGGCCGAAGGACGCTCTGACATGGTCGATGCAACGAGTAGGAGTGACGTGAAAACGCTGGAGCCGTGGCTACACCAGTACTGGAACATCGGGCCGGCGCGCCTGCACGCGCTGGCGTCGGGCCATACTAACAAAACCTATCTCATCGAGTGCGATGCGGCGCGCACGGTGCTGCGCGTGTCGTGGTCCGGCAAGCCGGTCGGACAGATGCGGCGCGAGGCGTCGATACTCGGTCAGCTTGGCGAGGCGCGCGCCGCGTCGCGGCTGCCCGCGCTGCCGCGGCTACGGCCGACCGCCGATGCAGGAACCGGCGTGCGGATGCCGGACGGACGCTGGCTGCATCTGTTCGAGCATATCGACGGCCGCCCCGGCTTGCCGGACGACGCGCACGCAGGGGCGACCGACGCAATGCGCACGCTCGCGCATCTGCATATGGCGCTGGCCGCGATACCCGCCAGCGAAGCGGCGCCGCTCGCATGGCTGTCCGCACGTCATGCACGGGTGGCGGCGCGCGCGATGCCGTCGCTGCCGGCCGACTTGCACGACGACTACGACACGGTGATCCGGCGGATCGGCGCGCATCTCGACGCGGCGGCGTCGTGGCTCGCGGGGCCGGTGCATTGGCTGCACGGCGACTATCACGCGGGCAACCTGCTGTATGTCGGCAACGCGGTGAACGGCGTGCTCGATTTCGACGATGTGGGGCAGGGCGCGCAATGGCTCGAGGCGGCCTTTGCGTCGTTCGCGCTGTCGCGCGATGCGGGCCGGGACGACAGCTTCGTGTTCGACCGCGGGCGATGGACGGCCTGCCTGCACGTTTATGCCGCGACGCGGCCGGATGCGGCGCCCGATTGGCTGCGCGACAACCGCGACACGCTGACGGCGCTGTTCTGCGCGGACCAGACGCTGATCCATCTCGAAGCCGCGCAGCGCGGCCTGTGGATGCCGGGGCCCGGCATCGGATTCCTCGGTGGCTGGCGCCGGTTGCTGGACGGGGCGGCGCCCGCGGGCTAGCCGATCGTCGCGTCAGCGCTGCCGGTTCAGGAACAGCCGCACGGCTTCGACCGTGTTGGGGCGCGCGTCGCCGTGCCGCGATCCGTCGTGCAGACAGAACAGCACGTCGCGATGCTGCGCCATGCACGCGTCGACATGCGCGCACATCGCGTCGAGCAGCGCCTGCGGCGATGGCGCCGGCCGTTGCCAGTCGTTCAGTATCGCGGTCCAGCCCGTGTGTTCGCGTCGCAGGCGTGCGAGCACGTCGGCGCGATCGTCGTGCGGCATCAACCCGTACGGCAGCCGCAGCGGGATCGCATCCGGTGCGGCAAGGCCGGCGCCGCGATAGACGTCGCGAATCAGCGCATCGGTCGTGTCGATTTCGTCGATCAAGGCGGCGTCCGCGAGCGCGCCCGGCTTCGCATGCGAATAGGTGTGATTGCCGAGCCGGTGGCCTTCGCGCGCGATTCGCGTCGCGACGTCGTGCGCGAAGGCCAGGTGCTTGCCGAGCACGAAGAAGGTCGCCGAGCACGACGCATCGCGCAGCACGTCGAGCAGCGCGGGCGTCGACGGGCCGGGGCCGTCGTCGAAACTGAGGTGAATGGATGTCATGGGTCGCCCGGGTCGGTTACCGAACCGGCTCGATGGCCAGCGGACACGTGCCGACCGGACGCAGCCGGGTGCCGGTCCATTCGTAGAAGAACCGGGCCGTTTTCGCCGGCACGGCTCAATCGGCCAGCCGCTTGTCGGCGAGCGCCTTGCAGCAGTCTTCGTACACCCACTGCACGAGTTTGGCCCGATAGTCGAGATCGTCGGTATCGACGATTTCCTCGACCGCGTCGCGTGCCCACGACGCGTCCACGAACCCCGCATGCCGTTTCGCGATGTCCTGCGCGAGCGCCGCGAGCCGGGCGACCGAGAGCCAGTCGGCCTGGCGGTGATGGCGGTCGAGCCAGCGGTGCGCGGCCTGGACCTGGAACGCGGCGTCCGGCCAGGATTCGTTCAGGTAAAACGCGCCGAGGTTGCCGCAGGTGAGCCAGCAAAGCAGCTCCAGGCGGTCTTGCGAGCCGAGGGTATGGGATGCGTCGGACATGGCAGCGCTCACGAAGTGCGTCGATTCCGGGCGGCGCCGGCCGCGACGGGCCGATGCCGATAGTAAAAACATAGCACGATGCGGGCCCGGCCGCGCACCCGGGCGGATGCTGACGCGGCGGCGGCCCGACGAACGCCGCGCCGGCCATGCGCGTCACCCGGCGGAGCATTCGGCGCGAGGGTGCGCCGCCCTTTCGGATGGCTGTCATTCGTCACACCAGCCGCCGAAACGCTCGCTAGAATGTCGGCTTCCCTGGAGGCGGAAAGCGATGAAAATCTACGACCAGTTCTACATCGACGGCGCATGGCGCAAACCGGCCGGCGCCGGCACGATCGACGTGATCGATTCGGGCACCGAAGCCGTGATCGGCCGGATTCCCGAGGGCGTCGCGTCCGACGCACAGGACGCGATCCGCGCGGCGCGCGCGGCCTTCGACGCGTGGGCGGCCACGCCGGCCGCGACGCGCGCGGGCTACCTGCGCAAGATCGTCGAGCATCTGCAGGCGCGCAGCGAGGAACTCGCGCAGTCGATCACCGGGGAAGTCGGCATGCCGATCAAGCTGTCGCGCGCGATCCAGGTCGGCGGCCCGGTCTACAACTGGAAGGCGTACGCGAAGCTCGCCGAATCGTTCGAATTCGAGGCGCGGGTCGGCAATTCGCTGGTGGTGCGCGAGCCGGTCGGCGTCGTCGCGGCGATCACGCCGTGGAACTACCCGCTCAACCAGATCACGCTGAAGGTCGCGCCGGCGCTCGCGGCCGGCTGCACGGTGGTGCTCAAGCCGTCGGAAGTCGCGCCGCTCAACGCGTTCATGCTGGCCGAAGCGATCCACGAGGCCGGGCTGCCGGCCGGCGTGTTCAACCTCGTGTGCGGGTATGGCCCAGTCGTCGGCGAGGTGCTGGCCACCGATCCGGACGTCGACATGGTGTCGTTCACCGGCTCGACGCGTGCGGGCAAGCGCGTGGCCGAGCTGGCGGCCGCGGGCGTCAAGCGCGTCGCGCTGGAGTTGGGCGGCAAGTCGGCGTCGGTGATCCTCGACGATGCCGATTTCGCGACGGCGGTGAAGGGCACGGTCAACGCGTGCTACCTGAACGCGGGCCAGACCTGCTCCGCGCATACGCGGATGCTGGTGCCGGAAGCCCGCTACGAGGAAGCGCGCGAGATCGCGAAGGCCGCGGCCGAGACGTACGTCGCGGGCGACCCGCGGCAGGAGACGACGCGCCTCGGCGCGCTGGCGTCGGCCGCGCAGCAGCAGCGCGTGCAGGCTTACATCCAGCGCGGGATCGACGAAGGCGCGGAACTCGTGACGGGCGGCACCGGCTTGCCCGAAGGGCTCGCGAAGGGCTTCTTCGTGAAGCCGACCGTGTTCGGCCGCGTCGATCCGAAAGCGACGATCGCGCAGGAAGAGATCTTCGGGCCGGTGCTGTCGATCATCACGTATCGCGACGAAGACGAGGCCGTGCGGATCGCGAACGACTCGCCATACGGGCTCGGCGGCGCGGTGTGGGCCGGCAGCGACGCACGCGCGATGCGCGTCGCGCGCCGCATCCGCACGGGGCAGGTCGACATCAACGGCGGCGCGTGGAACGGCGCCGCGCCGTTCGGCGGCTTCAAGCAGTCGGGGCACGGCCGCGAGAACGGCGTGTACGGGCTCGAGGAATACCTCGAATACAAGTCGATGCAGCTGAAGCCGGCGAAGCCGGCCTGAGCGTTTCGTCCCGCCTGACCGCGCAACGGCACGCTCGCGTGCCGTTTTTTTATTGACGGCCGTCAAGGTGCGCGGCGGTGGATCGTCGATCATCGCGATTTCGATGTTCCGACGAGGTTTCAGATGACCGTACGCACTTCCTTTCCGCCGCTGACGATCCGCGGCCGCACCTTGCTGCCCGTCGTGCAGGGCGGCATGGGCGTCGGTATCTCCGCGCACCGGCTGGCGGGCAGCGTCGCGCGCGAAGGCGCGGTCGGCACGATCGCGAGCATCGACCTGCGCCATCATCATGCGGATCTGCTCGCGCGTTGCCGCGCGCAACCCGATCGCGCGACGCTCGAAGCGGCGAACCTCGACGCGCTCGCGCGCGAGATCCGTCTCGCGAAAACGTACAGCGAAGGGCGCGGGATGATCGCGGTCAACGTGATGAAGGCGGTGAGCGCGCATGCGGACTACGTACGGGTCGCGTGCGACGAGGGCGCGGACGCGATCGTGATGGGCGCGGGCCTGCCGCTCGATCTGCCCGATCTCACGCAAGGGCACGACATCGCGCTGATCCCGATCCTGTCGGACAGCCGCGGGATCGCGCTGGTGCTCAAGAAGTGGATGAAAAAGGGGCGCCTGCCCGATGCGATCGTGATCGAGCATCCGGCGCACGCGGGCGGGCACCTCGGCGTGACGCAGATCGACGACATGCACGACGGTCGTTTCGATTTCGCGCGCGTGCTCGACGAGACCGCGCAGGTGATGGCGTCGCTCGGCCTCGCCCGCGACACGATCCCGTTGATCGTCGCGGGCGGGATCAACAGTCACGACACGGTGCGCGCGGCGTTCGCGGCCGGCGCGAACGGCGTGCAGGTCGGGACGCCGTTCGCGGTGACCGAAGAAGGCGATGCGCATCCGCACTTCAAGCGCGTGCTCGCCGATGCGACGCCCGACGACATCGTCGAATTCGTCAGCGTGACGGGGCTGCCGGCACGCGCGGTGAAGACGCCGTGGCTCGATCGTTACCTGCGCAACGAGACGCGCATTCGCAACAAGCTCGGCGCGTTCAAGCAGCGTTGCCCGACCGCGCTCGAATGCCTGAGCGTATGCGGGCTGCGCGACGGCATCGAGAAATTCGGCCACTTCTGCATCGACACGCGGCTCGCGGCCGCGCTGCGCGGCGACGTCGCGAACGGGTTGTTCTTCCGCGGCCGCGAAGCGTTGCCGTTCGGCCGCGCGATCCGCAGCGTGCGCGATCTGCTCGACCTGCTGCTGACGGGCAGTGCGACCGAGCCTGCGGCAAACCGTCCCACGTTTACGCTGGCTTGACCAATATCAAGATGACGAAAAGACCCTACAGGGAGAATGGAAACCATTCTTTGGGGGTCCGTACCATGCATAAAACGATTCGAACTTGTGTCACCGCAGCCGCCGTCGCGGCCAGCTTCGTCGCGATGCCGTCGCTGTCGCACGCGGCGTCGCCGGGCGACGGCATCAACCAGGGTGACGTACTGGTCCGGCTTCGCGCGATCAGCATCCAGCCGAACGAACGCGCGAGCGACACGCTCGGCGCGATCAACACGGGCGTGAACAACGCGATCGTGCCCGAGCTCGACTTCACGTACATGATCCGCGACTACCTTGGCGTCGAGCTGATCCTCGGCACGTCGCGGCATCAACTGACGTTGAGCCTCGGCAATCTCGGCGGCGTGGGCGTGCTGCCGCCGACGCTCTTGCTGCAGTATCACTTCAACCATGCGGGCAAGGTGCGTCCTTACTTCGGCGCCGGGTTGAACTACACGTACTTCTACAACAACGGGCTCAACGTCGGCGGGGAGGGCGTGTCGATCAACAAGAGCAGCTTCGGCCCCGCGCTGCAGTTCGGCGTGGACGTGCAGTTGACGAAGAAGGTGTTCATGAACGTCGACGTGAAGAAGATCTGGATGAGCACCGATGCGACGCTCGGCGACAAGGGCATCGGCACGCTGCACATCGATCCGCTGATCGTCGGCGTGGGCGTCGGGATGAAATTCTAGGCGCGACGAAACAAGAACAGAGTTGGGGTTGGCGGCATGGCGGTCGGCATGCCGCTCTTTTTTTGTGCGGCGGATTTACAGCTTGTCGTACTGGAAACGCATCGCGGTGCCTTCGCGCGTGATGCGCTCCCACACCGCGCGCTTTTCGTCGTCGCTCAGGAACACCCAGTTCGACACTTCGGCGGCCGTGCGGCCGCAGCCCTTGCAGACTTCGTCGAAGAGCGTCGAGCACACGCCGATGCAGGGGCTGTCGGGGAGGTCGTGAAGATTGGAGGCCATCGGAAGGGTTCGCGCAGTTGAATCGTCAGCCGCCATTTTAATGCATCGCGGCGCCCCGGCCGGCCGCCGGGGCCGGGCGCCGCCGCCCGCCATCCGGACGCCGCGTCGCCGCTGCCCGTTTTTCCCGGTGGACAGCCGCCGATTACCCGATAGAATTCCCCCGGAACGCCCCGCCGCACGGGCGGCTCGACCGAGCGGCGGCGGGAATCTGTTCCGTTTGCGCGACACCGGCACGATTTTTTTGTGACGGGGCGCGAATGATGGTAGTTTTCGGGGTTTTCGAGGGGCGGCACACCAGAATGCGCCGCCATGACGAGGCAGACGGCAGCCGGGCAACGCGTCCGGCCGAAGGGAGAACGGGATGAAAGCAAAGGTAGTGGGCCGGTTCGCAGCGCTCGCGCTGTGCGTGGGGGCTTCGGCGGCAGCGGCGAAGGATACGCAGCTCAATGTCTATAACTGGTCGGACTACATTGCGAAGGACACGATCCCGAACTTCGAGAAGCAGACGGGCGTCAAGGTTCGCTACGACAACTACGACAGCGACGACACGCTGCAGGCGAAGCTGCTGACGGGCAGCTCGGGCTACGACATCGTCGTGCCGACCAGCAACTACGCGGGCAAGCAGATCGCCGCCGGCATCTTCGCGCCGCTCGACAAGTCGAAGCTGCCGAACCTCAAGTACCTCGATCCGCAACTGATGGCGCTCGTCGCCGGCGCGGACCCGGGCAACAAGTACTCGGTGCCCTGGGCATACGGCACCACCGGCCTCGCGTACAACCTGACGAAGGCGCAGCAGGTGCTCGGCAAGGTGCCGCTCGACAACTGGGACATCCTGTTCAAGCCGGAAAACCTCGCGAAGCTGAAGACCTGCGGCGTGTCGGTGCTCGACGCGCCCGACCAGATGTTCGCGGCGACGCTGCACTACATCGGCAAGGATCCGATGAGCACGAACCCGGCCGACTACAAGGCCGCGATGGACGTGCTGAAGAAGATCCGTCCGTACATCACGCAATTCAACTCGTCGGGCTACATCAACGACCTGGTCGGCGGCGACATCTGCTTCGCGTACGGCTGGTCGGGCGACGTCGTGATCGCGAAGCATCGCGCGATCGAGGCGAAGAAGCCGTACAAGATCGAGTACTACATTCCGAAGGGCGGCGCGCCCGTGTGGTTCGACGTGATGGCGATCCCGAAGGATGCGAAGAACAAGGAAGCCGCGCTGCAATGGATCAACTACATCGAGGATCCGAAGGTGCACGCGGCGATCACGAACGCGGTGTACTACCCGAGCGCCAACACCGAGGCACGCAAGTACGTGCGGCCCGACGTCGCGAACGACCCGGCCGTGTACCCGCCGGCCGACGTCGTGAAGACGCTGTTCCTGCTCAAGCCGCTGCCGCCTGAAATCCAGCGTCTGCAGACGCGTCTGTGGACCGAGCTGAAGTCGGGCCGCTGACGCGAGCCGAAGTGAACCCGTAGTCATGAAGCCCCTGGTGCCCCCGGGGGCTTTGTTCGTCTAACGCAGGAGAGAAGCAGCACATCATGAATAGCCAGTCGGGTGCGCCGGTCGCAGGCGCGCCGTTCTCCGTTTCCTCCTCCGGCGCCGATGCGCGCGCCGAGAACTTTGTCCAGATCGTCGACGTCGTCAAGAAATTCGGCGACACCGAAGCCGTGCGCAGCGTCAACCTGACCGTGCGCCAGGGCGAGCTGTTCGCGCTGCTCGGCAGCTCGGGCTGCGGCAAGTCGACGTTGCTGCGGATGCTCGCAGGCCTCGAGACGGTCACGTCGGGCAAGATCCTGATCGACGGCGAGGATCTCGCGCAGATGCCGCCGTACAAGCGGCCCGTGAACATGATGTTCCAGTCATATGCGCTGTTTCCGCACATGTCGGTCGAGTCGAACGTCGCGTTCGGGCTGAAGCAGGAAGGCACGCCGAAGGCCGAGCTGAAGGCGCGCGTCGCGTCCGCGCTCGAACTCGTGCAGATGGGCAAGTACGCGAAGCGCAAGCCGCACCAGTTGTCGGGCGGCCAGCAGCAGCGCGTCGCGCTCGCGCGTTCGCTGGTCAAGCGCCCGAAGCTGCTGCTGCTCGACGAGCCGATGTCCGCGCTCGACAAGCAGATTCGCCAGCGTACGCAGATCGAGCTCGTCAACATCCTGAACAAGGTCGGCGTCACCTGCATCATGGTCACGCACGATCAGGAAGAGGCGATGACGATGGCGAACCGTCTCGCGGTGATGAGCGAAGGCCAGATCGTGCAGATCGGCTCGCCGAACGAGGTGTACGAATACCCGAACAGCCGCTTCTCGGCCGAGTTCATCGGTTCGACGAACCTGTTCGACGGCTTGACGGTCGAGGACGAACCCGATCACGTGTACATCGAATCGCCCGAACTGCCGAGCCGGCTGTACGTGAGCCACGGGATCTCGGGCCCGCTCGGGATGCCGGTCACGGTGTCGGTGCGCCCCGAGCGGATCGCGCTCACGCGCAAGCCGCCCGAAGGCGCGTTCAACTGGGCGCGCGGCCGGATCGGCAACGTCGCGTACATGGGCGGCTATTCGCTGTATCACGTGAAGCTCGACGGGGGCAAGACGGTGATCGCGAACGTGTCGAGCCTCGCGATTTCCGAACTCGACACGCCGTCGCTCGGCGACGAGATCTACGTGCGCTGGAGCGCGACCGCCGGCGTGGTGCTGACGTCATGAACGCGTTCAAGTCCCTGCTGGAGTGGCCGGTGCGGCGCTTCAACCTGACGGGCGCCACGGCGGTCGTGGCTGGCCCGTTCACGTGGCTCGTGCTGTTCTTCCTCGTGCCGTTCGTGCTGGTCGTGAAGATCAGCTTCGCGGAGCTGCAGCTCGGCATTCCGCCGTACACGGAACTTGCGTCGTACACCGACGGCGTCGTGCACATCGCGCTGAACCTGTCGCACTACGCGTTCCTGTTCACGGACAGCCTGTATTTCGCGACCTACGTGAACTCGGTGTGGGTCGCCGCGATCACGACGCTGCTGTGCCTGCTGCTCGGCTATCCGATGGCGTACTACATCGCGCGCTCGAACCCGGCCACCCGCAACCTGCTGATGATGGGCGTGATGCTGCCGTTCTGGACGTCGTTCCTGATCCGTGTATACGCGTGGATCGGAATCCTGAAGAACAACGGGCTGCTGAACAACTTCCTGATGTGGATCGGGCTCACCCATACGCCGATCGAGCTGTACCGCACGAACTACGCGGTATACATCGGGATGGTGTATTCGTACCTGCCGTTCCTCGTGATGCCGCTCTACGCGCACCTCGTGAAGATGGACCTGCGCCTGCTCGAAGCCGCGTACGACCTCGGCGCGAAGCCGTGGAAGGCGTTCGTGCGGATCACGCTGCCGCTGTCGAAGAACGGGATCATCGCGGGCTGTCTGCTGGTGTTCATCCCGGCGGTCGGCGAGTACGTGATTCCGGAGCTGCTCGGCGGCGCGAATACGCTGATGATCGGCCGCGTGATGTGGAACGAGTTCTTCAACAACGCGGACTGGCCGATGGCGTCTGCCGTGACCTGCGCGATGGTGCTGCTGCTGCTCGTGCCGATGGCGATGTTCCAGCACTTCCAGGCGAAGGAACAGGGAGGCCGTCGATGAAGCCGAATCGTTACCTGCAGTTCGCGGCGCTGTTCGTCGGCTTTGCGTTCCTGTACATCCCGATCATCAGCCTGATCGTCTATTCGTTCAACGAGTCGAAGCTCGTCACCGTGTGGTCGGGCTTTTCGTTCCGCTGGTATACGGCGCTCGTGGAGGACGACGAACTGCTGACGGCCGCGTGGCTGTCGCTGAAGATCGGCGTGCTGACCGCGTTCGCGTCGGTGTTCATCGGCACGTGGGCCGGCTTCGTGCTCGCGCGGATGGGCCGCTTTCGCGGCTTCGCGCTGTTCAGCGGGATGATCAATGCGCCGCTCGTGATCCCCGAGGTGATCCAGGGGATCTCGCTGCTGCTGCTGTTCATCGAGCTCGCGAAGTGGATCGGCTGGCCGGCTGAGCGCGGCGTGTTCACGATCTGGCTCGGCCACGTGATGCTGTGCATCTCGTACGTCGCGATCATCGTGCAGTCGCGCGTGCGCGAGCTGAATCCGTCGCTGGAAGAAGCGGCGCTCGATCTCGGCGCGACGCCGCTGAAGGTGTTCTTCACGATCACGCTGCCGCTGATCTCGCAGGCGCTGGTCGCGGGCTGGCTGCTGTCGTTCACGCTGTCGATCGACGACCTCGTGCTGTCGGCGTTCCTGTCGGGCCCCGGCTCGACGACGCTGCCGCTCGTCGTGTTCTCGCGCGTGCGCCTCGGGCTGAACCCGGAGATGAACGCGCTCGCGACGCTGTTCATCATCGCGGTGACGGCCGGCGTCGTGATCGCGAACTTCGTGATGCTGCGTCAGGAGCGCAAGCGGATGGCGGGGTTCGCGGCCTGATACGCCGGTTGCGGCCGTCATGAAAAACGCCCGGTGCCGACGACGAGTCGGGCCGGGCGTTTTGTTTTGATGGCGCGTGTCCTCGTGCGCCGAGAGTTCACGCGCCGAACGCCGCCTTCGCCAGCAACCCCACCGCGACACAGACGAGCACGGCCGCGAACCCGGCCTGCACGTGCCGTGCGGAGAGGTGGCGCGACGCGCTGCGGCCGGCGGCCATGCCGAGCGCGGTCGCGACGCTGAACCACAGCGTCACGTCGAGCGGCGCGCGCGTGCCCGACACGAGCGTCGCCAGCACGCCGCCGGTGCCCACCAGCGCGATTACCATCAGCGACGTCGCGACCACCCCATGCATCGACACGTTCGTGAACTTGCGCAGCATCGGCACGATCACGAAGCCGCCGCCGACGCCGAGCAAGCCCGTCATCAAGCCCGTGACCGCGCCGGTCGACGCCAGCGCGATGCCCACGGGCCACGACCACACGAGCCGGCCCGTATCGGGATTCACGCGGCCGACGCACAGCGGCGACGCATCCGCGTCGGTCGCCTGCTGCCGTAGCGCCTGTCGCAGCAGGCGGCCGGCGACGACCAGCATCGTCAGCGCGAACAGCGTGAGCAGCAGGCGCTGCGGCAGCACGTGCGCGAGCCGCACGCCGAGCGTGGTCAGCGGCACGCCGGCCACCGCCATCAGCAGCGCCGCGCGATAGCGCACGAGCCCGCGACGAAAGCCTTCGAGCGCGCCGAGCGCGGCGCTGCCGGCCACCGCGACGAGTGCGACGGGCGTGGCCTGCTGCATCGGCCAGCTCATCCCGACGACGAGCGCGGGCACCGCGAGAATGCCGCCGCCGGCGCCGGTCAGGCCGAGCACGGCGCCGACGAAGCCGCCGAGTACGAGGGAAATCAGCATGACGTCATCGCGCTCCGGTCAACGTGCGATCGCGGGCTTCGCGAGCCATTCGCGGCCCTTGAGCATCGCCTTCCAGTAGAGCGGCGGCAGCACGCGCTCCTTGAGCAGCCACGCGAGCCGCGACGGGCGCTTGCCGTCGATCAGCCACGCGGGGAAGGTCGGCGCGACCTTGCCGCCGTACAGGAATTCGGCGAGCACGATCTTGCCGCGCTCGACGGTGAGCGGACACGAGCCGTAACCGTCGTACGCGGCGTCGCCGTGCGCGCGGCCGAGCGACGCGAGCAGGTTGTGCGCGACGACGGGCGCCTGCTTGCGCGCGGCCGCGGCCGTCTTCGCGTTGGTCGTGTTGGTGACGTCGCCGAGCGCGTAGATGTCCGCGAACTGCTTGTGCCGCAGCGTCGCCGGATCGACGTCGATCCAGCCGGCCGCGTCGGCGAGCGGGCTTGCGCGCACGAAATCGGGCGCCTTCTGCGGCGGCACGACGTGGATCATGTCGAACGCACGCTCGACGGTTTCCTTGCCGCCGTCCGGCAGCGCGCGCGAGAACGTCGCGCGGCGTGCGGGCCCGTCGATCGCGACGAGGTTGTGGCCGAACGACAGCGCGATGTCGTAGCTTTTCACGTACTCCATCAGCGCGGGCACGTAATCGGCGACGCCGAACAGCGCGCCGCCCGCATTCAGGAATTCGACGTTCGCGGCGTCGAGGCGCTCCGTGCGCCGCCAGTGGTCGCACGACAGGTACATCGCCTTTTGCGGCGCGCCCGCGCACTTGATCGGCATCGGCGGTTGCGTGAAGAGTGCATGGCCGCCGCGGAACGCGCGCACGAGCTCCCACGTGTACGGCGCGAGATCGTAGCGGTAGTTCGACGTGACGCCGTTGCGGCCGAGCGTGGCGGTGAGGCCGTCGATCGCATGCCAGTCGAGCTTGAGCCCCGGACACACGACGAGCTTGCGATAGCCGATGCGCCGGCAGCCGTCGAGCACGACCGCGTGCGCGTCGGGCTCGAAGCCCGCGACCGCGGCCTGAATCCGCTGCACGCCGCGCGGCAGCAGGTCGGTCATCCGGCGCGCGGTCGTCTCGGGCCGGAACACGCCCGCGCCGACCATCGTCCAGCCGGGCTGGTAGTAGTGGACGTCGGCGGGATCGATCACCGCGATGTCGAGCGACGCGTCGCGCGCGAGCAGGCTCGACGCGACCGCGATGCCGGCCGCACCGGCGCCGACGATCACGATGTCGTGCCGCGCGTCCACGGCCGGCGCCGCGCGGCGGCCGCCCTGCGCGATACGCGAGGCGAGCGCGCTCAGGTCGTAGCCGGCCGCGCCGGCGGTGGCGACGAGGTCGTCCAGCGGGCGCAGCGCCGCCTGCGACAGCGCCCACAGCGTGGCCGACCGCGTGCCGCTGCGGCAGTACGCGAGCACGGGCCCGTCCAGTGACGCGACGAGCGCGCCGAACTGCGCGGCCTGGTCGTCGGTCACCTTGCCGGTATCGACCGGCAGGTAGTGCACGTCGATGCCGAGCGGCGCGGCGGCCGCGCGGATCTCGGTGACGGTCGGCTGGTCGGCGCCTTCGCCGTCGGGTCGGTTGCAGATGATCGCGCGGATGCCCGCCGCGTGAAGCGCGGGCAGGTCGGCCGCCGCGATCTGCGGCGAGACCGACAGCGTGTCGGTCAGCTTGCGGATGGTCATGTCGGGTCTCCGGTGGGGCGCGCGGCTCAGATCGCGTCGAGCGGAATCTTCAGGTAGCGCACGCCGTTGTTCTCGGGTTCGGGCAGGTGGCCGGCGCGCATGTTGACCTGCACCGACGGTAGCATCAGCACGGGCATGTCGAGCGTCGCGTCGCGCGCGGTGCGCATCGCGACGAAATCGTCCTCGGTCACGCCGTCCTTCACGTGCACGTTCGCGCGGCGCTGCTCGGCGACGGTCGTCACGAACTGCACGTCGCGCCCGCCCGGCTGGTAGTCGTGGCACAGGTAGAGGCGCGTGTCCGGCGGCAGCGCGAGCACGCGCGCGATCGAACGGTACAGCGTGCGCGCGTCGCCGCCGGGGAAGTCGCAGCGGGCCGTACCGTAGTCGGGCATGAACAGCGTGTCGCCGACGAACGCCGCGCGCTGCGTCGCGTCTTCCACGCAGTAGGTCATGCACGCGGGCGTGTGGCCCGGCGTGTGCAGTGCGCGGATCGTCAGCGCGCCGAGCGCGAGTGTGTCGCCGTCGTCGACGAGCCGGTCGAACTGGCGGCCGTCTTCCGCGAAGCCGGGGCCTGCGTTGAACAGCGTGCCGAACACGTGTTGCACGCGGCGCACGTGCGAACCGATCGCAATCTGGCCGCCGACCTGCGCTTTCAGGTACGGCGCGGCCGACAGGTGGTCGGCGTGCACGTGCGTCTCCAGCAGCCAGTGCACGGTCGCGCCGAGTTCGGCGACGCGCGCGATCAGCCGGTCGGCGCTGGCGGTGCGCGTGCGGCCGGATTTCGGGTCGTAGTCGAGCACGCTGTCGATCAGCGCGCACGCGCGGCTCGCGGTATCGAGCAGGAGATAGCTGACGGTGTGGGTGGCCGGGTCGAAAAAGCCTTCGACCGCCAGGGCGGGGGCGTTGCTCACGGGGTGTCCTCGATCGGGTTCTGCATCTGCAATCGCGATCTTTACCTCAAGAAGCATGCCAGCCGGCGGCGCGGCACCGGTTGATGTGGCAACGACTTGATTCGGCTCGGGTTTTCGGCGCATTGGCGGCGTCGAGAAGGCGGCGGCGACATCCGGTGGCGGACGGGGGCTGCCACAACTGGCAGTGTCGTGGCAGAATTGGCAGTCAGCCTGGCAGTCCGTCCGGGCGCCCCTTCGCCGAGCGAGCCGCCGCATGAATCCGCACGACACCATTCCGATCGTCCCCGTCCCGCGCCGCGACGCGATGCCGGACGTCCGCGCGCTCGTCGCGTATCTCGAGCAGGACCCGCTGCCGATGATCGTCGTCGACCCCGACTACCGGATCCTCGCGGCGAACGATGCGTACCGGCGCCAGTTCGGCGTGGCGGGCGTCGAGCACGTGGGCCGGCACTGTTTCCAGGTATCGCATCACTACGACGTGCCGTGCGACCAGGCCGGCGAGCATTGCCCGATGAAGCAGGCGCTCGAATCGCGCGGGCTGAACCGCGTGCTGCACATCCATCACACGCCGCGCGGCCCCGAGCATGTCGACGTCGAGCTGCGGCCGATCTTCGATGCACACGGCAACGTGATCGCGTACGTCGAGCGGCTGACGACGGTACGCAGCGCGTCCGCGCAGCCGAGCGCGGAAGGGCTCGTCGGCGGCTCGGACGCGTTCAACGCGGCGCTCGGCGCGCTGCAGCGCGTGGCGCCCTCGACGCTGCCGGTGCTGCTGCTCGGCGAATCGGGCACGGGCAAGGAGCTGTTCGCCCGCGCGCTGCACGAGGCGAGCGATCGCGCGATGGGGCCGTTCGTCGTCGTCGATTGCTCGGGGATCGCCGAGACGCTGTTCGAGAGCGAACTGTTCGGCTACGAGAAGGGCGCGTTCACCGGCGCGAACCAGCGCAAGCCGGGCCTCGTGGAAACCGCGCAGGGCGGCACGCTGTTTCTCGACGAGATCGGCGACGTGCCGCTGCCGATGCAGGTGAAACTGCTGCGGCTGATCGAATCGGGCACGTTCCGGCGCGTGGGCGGCGTCGAGGCGCTGCGCGCCGATTTCCGGCTCGTCGCGGCCACGCACAAGCCGCTGCGCGAGATGATCGACGACGGCCGGTTCCGGCAGGATCTCTACTACCGGATCAACGCGTTTCCGATTCCGCTGCCGGCGCTGCGCGAACGGCAGGGCGACGTCGCGCTGCTGGCCGAATCGATCCTGCGGCGGATCGCGAACGCGCGCGGCAAGGCGGGCGACGCGAATGCCCGGCCGTTCACGCTGACCGAGCGCGCGCGGGCGTGCCTCGACGCGTATGCATGGCCCGGCAACATCCGCGAGCTGCGCAACGTGCTCGAACGCGCGTGCCTGTTCGCCGATGACGGCACGATCCGCGTCGAACATCTGCCGGCCGAGCTCGTCGCGGCCGCGGCGGCGCCGCACTCGCCGGCAGCGGATGCGCGCGGCGTGTCGGACGCGGAGCTCGTCCGGGTCGCCCGCGCGTTCGACGGCACGCGCAAGGCGCTGGCCGCGCAGCTCGGATTGAGCGAACGGACGCTGTATCGCCGGATGAAGGCGCTCGGGCTCGGCACGCGCGAGCGCTGAGCGGGCGTCGCGCGCGCGGCTGGCGGCGGCGGGCGGCTTTGTCGATAATGGCGCGTTCGATTCCCGTTTTCTCCATCGCCGATGAAAAGACATGCCCTCTTGCATTGCCTGTTGCTTGCAGCCGCGGCACTGGCCAGCCCGGCGCACGCCGCCGACTACACGTGGACCGATGCGGCCGGTGCGCATGCGGTGACGCTCGCCAGAACCGAGTCCGGCGACGACGTCGAACTCAAGGTGTCCGCGACGCTCGACGGCCGCCCCGACTGGATGGTGCGCGACTACGTGAAGGCATGCCCGGTCGACGTGATTCTCGACGTCGTGCCGAAGTCGATCGAAATGCGCGACCTGCTCGGCAACGGCCGCAAGCAGTTCCTGTTCGCGTACAAGATCGGTTGCCGCGGCGACGTGAGCGCCGATCAGGTCAAGTACTTCCTGATCGACGCGGGCACGAAATACGTGCTGCGCGGCGAGGAAACCGTGACGATCAACGGCAAGTTCGTCGACGGCGGCGCGGCGCCCGTGCCGAACGCGGACCTGAAGGGGCAGCCCGCGTTTCTGCGTTACATGATGAAGCGCTGGCGCGGGATCAGCCTGCGTAACGACTAGGCGGGCGCTTGGCCATTGGGCGTGAGATTCCTGCTGCCCTTGGTGAAACGGACGGCGCACGGGAAACCCGCGTGCCGCCCGGGAATCATGCGGTCAGCGCGCCGGCGCCAGCTGCGCCATCGCCTCGCGCATGAAACCGAGCAGCGTCTCGTCGGTCCACGAATCCTTCGTCAGCGCCGGCTCGTTCATCAGCGCCTGGCGGAATTTCGCGTGCGTGGCCGGATCGTGGCCCGCGTAGCTGCGGAACAGCTCGAGCCAGCGTTGCGCGAGCGCGCGGCCTCGCGGCGAATCGGGCTGCGCGCCCGCATCGATCGCGTCGCGCACGTCGGCCATCAGTTGCGGCCATTCCATCGCCCGTTCCCGGTAGTGCGCCCGCATGAAACGGATCTCGTCCGGCCCGAGGTACTGCTCGAAGATCCGCATTTTCGTTTCCGCCGAAGCGCGCAGCACGTAGTCGCGCAACGCGGTTGAAATGCCGATCTTCGACTGCATCGACGGCTCTTGCGCGTGCATCAGGTTCAACTTCGCGAGCAAGCGCGGATCGTTGTTCGTGTCGCGCACCAGCAGCGCCATCCAGCGCGCGGCGAGCGCCCGCACGCGTTCGTCCTCGGCGGGCACGCCCGCCTCGTGCAGCGTACGGACCTCGTCGACGAGCGCGATCCATTCCGCGTCGCCGGCCTGGCTCTTCCGGTACATCGGCAGGCGCGCGAGTTCTTCCTCGGAGAAATATTTGTCGTACACGGTCATCAACTCCAGTGTGGTGAGCCAATCGGCCAGTTCCGGCTCGGTGCCCGCCGCGAGCTGTGCATGCAGGCTCGCGAGCCGCTCGCGCAGCTGCGCGGTTTGCGCGAGCTGGCGGTCGAGCGACGCGATCTGTTTCGCGACGAGATCGACGAGCGGCGTGCAGGGCCGGTTCAGGTAGTCGCCGATTTCGGCGAGCGACAGTCCGAAGCGACGCAGGGCCTGGATCTGGTGGAGCCGGGCGATGTCGTCGCGGTCGTACAGCCGGTAGCCGTTGTCGGCGCGCGCCGAAGGCGTCAGCAGACCGATTGCGTGATAGTGATGAAGCGTGCGGACGGTCAGCCCGCTGCGTTTCGCCAGGTCTCCCACTTTCAGCCGCATTCGTTCCTCCGTTCGGTGCGCACACTGGAGTCTCGAACGTTACGCTACGTGAGGGTCAAGCGGAAGATCGGCGATCGGACGGGCGTGGCGGAAGTTCGCACGCGCGTCCGATCGGAGGGGTGGTTACTGCGGTGATTGCGCCGAAGGGGCGGGCGCGGCGGCACGGGCCTGCGTGCTGGCCGTGCCGTCGCCGGCGGCTTGGGCGTTTTTACCGGACGTGTCGCCGTTGCCGGCCGGCGGCGTGCCCATCGCCTGGTAAAGCCGCGCGGTATCCGCGAACCGTGCGCCGGTCGCGCGAATCTCGTCGAGCCGTGCATTGCGGTACTGCAACTCGCTCGCGCGCGCGGCCGACGGCGGCAGCGCACCGAGCCGCACGCGGGCGGCCGCGTCGTCGTATGCGCCACGGGCGGACAGCGCGGCGCGCGACGACGCATCGAGCGCCTCCGCGTCGTGCTCGAGCGCCGCGAGCGAATCGGCGACGTTCTGGAACGCGCCGAGCACCGCCTGCTTGTACTGGTCGACCGCGGCCTCGTAGGTCGCCTTCGCCGCGCGGCGCTGCGCGAGCAGCGCGCCGCCGTGGAAGATCGGCTGGCTCAACGACGCGCCGACGTTCCAGATCGCGCCCGCCCCCGACAGCATCGCCGGCCAGCTGAAGCCTCCTTTGCCCATCGCCGCCGACAGCGACAGTTGCGGAAACATCTGCGCGGTCGCGAGGCCCACCTCGGCGGCGGCGGCCTTCAGCCCCGCGTCGGCGGCCTGGATGTCCGGACGGCTTTGCAGCAGATCGGACGGCACGACGACGGGCACCTGCTCGGGCAGGTGCAGATCGGTCAGCGCGAGATCGGCCGGCGGCCGGTCGGGCGTGCGGCCGACCAGCACCGCGAGCGCGTGGCGCGCCGAGTCGCGCTGCTGGCGCAGTGCGGGCAAGCCAGCCGCGAACGTGTCGGCGCTTTGCCGGGCATTCAGCGCGTCGCTGCGCGAGGCCGAACCGAGCGCATGGCGGCGCTCGGCGTCGTGCGCCTGGTCGTTCGCGAGCGCGACGAGCCGCTCGGTCGTGTCGATCTGCGCATTGAGCACCGACACGGTGATCGACGCGGTCACGATGTTCGCGGCCAGCGCGCGCCGCGCGGATTCGAGCTGGAACGCGCTGACGTCGACGCGTTTCGCGAGCGCGCGGTTCGCGAAGCGCGACACGCCGAACAGGTCGACCGTATAGCTCGCCTGCAGTTGCCCGACGAACGTGTCGTACAGCAGCGTCGGCGCGCCGAGCGCGGGAATCGGCACGCCGAGCGCGCGCTGGCGCGTGGCCTGGCCGACCGCGTCGATCGACGGCAGCATCGAGCTGCCGATCTGCCCGCGCAACTGTTCGCGCGCGGCGTCCAGCGAATGCGACGCCGCGCTCAGCGTCGGGCTGTTGCGCAGCCCTTCGTCGACGAGCGCGTTCAGCGCGTCGGAGCGGTACTGTTTCCACCAGTCCGGCACCGGCTGCGCGCCAACTTCGAACTGCTGCGCGACGCCTTGCGCGGATACGGTCTGCTGGATTTGCGGCGCGGCGCCGTAGTGCGCGGGCGACGGCATCGCGGGCGGCTCGCCGCTCGGCGCGAACCATGCGCAACCCGCGAGCGGGCCGGCGACGCTCGCCGCGGCGAGCGCCCGCACGGCTTTCTTTTTCAGGGTCATCGATCGATCCATGGTCAGACTCCCGACGGCGCGGCAGGCGTGGCGCCTGGCGGCGGCCCGTCCTGCGGGTCGCGTTCGTCGCGCTTCACGCGGAACCACGTCGCGTACAGCGCGGGCAGGTAGAACAGCGTCAGCACGGTCGCGCTCGTGATGCCGCCCATCAGCGCGGTCGCCATCGGCCCGAAGAAGTTCGAGCGCAAGAGCGGGATCAGCGCGAGCACCGCGGCCGCGGCCGTCAGCGTGATCGGGCGGAAGCGCCGCACGGTCGCGCCGATGATCGCGTCGACGCGGCCGTGGCCGGCCGCGATGTCCTGCTCGATCTGGTCGACCAGGATCACCGAGTTGCGCATGATGATCCCGAACATCGCGATCACGCCGAGCATCGCGACGAAGCCGAACGGCTGGCCGAACAGCAGCAGCGTCGCGACCACGCCGATCAGCCCGAGCGGCGCGGTCAGCACGACCATCAGCACGCGCGAGAAGCTCTGCAGCTGGATCATCAGCAGCGTGAACACGGCGATCGCCATCAGCGGCATCTGCGCGTTGATCGACGTCTGCGCCTTCGCGCTTTCCTCGACCGAGCCGCCGATGTTGATCTGATAGCCGACCGGCAGCTGCGCGCGCAGCGCGTTCAGCTTCGCGTCGACCGCATGCGTGACGTCGATGCCCTGGGCGCCGGCGCGCACGTCCGACTGCACGGTGATGGTCGGCTGGCGGTCGCGCTCCCACACGACGCCGTATTCGAGCGTCGGCGTGAAGCGGCCGAGCGAGCCGAGCGGCACGGGGCCGTTCGGCGTCGGCAGCGCGAGGCCCGCGAGCTTCGCCGGATCGACACGGTCGGCGCGCGGCGCGCGCAGGTCGACCGCGATCAGCTTGTCGCGCTCGCGATACTGCGTGACGGTCGTGCCCGACAGCGTCATCGCGAGGAAGCTCGACACGTCCTGCGACGTGACGTTCAGCTCGCGCGCCTTCTTCTGGTCGAGCTCGAAGCGCACCGAGCGCTCGGCCGGCTCGTCCCAGTCGAACTGTACGTTGACCGTGCGCGCATCGCCGCGCATCGTCGCCGCGACCTTCTCGGCGATCGAGCGGACCGTCGCGATGCTGTCGCCGCTCACGCGGAACTGCACCGGATAGCCGACCGGCGGGCCGTTCTCGAGCCGCGACAGGCGCCAGCGCACGGCCGGAAATCTGTCGCGCAGCGTGGTTTCGAGCCAGGTCGCGAGTTTCTCGCGATCCTCGACCGATTTCGCGGTGATCACGAACTGCGCGAAGTTCGGCAGTTGCAACTGCTGGTCGAGCGGCAGGTAGAAGCGCGGCGCGCCGCTGCCGACGAAGTTCACCGCATGGTCGATCTCGGGACGCTTGTCGATCGCTTTCTCGAGCCGCTCGGTCTCGCGCAGCGTCGCCGCGAACGACGCGCCTTCGGGCAGCCGCAGATCGACCAGCAGCTCGGGCCGGTCGGAGCTCGGGAAGAACTGCTGCGGCACCAGCGAGAAGCCCATCATCGCGACGACGAACAGCGCGCCCGTGATCAGCAGCACGACGAAGCGCCGCTCGATGCACCAGTCGATCCAGCCGCGCAGCCGCCGGTAGAAGCGGGTGTCGTAGATGTCGTGCTCGTGATCGTCGGGCAGGTGCGCCTCGTGCGCGTGCCGCTTGCGCTCGGGCAGCATGTGATAGCCCAGCAGCGGGATCAGCACGACGGCCGCGAACCACGATGCGATCAGCGCGATCGCCGATACCTCGAAGATCGAGCGCGTGTATTCGCCGGTGCTCGATTTCGCGAGCGCGATCGGCAGGAAGCCCGACACCGTGACGAGCGTGCCCGTCAGCATCGGGAACGCGGTGCTGGTGTACGCGAACGCGGCGGCGCGCGCGCGGCTGTAACCCTGTTCGAGCTTCACGGCCATCATCTCGACCGCGATGATCGCGTCGTCGACGAGCAGCCCGAGCGCGAGCACGAGCGTGCCGAGCGACACCTTGTGCAGCCCGATGTCGAACAGGTACATGAACAGCGCGGTGACCGCGAGCACGACCGGGATCGAGATCACGACGACCATCCCGGTGCGCAGCCCGAGCGACACGAGGCTCACGACCAGCACGATCGCGACCGCTTCGGCGACGGCTTCGAGGAAGTCGTCGACCGAATGCGACACCGCGTGCGGCATGCTCGACACCTCGGTCAGCTTCAGGCCGGCCGGCAATTGCGCCTGCAGCTCCTTCGATTCGGCGTCGAGCGCCTTGCCGAGCCGGATCACGTCGCCGCCCGGCTGCATCGTCACGCCGATGCCGAGCACGGCTTTGCCGTTCATGCGCATCTGCGTGACCTGAGGATCGTCATAGCCGCGCTTCACGGTCGCGAGATCGCCGAGCCGGAACGTGCGGCCGTTGATGCGGATCAGCGTATTCGCGATCGCGTCGACGTTGTCGAACTGGCCGCTCGGCCGCACGAACACGCGATCGTCGGCGGTCGTCAGCACGCCGGCCGACGAGATGTCGTTCTGCGCGTTGATCGCCTGGCCGAGCTGCTGCGGCGAGAGGCCGAGGCGCGTGAGCTGCGCGTTGTTGACCTCGATGAAGATCCGCTGGTCGGGGTCGCCGAAATAGTCGACCTTGCCGACGCCCGGCACGCGCAGCAGCACGGTGCGCAACTGGTCCGCGTAGTCGTGCAGTTGCGCGGGCGTGAAGCCGTCGCCCTCGAGCGTCCAGATGTTGGTGTAGACGTCGCCGAATTCGTCGTTGAAGAACGGGCCCTGCACGCCGGGCGGCAGCGTGTAGCCGATGTCGCCCACCTTCTTGCGGATCTGGTACCAGGTCTCGGGCACGTCCTTCACGGGCGCCGAATCCTTCATCGTGAAGAAGATCAGCGATTCGCCGGGGCGCGAATAGCTGCGCAGGAAGTCGATGGCCGGCGTTTCCTGCAGCTTGCGGCCGATCCGGTCGGTCACCTGTTCCTGCACCTGCCGCGCGCTCGCGCCGGGCCAGAAGGTGCGGATCACCATCACGCGGAACGTGAACGGCGGGTCTTCGGATTGGGCGAGCCGCGTGTAAGCGAGGATGCCCGCGAGCGTCGCGAGCGCGATCAGGTAGACGACCAGCGCCTGGTGGCGCAGCGCCCATGCGGACAGGTTGAAGCGGCCTTCTTCGTGGGAGACGCTCACGATGCGAAGTCCTCCGGATGCAGCGGCGCGATCGCCCGCACCTTCTCGCCCGCGCTGACCGTGTGCACGCCTTGCAGCACGACGCGCTCGCCCGGTTGCAGCCCGTGCGACACGGTGACCGTGCGCTCGTTGAAGCGCGCGACCTCGACGCGGCGCAGCTCGAGCGTGTCGTCCTTCGTGCGCACGACCCACACGGCCGGTTGCGCGCCGTCGTGGAACAGCGCGGTCGCGGGCAGCGTGATCGGCTGCGTATTGCCGGCGGCCGGCGCGCCGTCGAACGCGACGTCCGCGGTCATCCCGAGCCGGATCGCCGGATCGGGCACGCCGAGCGTGAGCTTCACGCGATAGGTGCGGCTTTGCGGATCGGCGGCCGGCGCGATTTCGCGCACCTTGGCGGAGAACTGGCGGCCCGGCAGCGCCGGCAGCGTGATGGTGGCCGCATGACCGGGCGCGAGCGACGCGAGCGCCGCCTCGGGCACGTCGCTGACGACGTCGACGTCGCCCGACCACGCGAGCTGGTAGACCGGCTGGCCGGCCGACACGTTCTGGCCGGTATCGGCCTGTTCGGCGGTGATGGTGCCCGCATGGTCGGCGACGAGCGTCGCGTAGCGGAGCTGGTTCTTCGCGAGCGCGAGCTGCTGCTGCGCCTGGTCGCGCTGCGCGAGCGCCGACGTGTAGCTGTTCTGCGTCTGTTCGAGCTGCGCGGTGGCGATCAGGTTTTCGCGGGCCTGCGCGCGATCGCGGTCGAGCTGCTGCTTCGCGAACGCGAGGCTGTGCGACGCGGCATCGAATTGCGCCTGCGCGCTCGCGGCGTTCTTTTCGACGTCGGACGGATCGAGCAGCGCGACGACCTGGCCGACCTTCACCGTATCGCCGAGCCGCACCCGGCGCTCGATGAGCTTGCCGGCGATGCGGAACGACAGCGGGGTGGCATAGCGCGGCTGGATGTCGCCGGGCAACGTGCGCGCGGCGGCGGCGGTGTCGGCCCGCGCGGGCAGCGCGACGACGGGGCGCGGGGCGGGCGGCGCGGATTCTTTCGGATGACAGGCGGCAAGGACGAGCGCGGCGCCGATCAGCAGCGCGGCGCGGGAACCGGAGCGATTCACGAAACCCCCAGGTGAGGTGGAGCGGAACGAGGCCGGCAAGCGCGGCGGGCGCTTGCCCCAAGTGGCGCCGGCAGCGGCGCACACGGACAGACGAACGACATCTTCGGAAACTGTGGCGGATTCTAATACACGCCTGTATTTGAATGCAAAGATGAATCCGAAAGGGAAGGGATGCTAGACTGCGCGGCATGAAACCACAGCGCTTAACCCGCGAGCAGAGCAGGGACCAGACGCGCGAACGTCTGCTGAAAGCCGCGCATCGCATTTTTCTGAAGAAAGGCTATGTGGCCGCGAGCGTCGAGGACATCGCGGCGGCGGCCGGCTATACGCGCGGCGCGTTCTACTCGAATTTCCGCAGCAAGTCCGATCTGTTGCTGGAATTGCTGGAGCGCAACCACGAGGAGGTGCGGGCCGACTTCGAGGCGATTTTCGAAGGGGGCGGCACGCGCGAGCAGATGGAATCGATGGCGCTCGCGTATTACCGGACGCTGTTTCGCGACGACGAATACTCGCTGCTGTGGGGCGAGGCGAAGCTGCAGGCCGCGCGCGACGCGAAGTTCCGCGTGCGCTTCAACCAGTTCCTGCACGGCAAGCGCGTGCAGATGGCCGAATTCATCGAGCGCTTCGCCGAACGGGCGGGCACGCCGCTGCTGCTGCCGGCCGACACGCTCGCGTTCGGGCTGATGTGCCTGTGCGACGGCGTGCAGTCGTATTACACGGCCGATCCGCAGCACGTGTCGGCCGACGTGGCCGAAGCGGTGCTCGCGGGGTTCTTCGCGCGGGTCGTGCTGGGGCGCGCGCCGGACTGAACACGGCAGGCGGCGCGGGCGATGCGCGTCAGCGCTCGCCGGTCATCCGCCGGTACGCGTCGAGCAACGACGTCTTGTAGACGACGCCCGCGAGCGTCGGCTCGGCTTCGCTTTCGATCACCGGCAGCCGTTCGCCCTGGAACGCCATGAAGCGCTCGAGCGCGGTCGCGAGCGGCATGTCGGGCGTGAGCAGCGGAAACGGCGTGTGCGCGTAGTGCGCGGCCGTCTTGTCGGTCGTGTCGCGCTTGTCGAGCAAATCGGACGTGATGTCCTTCAACGCGACCGCGCCGCGAAAGCGCCCGGTGTCGTCGGTCACGTACAGGTATTTCACCGGATATTCGAGAAACACGCGCGTCATGTCGGCGACGCTCGCGGTGAGCGGCACGACCGTCTGCGCGGGCTGGATCAGCTCGCGCATCTGCGTGGTGCGCAGCCGCTGCCGCTCCTGCGCGTCCTGGTGGTGGTGCTGCGTGATGTCGTACATCGACGTCGTGCCCGTTGCGCGCGCGACGAAATACGCGAACACGCACGACACCAGCAGCGGCAGCACGACCTGATAGCTCAGCGTCATCTCGAAGATCATCAGGATCGCCATCAGCGGCGCCTGCGTGGCGCCTGCCATGAACGCGCCCATCCCGACGATCGCGTACGCGAAATACGCGGACGTATGGCCCGGCCACAGCGCGCCCATCGCGAGCCCGAACAGCGAGCCGAACACCGCGCCGACGAACAGCGTCGGCGTGAACACGCCGCCGATCGCGCCCGAGCCGGCCGTCGCGGCGGTCGCGATCACCTTGAACACGAGCACCGCGACGAGCGCCTGCCAGGTCCACGGCGAATGGAGGATGTGGTTCACGACGCTGTAGCCGTTGCCCCACACGTCCGGAATCCACACCGAGATCACGCCGACGACGAGGCCGCCGAGCGCGAGCCGCACGGGCAACGGCACGGGCAGCCGCTTGAACTGCGTCTTCGACGCGTCGAGCAGGTGCAGGAACTGCGGCGCGAGCACGCCGCACAGCGCGCCGAGCACGACGAACGGCAGCACCTCGGCGCCCGTCACGGCCGGAAACACCGGCATCTCGTACGGCGGCCGGTAGCCGCCGAATTCGCGCATCACGATGTTCGCGACGACCGACGCGACGACCATCGGCCCGAAGCTCTCCATCGCGATCGTGCCGAGCACGATCTCCGACACGAAGAATGCGCCGGCGATCGGCGCGTTGTACGCGGACGTGATGCCGGCGGCCGCCCCGCACGCGACCAGCAGGCGCAGGCGCGGCGGGTCGAAGTGCGCGAAGCGGCCGACGAGCGACGCGGCGAGCGCCGCGAGCTGCACCATCGGGCCTTCGCGGCCGATCGAGCCGCCGCTGCCGATCGTCAGCAGCGACGACACGCTGCGCCACAGGCTCTGCCGGACCGGCACGACGCCGTTGCCGAGCGCGACCGATTCCATGTAGTCGGTCGTGGCGGCCGCTTTGTCGCCGCGCGTCGCGAGCAGCAGCACGCAGCCGGCGAGGAAGCCGCCCGCGGCCGGCATCCAGAATCGCACGTACCACGGCAGGCTTTTCGCCATCTGCACGAAGCTGCCGCTGTGCCCCGAGATCAGCCGCTGCATCAGGTCGATGCCCTCGCGGAACGCCATCGTGGCAAAGGCGCCGCCGACGCCGACGATGGCCGACCAGATCAGCATCGTATGGGCGTCCGACAGGCGGAGCAGCGTTCGGGCGCGAGTGCGCAGCTTCAGCAGGAACGAGAGCACGGCTGAAAGGGGGCGATGGAAAACGACGCGAAGCATAGCACTGCGCCGCGCCCGCGGGTCTTCCCCGTCGGGCTTCCCGTAGGGCGCGGCGCGCGAACCGTCGCGGACGTGCGGCTCAGCCAAGCCAGTGCTGCACGGCCCAGGTGATCGCGTAGCCGCCGGCGATCAGCCACACGTACAGGATCAGGCCGGTCATCAGCGCGCGCGGGCCGGCCGCGCGGATCTGCGCGACGCGCGTCTCGATGCCGAGTGCGGTCATGGCCATCGTCAGCGCGAAGGTGTCGAGCACGTTCAGCGTATGCGTGACGTCCGCGGGCAGCACGTTCAGCGAATTGACGATCACGAAGCCGAGGAAGCCGAGCGCGAACCACGGCACCGCCACCTTGCGCTGGCGTTGCGTGCCGCCGGCCGCGTCGTGCGCCGAGCGTGCCGAACGGGCGAGCCACCAGCCGAGCGCGAGCAGCACCGGCACCAGCAGCATCACGCGCGTCATCTTCACGATCGTCGCGACGTGCACGACCTGCGGGCTGATGTCGCTCGCCGCGCCGACCACCTGCGCGACCTCGTGGATCGTGCCGCCGAAGAACAGGCCGAGGCCGGCCGGATCGAGGTTCAGCAGCCCGGCGTGATAGGCGAGCGGATACAGGAACATCGACAGCGTGCCGAACAGCACGACGCTGCCCACGGCCATCGCGCTCTGGTGCGGCTTCGACTGCAGCGTCGATTCGAACGCGAGCACGGCGGCCGCGCCGCAGATCGCGCTGCCGGCGGCGGTCAGCAGCGCGGCGTCGCGGTCGAGCTTCATCAGCTTCATGCCGACCCAGGTGCCGATCGCGAGCGTGCTGACGACGACCAGCGCCGATACCGCGAGGCCCGGCAGCCCGACCTGCGCGATTTCCTGCAGGCTCACGCGCAAGCCGAAGAACGCGACCGCGATGCGCAGCAGCTTGCGAGCGGAGAAATTGACGCCGGCCGCCCAGCTGGCCGGCATGCCGTCGCGCAGCGCGTTGCCGTACAGCGCGCCGGCGACGATGCCGACGATCAGCGGCGACAGGCCGAGCCCCGCGATCGCGGGAAGCTCGGACAGGCTCGTGACGGCGGCGGCGAACAGCGCGACGAACAGCACGCCGTTCAACTGGCCGCGCATCGACGGCGCGGCGTGGCTGATAGGGGAAGTCGGAGCAGTAGACATGGAAGCACCGTGATGGACCGTGTGGCGATGGTGTAATCCTAATTTCGTTATATCGATATGAAAAATTGTGATTTGTGACGTAAAGTATCAGGAACGCCGATAATTTCTGCCCATGACCCCGGATCAACTGATAACGTTTGCCGCCGTCGCCGAGCATCTGAACATCAGCCGCGCCGCCGTCGCGCTGCATCTGTCGCAGCCGGCCGTGTCGGGCCAGTTGCGGCTGCTGCAGGACGAGTTCGGCGAGCCGCTGTACCAGCGCGACGGCCGCGGCATCCGCCTGACGCCGGTCGGCGAGCAGCTCGCGCAGTACGCGAAGGCGCAGCGCGATACGTTCGCGCAGGCGCGTGCGTTTCGCGATGCGGTGCGCGGGCTGGAAGCCGGCACGCTGCGCATCGGCGCGAGCACGACGCCCGCGAGCTATCTGCTGCCGTACCTGATCGCGGCGTTCCAGCCGCGTGCGCCCCGCGTGGCGATCCAGACGATGAGCGGCAATACGGCCGACGTGGTCGCGGCGCTGCCGTCGCTCGACATCGCGCTGATCGAAGGGCCGCCCGGCGAGGCGCTGCCGCCCGGCACCGCCGTGCATGCATGGCACGAGGACGAGATCGTCGCGATCGTGCCGGCTGGCCATCCGCTCGCGGCGCCCGGCCACGACGCGGGCGTGACGCTCGCTGCGCTGGCCATGCATCCGCTCGTGCTGCGCGAGGCGGGCTCCGCCGTGCGGCAGCTCGTCGAGCGCGCGTTCGCGCATGGCGGCGCGCCGATGCGTGTCGCGTTCGAGATCGCCGGCGTCGAAGCCGTGAAGGAGGCCGTGCGCGCGGGGATGGGCGTCGGGTTCGTGTCCGCGATGTCGCTGCGGCACGAGGATGCGGCGCTCGTGCCGCGCTCGCTGGCGCCCGCGCCGCTCACGCGGCACTTTTCCATTCTCGTACCGCATGGCGGCGCGCCGTCGCGGGTCGCCGTGCAATTCCTCGAAATGAGTCTTGCGCAGGATCTCGCGTAGGCGCTCGAAGCCGCGCCGGGAACATGCATTGCATACGGCCGGGGCGCGTATTCGCGTCACGACAGAGCCTTAGGGATTTCCTCTATGGCGTGTGTCCGAAGCGAAGCGCACCATCCGTCTCAAGCAAATGGAACCGGTTCCATTCCGGTGAAAAAGGGCAATATGGCAGACATCGTGATCGTGGCGAGCGCATTCGGAATGGACCGGGTGCGCCAGGAGGGCCACAGTGCATTCATCGCGACCGTGGCGGCATCCGGCGCGGCCGGTTTCGAAGTGCGGCGCGAACTGTTCGCGTCGGACGACGACACGGCGCCCGGCGCGCTGGCCGCGCTCGGCGCGCAGATCGCCGGCCACGGGCTGTGGTCGGTCTATTCGACGCAGGATTCGCTGTATACGGAAACGGGGGCGCTCGATGCCGACGCATTGCGCGACGCGCTCGCGCAAGCCGACGCGCTCGGCGCGCGCTTCGTGAAATTCCAGCTCGGCGGCTTCGCCGGCGATGCGCACGCGGCGGAGATCGACGCGCTGTCGCGCGGCGCGCGGGCCCGCGTGGTGGTGGAGAACGGCCAGCTCGAGGTCGGCGGCGCGTTCGCGCAGTTCCGCGGGCTGTTCGACGCGCTCGCCGATGCCGGCCTGCCCGACGCGCTCGGCATGACGTTCGACATCGGCAACTGGCAGTGGCGCGGCGAAGCGCCGCTCGATTGCGCGCAGGTGCTCGCACCGCATGTGGAATACATTCATTGCAAGGCCACCGAAGGCGAGGGCGCGCGTCGTTTCGCCGCCGCGCCGGCGCCGAACGACCCGCTCGTGACCGGCGTGCTCGCGGCGCTGCCGCAGCATGCGCCGCGCGGCATCGAGTTCCCGTTCGACGCGGCCGACCTGGCCGGCGATGCGTGCCGGCGCGTCGCGTGGCTCGCGACCGCGTAACGGCGGCAGGATCCTGAGGAGTTCAGTCATGAAAGCAGCACTCGATGTCGTGACCTACGGCGAAGCGATGGCGATGTTCGTCGCGACGGAGCCGGGCCACCTCGCGCACGCCGGGCAATTCGCGAAGCGGATCGCCGGCGCCGATCTCAATGTCGCGATCGGCCTGTCGCGGCTCGGCTTCCGGGTCGGCTGGATGAGCCGGGTCGGCAGCGATTCGTTCGGGCGCTACGTGCTCGACACGCTGGCGCGCGAGGGCATCGACGCGTCGTGCGTGACCGTCGATCCGCGCTACCCGACCGGTTTCCAGCTGAAGTCGCGCAACGACGACGGCAGCGACCCGACCGTCGAATATTTCCGCAAGGGCTCGGCGGCGAGCTACCTGTCGTGCGACGACTACGTGGCCGACTACGTGCTCGGCGCGCGTCACCTGCACCTGACGGGCGTCGCGCCGGCGATCTCGGCGACGTCGTGCGAACTCGCATTCCGGCTCGCGCGCGAGATGCGTGCGGCCGGCAAGACGATCTCGTTCGACCCGAACCTGCGTCCGACGCTGTGGCCGTCCGCCGACGTGATGGCGAAGACGCTGAATGCGCTCGCGACGCTCGCCGACTGGGTGCTGCCGGGTCTGGCCGAAGGGCGGCAGCTCACCGGGCACGACACGCCGGCCGACATCGCGGGCTTCTATCTCGCGCAGGGCGCGCGCGGCGTCGTGATCAAGCTCGGCGAGCAAGGCGCGTATTTCCGCACGGCCGACGGCCGCGAAGGCACGATCGCAGGCGAGCGCGTCGACAAGGTCGTCGATACGGTCGGCGCCGGCGACGGCTTCGCGGTCGGCGTGGTCAGCGCGCTGCTCGAAGGGCGCAGCGTCGAGCAGGCGGTCGCGCGCGGCAACCGGATCGGTGCGCTCGCGATCCAGGTGATCGGCGATTCGGAAGGATTGCCGACGCGCGACGCGCTCGACCGGCTGGAAAAGGTCAGCAATCGCGCCGATCGCCTAGAGGAAACCGTCACCGCGCAATGAGAGGCCGGACACGGCACGATCCGCGGATCCATTTCGTGCTTCATGCACGGTTTTGCATGAGACCGGACGACGCAACGATGCGCCGATGCCGGTCTACTCAGGAGACACTCTGATGGCAGCCAATCTCGCAGCTCGACGCTGGTGGACGATCATGCCGATCGTCTTCATCACGTACAGTCTTGCCTACCTCGATCGCGCGAACTACGGGTTCGCGGCGGCGGCCGGCATCAACCAGGATCTCGGCATCAGCAAGGGCCTGTCGTCGCTGATCGGCGCGCTGTTCTTCCTCGGCTACTTCTTCTTCCAGATCCCCGGCGCGATCTATGCGGAACGCCGCAGCGTGAAGAGGCTCGTGTTCGTCAGCCTCGTGCTGTGGGGCGGTTGCGCGGCGCTGACCGGCGTGGTCAGCAACATCCCGTCGCTGATGGCGATCCGCTTCGTGCTCGGCATCGTCGAGGCGGCCGTGATGCCGGCGATGCTGATCTACATCAGCAACTGGTTCACGAAGAACGAGCGCTCGCGCGCGAACACGTTCCTGATTCTCGGCAACCCGGTCACCGTGCTGTGGATGTCGATCGTGTCCGGTTATCTCGTGCATGAATTCGGCTGGCGCCACATGTTCATCGCCGAAGGCGTGCCGGCCGTCATCTGGGCCGTGTGCTGGTGGGTCCTCGTGCAGGACAAGCCGGCCGATTCGCCGTGGCTCAGCGCGCAGGAAAAGCGCGATCTCGACGCCGCGCTCGCGGCCGAGCAGGCGGCGATCAAGCCGGTGCGCAACTATGGCGAGGCATTCCGCTCGCCGGCCGTGATCAAGCTGTGCGCGCAGTATTTCTGCTGGAGCATCGGCGTGTACGGCTTCGTGCTGTGGCTGCCGTCGATCGTGAAGAACGGCTCCGACCTCGGGATGGTCGCGACCGGCTGGCTGTCCGCGCTGCCGTACCTCGCGGCGACGATCGCGATGCTCGCGGCGTCGTGGGCGTCCGACAAGGTCGGTTCGCGTCGCGGTTTCGTGTGGCCGTTCCTGCTGGTCGGCGCGGCCGCGTTCGCCGCGTCGTACGCGCTCGGCTCGTCGCATTTCTGGATCTCGTATGCGTTGCTGGTCGTCGCGGGCGCCGCGATGTATGCGCCGTACGGCCCGTTCTTCGCGATCGTGCCGGAACTGCTGCCGAAGAACGTCGCCGGCGGCGCGATGGCGCTGATCAACAGCATGGGCGCGCTCGGCTCGTTCGTCGGCTCGTATTTCGTCGGCTATTTGAACGGCGCGACCGGGTCGCCCGTCGCGTCGTACGCGTTCATGAGCGCCGCGCTCGTCGCCGCGGTGATCCTCACGCTGTCCGTCAAACCCCAGGCGCGCGATGCGCATCCGCTCGCCGCGCCGCTGCAAGGAAAATGAAACGATGAAGCCCCGTATCGTCGCGTACAAGCCGCTGCCCGATGACGTTCTCGCGTACCTGCGCGAGCATGCGGACGTCGTGCAGGCCGACGGCGCCGACGCGCTCGCCGCCGCGCTCGGCGACGCCGACGGCGCGATCGGCGCGAGCCTGAAGGTCACGCCGCAGATGCTCGATCGCGCGCCGCGGTTGAAGGCGTGGTCGACGATCTCGGTCGGCTACGACAACTTCGACGTCGCCGATCTCACGCGGCGCGGCATCGTGCTCGCGCATACGCCGGACGTGCTGACCGAGTCGACGGCCGATACGGTGTTTTCGCTGATCCTGGCCTCCGCGCGGCGCGTGGTCGAACTGGCCGAGTGGGTGAAGGCCGGCCACTGGCATCGCAGCATCGGCCCGGACCTGTACGGCACCGACGTGCAGGGCAAGACGCTCGGCATCGTCGGGCTCGGGCGGATCGGCGGCGCGGTCGCGCGTCGCGCGGCGCTCGGCTTCCGCATGCAGGTGCTGTACGCGAACCGGTCCACGCATGCCGAGGCCGAGACACAGTACGGCGCGCGGCGCGTGACGCTCGACGCGCTGCTCGCGCAATCGGATTTCGTGTGCCTGCAGGTGCCGCTGTCGCCCGACACGCGCCACCTGATCGGCGCGCCCGAATTCGCGAAGATGAAGCGCGGCGCGATCCTGATCAACGCGTCGCGCGGGCCCGTCGTCGACGAAGCCGCGCTGGTCGATGCGCTGCGCGCGGGGACGATCCGCGGCGCGGGGCTCGACGTGTTCGAAAAGGAGCCGCTGCCGGCCGATTCGCCGCTGCTGCGGATGAAGAACGTCGTCGCACTGCCGCATATCGGCTCGGCGACGCATGAGACGCGCCATGCGATGGCGCGCTGCGCCGCGGAAAACCTGGTCGGCGCGCTGGCCGGCACGCTGCGCACGAATCTCGTCAATCCGGATGCGCTGGCGCACGCCTGAGTCGTCGCCGCAACCGGCGCGACGCGGCGCAGGCGCCGTTAGAATCGATGATCTTGGTGCCGGAGGGCTGGCTGCGTTATGATCGCCCGCGCTCGTCGTATCGACGGCCGGCCACGCGGCCGGCGGCGTCGCGCGACGGGCATCCGCGCCAGGTCCGGTGCGGCCGGCTGCCGTAGCGCGCGGCTGACGGGCGCGGCTCGACGGCGCAGCGCCGGGCCGGTACAGGCGCCCACGCGCCAGGACAGGGGAGGCCGCTGGTTGGCTTACGTTTCCAACAACAAAGGTCCGTCTGCTCGAGAAGCGGCGCGGATCGTACGTCGCGAGGCACGACAGTGACCGATTCGCAACCTTCCACGACGCGTCCGGCGACGATCAGCGACGTCGCGCGCGAGGCCGGCACGGGCAAGACCAGCGTTTCGCGCTATCTGAACGGCGAGACGCATGTGCTGTCCGTCGATCTGCGCCAGCGGATCGAGGCGGCCATCGCGCGGCTCAACTACCGGCCGAACCAGATGGCGCGCGGGCTCAAGCGCGGCCGCAACCGGCTGCTCGGCATGCTCGCGGCCGACCTGACCAATCCTTACACCGTCGAAGTGCTGCAGGGCGTCGAGGCCGCGTGCCATGCGCTCGGCTATATGCCGCTCATCTGTCACGCCGCGAACGAAGTCGAGATGGAGCGCCGCTTCCTGCAACTGCTCACGACCTACCGCGTCGAAGGGCTGATCGTCAACGCGCTCGGTGCCGAGGAAGACGTGCTGCGTCCGCTGCGCGGCGCCGGCATTCCGGCCGTGCTCGTCGACCGCACGGTCGAGGGCTTCGAGGCCGACCTGATCGGCCTCGACAACGCCGATGCGATCGAGACGGCGCTCGGGCACCTGGTCGAACACGGTTTCGACGCGATCCATTTCGTCGTGCAGCCGTTCGAGCACGTCAGTTCGCGACGCGTGCGCGAGACCGCGTTCCGCGCGGCGCTGGCGGCGCGCGGGCTGCCGGCGCCGCCGACGGTCGTGCTCGATCTGAACGAAGCGGACGCGGCCGCGGCGGCGCTCGCCGACGTCGATGCCCGCATCGACGATGCGGCCCGGCGCGGCGTGCGCGCCGCGCTGTTCGCCGCGAATGCGCCGGTCGCGCTGGCGATCGCGCGCCATCTGCGCGCGCGCTTCGGCGCCGCATGGCAGCAGCAGGCGGCGCTGCTGTCGATCGACGATCCGGAATGGGCCGAGCTGATCGGCATCACCACGATCCGTCAGCCGACCTATGAAATCGGCTACAAGGCCGTCGAATTCGTGCACGAGCGGATCGACGGCGCGGCCGGCGACGTGCGCGTCGCGATGCTGCCCGGCGAGTTGATCGCGCGCGCGTCGACCGCAAGCTGAGTATCATTCGGGGCACGCGGCGCGTCAGGTGCGCTGCCTCGAACCAAGGAAATACATGACTGTCGCTCCCGTCACGCTGGCGGCGCTGATCGCCGCCACGCTGATCATCGCGCTGCTGCCGCTCGTTCTCTACCGCTTCCTGCGCAAGCCGCTTGCGCTCAACCGCCGCGACACGATCGTCGGCGTCGCCGTCTTCACGCTGTTCGCGATGATCCTCGAGCGCGCATTCCACGGGCTCGTGCTGAGCCACACGCCCGAGGACGGCTGGCTGACGCAGCCGCTCGCGTTCGTCGCGTACGGCGCGCTCGCGTCCGCCGTATTCGAGGAAGTCGGCCGCTATCTCGGGATGCGTTTTCTGAACCGCCGGTACGGCGCATCGGCCGGCGACGGTCGCGGGATCGGCTACGGAATCGGCCACGGCGGCGCCGAAGCGTGGTTCGTCGGCGTGCTCGTGTGGGGCCAGTGGTCGTATCTCGCGTGGCTCGCGAGCCGCGGCCAGCTCGAGACGCAGCTGGCCGACCTGCCGGTCGACACCGTGGTGCGGCTGCACATGATGCTCGCGACGCTGTCGGCCCAGTCGATCTTGCTGTTGCTGCTCGAACGCTGCGCGGCGTTCGCGGTGCAACTGGCGCTGTCGGTGCTGGTGTGGCGCGGCGTGCAGGCCGGCCGAATCGCCGTGTTGCCGCTCGCGATTGTGCTGCATGCGCTCGCGGCGACGCCGACGCTGCTGTACCAGGTGCGCGTGCTGCCGGCCGCGTGGGTCGAGGCCGCGTATTTCGTGCTGGCCGCAGTCCTGGTGGTCGTGCTGGTGAAGACGTGCCGGCCGTCGCGTGCGGCGGCCTGACGGGAGAGACGGAATGGACGACTATCTGATCGAATGCCAGAGCGCGGAATTCGACGCGCTCGCGCGCGTGATCTGCGATCTCTTTCCGGAGCAGACGCGCTTCGCCGAAAGCAGCGACGCGCGCGGGCGCTTCCTGTCCGTGCACTGGCTCGCGATGCGGTTCGGCGCGGTGCCTAAGCGGATGACGCTCGACATCCGGATCGTGCCGGCCGCGCTCGCGCGCTACCTGGCGCTCAAGCCGATGCAGCGCGCGCGCAGCCATGCGGTGCTGCATGCGTATACGGAAGCGATGCTCGGGTCGCTCGAAGAACGGCACGCGGCGGGCGAGGCCGTCGAGCGCGACGCGGAACTCGAACTCGACGAAGATTTTGCGTGAGCGGCGGCGCCGGCATCGGGCCGGCGCGGTGCATTATGCGTCGCGGTAAACCTGCGCGAAGCGCTGCGCCTGCACGACGCCGTAGTCGCCGGGCGCATACTGCATCACCCAGTCGCCGGCCACGCCGCGCAGCGTGTCGCCGTTTTCCGAGCGGGCGATCGTAAACGGTTCGTCCATCCGGCGCGCGAGCACGACGGCCGGCCGATTGCGATAGGCACCCGGCGTGCCGGGCGCGAGCGCCGGATCGGCGGGCAGGTATTTGGCGTCGAAGCGCGCGCGCGACACGACCCAGCGGTCGCCCGTCGAGCCGGTGATCAGCGCGTCGCCCGCGACATAACGGTTCGGGCCTTCGAGGCTCATCAGTTCGCCGTCGGCATCCGCGAACGACACGGCGACGGTTTCGTCCTTGACGACGCGACGGGCCTGCGGATCGGTATGCAGATCGAGTTGCTTGAGTTCGAGCATGGCGGGGAAGGGCGGGAAACCGGGAAAAGCCGGGAGCTTATCCCGAATTCGGCGCGCCGTGTGACGCGCCGTCGCCGATCGCGCCGTTCGGCCCGGGCGGGCCCGCACGGCGCCGGCAGGGAGGCCGTCAGGGCTGCGCGGGCGCGCTCGCGGCCGGCGCGGCGGCCGCCTTGCCTTCCTTGCCCTTCGTCTTGCCCTTGCCGCGGTGCTCGCCGCCGTGATGCAGCCAGTTGCGGAAGGTCGTGTCGGCCAGCGCTTTCTGCTCGGCCGGGAAGCTCTCGTAGAGCGGCGCGAATGCGTCGGCGAGCTTCTTCGCGCCGTCGGCGTTCGCCTGCGACAGTTCCGCATACTGCTTGATGTCGTCGAGCGCGGACACGTCGCGCTTGGCCATCCGTTCGCTATAGAGGCGGCCCATCGTGGCGCCGTTGTCGCGCATCGTATCGGCGAACGTCTTCCATTGCGGCTCCTGCGCCGACGTGATCTTCAACTGGTCGTGCAGATACTTGATGCGCTCCTCGATGCGCGCTTCGTGGCGTGCCGCGCGTTGCTCGGCGCTCGGTGCCGACGCCGCGACCGTCGTGGCCGGCGCCTGGGCGGGTGCTTGCGGCTGCGCCGGGGTTTGCGCGAATGCGCTGGCTGCAACGACGAGCGTAGCGAGGGTGAGCGAGATTTTCTTCATGGTTGGCTCCCGGGGTGGTGTCTTGCGAGCGGGCGCGGCGGCCATCGCCGCCGGCGCGGATCTCGCGTCGCCCATTATTAGTAGCACGTTGCCTGCAGGGCGGCAGTGAATGCGACACTTGCTTACATCCGATACGAATCGAAATCGAAGCGTCGAAGCCGGGCCATACCGGTTGGGCGTGCACGCGTTCGGCGCTATCATCGCGTCACTTTCCACTCCGTCGGCACGTGCGTGCCGGCCCAGCGTCATGCGTCCACCCCGCCTCGACCAACTCGACGATCTCGACCGGCAGCTCGTCGCGCTGCTGCAAGCCGACGCGCGCGCGAGCGTCGCGGATCTCGCGCGCCAGCTCGACGTGGCGCGCACGACGGTCGTCGCGCGCATCGCGCGGCTCGAACGCACCAACGTGATCGCCGGGTACAGCGTGCGGCTCGGGCAGGACGTGCTCGACGCGAGCATCTATGCGTACGTCGGCATCATCCTCACGCCGAAGTTCGGCAAGGACGTATTGCGCAAGCTCGACCGGATGCCGGAAGTCCAGTTGCTGTGCGCGGTGAGCGGCGAGTACGACTACGTCGCATGGCTGCGCGCCGATTCGCCCGAACGGCTCAACGATCTGCTCGACCAGATCGGCACGCTCGAAGGCGTCGAGCGCACGACGACGTCGATCATCCTGTCGCGCAAGATCGATCGCGGGACGATCGGCGGCTGAGTTGTTGTACGTCGCGCCGCGCATGACGAACGGCGCGAGCGCATGCGCGGCGCAGGCTTCGTTGCGTCACGGGCGCCGGGATCAATGTCGCGTAGGTGCCCGCACGTATTCGCATCGGCCTTCGCTGGACATCATGATCGGCACGGGCGCCCGTCGCCATTCTTTCGCGTACTTCACGCGTCTCTCCCGAATCGCCTTCCGTATTCCGCTTCTACCGGCGTGTCGCACCTGACGCATGAGCAGTTCGTGCGTTCGGAACCACGCCGTACGTCGTCTTCGCGCATGCAATGCACAACCGTCCGCCAACGGGTGGTTTGCGACAGCCTTGCCACGCGATTTCTAGATGGATTGGTCGTTTCGTCGAAATATATCGTCATAACGTCGAAACTATAGGTCGTTTCGCATCATTCTTCGTCTTGGAACTGATTTTGAGCGTCCCTACACTGTGTTCATGGCTCGACGCCGTACACCCACACCAACCCATCATCAGGAGATAAGCGCATGAAAATCGCCATCGTCGGCGCAGGTCTGATCGGCCACACCATTGCTCACATGCTGCGCGAAACGGGCGACTACGAAGTCGTCGCGTTCGATCGCGATGCGGATGCGCTCGCGAAGCTGTCGCGCGAAGGCATCGCGACGCAACGGGTCGACTCGGCCGACGCGAATGCGATTCGCGAAGCGGTGAAGGGCTTCGATGCGCTCGTCAACGCGCTGCCTTACTACCTCGCGGTCAACGTGGCCGCCGCCGCGAAGGCCGCGGGCGTTCATTACTTCGACCTGACCGAAGACGTGCGCGCCACCCATGCGATCCGCGAACTGGCCGACGGCTCCGACCGCGCGTTCATGCCGCAGTGCGGCCTCGCGCCGGGCTTCATCGGCATCGCCGCGCACGAGCTCGTGAACGGCTTCAGCGAAGTGCGCGATGTGAAGATGCGCGTGGGCGCGCTGCCGGAATATCCGACCAACGCGCTGAAGTACAACCTGACGTGGAGCGTCGACGGCCTGATCAACGAATACTGCCAGCCGTGCGAGGCGATCCGCGACGGCCGCAAGCAGTGGGTGCAGCCGCTCGAAGGCCTCGAGCACTTCTCGCTCGACGGCACCGAATACGAAGCGTTCAACACGTCGGGCGGCCTCGGCACGCTGTGCGAGACGCTGTCGGGCAAGGTCGAGACGCTCGACTACAAGTCGGTGCGCTACCCGGGCCACCGCGAGCTCGTCCAGTTCCTGCTGGAAGACCTGCGCCTGTCGACCGATCGCGACACGCTGAAGTCGATCATGCGCCGCGCGGTGCCGTCGACGAAGCAGGACGTCGTGCTCGTATTCGTCACGGTGACGGGCGTGAAGGACGGCCAACTGGTGCAGGACGTGTTTACGCGCAAGATCTTCGCGAAGGACGTGTGCGGGATGCACATGAGCGCGATCCAGATCACGACGGCCGGCGCGATGTGCGCGGTGCTCGATCTGTTCCGCGAAAAGAAGCTGCCGCAGAGCGGTTTCATCCCGCAGGAAAAGGTGTCGCTGAAGGCGTTCCTGGCGAACCGTTTCGGCAAGCTGTACGAAGGCGGCACGATGGAGCGCATGCACGCGGTTGCCTGACTGTCGTCGTTACCAGACGATTCGCCAGCCAGTCTCCGGCACGAGGGCCGTACGACGCCGGGAGCGCAGCAGCGCTTCCGGCGTCGTTTTTTGCGGGAAGGGAAAGCGCGATCAGGCCGGCAGCGGCGGGACGATCGTCGCCGGTTGCGGCGGCGGCACGATGCGGTACAGCAGCGCGTCGATGTCCGCGTCGGACGGCGCGGTGTTGTCGAACATCACGATACCGTCGCATTCGCGGCCGGTCGGCACGAAGCGGCGCTGCCGGTATTCGTCCCAGTGCGCGAGCTTGTACGCATCGTTCGGATTGGCGCGCGCGACGATCCGCCGATGCGCGACGTCTTCCGACGTGTGGACCCAGACGACCGTCAGCGTGACGTCGGGCGCGATGCCGAGCCATGCGCGATCGAGGATGCGCCGGTCGCGCACTTCACGCGACAGCGGGCCGACGACGAGCGCGCCGATGCCGAGCGAAAGATTTTCACGGGCCGTGTCGAGCAGGCCCTGGTATTCGGGATCGCGAAGATGTTTCAGGTAGAGCGGGCTGTCGCGGTCGTTCGGATCGTCCGTGAGCGCGGCCATCGCGGCCGCGCTGTAGCGGCCGTACAGCGTGTCCTTGTCGAGCAGGCAGAACGCCTCGCCGGTCGCGCGCATCAGCGGCCCGATGAGCCGCTTCGCGAGTGTGGTCTTGCCGGTGCCGGCGTGACCGCAGAAGAACACGAGATGCGTCACGAATACCGGCTCCCCGCGTCCCGGCGCGACGTGTCGCCGCGCTTGTCGTCGCGCGAGAACACTTCCGCTTCCAGCCACATCGCGTTGATGATGCCGAAGCCGAGCGCCACGCCGATGCCGAGTATCCACGAGAAATACCACATAGGTCTGTCTCCTTGACGGTGGGGCCGCACGGCCGTTGTGCATTGCGCAACGCAGGCCCGGCGGGCCTGTCGGCGTGCCCCGACGCGCGTGCCGCGGCGCACGCAGCACGATCATGACCAATATCGGCGGGCCGCGCAAGCCGGGCCGTTCGTGCGGCAACCCGGTAAACTGATGCGCAAACCGCAACATCGTGGACAACATGCTGATCAACTGCGCTGCTTACCAGGATGGCCGCAAGCTGGCCGATATCGACATCGACGCCATCAGCGATTACGTGTCGAAGCCCGAATGCTTCGTATGGGTCGCGCTGAAGGATCCGACGCCCGAGGAAATCGACCTGATGGGCGAGGAGTTCGGGTTGCACGAGCTTGCGCTCGAGGATGCCCGCAAGGGCCATCAGCGGCCGAAGATCGAGGAATACGGCGATTCGCTGTTCGCGGTGCTGCATACCGTCGAACTCGACGACGACGGGGAATTCAAGGTCGGCGAACTGAACGTGTTCGTCGGCCCGAATTACGTGCTGTCGATTCGCAACCATACGGAGCACGATTTCCGCGACGTGCGCAAGCGCTGCGAGCGGGAGCCGCATCTGCTGCGGGAGGGCTCGGCGTTCGTGTTCTACGCATTGATGGACCAGGTCGTCGACCGGTATTTCCCGATCCTCGAAACGCTTGGGGCCGAACTCGAGGAACTCGAGGATCGCATCTTCGCGAAGGCGACACCCGCGTCGTCGCGCGCGATCATCGAGGATCTCTATTCGCTGAAGCGCCGGCTCGTGCTGCTGTACCAGCACACGGCGCCGCTGATGGAGCCGCTCGCGAAGCTCACCGGCGGGCGCGTGCCGCAGGTCTGCAGCGGGATGGCGGCTTACTTCCGCGATGTGTACGACCATCTGCAGCGGATCGTGAAGACGATCGAAGGGCGCCGCGAGATGGTCGTCACCGCGATCCAGGTCAACCTCGGGATGATTTCGCTCGCGGAGAACGAGGTGACCAAGCGGCTCGGCTCGTTCGCCGCGCTGTTCGCGATACCGACGATGATCGCCGGCATCTACGGAATGAACTTCGCGAACATGCCCGAGCTGCACCTGAAATACGGGTTCTACGGCTGCATCGCGGTGATGGCCATCGCCGACCTCGCGCTGTGGTGGCGCTTCAAGCGGGCAGGGTGGCTGTAGGGCCTGTTTACGCCGGCCGCGGCGCGTGCTTGCCGACCACGACGCGCCACGGCCGCACGCGCCACGATTTCACGAGGCCGTTCTGCACGTACGGATCGGCGCGCGCGAACGATTCGGCCGCTGCCGGCGAATCGCCTTCGAACACGAGCACGGCCTGATCGGCCGGCTCCGCCAGCGCGCCGGCGAGCACGAGTTCGCCGCGCTCGGTCGCGGCCTGCGCGAGCGCAAGATGCTCCGCACGGAATGCGTCGCGCCGCGACAGGTAATCGTCGACGAGTTCGTAGATCAACTGGTAATGCATGATCGCTCCGGGAGTCGGTTTCCGCCGCGGGACAGTGGGCGGCCGGCTCAGTATAGGGCACCGGGAAAGCCGTGGGCCACGGCGTTTGCCGGCGCGCCGGCGGGCATTCGCGGGCGCGCTTTTGAATGTCGCATCCGGGCGGTATCTTCTTGTTTCCCTAGATAAATGCAACTAACGGTCGAACTTCTCGTCATCGGCCAATTGTCGAGCTCATCCGCCTTTACACAGGCACCGCCTAAATTCGTCTACAAAAATGAGGGGCTGCCCAAGCCTGTTCCGAGGCGGAATTTCGCCTGCCGGCGAGGGCGGCGAGCGATGAAAAGGGGCCGGTGGCCGGCTGTGGGCCATCTGCACGGGGCGCCGCGCAAGGGCGTTTCCATTGGGCCGAAATGCGACCTATGCTGAACGAATCCGGAGCGAACGCCGTTCGCCCGATTGGCCCGATTTGCCCAGACGAGGTGCGCCATGCCGGTCTCAGCCACCCTGCAGGATTGCCTGCGCCAGAAGTCATCGCGGTACGAAGTCGTGTACCACCCCTATAGCCATACGAGCATGGAGACGGCTGCCGCCGCGCACATTCCCGGCGATCGCCTCGCGAAAACCGTGCTCCTCGAGGACGCCGAGGGTTACGTCGCCGCCGTACTGCCGACGACGCACGCCGTGCGCCTGTCGGACCTCTGGGTGAAGACGGGACGCCATCTCGTGCTCGCCCGGGAGGTCGAATTACGCGAGCTGTTCAAGGATTGCGACATGGGCGCGCTGCCGCCGGTCTGCATGGCGTACGGGATGAAGACGTTCCTCGAGGAACGCCTCGCGCAGCAGCCGGAAGTCTATTTCGAGGCCGGCGATCATGAGGCGCTGATTCACATGACGCAGGACGAATTCCTGATGCTGATGGAGACGGCCGAGCGCGCGCATTTCTCGCACAGGATGCAGGGGATGATGCTGTCCTGAGCGATGTCGGTGGGGCGTCGAGAAAGCCCGCGCGCAGGCATTTTCGGCCGCGTTCGGTGAGGGCAATGCAGTCGTGCCGGTGCAGCGAGATCCTGCTTCGGATAATAGATTGGTTATCGGCCGCAGCCGGCGACAGCGGCACGACATGTCTGGGCGTACGACTTCGTATTCGACGAGTGCGCCGACGGCCAACAGTTGAAGTGTCTGACGGTGATCGACGAGTACACGCGGGAATGCCTGGCAATCGACGTGGCCGGATCGATTCGTTCCGGACGTGTCATCGAAGTCCTGTCCCAATTGGTCAGCCTTCATGGTGCGCTTCGTTACTTGCGTTCGGACAACGACTCAGAGTTCGTATCGAGCGCCATCCTGAGGTGGCCTGCACAGAATGGCATGGACATGGCACTCAGCGACCCCGGCAAGCCTTGGCAGAACGGCGCGGACGAGAGCTTCAACGGCAAGTTCCGAGATGAATGCCTGAGCCTGGAATGGTTTCGAACCCGCATGGAAGCGAAAGTTGTGATCGAGCAGTGGCGGCGTCACTACAATGCCATCCGACCACATTCGAGTCTGGCCTATCCGCCGCCCCACGAGTTCAAGCAGCGGTATTGTTCAGCTGAAGCAGCCGAGGCCCTTCTCCAAGATTGAAATGGCACGAAGAAATCAGGCAGGTCAAGACCCGCCGGCAGCTCGATGAATAATATGCGTGACGACTTAGTGGAAGACGAAAAATATATTGGACGTCACGAAATGGATGTTGCATTGTTCACGCATTCGATGTGATCGCAGAAAGTGTGCTGAGCGGTGCAGCAACGCGAACGCAGAGAGCGCCATACATGATTGCGGTCATGGCTCCTGTTCCCGGAGCCGGGGCCTGGACGATCCGCGGCGTGCGCGACGCATGTGCGCGCGCGTGTAGCAGGATCAGCGCAACAGGCAAAGAAAAGCGGCAAAAAGGACCTGAGAAGATGAAGGAGACGCGACGGACGCGGGCGGCATTCCGGATCGGGCGCAAACCCGACCCGGCTTCGCCGCTACGCCCAGATCGAGATCTGTTCGACCGACAACGCGGTCGCGACGGCAGGGCGGCGGAGCATGCGCTCCGTATGCGCGGCCCAATGTTCGAACCCGCGCATGTCGAGCTTCAGCATGTTCCCCCATTTGAAAAATATCAGCAGCATCGGATCGACGATCGAGTAGTGCTCGCCGAGCGCCCAGTCGCGCGCCGCGAGCCGTTCGTCAATCTGCGCATACGCAGCGAGGATGCCCGCGCGGCCCTTCGCGCGAATGCCGTCGTGCGCAGCCGGGTCTTCGCTGAAACGCGACGGATGGAAGTTGAGCGCGACCGTTCCGGGCAATACTGACGCCAGCCAGTTCATCCACTCGATGGCGCGTGCGAGGCCCATCGCGGTATCGGGCACGAGCCGCGCCTGCGGAAAGCGCAACGCGAGATAGAGCAGGATCGCCGACGACTCCGTCAGCACTTCGTCGCCGGTATGCAGTACGGGCACCTTGCCTTTCGGGTTGAGCTGCCGGAATTCGGCGCTCTGCGTCGCACCGTCCTTGATCGAAACGAGTGCGAGTTCGAATGGTTCGCCCAGCTCGCGCAAGATGACGTGCGGTGCAAACGAAAGATGGCCGGGGCAGTAGAACAGTGTATGAGTTGTCATATTGATTAAGTCTCCTATTTATCTCTGGTTGAGATGCTGACCGGGTTTGTCGTGTCGACGCGTCGCATGGTGCATGACGCCCGGTCGAAAGTCAAAAGCGAAGGACGATGTGAAGGATCTTGCGGTTCGGTGAAGGCGAAGCCGGCCAGTGCGATGCGCGCGGGCCGGGATGAACGTGCGTTTCTGGAGCGTGATCGTGATGCGGATGATGAGCCTCGACGAATTGATCGACAGCGTGAAGACGTTTCTGGCCGGGATCGACCCGGGCGCGCCGGCGCGCGTGACCGCGCAGACGAACCTGCTCGACGCCAACCTGCTCGATTCGCTGTCGCTTGTGCACTTCGTGCTGTTCATCGAGCAGACGCTCGGCATCGACATCCCGATCGGCGACTTCGTGCTCGACTCGATCGCGTCGGTCGCGGCGATCTACGACCACTACGTGCTCGGCACGCCGCATGCCGCGAGCGCGTCGTGATGACGCCGGACGACCTGCTTCGTGACGAGCCGTTCGCGTATTTCGCATACGGCTCATGCATGAACCTTGCGAGCCTGTCGGCGTCGCTCGGCTGCGACGCGGCGAGGTACTTCGCGGGCGCGGCGCGGCTCGACGGCCATCGCCTCGCGTTCAATTACGCGTCGCTCAACGAGCCGGTCTGCTGCGCGAACATCGAGCCGGCTGCCGGTGCGCTCGTCGAGGGCGCGCTGTACCGGTTGCCGATGCGCATGCTCGACGCGCTCGAGCGTCGCGAAGGCGTGCATCTCGGCCGCTACGTCCGCTACGCGGTCGAGGTGCTGGAGCCCGGCGGGCGGCGCGTACATGCGCTGACGTATCGCGGTGCGGTCACGCTCGATTGCGACGCCGCGCCGAGCGCGCGCTACCGCGACCTGCTGATTCGCGGGCTGGCCGACGCGGGCGTGTCGGCGGCCTATCACGACCGCACGGTCGCCTACATGGCGGGGCTGCGCGATCGGCCGCCGCGTGCGGCATGACGGAATCAAGGCATCGAGCGCTCCACAAGAGCGCCCGATCCAGCGGTGCGTTCGCGACTTCGAACGTCGACGAGCGTTTTAAAGGCGCCCTAAGCGGGCATGTGAGCAAAAGGTTGAACATGAACAAGGCTTTCGACCATCCGCGCGTCATGCGCATCTTGCGCGTTGCCTGCGACGCTGCGCCCGGGCACAACGACGTACAACGAGCCCCCGGATCTGCGGCAACGCCACGAACGGACCTCGCGAGGCCGACGCGCACCTGATCCGCGCCCGCGAGCCGGATCGACACCCGCCCGGCGTGCCGCACACATGCGTGCGGCACGCGGCACCCCGCATGCGAGAACGAGCCGACCGGAGGAGGACGGCTCGCCGCCTCGTGCGCCGGATCGCGGGTGCCGCCGTCGGGCGACGCGTGCAAGACGCCGTGCGCAACGAATGACAATCGATCGCAAACAAGGAAAAAAATCATGGAGACGCTCGTATCGACCCTATTGCCCGCAGAGCGGGCGTCGGAAGACGCCGCCTATCGCAAGGTCGCGTGGCGGCTGATGCCGTTGCTGCTGTTCTGTTACCTGGTGTCGTATCTCGACCGCGTGAACGTGGGCTTCGCGAAGCTGCAGATGGCAGGCGATCTCGGGCTGTCCGACGCGGCCTACGGGCTCGGCGCCGGCATCTTCTTCTTCGGTTATTTCATCTTCGAGGTGCCGAGCAACCTGATCCTCCACCGCATCGGCGCACGCGTCTGGATCGCGCGAATCATGGTGACGTGGGGCGCGGTGTCCGCGCTGACGATGTTCGTCACGACGCCGACGGCGTTCTACGCGATGCGATTCCTGCTCGGCGCCGCCGAGGCCGGCTTCTTCCCGGGCGTGATCCTGTACCTGACCTACTGGTATCCGGCCCATCGGCGGGGGCGGATCACGACGATGTTCATGACGGCCGTCGCGCTGTCGGGCGTCGTCGGCGGCCCGATTTCCGGCTACATCCTGAAGGCGTTCGACGGCATCAACGGGTGGCACGGCTGGCAGTGGCTGTATCTGCTCGAAGGGCTGCCGTCGATCGTCGCGGGTTTGCTCGTCTACGCGCTGCTCGACGACCGGATCGCGCAGGCGAAGTGGCTGAACGACGAAGAGCGCGCGCTGCTCGAACGCAACGTGAATGCCGAGGACGCGGTCAAGTCTCACCTGTCGCTCGGTGCGGTGCTCGCGAATCCGCGTGTGTGGCTGATGTGCGCAATCTACTTCTCGTTCGTGATCGGCCTGTACGGCGTCGGCTTCTGGCTGCCGACGCTCATCCATGCGACGGGCGTGGCCGATCCGCTGACGATCGGGCTGCTGTCGACGGTGCCGTATGCGCTTGCGGTGGTCGCGATGATCGCGATCGCACACAGTTCGGATCGCCTTCGCGAGCGCCGCTGGCATCTCGCGGTGCCCGGTGCGATGGGCACGGTGGGGCTCGTGCTCGCGGTCGGCTGGGCGCATCAGACGGGGCTTGCGATCGCGGCGCTGACGCTCGCGACGATGGGCATCCTCACCGCGATTCCGCTGTTCTGGAGCCTGCCGACCGCGTTCCTCGGCGGCACCGCGGCCGCCGCCGGGATCGCGATGATCAATTCCGTCGGCAATCTCGCAGGCTTCCTCGGCCCTTATCTGATGGGGCTGCTCAAGCAACTGACCGCATCAAACGACGCGGGCCTCTACATGATGGCCGGCTGCATGGCGCTGGGCGGACTGCTCGCGCTGTCGCTGCCGAAAGCGCTGGTGAACCGGTAGCGATGCGCGGCTTTTCCCCCATGCACGGAGACAGGACATGATCCACAACGAACCCGCACTGTTCCCCGACCAGTCGATGGGCGCCTCGCCGCAGCGCTTTCGCGACGCGATGTGCCGCGTGGCGTCGGCCGTTCACGTACTCACGAGCGACGGGCCTGCCGGGCGCTGCGGCATGACGGCGACCGCCGTGCTGTCGGTGTCCGATGCGCCGCCGACGGTGCTCGTGTCGGTCAATCGCGGCAGCGTATCGGCGCAGCGGCTGATCGCGAACGAGGTGTTCTGCGTGAACACGCTCGGCGCCGCCGACCGGTTTCTCGCCGACGTGTTCGCGGGCAGGACCGCGCACGAGCGCGACGCGCGCTTCACGGTGGGCGAGTGGGGCGAGCTTGCGACGCGCGCGCCGGTGCTGGCGAGCGCGCGCATCGCGCTCGACTGCCGGCTCGTCGCGTCGATGAGCGCGGCGACGCATGAGCTGCTGGTCGGCGAAGTGGTGGCGCTGCACTGTGCGGTGCCCGACGACGACACGCTCGTCTATCTGCAGCGGGAGTTCCGCGTCGTGTGACGACGCGTGCCGACAGGATGACCGACATGAAACGCGAAATCGTACTAGCCACCAACCGCTGCCGCGGCGAGATCCTCGCCGGTGGTTTTCGCACCGACGTCGCGCGCATCGCGCAGTGCGCACGCACGCATCTCGGCGACTACGCCGACAACCCGCATGTGCGTGCGCTGCTCGTGGCGCTGGAGAACCGCTGCCTCGCATCGGGGCGCCTTCTCGATCTCACGTACTCGGTGGACCCGAGTTTCATCCTCGGGTTCTTCGACGTGCCCTACAACGCCGACGCGTTCCTCGAGGCGGCCGCGATCGCGCCCGTGCCGATTCCGCCGAGCGTACTCGCGATCGCGCCGGACGGCAACGCGCTGCCGGTGCAGATCCGCATGTGCACGGACGGCTTTCTCAATCCGCTCGCGGTCGCGGTATTCGGCGAGAACTTCATCGACGCCGACCTGCGCGCGTATCACAAGGCGTACTACTTCATCGACAAGTTCGTCGAGCGCTTCAAGCGCCATACGCGCCCGGCAATCGAAGCGAACTGGTCGCCCACCGCGTTCCCGGATCTGCTCGCGGCGGACGACGAGTTGCTGACGCAGGCGAGCGCGATCTGGGTCCATCTGCACGAGTACCACCATCGCACCGGCTTCCTGCCGATCCCGGAGTACCTCGATGCGAAGAGCACGCGCAACGGTGCGGGCGCGGAGGAGTTGCGGGTCGACATCCTGTCGATCCTCGCGCTGTTCCGGCTGCGCTCGGACGACCGCGTGCTGCGCGCTTCGATCCAGTACATCCTGGCCGAGCGCCTGATCCGCTACCCGCTGCAGGCGCCGCCGCTCGACAACTACGACGCGCGCTCGTCGGTCGCGCTGTTTCATTACCTGTCCCGTCACGGCGTGATCGCGCAGCGTGGCGGCTCACTCTATTTCGAAGGGGGCTACGAACGCCTGACCCAGGCGCTTAGGTCCATCGTGATCAAGCTGACGGCGCTCGAATACAAGCTCAGCGTGTCGTCCGATCTCGACCGGAGAAAGATCCTGTCGTTCGTGCTGCCGACGCTCGCGAAGAACGACAACAACTGGGGCGCGGCCGGCAGGCCGCATTGACGGCAGCCCGCCACCCGCCCCCATTTCGCAACGAATCAACCGAGGATCACGATGCCCACCTATCGTTCACGCACTTCCACGCACGGCCGCAACATGGCAGGCGCGCGCAGCCTGTGGCGCGCCACCGGGATGACCGACGCCGATTTCGACAAACCGATCATCGCGGTCGTCAATTCGTTCACGCAGTTCGTGCCCGGTCACGTGCACCTGAAGGATCTCGGCCAGCTGGTCGCGCGCGAGATCGAAGCCGCCGGCGCGGTCGCGAAGGAGTTCAACACGATCGCGATCGACGACGGCATCGCGATGGGCCACGACGGCATGCTGTACAGCCTGCCGTCGCGCGAGCTGATCGCCGACAGCGTCGAGTACATGGTGAACGCGCACTGCGCGGATGCGATGGTCTGCATCTCGAACTGCGACAAGATCACGCCGGGGATGCTGATGGCCGCGATGCGCCTGAACATCCCGGTGATCTTCGTGTCGGGCGGCCCGATGGAATCCGGCAAGCTGACGTTCCGCGGCAAGCGCCGCGCGTTCGACCTGATCGACGCAATGGTGGTGGCGGCCGACTCCCAGGTGACGGACGACGAGGTGCGTGCGGTCGAGAACGTCGCGTGCCCGACCTGCGGCTCGTGTTCCGGGATGTTTACCGCGAACTCGATGAACTGCCTCGCCGAGGCGCTCGGGCTCGCGCTGCCCGGCAACGGCTCGGTGCTTGCGACGCATGCCGAGCGCAAGCGCCTGTTCATCGAGGCCGGGCGCACGATCGTCGATCTCGCGCGCCGCTACTACGAGCAGGACGACGCGAGCGTGCTGCCGCGCTCGATCGCGACGCGCGATGCGTTCGAGAATGCGATGACGCTCGACATCGCGATGGGCGGCTCGACCAATACGGTATTGCACCTGCTCGCCGCCGCGCACGAAGGCGAGGTGCACTTCACGATGGCCGACATCGACCGGCTGTCGCGCCGCGTGCCGGTGCTGTGCAAGGTCGCGCCGTCGGTGCAGGACGTCCACATGGAGGACGTGCACCGGGCCGGCGGCGTGATCGGAATCATGGGTGAACTCGATCGCGCGGGGCTGCTGAACACGACGCTGCCGACCGTCCATGCGCCGAGCGTCGCGCACGTGCTCGCGCGCTGGGACGTGATGCGCAACCGCGTCGATTCGGTGTCGCGCTTCTATCGCGCGGCGCCCGGCGGCGTGCGCACGCATGTCGCGTTCAGCCAGGACAACCGCTACGACGAACTCGATCTCGACCGCGCGAACGGCTGCATCCGCGATGCCGAGCACGCGTTCTCGCGCGACGGCGGGCTCGCGGTGCTGTTCGGCAACATCGCGCGCGACGGCTGCATCGTGAAGACCGCGGGCGTCGACGGCGGGATGCTGAAGTTCACCGGCACCGCGCGCGTGTTCGAAGGGCAGGAGGAGGCGGTCGAAGGCATCCTCGGCGGTGAGGTTGGTCCGGGCGACATCGTGATCGTCCGCTACGAGGGGCCGCGGGGCGGTCCGGGCATGCAGGAGATGCTCTATCCGACCAGCTACCTGAAATCTAAGGGGCTCGCGAAGCAGTGCGCGCTGATCACCGACGGTCGCTTCTCCGGCGGCTCCTCGGGGCTGTCGATCGGGCACGTATCGCCCGAGGCGGCGGAGGGCGGCGAGATCGGGCTGCTCGAGAACGGCGACGCGATCGAGATCGACATCCCGAACCGCTCGATCAACGTCCTCGTGTCCGACGACGAACTGCGGCGCCGCCGCGCGGCGATGGAGGAGCGCGGCGCGCGTGCGTGGCAGCCCGAGAAGCGGCAGCGCCGCGTGTCGGGCGCGTTGCGCGCATACGCAGCGATGACGACGAGCGCGGCGCGCGGCGCCGTGCGGATCGTGAAGGGCTGACCGTGCGGCCCGCCCCGAACCATCCGGCGGCCGATGCGCAGGTCGACACCGTGCTCGTCACGGGCGGCCGCGCGCCGGCCGCGCATCACGGCTTCGTCAACCCGCCGGTGTATCGCGGCTCGACGGTGCTCGCGCCGAGCGTGGCCGACCTGCTCGGCTACACGCAGCCATACGTGTACGGCCGGCGCGGCACGCCGACCACGGCCGCGCTGCAGGAAGCGGTGCGCGCGCTCGATCACGGCGCGGGTGTCGTGCTGTGCCCGTCGGGGCTTGCCGCAATCACGACCGCGCTGTCGTCGTGCCTGTCGGCCGGCGACCATCTGCTGATGACGGATGCGGTGTACAAGCCCGCGCGCCAGCTGTGCGACGGCGTGCTGCGGCGCGCGGGCATCGAGACGACCTACTTCGATCCGTTCGCGTCGGTTGACGCGCTCGCCGCGCTGATCCGGCCGAACACACGTGCGCTGTATCTCGAAGCGCCCGCGTCGCAGAGCATGGAGCTGTGCGACGTGCCGGCGTTCGCCGCGCTCGCGCGCGACCGCGGGCTCGCGGTGCTGTTCGACAACACGTGGGCGACGCCGCTGTTCTTCGACGCGTTCGCGCACGGCGCCGATCTCGTGATCCAGGCCGGCACCAAGTACCTCGCCGGTCATGCGGACGTGATGATCGGCATGGTGTCGGCGTCCGCGCGCGCGCTGCCGGCGCTCGAACAGTATCAGCGCGACACGGGGCAGTGCGTCGGCTCGGACGACGCGTTTCTCACGCTGCGCGGCATCCGGACACTCGGCGTGCGGCTTCGCCAGCACCAGGCGAACGCGCTGCGCGTCGCGCGCTGGCTCGCCGCGCGTCCGGAAGTGCGGCGCGTGTGCTATCCGGCGCTCGAGGACGATCCCGGTCATGCGCTGTGGGTGCGCGACTTCGGCGGCGCGACGGGGCTGTTCTCCGTCGTGCTGCGCCCGGCGCCCGCGCAGGCCGTCGCCGCGCTGCTCGAGGGGCTCGCGTATTTCGGGCTCGGTTATTCATGGGGCGGCTATGAAAGCCTCGCGATGCCGTTCGACTGCAGTGCGTACCGCACCGCGTCGCACTGGGACCCGGGCGGCCCGTGCGTGCGCTTTCACATCGGGCTCGAAAACGCCGACGACCTGATCGGCGACCTCGAGGCCGGCTTCGCCCGCTTCAACGCCGCGCGCTGACGCCGACACGAGCAGCACGCGCGCGGCCCGCACGTTTCGCACCGCATTCCAATGACGAGGAGCCCCGTATGACGAAGCAACTCTGCCTGGGTGGATTCATGCGCCCCATCTGCCTGCACACAGCGTGGTGGCGGCACCCGAGCGCGCCGACGCTCGCGAACTTCAACTGGCCGGTGATCCGGTCGCTCGCGCAGAAGCTCGAGCACGCGTGTTTCGACGCGGTCTTCACGGCCGATCACCTCGCGGTGATGCCGATGCCGCCGAATGCGCTCAAGCGCAGCGGCACGATCACGTCGTACGACCCGCTCGTGATGCTGTCGGCGATCGCCGCATGCACCGACCGCATCGGCCTGATCGCGACCGGCACGACGAGCTACGAGGATCCGTACCTGCTTGCGCGCCGCTTCGCATCGCTCGACCACCTGAGCGGCGGCCGCGCGGGCTGGAATATCGTCACGACGGTGAACCCGGAGGCTGCGCTCAACTTCGGTCTCGAGACCGCGCTGCGCCATGCCGAACGCTACGAGCGCGCCGAGGAATTCTTCGACGTCGTGACGGGGCTGTGGGACGGCTGGTCCGATCACGCGCTCGTGATGGACAAGGAGGCGGGGGTGTTCTCCGATCTCGACAAGATCCGGCCGCTCAACCACAAGGGCAAGTTCTTCTCGGTCAAGGGGCCGCTGAACATCGCGCGGCCCGTGCAGGGCTGGCCGGTGATCGCGCTTGCCGGTGCGTCGGAGGAAGCGCGCGACATGGCCGCGCGTTCGGCGGATCTGGTGTTCGGCAACGCGCGCAGCATCGAGACGGGCCGGGCGTTCTACCGCGACGTGAAGTCGCGCGCGGTCGCGGCCGGGCGCAACCCCGATCACGTGAAGATCCTGCCCGCCAACCAGGTGTATGTCGGCCGCACGCGCGCGGAGGCGCTGGCGAAGAAGCGCTACATGGACGATCTCGTCCACGTGGACAGCAACATCCCGAACCTGTCGATCCGGCTCGGCGTCGACTGCTCGAAGTTCGACCCCGACAAGCCGTTGCCCGAGCTGCCGCACACGGAACAGGGGCAGGGCAACCAGCGCGAATGGGCGGCGCTCGCGCGCCGCGAGGGATTGACGGTGCGCGAGCTGGCGAAGCGGGCGGCCGAATCCGGCACCGGCGAGATGGTCGGCACCGCATCCGAGATCGCCGACCAAATGGAGGAGTGGCTGATGACGGAGGCGTGCGACGGCTTCATCGTCGTGTTCTATACGGTGCCTGACGGCTACGACGACTTCGTGACGATGGTGGTGCCGGAGCTGCAGCGGCGCGGGCTGTTTCGCACCCGCTACGAAGGCACGACGCTGCGCGAACACATCGGCCTGCCGCGGCCGAAGAGCCCGCTCGACTGAGCGGCGCGTCGGCAGATTTCGTTCCGGGAGACCGCAATGACCCACGATTCACCCCGATCCACATGGATGACGACGCCGTACCGCCGCCGGCTCGGCGTGCTGAGCGACGCCGCACACCTGCCGCTGCTGGGTGACGGGCTATGCGGCGTCGAGCGCGAGACGCTGCGCGTCGATGCCGCCGGCCGGCTCGCGCTGACGCAACACCCGCACGCGCTCGGCGCGGCGCTCACGCACCCGTCGATCACGACCGACTACGCGGAGCCGCTGCTCGAGTTCGTCACGCCGCCGCAGCACGATGCGGCCGACGTGATCGAGCGGCTCGACGAGCTGCACCGCTTCGCATGCGGCGCGATCGGCGACGAGCTGCTGTGGAGTCAGTCGATGCCGTGCCCGCTCGACGACGACCGCCGCATTCCGATCGCGTGGTACGGCACGTCGAACATCGGCATCCTGAAGCACGTGTACCGGCGCGGGCTGGCGTTCCGCTACGGCAAGGCGATGCAGTGCATCGCCGGGATCCACTACAACTATTCGCTCGCCGATGCCGTGTGGCCGCTGCTGCGCGACGTGCACGACGGATGCGAGCCTGCCGGCCGCGATGCGCGCGACATGCGCTCGGCAGGCTATCTCGCCCTGATCCGCAATTTCCATCGCTACGGCTGGCTGCTGCTGTATCTGTTCGGCGCGTCGCCGGCGCTGTGCGCGGGTTTCGTCGCCGGCGACCGGCACGGGCTCGACGCGTTCGATGCGCAGACGCTGTACCTGCCGTACGCGACGAGCTTGCGGATGAGCGACCTGGGCTACCAGAACCGGGTGCAGGGCGCGTTCGCGCCGTGCCTCGACAACCTGCCCGCGTACCTGGACGGCCTCGCGCGGGCCGTCGCGCAGCCGTGCCCCGAGTACCAGGCGATCGGCGCGAAGCGCGACGGAGAATGGCTGCAGCTCAGCACGCACTTGCTGCAGATGGAGAACGAGTTTTACTCGTCGATCCGCCCGAAGCGCACGGTGCGCAGCGGCGAGCGGCCGATCGATGCCCTGCGCAGCCGCGGCGTCGAATACGTCGAGGTGCGCTGTCTCGACATCGATCCGTTCGCGCCGCACGGCGTCGCCGAGACGACGCTGCGCGTTGTCGATGCGTTCCTGCTGTTCTGCGCGCTCGACGACAGCCCGTGCCTCGCGGGTGCCGAGCAGGACGCGTGCCGGCGCAACTTCGCGGCGGTCGCGCGGGAGGGGCGGCGCCCGGGGCTCGAGTTGCAGCGTGGCGGTGAGCGCGTCGCGCTGCGCATGTGGGCGCACGAATTGCTTGCGCGAATCAACGAGGCGGCCGGCGTGCTGGATCTGCAGCGCGGCGACACGCGCACGACCGCCGCGCTCGACGCGCAATACGCGAAGCTCGACGATCCGCAGGCGACGCCGTCGGCGCGCGTACTCGATGCACTGCACACGCTGCGCGACGAGCCGGGCGGCGCGTGCTTCGCGTTCGGGATGCGGCAGACGCTCGCGCATACCGGGGCGTTCCGCGCGCGTCCGCTGCCGGCCGACGTCCAGGCGCGTTTCGACGCGACCGCGGCCGAATCGCTGAGCCGGCAGGCCGACCTGGAGCGCACGCAGATCGGCAACTTCGACGCGTTTCTCGCCGCGTATCACGCGGGAACGCTGAACCAGGAGTGCGGCGAGCCGACACATGGTGCGCACTGATACGGTCGCCACCGTATCGAATCCATCTCACGGAGGACAGATGAGCAGTATCGCGGAAATGAAGGCCGATCGCGGGTTCTCGGCGCGGGCGGCCGGCGCGGGCGCGTTGGCGTCGTTCGTCGGCTTTGCATCGACGTTCACGCTGATCGTGAATGCGCTGACGAACGTCGGTGCAACGCGCGTGCAGGCCGCGTCCGGCCTGATGGCCGTCTCGATCGTAATGGGGCTGGCCGGCATCGTGCTCAGCTACCGGACCCGGATGCCCGTCAGCGCTGCGTGGTCGACGCCCGGCGCGGCGCTGCTGCTCGGCCTGGGCGCCGTGAAGGGCGGCTATCCGGCCGCGGTCGGCGCGCTCGTGCTGACCGGCGTGCTGCTCACGCTGGCCGGGCTATGGAAGCCGCTCGGCCGCGCGATCTCGAGGATTCCGCTGCCGATCGCCAACGCGATGCTCGCGGGGATCATCCTGAACCTCTGTGTCGCCCCGATACACGCACTCGAGCAGTATCCGCTGTACGTCGCGCCGATCCTGCTCGTCTGGGTCGTGATCATGCGGGTTCGCAAGATTCTCGCCGTGCCTTGCGCTGCGGTCGCGACGCTGATCGTGATCGCGTTCATCGCGAAGACGGGTGGCGTCGGCGCGACCGGGATGTTGCCGCACCTTGCGCTCGTCGGGCCCGCGTTCTCGGCATCGACGATGGTGAGCGTCGCGGTGCCGCTCTTCATCGTGACGATGGCGTCGCAGAACATCCCGGGCGTCGCGGTGCTCAACGTCAACGGCTACCGGCCCGAGGCGTCGCGGCTGTTCACGGCCACGGGGCTGTGCAGTCTGCTCGCCGCGCCTTTCGGCGGGCCGCCGATCGGGCTGGCCGCGGTCACCGCCGCACTGTGCGCCGGCGAGGAGGCCGGCCCCGACGAATCGCGGCGCTACTGGGCCGGAATCGTCTGCGGCGCCGCGTACATTGTGTACGGGTTCGCGGCGAGCGCCGCGACGCTGTTCATCGCGGTCGCGCCGCCGATCATCATCGAAGCGGTTGCCGGCCTCGCGCTGATGAACGCCCTCGGCGGCGCGCTGCTCAACGCATTCACCGAGAAGGACGCGCGCGAGGCCGCGATCCTGACCTTCCTCGTGACGATGGCGAGCCATGCGTTTCTCGGCATCGGCGGCGCGTTCTGGGGCCTGCTGACCGGCATCGGGCTGACGTGCGTGCTGCGTCGCGAGAAGGGCCGGTGATGCCGCGCGACGACGCGGCCCCCGCAGTTCTGCCATTCCCTTAAAAAAAACGGAGAAGACATGCAGCACAACATCGTGAAAGTGACCGCGACGCCGGTGTTCGCGCGTGGCGACGCGGAGATCGCCGGCGTGCGGTTGTCCGGCAAACTGTCGGGCGTCGTCGTCGAAATCGAGACGTCGCAGGGCGTGGTCGGCCACGGCTTCACGGCGATCACCGACGAAGCGGTCGTGGCCGCGGCGATCGATCACGTCGCCGCACCCAACCTGGTCGGGATGAACGTCGTCGAGCGCGAGCGGATTCTCGACAAGCTGTACTGGCTGCTATGCCCGCGCGGGCAGACCGGCTATGCGGGGCACGTGATTTCCGCGATCGACATCGCGGTCTGGGATGCGATCGGCAAGATCGCGGGACTGCCGGTATGGAAAATGCTCGGCGGCGCGCGTCCGGTCGTGCCGCTGTATACGACGTTCGGCTTCGCGTCGCTCGAGCGCCCGGAGCTGATACATGCCGCGCGTGCGCTCATCGGCGCCGGACATTGCCGCATCAAGATGATCGTCGGCTATCACGCGCTTGCGCGCCGCGACGAAGGGCGGTCGCTCGACCAGGTCGTCGCGGACGACGTTGCGCGCGTGCGCGCGGTGCGCGATGCGGTGGGCGACGCCGCCGAGATTTACATCGACGCGAATTGCGGGCTCGACCACTATCACGCGCTGCGGCTTGCCGAGCGCGTGGCCGATTGCGACATCGGTTTCTTCGAGGAGCCGATCGCCGGGAACGACCCCGCGAAGCTCGCCGACCTGAGAAAGCGCGGCGGCATTCCGGTCGCCACCGGGCAAAGCGAGGGGCAGTTGTTCCGGTTCAGGGATTTCCTCGTGAATGACGCCGTCGACATCCTCCAGCCAAACGTGTGCGTGTGCGGCGGGTTCTCCGTCGCGGCGCGTGCGGCCGCGCTCGCACAGGCGTTCGGTGTGCCGATCGACAACGGCGGCACGTTCCCGTTCCACAACATGCATCTGCACGGCGGACTCGCGAACGGCGGCTCGGTCGAGTGGCACGTCGTCGCGGTCGATATCTGCCGAAACCTGTTTACCGGCCTGCCGACCGCGCAGAACGGGACGTTGGCACTGCCCGACACGCCGGGCCTCGGTTTCGGCATCAATCGCGATGGGGTCCGCGAATTCTCGTCGGGCCCGGGATCGCAGGGGCACGGTAAAGCCTGACCGGTGTCGCGCCCGTTCGCGTCGATCGGGCGTGCGATGAACTACTAGCGATCGACCGTTTCGTCCACGGCGCGGCGTGGCTGCGATCCGTGTGTTGATCGTCGTACGGTAGAAGGCAGGAGAATCCGTCCCGGCATGCCGGGATTTACGCGGTTCTCGTTTGAATCATGTGGGGGGCAGTGTCCGCACGATGTTGATGAAGCTTGCGAGCACACGGCTGATATCACCCGTCCGCCACGCGAGGCCGGTTTCAACGATGAACGGGTCGTGTGCGAGCGGCCGATAGATGACGCCTGTACGTCGCAGGTTACGCAATGATTGCGGCACCAGCGCAACGCCAATGCCTGCGGAAACGAGGCTGATGATCGTCTGCATCTGGATTGCTTCCTGGCCGATTCGCGGGACAACGCCTGCAGCGCTGTAGCACCCCATGATGCCATCGTAAAACTCCGGCGCGAGACGACGCGGAAAAATCACGAGTGGAAGCGTTGCGACTTCCTTCAGGTGGATGGGCACATCCTCCGGAGCGTTCGACACGGCAGTTGGCATCGCAAGCACGAGCGGCTCGCTCAGAAGCGGCAAGTACGATATCTCGGCCACGTAACGTGGTGGCACCGGGGCGATAATCAGGCCTGCGTCGATGTGGCCCGCGGCCAACTCGTCGATTTGCACGTCAGTCGTCGATTCGGTAAGTTGCAACCGCACCAGCGGATAGCGCGTTCCGAACTCGCGTAGCAATGAAGGGAGAAGCCCGTAATCGGCAATCGATACGAACGCGAGTGACAACCTCCCGGTCTCGCCGAGCGCGAGGCTTTGCGCCAGAGGGGGAAGCGCCTCTGCAGCCGCGAGGAGTTTGAGCACTTCCGGAAGCAGTGCTTCGCCGACCGCGGTTAGCGCAACACTGCGCTTCGTGCGCGCAAATAACTCTACGCCGAGTTCCCCCTCCAGGGCGCGAATAGCCTGTGACAGCGGAGGCTGGGTCATTGATAGTCGCGCGGCCGCGCGACCGAAATGCCGCTCTTCTGCAACGGCCACGAAGTAATACCATTGACGTAAATCGGGGGGGAAGTTTGGCATTTGTTCAATCTGAAGTGCGGCTGAACGGTGATGAATAATATATTGGACAAGCGGGTCGTGGTGTAACGAGGCAGCACTGGACATCGATGCTGTCGAGACGATTTCTACCTCTGAACCCGTGGAAAACGGGAGGATTACCGAGTCCGTTCCAGAGCGAAGTTCCTTCGTATAGACCACGCTTGGAATTCGATTCATCCATGCCTCCGTCTCTCGGTTTTACGAAACGTTGGCTTCCATTTTTCCGACCGCCCTCAGTTCGAGAGTGGCGCGTCTGGTGGAATTGGTCAGCTTCCGGTCGACAGGTATTGCTGGGGCGCCTGCCCGAACAGCCGCCGGAACATCACGATAAAGGCGCTCGGCGTGCTGTACCCGAGATCGAGCGCGACGGACGCGACGCTCGCGCCCTGCGCGAGCCGCGTCATCGCCTCGTTCGCGCGCATGTGCTGCCGCCAGTGGCCGAAGCTCATTCCCGTTTCGTCGCGGAAATGCCGCGCGAGCGTGCGGCTGCTCGTGCCGATCTCGTCGGCCCAGCGGTCGAGCGTGTAGTCGTTCGCCGGGTCCGTCATCATGTGCTCGCAGATCGCCAGCAGCCGCCGGTCGCGTGGCAGCGGCAAGCCGCCTTCGCCGAGCGGCGGCGCTTCCTCCAGCAGCTTCAGCAGCAGCGGTACCGACAGCGCGGTGCGGCCGTCGGGCGGGTAGTCGTAGCCGTCGGGCAGCATGTTCGCGACAAGTTCGCGAATCAGCGAGTCGATCGCGATCACCCGGGCGGTCGACCAGCGCCACGGCGTGGCGTCCGACTCGACGCTGATCGTGCACAGAGTCAGGCTCCCGACCGCGTGCAGTTCGTGGTCGATGTTCGGCGGTAACCATACGCCGCGCGACGGCGGCAGCGTCCAGGTGCGGTTCGGCGTCAGCACGCGCACGACACCCTTCAGCGCGACGATCACGTGACCGAATTCGTGCTGGTGCCATGGCTCGTGCTGGCCGTTCTGGTACGCGATCGCCCGCACGATGACCGGGCGCGGCAGGCGCCGCCGTTCGTGCGGATAGCGATTGAGCAGGAATTCCTTCATCCAGGGTCCGGGTCGAGTGATTCGAGATGTTCAGCGTCGGACAGAATTTGGCTGAAATTGAATATTTTTTGTCTACCTGCGAAATAAGGTAGTCGTTATTCTTGCTGGGTGTCAAATAAACGAAAACGATAGTGCGACTAAAAATGGTAATGAGTCGCATTAGCAATGTCGAGAATCGGCGAAAGCCATACGCAGGGGCGACTGGAATGAGGTTCGGGGAAATGGGAAGGCCATTGAAGCTGGGCATCGCGGCGACGCTGCTGGGCGGCACGGTGCTGCGGGCGAACGCCGCGGACGACGCAACCGCGCCCGCGCCCGCATCGGGCGGCACGCTGCCGGCGCTGGAAGTGCGGGCGCGGTCGATGCAAGACCCGACGGGGCCGGGCGTGGGCTATGTCGCGACGCGTTCGACGACTGCCACGAAGACGGATTCGGACCGACTCACGCAGCCGCAGAGCGTGTCGATCGTCACGCGCGGCCAGATGGACGATCTCGGCGTGCAGACGGTCGACCAGGCGCTGCGTTATACGCCGGGCGTCTATTCGCAGGACGGCACCGATATCCGCTTCGACCAGTTGGCGGGGCGCGGCTTCCCGCTCGATTCCTATTTCGACGGCCTGCATCTGTACCAGTCGCCGCGTTTCGCGACGCCGCGCATCGATCCGTACTTCGTCGAACGGATGGAAGTCCTGCACGGACCGGCGTCGGTCCTGTACGGTCAGGGCAGCCCGGGCGGCCTCGTCAATTACGTGAGCAAGCTGCCGACGGCGGAGCCGTATCACGAAGTCATGCTGCAGGTCGGCAACCACGACAACTACCAGCTCGGCTTCGACTTCAGCGGCCCGGTGGACAAGGCGGGCACGGTGTCGTACCGCGTGGTGGGCCTCGGCCGGACGGCCGACACGCAGGTCAGCCAGATCAAGGACCAGCGGATCGCGATCGCGCCGTCGGTCACGCTGCGCCCGGATCGCGACACGACTTTCACGCTGCAGGGCGGTTTCCAGCGCGATCCGAACGGCGGCCTGTTCAATCCGGTGCCCGCGAGCGGCACGCTGTTCGCGAACCCGAACGGCCGGCTCGGCCCGGACCGCTATTTCGGCGATCCCGACCGGGACGGCATGCAGCGCACGCAGTACTGGTTCGGTTATCAGTTCGAGCATGCGTTCGACGACCGCATCAGCGTGTCGCAGACGCTGCGCTACCTGCACATCGACCAGCACTACTACCAGACGTCGGTCACGAGTCCATTCGCGGCCGATGGCAAGACGGTCTCGATGTGGGGCAACGTCGACAACGAGCACTACACGCAGTTCGAGGTCGACACGCATGCGCAGGCGCGCGTCTCGACCGGGCCGATCGAGCATACGGTGCTGTTCGGCATCGACTATCAGCGCTCGATGCTCGGTGACAACGAAGGCAACGCCGTGGTCGGCACGGTCAACCTGTTCCAGCCGAACTATGCGGCGCTGGCGACCCAGCCCGTCAACACGCGGCTCGACTATGCACTCAGCACGTTCGGAATCTACGCGCAGGACGAGGCGCGCTACCGGAACTGGGTGCTCACGCTCGGCGTGCGTCAGGACTGGACCGGCGGCAACCAGCAGACCACGTCGATCGCGACCGGCGCGGGCACGCTCTATCACTCGAACGATCACGCGTTCACGTGGCGCGCGGGCCTCGCATACCGCTTCGACAACGGGATCGCACCTTACGTCAGTTTCGCCCGTTCGTTCCAGCCGCTGCTCGGCGCGGCATTTGGCGGCCAGCCGTACTCGCCGACCAAGGGCAAGCAGCTCGAGGCCGGCATGCGTTACCAGCCGAAGGGTTTCGACGGGTTCTTCTCGGTCGCGGCGTTTACGCTCACGCAGGACAACGTGCAAGTGACCGATCCGGCCCATCCGCAGTTCGCGATCCAGACCGGGCAGGTGCGCTCGCGCGGCATCGAGGCGGAGGCGCATGCGAACGTCACGCCGAACCTGAAGCTGATCGCGTCGTATTCGTACCTGAACCAGTCGGTGACCGAGAGCACGACGGCGAACCTCGGCAAGCGGCCGACGGTCGCGCCGCGCCACACGGCGGCCGCCTGGGCCGACTACACGTTCCTGTCGGGGCCGCTGCGTCACTTCGGGATCGGGTCGGGCGTGCGTTACACGAGCCGTTCGGCGGGCGACAGCACGAATACGTTCGACGTGCCGGCGCGTGTGCTGGTCGATCTGGGCGTGCACTACGACCTGAAGAACTGGCGACTCGCGCTGAACGTGAACAACCTGTTCGACCGCGAATACATCTCGTACTGCTCGTCGGCGTCGGTGTGCTATTGGGGCGCGACGCGGACGGTGCTCGGCACGGCGCGCTATCAATGGTGAGCCCGGTGCGGAAGAACATCGGCGGTTTCGATGCGCAACAGGTAGACGCGACACGCCGCCGCGCGCTTGCGTGGTGTGCGGCGGCGCTCGGCGGCATGAGCGCCGCGGCGCGTGCGGTCGTTGCGGCGCCGCCATCGTTGCCCATGAAGCCGGCTTTCGCACCGAACGCACCGAGAATCGTCGTGCTGGACTGGCCGCTGACCGAGATCGTGCTGTCGCTGGGCGTCGTGCCGGTGGGCGTGTCGCGTCCGCCGTGGTACATGCGTGTCGACGGCGTTCCGCCGTTACCGCGCGACGTGACCGATACGGGGCTGCTGTTCCAGCCGAACTTCGAGGTGCTCGATGCGCTGAAGCCGGATCTGATCGTGATCACGCCGTTCCACGCGCCGCTGCGCGCGATGCTCGAACGGATTGCGCCGACCTTGACCGTCGGTCTGTTCGGGCAAGGCCTCGATGTGTATGCGGCCGTTCGCGATGCGACTCGGCAGCTCGCGCAGGTCTTCGACCGCCCGGCGACAGCCGACGTGCTGCTGGCGCGGGCCGATGCGCAGCTTGGCAACGTCACGCGGCAGCTGGCTGGTTTTCGTGCGACGAAGCGGCCGGTGTACCTGCTGTATCCGATCGACGATCGGCACATGTCGGTGCTCGGTGAAAACAGTCTGTACGGCGGGGTGCTGTCGCGCGTCGGGATCGCGAATGCATGGCGCGGCGATGCCGATCCGCAAGGTGCGACGCAAACCGAACTCGCCGCGCTCGCGCGGCAGCCCGACGCGCAGGCGCTGGTGCTCGACATGCCGCCCGGTGTCGGTGCGCAGCTGGCGCGTGGCCCACTGTGGAATGCGCTCCCGTTCGTGAAGGCAGGCCGCGTGCGCACGCTCGGCGCGCTGCCATCGCTCGGGGGCGTCGTTGCGTCGATGCGCTTCGCGCATGGCCTGGCACTCGCATTGCAGGAGGGCGCGCGATGAGGGCGCGGACGATGACGGCCGATGCCGGCTCGCGCGCGTGGGTGCTGCCGGCGCTGCTGGCGCTGGCAACGGTGTGGGCCGTCTTTCACACGCTGGCCGCGCAGCTTCCCGTCGCGCAATGGCCCGGCATGCTGACGGGCGGCGCGGACGTGTCGATGGCGCAACTCGTCGCGCGCTATGCGTGGCTGCCGCGCGTCGTCGTGTCGATGACGACGGGCGCCGCGCTCGCACTGGCCGGGGTCGTGTTTCAGCAGGTGCTGCGCAATCCGCTCGCGGAGCCGTTGACGCTTGGCGTATCGTCGGGCGCGTCGCTCGCGCTGTCGGCCACGTCGATCGTCGCACCGGCGCTGGTGGCGGGCGAGCGCTTCGCGGTTGCGCTCGGCGGTGCGGCGATCGCGATCGCGGCGACGCTCGCGCTGACCTGGCGCAAGGGTTTCGCGCCCGTGCCGGTGACGCTCGCCGGCATGGTCGTGAGCCTGTACGGCGGCGCGCTCGCCGTGCTGTTGGCGATCGTGAACGAGCGTTCGCTGGTTGCGGTGTTCATCTGGGGCGCGGGCTCGCTCGTGCAGAACGGCTGGGAGGTCGCGGCCTGGCTCGTGCCGCGCGTGGCCGGCTGCATGGTCGCGGCGTGGCTGCTCGCGCGGCCGCTGGCGCTGTTCGCGTTGGATGATCGCGGCGCGCGCCAGCTCGGGTTGTCGGTCACGGCGGTGCGGTTGGTCGCGCTCGCGATCGCCGTGTGCCTGAGCGCGCTCGCGACGAGCGCGGTTGGCGTGATCGGTTTCATCGGGCTTGGCGGCCCCGCGCTCGCGCGGCTCGCGGGGGCGCGCCGGCTGCGCGACCAGCTCGCGTGGGCGCCGTGCATCGGCGCGCTGCTGCTGACGCTCGCGGATCAGCTCGTGCAGTGCCTGCCCGGCGTACTGGGCGGCCGGTTGCCGACCGGCGCGGCGCTGGCGCTGCTCGCCGGTCCGCTGCTGCTGGCGATGCTGCGGGGCGTCCGTACCGGCGGCGTGCGGTCTGCGATCGATACGTACGACACGCGGCGCCGTTCCGTCGTCCGGTTCGTGTTGCCGGGCGGCGTTGCGCTCGTGCTGGCCGTATGGGTGTCGCTGCATTTCGCGGTGACGATCGACGGCTGGCAATGGACGCATGCCGCGCAATGGCCGGCTGTCGCGTTCTGGCGCGTGCCGCGCGTCGCTGCATCGCTCGGCGCGGGCGTGATGGTTGGGCTGGCCGGCACGGTGCTGCAGCGCCTGATCGGCAACCCGATGGCGAGCCCGGATCTGCTCGGCGTGAGCGGCGGCGCGATGCTCGGGCTGCTGGCGGTCGCGCTCGGCGTGGGCGTGCCGTCCGCGCCCGCGTTGCTCGGCGGTGCGTCGGCGGGCGCGCTCGCGTGCCTGGCGGCGATCATCGCGTTCGGGCGTCGCACCGGCTTCGCGCCGGACCGGATGCTGCTCGCCGGCATCGCGATCAGCGCGTTCTCTCAGGCCGCGATCGTGCTCGCGACCGCGCGCGGCGGCGTGCAGGCCGAACTGCTACGCGCGCTGCTGTTGGGCTCGACTTATGTGGTCCTGCCGCAGACTGCGGTTGCGGTGTGGATCTGCACGGTCGCGGGGGGCGCGCTCGCGTGGCTGGCGCTGCGCTGGCTCGACATCCTGCCGCTCGGTGCCGACGTCGCGACCGCGCTCGGCGTGCGTGCGAGCCACGCACGGGCGGCACTGTTCGTGGTGGCCGCGCTCCTGACGGCGGGCGCGACGATCGTGATCGGACCGATGTCGTTCGTCGGCCTGATGGCGCCTCACTTCGCGCGGCTGCTCGGCTTCGCGCGCGCGCGTTCGCAACTGCTCATCGCGGCGCTCATCGGCGGGCTGCTGATGGTGGCCGCCGACTGGCTCGGCCGCAACCTGCTGTTTCCGCAACAACTGCCGGCGGGCATTCTCGCGACGCTGATCGGCGGTCCGTATTTGTTCTGGCTGCTGCGACGATGATGCCGGCGGCACGTTCAATCCCCACTACACCCGATGGCGGCGCGCCGCCCGTCGCGCGAGCGGCGCGGCCGCGTCGCATGCGCAAGGACACTCCATGTCGCTGTTTCGTTTCCTGACCGGCAGTTTTCGCTGGACCCTGCCGTTCGCGTTGTTGACGAGCCTCGCGAGCGGGATCGGCAATGCGACGCTGATCGCGCTGATCAACCAGGCGCTCGGCGCACCGCCCGAACGCCTCGCCGCGCTCGGCTGGCGTTTCGCGGCTGTCGTCGTCGCGGTGCTCGCCGCGCGCGCCGTGTCGCAGATGCTGTTCATGTCGCTCGGGCAGCGTGCGAAGGCGATGCTGCGCATGCGCACGATCCGCCGCATCGGCGACGCGTCGTACCCCGATCTCGAACGGCTCGGCAGCGCGAAATCGCTGTCGGTGCTCACGCAGGATCTCGACACGATCGTCGTGTTTTTCGTGAATTTGCCGACGATTGCGATGCAGGGCGCGGTCATTGCCGGCTGTCTCGCGTATCTCGGCTATCTGTCATGGCAGATCCTGCTGTTCGCCGCCGTCACGATCGGGATTGCGATGCTCGGCTTCCGCGCGGTCCAGGGGCGCGCGATGGCCGACCTGCGCGATTCGCGCAGGCGCGAGGACGATCTCGTGCGCCACTTCCGCGCGCTGTTCGATGGGGCGAAGGAACTGAAGCTTCATCGGGCGCGGCGTGACGCGTTCGTCGGTGAAATGCTGGAGCCGGGCGTCGAAGCCGTGCGCGTGCAGCGCACGCGCGGCTACATGCTGTACGCGGCCGCGGCGAGCTGGGGCAACCTGGTGTTGTTCGCGTTCATCGGCCTCACGCTGTTCGTGCTCGCGCGCTGGTTCGAGATCGATGCACGCGTCGCGTCGGGCTACGCGATGGTGTTCCTGTACATGATCATGCCGATCGAGGGGCTGCTCGCCGCGATTCCGTCGCTCAGCCTCGCGCGCGTCGCGTTCGAGCGTATCGAGCAGCTCGACGCGGAACTGCCGCGCGAGCCGGCCGACGGCGAACGGCCCGGGCACGCGTTCGCGCGGATCACGCTCGACGGCGTCACGCATCGCTACGTGCGCGACGGCGAAGCGTTCACGCTGGGGCCGATCGACCTGTCGTTCGTACCGGGCGAAACGGTGTTCCTGATCGGCGGCAACGGCAGCGGCAAGACGACGCTCGCGAAATTGATCACGGGCCTTTACGCACCGGAAGGAGGGCGGATCCTGCTCGACGGCGAACCGGTCGACGCGGCGTCGCGCGAGCGCTACCGCCACCTGTTCTCGGCGGTATTCAGCGATTTCTTCCTGTTCGAGCGGCTGTTCGGAATCGACGCGGCGTCGCGCCAGCGGGCGCACGCGTTGCTGGACGCGCTGCAGTTGTCGCACAAGGTCGCGGTCGACGGCGCCGCGTTCTCGACGCTCGACCTGTCGCAGGGGCAACGCAAGCGGCTCGCGCTGCTGGTCGCATACCTGGAGGACCGGCCGTTCTACGTGTTCGACGAATGGGCGGCCGACCAGGACCCGCTGTTCAGGGACGTGTTCTACCGGCAACTGTTGCCGGAACTCAAGGCGCGCGGCAAGACGGTGCTGGTTATTTCGCACGACGACCGCTATTTCTCGCTGGGCGATCGCAGCGTGAAGCTCGACTACGGGCGGATCGTCGCGCAGTCCGGTGCCGTGACGTCGCATTCGACGGTATCTCCGACATGAATCCGATTGCTTCCGTACCGGCGCAGGCTTGCGCGCCGGAGTCGTCCGTGGCCGCGGCAGCGCGGGTGGCCGAATTGCAGGCGCCGTTCTTCGCGCTCGAACGCGTGTCGTTCGAAGCGGCCGGGCGTGTGCTGCTGCATCCGGTCGATCTTGCGTTTGCGCGCGGCAGCGTGGTCGGCCTGCTCGGTCACAACGGCTCGGGCAAGTCGACGCTCTTGAAGCTGCTCGCGCGGCAGCAGCGACCGCATGGCGGCACGATTCGGCTGCAGGGCCGGCCGCTCGACGCATGGGCGAACCGGGCGCTCGCACGTGCGATCGCGTATCTTCCGCAGCATCTGCCCGGTACCGACGGTCTGACCGTGCGCGAACTCGTCGCGCTGGGGCGCTATCCGTGGCATGGCGCGCTGGGCCGGTTCGGCGACGATGATCGCGCGATGGTCGACGAGGCGCTGCGTGCGACGGACACCGCGGCCTTCGCGGACCGGGCCGCGGACAGTCTGTCGGGCGGCGAACGGCAGCGCGCGTGGCTCGCGATGCTCGTCGCGCAGCGCAGCGAGTGCCTGCTGCTCGACGAGCCGATTTCCGCGCTCGACATACGGCATCAGATCGAGGTGCTGGCGCTCGTGCGCGCGCTGGCGCTCGAGCGCGGCCTGTGCGTGGTGGTGGTGCTGCACGACGTGAATCTCGCCGCGCGCTACTGCGACCGACTCGTCGCGTTGCGGCAGGGGCGCGTCGTGGTCGACGGCACGCCGGCCGAGTTCATGTGCGACGCCGTGCTGACCGACGTCTACGACGTCCGGATGGGGACGGTCGCGCATCCGATGGGCGACGGGCGCATCGGGTTCCCGTATTAGGTGGCGTTTGCGTAGCAAACCGATACCACTTTGGCTTGTCTTGAAAAAGCAGATGGCGTTGTCGCGGGCCATCTACCAAAAATCAGTTAGGATCGAATTTGACATAATCAACAGTGGTAGCTAACTAAAGCTGGCGTTACACCTGCGGGACCAAAGCCCCACAAGCGTTAGCGGGTAGCGCCAGCCACCGAAAACCCTTGGAAAATTTTTCCAGTGCATGCACCCAGCGCGCGCGGCGTCCTTCATCGCGCGAGCGCTCGATATTGACGTAGGCGAGCACGTCGAACGGATCAATTTCGAGAATTTCGGCGACCAGAAGGCACGTGTCGTCATCGAACGTAGCCTTTCCATTTCGCCATTGGCTCACTGCGGAGCGGGTAACGCCGAGCGCCTTTGCTGCGGCGTAATCGGACGGAAGGTCCATCTTGGCCTTCACGTCGTCCAGCAATTGGACGGTAGTTTTCATTCGAACCCCAATCAGAATCTCAACCCGGCGTCAATACTATTTGAACAGTTCATGACGCGCAACGTCGTTGCGCATGAACGTTAACGCATATTGACGCGTCAATCCGTATGAACTATTCTCCGACCCGTCACCCCGGCACCGGTTCTCAACCCCGCCGGTCTTGAGCTAGCTACTCAGGCGCCGGGGTGATGTTTCTCGCGGTATCCGTTCAAGGGGTTGAATAGGGGAAGTCAAATGCACGTTTCGCTGCAACAAACGCTTACACCTTCGGCGCCGATGCGCCAATCGCTCACGCCGCATTTCCGTGCGTGGATGGATGCAATGATTGCCTTAGTCCGCAAGTGGACTGCTTTCGATGGCGCGCGATGCGCAGGGTGGGCGGCATGAAAACCATCATCAACGAACTGCGCGACGAGCTGCGCGCCGCACACGTCATCATCCGCACGGCGCTCTCCGTGCTCACGTTCGATCAGAAAATCGCATGGTCGAACGCGAACGAACGCGATGACGTGAGCGGGGAGGGCATCACCCGGGCTTTCGAACGGCAGGCCGCTATCGCCAGCCCGCACGCCGATTTCGTGTATCGCGAATTGCGATGTGCCGACCGAATCATCGCGAATGCAGCCGGGTTGCTGTCAGACCATCAGCGCGAACTGTGGGCCGTGGCGGCTCGTCAAGCCGGTGTCGTCCTGTCGCATCCGACGCGTGATGATGTTCGGGCCACGTTGCTGGCGCGCGGTGCGTCGTTGGCCCGTGCCGCGTATGCCCGGGCTGTAGCGCAGATTGGGATCGATGCCGGTGACTCGCGCGGCGATCAGTCCGTGGTGGTGCTCAAGCCGGTTGGCGAACTGTCGTCGGCCGACGTGGCAACGCTGCGGCGCGTGCTCTCAAGCGCGCCTCGCGATCCGCGCGTCATGCTGATGCCCGCGGAATTCGACATGCACGCGTTTCTGCGGCGTCAACGTGCATTTTCCGCTCGCACCTACGGTCCGGGCCCTCTCACGGCTCGCGTGTGCGATCACATCCGCAAAGAGTTGGCCGAAGTCGAGGCCGCGCCCGATGACTTGCGCGAGTGGATCGATGTGATCCTGCTCGGGCTGGATGGTGCGTGGCGTACCGGCGCGACGCCTGAACAGATCACGGCGGCGCTCACGGCAAAGCTGACGACGAACGAGGGGCGCACGTGGCCGGACTGGCGCGCGTGCGATCCGGATCGGGCAATCGAGCACGTCGAGCACGCGTCAAAAGGTGGTCAGGCATGACGGCGGAAAATGTGGTCGCAACCTTCAATGACAACAGCATCCATGCCGATTTCGTCGGTGAAACCGTTGTCGAGAAACCAATTCGCTACTTGCCGCGCGTCAGGGGTAATGTACGCGCCAATGAGGCGATACAGATCGCCTGCGTCGGTGCGAACGCCAATGACGAAGCGCGGTGCACATCGGCGGAATTCGCGCAATGTGTCTACATGAGCGAGGCCGAGACATTTAACCAATTCTGCATCGAATTCGGGTGGCTCGAACTGCGCGTTGAAAGTGGCAATGAGCGGGTCCCAAGCCCCTGCGCGATCAAGCTTTTTCATAGGCGATTCAATAGCACAAGCCGACGCGACCCGATCGATGAACTGTCCTATTTTCTAAAATGGATTTCGATCGGTGGATTCGACGGTGCGCCTGCTCCCGCTGAATGGTTGTCGAAAGTGCGTGAGTATATCGCGCGTCAGAAGGCGTCTCGGACAGTAGCGGACGCCAGTTCCTAAAGCAAACGGATTCAATCGAGGGATGACGAAATGGCTATTATCTATAGCATTCCTAATAAACAAGAGGCGGAAACGCTCGCGATCCGGCGAGTGATTCGCGCCAGTAACGCCGAGCAAATGGCCCGCCGTCGCGCAAGCGATGAGGCCGAGCGGCAGGCGTTGACTTTGTGCCGCGTCGAGCGGGCTTTCGCTGTCGTGAGGTCGGTATGACGCTTGCCGACATTCAAGCCGCTGCGCCGCGCCAGATCGAGCGCGGCATTATCGAAACCGGTCCGTTCTACGAACGTCGCACGCGCGGCGGCTACTTCACGGTGAGCGGATCGGAATTCCACTGGTACGAGGAAAGCGGGGTCGCCCCCGTTTGCTGCATGTCACGCGATGACGCGTTGCGCGCGGCGCGCGAAAGCCGTCGAACGATCTACGCGGAGGCCGCGTGACCGTTACGGCGCCCCTGATCAGCTATTTCGGCAGCAAGTTTCGCGTCGCACCGTGGGTGCTCTCGCACCTGCCGCCGCATGAAATCTACGTCGAACCGTTCGGCGGCTCGGCCGCGGTTCTCATGCAGAAGGCGCGCAGTCGAATCGAGATTTACAACGATCTCGACGGCGAAATCGTGAACCTGTTCCGCGTGGTACGTGACGCCGCAATGCGGGCGCTGTTGATCGACGCATTGAATGCCACGCCGTACGCTCGGGCGGAATTCGAAGCGGCGTGGCACGTCGCAGACGAGCCGGTCGAGCGCGCGCGGCGCTTGTGCATCCGTGCCCAGATGGGATTCGGTGCCACGGGCTCGACGCGCCCGCTGCATTCGCCGATCGGATTTGCGGCCGACGTTTGGTCCGACGGGCCGGGGCAATGGCTGCGGTACCCGGCGCGCCTTGCGGCAGTCGGCTCCCGTTTGCGCGGAACCATGATCGAGCATATGCCCGCCGTCGAACTGATCGCGAAGTATGACGCGCCGGGTGTCCTCTTCTACGTCGACCCACCGTATCTGCCCGAAGTGCGCAACAGCGTGTCGCGCGGGCTTGGTCGCGACTACCGCTGCGAAATGTCCGCGTTCGAGCACGCCGATTTGCTGGCGATGCTCGCGAATCTGCGCGGTATGGCGGTCGTCAGCGGTTACGCGTCGGGAATGTATGACCGTGCTCTGGTGGGTTGGGCGCGCTTCACGCGCAAGACGCGCGCGAACGGGCAGGCGGGCACGGTGCCGCGCGAAGAAGTGATTTGGGTTTCTCCGTCGGCATGCGCTGCTGCTGGCATTGACCCCCGGGCGTCGGCATGTGTTTATCCGGACGCGGACGAAATGCCACTGTTTGCGGCGACTGCCGCGCGGCCGTGACATGACTCAGATCCGCGACGACGCCCCGGTTTCGACGCGCGAACTGTTGATCGAGGACTTGGCCGACTTCGGCATCGGCGCTGGTGCGCTGGCCGCCGCGCCGAATCTGTCCAGCCCGCCACGCACCGCGCGATCCGATCAAGCCGAATCCGACGCAATGCGCGTTCTTCGCCCGCTGCTGCGCGACCTGTCGAAACGCCGATTTCTATTTCGCTGACCCACTGGAGATTCACACGATGAAACGAACGCACGAGAAAAAGCCGATGCCGCTTTGGGCGATTTGGCTGATCACGATCGTGGGTGTGCTCGCGTGGTGCGGCACCCATCCCGATGAAGGCACGGAACCGGCGTGGCCGGTTCAGTCGACGCATCGAGCGTGAAGGGCGATGGCTGATATGGATCGAAAGACCCTGCGGGTTGTTTCGCTGTCGGGCGGAAAAGACAGCACGGCGACGCTACTTGTTGCGCTCGAACTGTATGGTGCGGAAAACGTTCGGGCCGTGTTCGCCGACACGGGGAACGAGCACGAGGCAACATATGCGTACGCGCTTGAATACCTGCCCGGCGCACTCGGAATCACGGTCGATGTAGTACGAGCATCGTTTGATGACGAGTTCGCGATCAAGCGCGCCAATCTTGCGCGCATCGCGGCGGGCGAGCCCGAGTCCGCTGTGTACGGCGCACGTCAGTTCCGGTACACCTGGACGCAACAGACGGCAGCCCGTGCCCTCGAACTGCTGCACCCGACCGGGAATCCGTTCTTGGACCTGTGCATGTTGAAGGGCGGTTTCCCGAGCCGCAAGCGTCAATATTGCACTGAACACCTGAAGCGCAATCCGCTGACCGAGTACGCGCTCGACCTTATCGACGCCGGGTACTTCATCGAGTCATGGCAGGGCGTCCGCGCCGACGAGAGCGAGGCACGGCGATGGCTACCGTACTACGAGGATCGAGGCGGCTATTACGCTGTCTATCGCCCTATTCTGCGGTGGAACGTCAATGACGTATTCGAGGCGCATGCGGCTGCTGGCATTCGCCCGAACCCGCTCTACAAACAAGGCATGTCCCGCGTTGGCTGCATGCCGTGCATCAATGCGGCGAAGGTCGAACTGCGTGAGATTTCCCGGCGTTTCCCCGAGCACATCGAGCGGATCGCGGAGTGGGAGCGTCTCGTCACGGCGGTGTGCCGTCCCGGCTCGCCGGTGACATTCATGCACCTGTCCGGGCACGGTGGCCATACCGGTGCCGCATCTCATATTTGGCAGGTAATCGAATGGTCAAAGACGACCCGTGGTGGGCGTCAATACGATCTGCTCGCGGACGCTCAACCCGCGACGGTGTGCGCCTCGAACTACGGCCTGTGCGAGTGAGGACGTAGGCAATGTGGATTTACGCGCGCGACGCAGAAAACACCGTCCCGACACTGCCAGAGGCGAACAAGGCGAAAAAGCGCCTTCCCGTGAAGTGGATGCGCCGCGCGCTCGAACAGGCGCGCGAAGCCGGGCGCGAAAGCGCGCGCAAGTATCGCGAGCGAACCGGGTTCAATGCGTCGCACATGTTCGATCTGGCCGCCGCCGCTAACTCACTGCGCGACTTTCTCGAAGATCATGCGCCGGACGGCATGCCGGTTTCACCCGACGCGACCGATCATGAAATCTGCATGAAGGCTCGCCGCATCGCATCCGATGTGACGATGCGCTCGTATGGGCTCGAACTGGCCGATGCGCTCGTTGTCGCGCGTGCGACGTGCGGCGCCTACAACGTCGAGATGCCGAATTTCGAGCACCCCGCCGATCAGGTCGTGCGCGTGAAGTGTGAACTGTGGTGGCGCCGTCAGTTGCGCAAGATGCACATTCGTAGCCTGGAACACTCCAACATCCGTCTGCACTTCGTCCACCTGAAAGCGGAGCCGTACGCGAGCGATGAAGCCGTTCGGCGGCGCATGGCGCAGAACCGGCGCAATGACCGGACGCTAAAAGCGGTGACGATGGAGAACGAGGACGGACAGCGCTTCACGCTCGCCGAACTGGCGTCGAAGGGCATTTCGAACAAGGCATTGAAGCGCGGCGAACTGTTCACGCGGCTGCGCGGACTGGAAGAACTGGCCGATGGTGCGCACTATCGCGGCGTCATGTTCACGCTGACTTGCCCGAGCCGGTTCCATGCGGTCAGGCAGACCGGTAGCTGGTTCAAGCCGAACCCGAACTATGCGGGCGTCACGCCGCGCGACGGGCAGGCGTACTTGCGGAAGGTGTGGCAACGCATCCGCGCGGAGTTGAGCCGCGAAGGCGTGACGTACTTCGGCATGCGCGTTGCGGAGCCGCATCACGACGGTTCGCCGCATTGGCACGGTCTGGTGTTCTCGAACGATATCAAGCGGTTCTGCGAAATCATGCGCAAACACGGCCTGCGCGATTCCGGCAACGAACCGGGCGCGCGCGAGCATCGCGTGCGCTTCGAACTGATCGACAAGGCGAAAGGGTCGGCGGTCGGGTACATCGCCAAATACATTTCCAAGAACATCGACGGTCACGCGGTCGGCGACCACAAGACAAACGAAGGCTACGTTGTGCAGTCGGACTTCTGGGACGACGACGAAATCACGCCGTCGGCTCGCGTTGAGACATGGGCCGCGTTGTGGGGCATCCGACAGTTCCAGCAGTTCGGCGGCGCACCGGTTGGCGTGTGGCGCGAGCTGCGCCGCGTGAAAGAGGACGACTTACCCGCAATCGAAGAATCGGCGCGCATCGTTGCGGCATGGACGGCAGCGCAGAAGCGCGACGACAAACCCGCCGATTGGGCCGCGTACTCGCGCGCAATGGGTGGCATCGCGGGCGAAGCCCGCATGGTCTACATCCGCCACACGGTCGAGCACCGCGAAGGGCGATACGGCATCGCGCCGGTGCGCGTGCCGCACGGTGTCGAGGCTATCGGCGTCGCGAGCATCGTTGACGGGCTTTGCTCGTACACCCGCGAAACGGAGATTTTCGTGCCGTCGACGCGTCACGTGTGGCGGGTGGTTCGGCGCGGCGGCGCAGCCGCCCGCCCTTGGACTGGTGTCAATAACTGTACGCAGGAGCCCGAGCGGGTCGAAGCGCCAGAAACGCCGGTCGCTGCATGGCTCGAATACGCGGAGTCTTTCCGCATCGATCCGCCGGCAGATCCGGGCCGCACGCGCCGCGAGGGCGCACGCGCACGCGTTTCGCACGACGTATCAGACTGGCTGGCCGACTACGACACGGCCGACGCCACGCAGCACTTGCAACCTAACCATTCGGGAGCCCTATGAACGCCAGCTATCGCGATCCGCACGACATGTCGATCGAATGTCCCGCGTGCGACGGGAAAATCGAGGCGCGTCATTCTGAGCCGATGAGTGACACGATGCGCCGCCTCTATTTCTGGTGCCCCGCCTGCGGATTTCGTGCGCCCGCGTCGCTCGAAATCCTGTATTCGCTGTCTCCGTCGGCGTCGCCGCGCGATGGGCTCGACCTGCCGATCGTGCGTGCTGATCCGCTGGACGGCTCGGTCAATTCCCGCACGTCGAAGCGGATCGGGTTGTGACATGCGGTGGACCATGCCATGCCCGCATTGCAAGTCGCGGGGTATCGCCCGCGTGATGCTGCGAACGTCAGATTTATGTTGGAACGTGGATTTCCAGTGCGACAACGTGCTGTGTGGTCACACGTACCGAACGGCGCTCACGATGACGCCTGCAGAACAGCCAGTGCGCCGCGCCGAGCGGCGGCAGTCGCTTTCGCTTTTTGATGACACGCCGGACGGCGGGTCGGTTTCTGATGATGGCGACATTCCGTCGCCGGGGTACTTGAAAGGGGATGAACGATGAATGCTGTAACGACCGTACAGGCAGAAATGGAACTGGTGCCGGGCAACGTGAAAGAGATCGTGAAGCCGTTCCGGCAGGGCACGGCCGACGTCTACATGGTTTCGCTCGACGCGATCCGCGTCCGGCCGGAGTTCAATGAAGCGCGCGAAGCTGACCCGGAATACCCGACGGCCGTTCGGGAAATCGCGGATTCGATCAAGGCAAACGGGTTCTTTCGCCACAAGCCGATCAAGGTCGCGGCAGCGTCCGACGGCTATCTGTATGTATCCGATGGTCATACGCGGTGGGATGCCGTGTTGCTCGCGAACAGCGAGGGGGCCGGCATAGAAGCGGTGCCTGTGATCAACGAGGTGCGCGGCACGACCGAAGAAGATCGAATTTTCGGGCTGATTCTCGATAACTCCGGCCGCCGCCTGACGCTGCTCGGCGAGGCGATGGTCATCAAACGTCTGATCGGCCCCGGAATCGATGAGAAGGAAATCGCCCGGCGCCTGACGCGCAACGTCGCCTCGATTCGAAACGCGCTCACGCTCGTGGCCGCGCCGAAGCCGATCAAGGAAATGGTCACGTCAGGCGCAGTCTCGGCGACGAGCGCGGTCAAGGTGATGAAGGAACAGGGCGTGAACGCTGTCGCACACCTTCTGGCTGCACAAGAGGCGGCAACGGCAGCAGGCAAAACCAAGGTCACGCCAAAGACTCTGAAAGTGATCAACGGGCAGGCGCAGCTAGCCAGGTTCACTGATGTCGATTTACTGGACTGGCTGTCGATGCAAAGTACAGTGACCATCAGTAAGATGCACCTCCCCGGAGAGCCTTCAGTACATCGTGTAGATGTACTCAGTCTGACCGAGGCGCGGCTGGTTGGGGAGGGGAGTAACTTGCGCGAAGCAATCCGAGCGGCTTTCTTACACCGCCAGTAAGCAGCGTTACGGGCAAGGGAGTCTCACATCCTTGCCCGATTTTATCAAGCTACTCTTTTTTCGATGGAATCGCTGCTTGCAAGAGGCGCTCGACGATCGATGTCAAATTCTTGTTTGCGTCGGACTGGATTCGCTCCTTCTCAATTTCGACCGTTGTTTGTCCTTTCTTGAGGATGTTGTTTCGCTCTGTTTTTGAGAGTTCGGTGATGACGGGGGTGAGCATTTCTTGCTCACCTGACTCCAGTGCGCACATTAATGAAATTCGCCGGTTAGATATATTTGTTAGCTCATTATGATAGTAGCGAGTTTCAGAGAGGTTGCTCTTGTATAGGTTAAGAAAGAAGTAGGAGAATAGTTCAACAATCAATACGAGAGATAGTCGCGGGAAATACGTTCGCGCAAAATCCCACATTGAATCGCCATGAATCGAAAGTGACAAAGTTTGCCAAAGAATGGTAACGCCGATGCCGGTCAGGATTATGCCAAATACGAGATTGAGATTTGCGCGTGTCTGCAGATTGCTGATTGCATCGTCAAGTCGAACTGTCGTATCGAAATGCTCGGAGCTAACTCGCTCAAGGAATTGGATTTTTTTCTTGGCTTCTTGATTTTCTTCTGCGAGTGCCGTAAGTGCGGAATCCAATGTGGAGCTGCGAATCTCGTCCTTGATTTCGGTGATGATATCTTGACGCAATTCTTCAGAGATAAAAAATCGACCAATCTCTTTCTTTACGAATGCGGGTTGCGAATTAAGCAATATCTCCACCTCCTCAACCTTGTCGGACAATCTCCGAAAATTTGCGGTTGAGGCGCCGTCACGAAGATAGTAGAGGAGTGCTCCCGCTGTAACCGTAACCGCAATTCCGGATAAAATCCAAGAAAATGTTGAGCTTGATGTGATTACGCCAAACACATCAAAATATCCCCTTTTGTAGCTGGCGATGAATATGAATAGTGAGATGATTGCGAAAAATATGGGCGTAACAACTGAGGCTATTCTTTCGAAAGTCTTTAGTCTGTCGCGACGAGCTACCAGCAATCGATATTCTTCTGCGGCCACTTCTTGCTCGTTCTTTATTTTATCCCGCACTTTCTTTTCAACTTTATCGAATTCTGATTCCATGAAATTTCCCCGGATAATTTGTATTTAAACTGGCGTGAAAATTATTTTCTATGCGTTGCACGTAATTTTATTTACGTTGGGTAACGATGAAAAATACCCGACTGAGGCTGGCTGAATCAAATGAGTGAGGCTCGTTCTAACACTTCTCGGGCTGCACGCCCCAATACTTCTTCCGACCATTGATTGATGCTTTCGTCGGACAGTGCGGCGGCGATACCGACACGTGCATGTACGGCCGGATCTATGCGCAGCATCAGCTTTCCGGACGCGGGTTTTTGCGGCTCACGCCCGGCGCGTTTGCAGTCGTCCAGATAGTGATCAACTGCCGCATGAAAATCTCGCGCGAGTTCGTCGACCGTCTCGCCGTGAAAGCTGATCTTGTCATCCACGCCGAGAACCTGACCGACGAAAATGTTATCGCGCCCGTCGAAATCGATCCGGGCGAAATATCCCTTGTAAGTCATGGCGTTGTTCATGGCTTGATTCCCATTTCGATAAACCAGTCGCGCAGATCCTCCACCTGATACCGCTTCGCCTCTTTGCCCGGGTGTGGGCGGTGATGGTAGCGACGCGTGCCGTTCAGTTCGAAGGCGATGCGCGACCCGGCGCCTTCGTGGATTTCGCCACCGAGTGCGGCGACGAGCGATTCAATATCGGAAAACACGATCCCGCCCAGAGTAGGCTTCGTGAAGATCGCGGCGAGGGTGCGGGCGTGTTTCGATTTCATGCCTAGATGATAGCAAAAAATGCTATCAGAGTGCAATCAAAAAGTGATATCACATCAGGAAATCGAGGCACCGCGCCCGGAGCGATTTGCGCGCCTCGGAGCGGTTCGACGCCTAATGCGCCCCGACCCTTGGCCTAGGCGTCGGCGTGCTCGTGGCGGGCCGGACGCGGGCTCGGTGGGCGCGCGTCGCACGGGCTGGGCGGTGGAGGGGCTTGCGCCCCGGCGCCCGGATAGCGCAGTCCCCTCCGCGCCTGCCCGCTAAAAATAATAGTCTGTTCCAGACGCAATATGTCCGATGGACGAGGCCACGTGTACGGCGGGTTTCCGGGACTTTGGGGCAAAAATCCCCGACGCAACCAGACGCAGGTCACCGTGCGTCAGACGCATGGTCACGCGTGGACCGCTAACGGCGTATTTATGATGTCTGCACGTAGCCTTTCCAAGTTAGACCGGCTACCTTAATATCCGAAGCGAAGACTGAACACTGCTTTCGTTACGATTGACGCAACCGGGGGATGTATGCTGAAGGTGTTTTTGAGTTACGCAAAAGAAGATCGAAACCTCGTTACTCCATACTTTGATAGACTAAAAAACGAAGGCTTCGAACCTTGGATGGACTGTAAGTGCTTGGTGGCAGGGCAAAACTGGGAGGCAGAAATAGATCGAGCCTTTAATGAGGCAAATACAATTTTGCTTTTTATGAGTCCTCGTAGCGTCGAAAAAAGAGGGTTCGTTCAAAGAGAGGCGAATCAGGCGATTGAGAATTTACGATATAAACAACCGACTGACATTTATGCAATTCCGGTGATTTTGGAAAAATGTGACGTGCCGATGCAGGTTGGCAAGCGACTTCAATATCTGGATGCTGGATCGGCTGATGTATGGGCGGAGCTTATTAAATCTCTAAAAATCGCGGCCGATCAACAAAAGATCGTGGTTGAGAAAGGGGCTGCTCACGGCCCATTTCAAATATTCGAGCGTGAATTCCGCGAAGTGTGGGATGCGAGGCCAGGACACGACATCAGTATCAGTTTTCCGCGCTTTGAATCTGTAAGCGAACCAGAAGTGGCCGAAGCATTGTCGGGTTGGTTTCTCGGAAGGGCCGAGCGAGTCAGAATACAATCGAGGCAACGCCCTTGGGATCAAATGCCTGATTTGTTTGACGGGGACCTCGGATTTTCGCATAACAATGGCAGATGGGATTCCTACTCCGTCGCGTTTGCCAATAAAAATATTTTGAGCCTCTCTTATACTGTTGGTTGGTATGGGGCAAAGGCGGCGCACCCGAACAGTCACTTCGAATGCTTAAATTTCGCGTTTTTCGACGGAAAAATATACCAATTGTCACTTTCCGATTTTATTGTGATATCGGATGAGAGCTTGAAGGTGATCAGTGATCTGTGCATCAAATCGGCCTTGCGTGAAATGTGGAACCGCGATGGCACAAAGGCGGATGCGGATCAAGAGAAATGGATTTCACAAGGTCTTGCGCCAAACATTGATAATTTTGGAAATTTTGTAATTTCACCGGATGGCATCACGTTTCTATATGAGCCTTACTCAATCGCGGCATATTCCTATGGCTCATGGAGTTTTACCGTGCCATTTTATGATGTAGCGGAATATCTTATTAAAGATGGCGCATTTTCGGCCGTTCGAGGTATATAGGGTGGAGTGATTTTGATCCTTGTATTGAAAAATGTAATGATCTTAAATCAGACTCAATGTCGATGCTGCTAATATCGGCATGCCCATTGTGACGGAGGGCGTCGATGGCACGCCTGCACGAAGCACTTCCGTGCAGGCGCGACCGGTTCGCTATGCGTTGCGAGTATGGCGAGTGAACACGACATAGATCGTCCGCGGCTAGAGGATGGGCGCCGATATCGACATATTCGGAATGATGTAATCAGTAAATCGGATGATTTCCTCGCCCGCCCACTCGTTGATTTTGAGGAATTGCTGTTGCAGCGGCACGATTTCGTTCCGCCCGAACACGCGCGCGGCGGTGTCGGCCGCGCCGAACCCGCCCGTATTGCTCGGGACGATGCCAAGCAATTGCGGCGGAACGCGGTGAGCCGCGAGCGTGTCGTCGCGGGTCACGTTCTTGATGTCGAAAAACTGATCTTTCGCTGCAACCTCGGAAATCGGGATCAGTTGAACTGCGCCTTTTTCGCCACCGCTGTTACGCGCGGCCGAGTGCAGAAACAGGTTCCGGAAATTGCCGATGCCCTTCGAGTCGCGTAACGCCTGCCGGATCGCGTCTACGTCGTCCGGGTCCATGTTCGGGTCGTTGAGGTACAGGATGAACCCGGCGTGCGAGCCGTTCGCGTAGTAGCGGCGCCGGAACAGGGTGGCCGATTCGTTCAACCACGCGGATTGCAACGATGCGATGTACTCGGGCATGCCGTACACCTCCTGATTCACGTCCGGTTCCATCAACTGGAAGATCGAGCCCGTGTCAAACTGGTGGCGGTTGAGAAAGCCGTCGATGAACAGAAAATTGACCAGATCCGTTTTTCGGCGCGTGTATTTCGCGGGGGAAGGGCGATAGCGGAGCGCTCCACCGGCGCGGTTGCGCTCGCGTTCGAGGTACGCGTCGCCGAAAACCAAAAAATCGAGTGCGAGGCGGCGGAACGCATCGCGCGAAAACTTCGGGTGTTCGATGAACGTCGACGCGAGCACGTTCCGTTTGAAGTACAGCGCGGACGCGTGATGCGTGCCTGCACGAAGCGATTTCGCCAGCCCGGCGCGGCTGATCGGTGGCTCGAAATAATCATCGATCGCCCACAGTTCGGCGTAGTCGAGAATGTCGGCGCCGTCGATCGCGGCGACCGCATCGCCGAACGTGAATGTTTCGATTGAGGACAGCGGCGCGCGCGTTGCAACGTTGTGCGCGTCGGCGGTCGAAACGAGGGCAGTGCTCATCAGTAAATCTCCACGGTGCTGCGTGCGCGGCTGGCACCTTCGAGGGGTTCGTTATCCAGCGCGTGAAGGCAGGCCCATGCGAGGTCAGCATGGCCGATTTCTTCGTTACGCGCGGCGGTGTAGGTCATCTTCGTGCCACTCGGCGTCATGGCTCGGCGGATGGACAGGAACGATTGCGCGAGGTCGGTCATACCCGCGTCGAATTCCAGGCGTTTTTTCCCGATCACCGACATGCCTTTCAGGACAAGGCGGTTTTTCACCTCGGGCGAATAATTGATCGGTACGACGCGCGGGAAGAACTGGCGCACAAGCTGATGCACGCCGTGACCGATGCCGGTCGTATCGATCGCGATATAGGTCACGTGGTAGCGCTGCGTCAATTCGCGGATTTTCTCGGCCTGCGTTTCGAAGTCGATGCCCTTCCAGCGATGCCGTTCGAGCACGCGGAATTTTCCGTTCGGCTGCTCGGGCGGGGCGATCACGACGCACCCGGCCGAGTCGCCAGTAAGGGCAGGGTCGTAGCCAATCCATACCGGCTTCCAGCCGAACGGCCGATCGAGCAACGGCTTTACGTCCGTCCACACGTCCCATGAATCGACCATGCACGCCTGTACGAGCCGGAAGGCGAACACCGAACTGGTGTCGTCCACGAACTGGCACATGTACAGGTTCTCGAAATCGGCGGGGCTGTTCGTTGAGCGCAAGTCCTCCAGATCCAGTTTCGTGAACCCGGACGCAACCGCATCCTCAGCGGTGACGATCTGCCTCCATTGCCCGTCGCCGCACTGGCGGCCGGGTGCAAGCGATGTGTGGGAAATGTCGATCTCGACGCGCTCGTCGTCGGCCCGGTCGCGGTTGAAGTGCGCGCCGGTCCAGAAGGGATAGGCTTCATGCGTCGTCGTGGACGGCGTTGAGAAGTGCGTCATCCGCAAATGCGAATGCGTCGCCATCCCCATCGCGACCTTGTTGAGCGTCGCAAAGTTGCTGACCCAGAAATACTCATCGAAATACAGGTCGCCGTTGTAGCTTTGGGCCGTGCGGGAACTGGTGCCGAGAAAAATCAATTCCGCACCGTTCGACAGCCGCATTGGATCGCCGGTTAGCTCAACCTGCGCAGCGTTCCACGCGAATTTCTGGATATACGAGCGGAACACGTGCGCCTGTGCGCGACTCGCCGACAGAAAAATCTGATTCGTGCCGGTTTCCAGTGCGCGCACGAGCGCCTCGTGCGCGAAATAGAACGTGGCGCCGATCTGTCGTGACTTCAGGATGTTGCGGCGGCGCAGGTGTCGATTCTCGAACCACCTGTTTTGATGGCCGATCAGTTGTTCGCGCATCGCGTCCTTCAGCCGCTGTTCCTGCTCGGCCGTGATGACGTTGCGATTCGATTTGCGCGACGACGAGCGCGCCGATGCACTCGTCTTGCCTTCGTTAGCCGGGCCGCTGTCGCTCCCGCTACCTTCGGCCCGCTCGGCGCGCGCCTGTATGCGCTGTTGACGCTCCATTTCTCGGCCGAGCAAATCCAGTTCTTTGAAGTCCTTCCCGTCCTTGTTTTCCTTCGCGATCAATACGCGCTGTCGCTGCACGAGCGCATCGATAACCTTGTCGGTTGACGTTGCCTTGTCCCATCCCTCGCGCTGTTTCCACGTCTCCACCGTTGACCGCGGCTCGCCGATGTACTCGGCGATGGCGGCAATTTTCCATCCGCTCCAAAACAGATCACGCGCGACGCGGCGCGTGGCGAAACTCGTCACGTTCGTTGCGGATACATCGTTCGATGCCGGGAAGTCGGCGAAGGGGTTTGCAGGTTTGACCATGCGTCGAGCGTATCGCGCGCGCGAGCGCGAAATCGACCGTCTGAATCTGTACCCGGCCTGTCACACGGGAGCGTGCGTTGAAGCGTTTGCAGTGCTCACGCACGATGGTGTTCACGCTCGATAAGCGGACAGGAATCAACAGGGAGAAAACACAATGAAGTTTGTGCGGGTGGCAACGGAGGGCGCGACGACGGATGGTCGCGCCATCACGCGACAACAGATTCAAGAAATGGCGGACACGTACAACCCGGCGACGTATGGCGCGCGCGTGTTTCTGGAACACATTCGCGGCGTTCTGCCCGACGGTCAGTTTCGCGCATACGGTGATATTCGCGCCGCTGAAGCGCGGACGGTCGAGGACGGCAAGCTCGCGCTGTTCGCACAAATCGACCCGACCGACGATCTGCGTGCGATGACGAAGGCCCGCCAGAAGATCTATTCGAGCATCGAGATTGCGCCGAATTTCGCGGACTCCGGCAAGGCATATCTCGTCGGACTCGGTGTCACCGACAGCCCGGCCAGCCTCGGCACGGAAATCCTCACGTTCTCGCAGCAACACCCGGATCACTTCAAGACGCGAAAGCTCGCACCGGAAAACCTGTTTTCGGTCGCCGTTGAGGTCGACGCGGCGTCGCTTGTCGCCGATTTGCCCGCCGACCCGGCCGCGTCGCCTGCGTCGTTCGCCTCGGCCGTAGCGACGAAGTTCGCCGAAATGTTCGGCATGGGCGCGAAGGATACGGCGCAACCGTCGACGCCGAAGGGTGATCGCGCGTCGAGTGATCCGGCGCCCGGCAATGGCGTGAGCGGCGATTCGAACGCGGATGCCGTGACACGCCTCTCGATGCACTGCGCGTCGCAACAGGTGCTGATCGAGAACCTGACGCGTGACCTTGCTTCGGTCAAGGCCGATCGCGAGAAAGACCGCGAAGCGTTCAACACCCTGAGCAAGCAGCTCGAAAGCGAGCCGGGCGGGGTCGCGCGACCGAGCGCCAAGGGCGGCGCCGATTGGGAAGCGACCGACTGCTGACGGCGGCCGCGCTCACCCACCACACATCGAATCACCGGAGAACACATGAACCCGATTACCCGGCGCGCACTGACGCGCTACATGGACAACATCGCGAAGCTGAACGGCGTCGCGAGCGTCGCGGAAAAATTCGCGGTCGCGCCGAGCGTGCAACAAACGCTCGAAAAACGCATTCAAGAATCGGCGGCATTCCTGCAACAGATCAACGTGCAGGGCGTGACCGAACAGATGGGCGAAAAGCTCGGCCTGCTGATCGGCGCACCGATCGCGAGCACGACGGACACCACGAAGTCCGATCGAACCACGGTCGATCTGACCGACATGGACCCGAACGCATACGTCTGCACGCAGACGAATTTCGACACGCATTTGAAGTACAGCAAGCTCGACGCGTGGGCGCAGTTCCCGAACTTCCAAACGATGGTGCGCGACGTGAACGCGCAGCAACAAGCGCTCGATCGGATTCGTATCGGCTTCAATGGTGTTGGCCGGGCCGCAACGTCCGATCGCACGAAGAACCCGAACCTCGAAGATGTGAACAAGGGCTGGTTGCAGAAGTACCGCGATCAGGCCAAGGACCGTGTGATCAGTGAAGGAAAGAAGGGCTCGGGCAAGCTGGTGATCGGCGGCGCCGATGGCGATTACAAGAACCTCGACGCACTCGTGTACGAGGCGACGAATTCACTGATCGAGCCGTGGTATGCGGAAAGCCCGGAACTGGTCGTTCTCTGCGGCCGCGATACGCTCCTGGACAAGTATTTTCCGATTCTCGATCGCGACAACCCGCCGACGGAATCGCTCGCGGCCGGTCTCGTCATCAGCCAGAAGCGCATCGGCAATCTGAAAGCCGTGCAGGTGCCTTTCATGCCGCGCGGCAAGCTGTTCATCACCATCCCGAAAACCCTGTCGATCTACTGGCAAATCAGTGGCCGTCGACGCGCGGTGATCGACAACCCGAAGCGCGATCAGGTCGAGTTCTTCGAATCGAGCAACGAAGCGTACGTGGTCGAGGATTTCGGCGCCGGTTGCCTGATCGAGAACGTCGAAATCGCTGGTGCGCCTGCACCGGTCGGCGGCCAGTAAGGTGCGGCGATGACGCGACATACCCCGATCACTCGGCACCTGATGCGCGTCGCCGCGTCGGCCGCGTTCGTCCCCGAACCGGGCGACACGCGCGGCGAGGTCGCGGCGAGCACGCAGCGCGGGCAGGACAGGGCGTTCGAAATGATGCGCGCGAAGCTTGCAACGGATCAGCGGCGATTGAAGGAAACGCAATCCGTCGAACGCAAGGTCGAAATCAAGCGCGAAATCCTTCCCGACTATGTGCCGTACATCAGCGAAGTGCTGGAACGCGATGCAGGCGGTCAGGATGACGTGGTGACAACGATCATGCTGTGGCGGCTCGACGCGGGCGACATGGGCGGGGCGATGGATATCGCCCGCTACGCGATCCGCCACGGGCTGACCATGCCCGCACATTTCGACCGCACGCTGCCGGCGACGGTGGCCGAAGGGTTCGCGGACACTGCCGACGTGCCGTCGGGCATGCTGGCCGAAGTGATCGACCTGACCGCGCCTTTCGATATGGTCGATCAGATCCGCGCGAAGCTGTTCAAGGCGTACGGCGTAGCGCTGACCGCGGTCGATCCGGATGCCGCGCTTGCGGCGTTCCGGCGCGCGTTCGAACTGAACGACAAAATCGGCGTGAAGCGCGATATCGCGCGGCTCGAAACGCTGCTGTCCGGCAAAGAATCTGCACTCGGCCCCGAAGGTGAGGGCTCGGATGCGTAACGCGTCCCTCGCGACGTGGCGGCACGCGTGCCGGGCGGCAGGCATTGCGCCTTGCCAAGCGGCACGCGTCCACCGCCACCCCGAAACGGTGCCGCGATGAATGATTTCGTTTCGACCGCGCCCGTCCCGGCCGCGACCGCGCCGAAACCGGACGATCCTGCTGTCGCCTCGGTTATCCCGGGCGATGGCTGGTTTCCCGAAATCGATTTGCGCGTCGCGCGTGAAGTGATGCGCCTGCAAGACGGCACGATCACCGACGCTCGGTTTCGCGATGCGGTAGTCGAGGGCATCGCGCATACCCGCGACGTGCTCGCCGAGTGGCGCGCGGATCGCGAGCGCGAAGGTGCGGCCGATCTGGCGGCGACCCTGAGCAGCGAAGTGGACGGCGTGAACGTGCAGGTGTCGCGCTTTCGCCGGGCCGTGTACGCATGGGCGCTTGCGTGGCTGGTTGAGCGCTATCGCGGCTACGACACGTCGGCCAGTGGCGCGCGCCGAGCGGAGGCGCTGGACTGCCTGCCAGAAGACGCGCGACGTGACGCGTATTGGGCTGTCTCGGACATCATACGTCGCCGACGCGTCACGGTGGACCTGATCTGATGAAGGCACGTGCACAACAAAACGAAACCGTCGACGCGCTCTGCTGGCGTTGGTATGGCCGCACCGATGGCGTGGTCGAGGCGGTGTTAGAGGCGAACCCGGGCTTGGCCGATATCGGTCTGTTTCTCCCGCTCGGGTTCGAGGTCGAAATGCCGGACTCGACGGGGATCGCGGGAACGGCGCCGCTGGTTCAGCTATTCGATTGAGGTTCGTATGCGAAAAGACCCCGGTTTTCAAGATCACGGCGCACGCGCGGTCGCGTTCCGCGCTCTGTATGCAGTGCTCGCGCTCGTGGTCGTCACGCGCAGTGTGTCGGCACCGCACGCGCTCGCGGACATGATGATGCGGCGGGAGGGTTTGCCCGGCGCAATCCTGACGCTCGCCATGATCGGAATCGCAATGGTGCAGGTCGCCGACGTGCTGCTGAACGGCATCCTGCCGCGACGTTGTACGTGCGTGTGGCTCGTGCGGCATCGCCACGCGCTCTATGTCGGCGCGGCGTTCTGCTATCTCGTGCCGCCCTTCGTGTTTGCGCCGATCCTCGGCAACGCTTGGGGCGCCTATCTGCTGTATGTCGGAATGGCCGTTACCAGTCTGGTGCTGGCGTTCCATGATCAATTCGAAAAACGTCATCGGAGGGCTGCGTGCAAAACCTGATTCGGTATCGGTGGGTCTGGCTGGCGGTGGTGTGGCCGCCGTCGGCGTGGGCTGCAACGGTCACGTTCGGCGACGATCTGTCGAGCATTCCGCTCGCGGCCGTGACGCTGTGCCTGTTCCTGTCGTTCATTGGCGGGCTCGCGAGCACGTTGCAGAAGCTTGCGGCCGACGTGGCGCCGGTCCGCTCGATCGGGCTGGAAATCGCCAAGGATCTAGTGGTGTCGTTGGTGGCCGGGCTGCTGGCGTTCTTCGCGTCCGAATGGATGAATTTTCAAGCGGTGCTTGAGGCGGGCGTTATCACGCTTGCCGGGTACGGCGGTTCGCGGGTGCTCGATCGGGCGCTCGATCGCGCGTTGCGCGAGGTGGATCGCGGAGCAGACGCGGGCCGATAAGGCGCGCTCCGCACACAGGCAATCAGGGAGGCTCTATGCAGTTGACGGACCACTTCACACTGGCAGAACTGATCGGCAGTGACGTAGCGCGCACGCGGCAGATCGACAACACGCCGTCGGCCGCGACGGTCGAAAACCTGCGGCGTCTGGCGCAGACGCTGGAACAGGCTCGCGTGCTGCTGGGCGGCAAGCCGATGCAGATCACGTCGGGCTATCGTTGCCCGGCACTGAATCGCGCGGTGGGCGGCGTCGCCAGTAGCGCGCACCTTGCCGGGCTCGCGGCCGATTTCGTGTGCCCGAAATTCGGCGCACCGCTCGACGTCGTACGCAAGCTGGCGGCGTCGAATCTCGCGTTCGATCAGCTCATTCACGAGGGCGGCCGGTGGGTGCATATCGGCCTCGCGGCCGACGGCGTGAAACCGCGTCGGCAGGTGCTGACCGCTCATTTCAGTGGCGAATCGGCGTCGTACACGGTGGGCGCATGAGTCCGCTTGTCGTGAAGCTGCTGGCGGTCGGTGCGGCTGCACTTGCCGCATGGGGTGGCGTTCGCTACGTCCAATCACTCCGTGCGGACGTTGCGGACGCACAGCAAGCCGCACGCGCTGCGCGCGATCAGGTGACGGCACGCGATCAGACGATTGCGCGACTGGAAGCGAATGCGCAGTCGAACGCCGAACTACAACGGCGGCTCGATACGACGCGCACGCAGATCAGCGCGGCGCAGGCGCGCATCGAAGCCGCAACCCGGAGAATCCTCAATGAAACGCCCGAATCTCGCGCATGGGCTGATACTGTCCTGCCTGCTGACGTTGCCCGCCTGCAAGCAAGCCCCGATCTCACCGGCGCCTGTGATTACCTTCAACGCGTGCCAGCCGGTAACGCGGTGCGCGTTGCCTGCGATGGCGCCGCAAACGAACCGTGACATGAATGCGGCGCTGCTGATGACGAAGGTCGCGTGGGCGCAGTGTGCGGCGACAGTCGATGCGATTGCCGATTGCCAGGCGCGCGCGGCTACGGTCGCAGATCCGGACGGTGCACGGTGAAAAAGCTCGATTCCCTGCGTGCCGCGATCACGGGCGCCGTCGCCTACCTGCCCGAAAACCCCGATCGCCTGCTCGTGTTCGTTGATGAAGGTGTGACCGAATCGAACGCGTCGCGCGCGCAGTCGTACGTGATTCGCTACGTGGCGCGTATCGTGCTGCTCGATTTCGCCGGATCGACGTTCGCCCTGATGGGCGATATTGTCGAGTGGGCGAAGCGCAATCAGCCGGATATCGTGCAGAACCCGGACACGCGGCAGAACGGCATCACGTTCGAAGCGGACATGTTGAATCACGGCGCCGTCGATCTGTCGATCCGGGTCCCCCTGACCGAGAATGTCGTGGTGAAGGTGGCACCGGACGGTACCCGGTCGTATTCGTCCGTGGACGACAGCGCGCCCGGAAACCGCAACGTGGATTCTGCCGCGTGGCTGGTCGACCCGGTTGACGCGATCCTTGCGGCACGCAAACCGTGACGGACGATCTGACCGCATTCGAGGCGTGGGCGGGCGAACTGCTGGCGAAGCTCACGCCCGCGCAGCGGCGCGGCGTGCTGCGCGCCGTCGTTCGCGACCTACGGCGCAGTCAGGCGGCCCGCATCGCGAAGCAGACAAACCCGGACGGAGCGCCGTTCGAACCGCGAAAGCGTGCGTCGGGCAAACGCCCGCCTGCGCGCGCCAGTGTGGGCCGGATCAGGCGTCAGGCCATGTTCATGAAGCTGCGCACGACGCGGTTTATGACGGTCGCGGCGACGGCCGACGGCGGCACGGTCGGATTCGCCGGGCGCGTCGCGCAGATTGCAGCCGTCCACCAACACGGCGAGCGCGCCCCGGTGGCGCCGGGCGGACCGGAATACAGATATCCCCGTCGCGTGCTGCTCGGCTTCACTGAGCCCGAACGCGGCATGATTCGCGACCACTACCTCAAACACCTTTCCTTCCGGTGACGCGCGGTCGCGCGCGTCCGTCGCTTTTCCCTCGCTGATTTTGTACCCGGCCTGAGCCGTGGCGCGGTCGCTCGCCTGACGATCGCGCGCGCGGCACGATGGGCGTATCGATTGATACAGCGGTGAGGCACACGTGGGACAGGCACAAGCGAACGAAGCACAGCGACAACAGCGGAACGGGATTTTGCGCGGCCGCGTGGTCGCGCTCGATCTGGTCGACCCCACCGCGCCCCGGTGCCGCGTCGCCGTTGGCGACCCTGACACCGACGGCGAAGGGCTGACGACGAACTGGCTTCCGTGGAAAGCCGCGCGTGCGGGCAAGGTCCGCACATGGAGCGCACCGAGCATCGGCGAGCCGGTGGTGATCGACTGCCCGGGCGGTGATCCGTCGCAGGGCGTTGTGTCGGGCGCCGAGTATTCCGACGACTATCCCGCCCCGAGCACCAGCCCGAACGAACACCTGATCGATTTCCCCGACGGCGGCCGGATCGTGTACGACGACGCGAGCCATGCGCTCACGGTTGCGTTGCCTGCGGGCGCCACGATCCATTTCGCTGCGCCCGCGTCCGTAGTCGTCGAAACGAAGGACGCGACCATCAAGGCCGAAACCGTCACGCTCGACGCAAAGCAAACGACGTGCAAGGGCAAGCTCACGGTCGAAGGGCCGTTCACGTTCCTGAGCGGCGCGACCGGCGAATCGGGTGAGGGCGGCGCCGGTCCCGTTATGCAGATCCGCGGCTCGGCCCATTTCACGGACGACGTAAAGGCTGGCGACATCAGCCTCAGATTCCATCCGCACATGGCGCAGGGAGAATTCGCGCTCGTGTCGCCGCCGATCGCGGGGAAGCAATGATCGGCATGAACGCGCAAACAGGGCGCTACATCGGCGGTGAAGATCACCTTCGCCAGTCGGTGGCAGTCATTTTCGCAACGCCCATGTTTTCTCGCGTGAAGCGGCGCCTGTTCGGCTGCGGTTTGCCGGATCGCATCGACGCGCCGGGCAATCAAGCCGTGCTCACTCAGGTGTACGCAGACATCGCCACGGCGCTGATGCGTTGGGAACCACGCCTAACGGTTACACGTGTGGCGATCGACGCGGATGCTTTCACGTCAGGCGAATTTTCTGACGGCGCAGTGCCAATCGTGATCGAGGGATATACGAACCTCAACGGCATGCGCGCCGGGTTCCGGACAACGGTCGGCACTGATAGCGAGGTGGCGGCATGAGTACGCCAATCGATCTGTCGCGCCTGCCCGCCCCTGATGTGGTTGAGGTGATCGATTTCGAGGAACTGCTCGCCGAACGCAAGGCGGGTACGTTGGCGCTTGTGCCGGAGGATCGCCGTGCCGAAGTAGCCGCCGCGCTCGAACTGGAATCCGAGCCGATCACGATCCAGCTACAGGAGAGCGTCTACCGCGAAATCTACCTGCGCCAGCGCATCAACGATGCCGCTCGCGCGGTGATGCTCGCATTCGCAATGCGCGGTGATCTTGACCAGTTGGCCGCCCTGTTGGGCGTTGAGCGCTTGGAGATCGTGCCGGAAGACCCGGACGCTGGCACGCCCGCTGTGATGGAGGGCGACTCCGACCTGCGCTATCGCACGCAGCTCGCGCCGCAAGGTTTTTCGGTTGCCGGTCCAGAGGGTGCCTATCGTTCACACGCACTCGCGGCGCATGGTTCGGTACTCGACGCGTCGGCGACGAGCCCGTCGCCGGGCGAAGTGCTCGTGTCAGTGCTTGCGCGTGACGGCGACGGAACGCCGAATCAGGAGGTGATCGACGCGGTAGATGCTGCGTTGCGCCCCGACGACGTGCGCCCGCTGACGGACAAGGTTACGGTCGGTCCCGCGATGATCATCGGCTACGGGATCGACGCGATGATTTACCCGTTCCCCGGCCCTGATTCGAGCATTGTGCTGAAGGAGGCGCGCTCACGCCTCGATCGGTACATCGCCGACACGCATCGGATCGGGCGCGTCGTTGCCCGCTCCGGGATCATCGCGGCGCTACACGTTGAAGGCGTGGAACGGGTTGATCTCGCTTCGCCGGCGGCGGACGTAGAAGTGACGAAAACGCAGGCGCCGTATTGCGCATCGGTCAACGTCGCCGTTGCGGCGGCACCGACCACGAGCGAGCGCGAATGACGAACGATCTCCTTCCACCGAACGCGACACCTCTGATGCGCGCAATCGCGACGGCGAACGCGCGCCTCGGCGAAATCGACGTTCCGATTCGCGACCTGATGAACCCGGACGCAATTCGGCTTGATCTGCTGCCGTGGCTGGCGTGGCACCTCGGTGTCGTGACATGGCGCGAGGACTGGCCAGAGCGCGTTAAACGAGCGCGGGTGAAGGCTGCAATTCCGATCGCGAGAAAGAACGGCACGGCCGCCGCCGTCCGGGAGGTCGTGGAGAGTTTCGGCGGAAACATCGTTTTGCGGGAGTGGTTCGAGCAAGAGCCGCCCGGCAAGCCATACACGTTCGATTTGGTGATGACGGTCGCGGCACAAGACGGCAGTGCGCCGACGGCCGCATACGTTGCCGAAATCCTCGCCGAAGTGGATCGTGCGAAGCCGGTGCGCGCGCACTACACGTTCACGCAAGGTTTTTCGATGCAGGGGCGTCAACCGATCGGTGCCGGTATGCAAGCGGCGCTGTATCGCCGATTGACTCTTTCAGATAGTGAGGCAGGTTGAGAAATGGGAAACCTCGTTGACAGGCATAGCGGGAGAGGCGACACGCAATCGGGCTTGGCCCGGGCCGCCGACACACTCGATGTAGTGGTCGACGCGGCTGGTGTTGTGTTTTCGCCGTCGTCGTGCAGCCACGTGTTCCAGTACGACGCGTCCGGCAATCTCGTTGCCGACACGGCAATCGAGCCGATTACAGGTATCGAGCGTGTGCAGCGCTACACGTACGACGGTCCGAATTTGATTTCACACACGGCGTGGGAGTCGAAGTGACGCTGGCGGAGTTCAAAAAATACTTGGCGATCTGCCGAATCGGCGGTGGTGGTGCCGGTCAGCCGTCGAGCTACGTGCATGCGCAATCGGGCGCCTCGGTGGTCGTATCGGGCGTGAGCGAGAAGACGTTGCTTGCGTCGATACCGGTTGCTGGTGGTGTGCTCGGTGAACATGGTGCGTTTCGAATAACGGCGCTTTGGTCGTTTACGCGAAGCACGAACGACAAGCGAATGATCATCGAATACGGCGGATACACGGTACTCGCGACGAATCAGAACATTCCGTCGTATGCCTCGGTGCAGGTGATCACCATCGTTCGCAATCGCGGCGTGCTGAACCGCCAGATCACCACCGCGACTGGAAACGCAGGGATTGGCGGCTCTCAAGGGGAGGTAACCGCACTTGGGGTCGACACGGCGAAGGAAAACGCAATCGAGTTCTATGCGTCTGTCGCGGATGCAAACGATTCGGTTTCGCTCGAAGGCTACACCATTGAGGTACTGAACCCGTGATTACGATTCCGGCGATTCGCGACGGAGGCGGCGCACTACGACCGTCTGAACCGATACCGATGGCAGCCATAGCAGTGCGATGCGACGGGGCGTCCTATGCGGTGTACCTGCCGGGCGACGAGATACCGGACAGCGATGGCTCCGGAGCGCAACAAGCTAAGGGGAGCGGCTCGGCTCCGGATACAGACGAATCGAGTTTCGATATATGACTACGCCATTGATCCGAATTACCGACGCGGGACGCAAAGCGCTCGTATCAACGGGTAACACCGGTACGGCTGAACATCGCGTGACGAAGGTCGGTATCGGCACTGCACCGTTCAAGTTCGATGCCGGTATGAAGGTGTTGCCGAACGAGCGCAAGCGGATCGATACGTTCGGTGGGAAAAACGTCTCACCGGATACGATTCACGTGACGATCCAAGACAGTACCGAAGATCAGTACGCGATGTACGCCTTCGGGTGGTATCTCGAATCGGGCGTGCTGTTCGCCGTCTACGTACAAGACACGCCCATCATGGAAAAATCGCCCGCAGCACAGATGCTGCTTTCCAGTGATGTGCAATTCACCGATATCGACGCAACGCAATTGGTTTTCGGTGACGCCACGTTTCTGAACCCGCCAGCCACCACGGAAATGCAAGGCGTGGTCGAACTGGCTACGCAGGGCGAGGTCGATGAGGGCATAGACGATATCCGTGTCGTGACGCCCGCCACGTTGAAGCCTGTGTTGGCACGCAAGGCGAACATTGCCGGTGACGATTTCGCCGGGCCGATTTCTGTCAAACGCTCGGTACGCGTCTCAGATGCGCCGGGATCGGGTGTGAGCGGCGTACATGCCGGAAACGGCGACGGTGCTTCCGCGACTGTCGCAAATCTGGCCGTGCGGTCGTGGTATGGGATCGGCTTCGCACCGGAAGTGGATGGGATGCCGGTTCCGAAAGGCGAGTATTCGCACTGGTTCGACGCACGCACCGGCAACACGGGTATGCGTGGGTCGCTCACGATGCGCCGCGCTCGTCAGGCGGTTATCTCGGCCGATACCAGTTTCGACGGGCTGACGCTCGAAGCGTCCGATCTCGACAACAAACTGAAAAAGCCTATTGCGCTCGCCCCGTGGGGCGGCCGGGTGTTCGTTGGCAAGACGACCGACGACAACATCGGTCTGTTGCAGGTCGCGGGGGCGATCACGGCACAGACGCCGCCGTTGGGTGATGCGTCAACGCGCGTTCCGACCACGGAATGGGTCGTCGCTACCGTCGGCGCGCAATCTGTCGGAACGATCATTCTCGAAGTGCGCACCACTGCCCGGGCCGGTTGCCTGAAATTGAATGGCGCAGTCATCAAGCGTGCCGATTACCCGGCTCTTTGGGCTTATGCACAGGCGAGCGGAGCACTCGTTTCTGAGGCCGATTGGGGTAATGGGCGGTTTGGTTGCTTCTCCACGGGCGACGGCACGACGACGTTCCGAATTCCTGAGTTTCGCGGCGAGTTCCCCCGCTTTTGGGACGACGGCCGCGGTGCCGATAGTGGGCGCAGCATCGGCAGCCATCAAATGTTCACGAATGCGTGGCACGCGCATGGTGCATCTGCTGCTGCCGTGGGTGATCACGTGCATTCGGCATGGACAGACGGCCAAGGCGAACACAGCCACTACGTCAACGATCCGGGCCACGCGCACCAAGTTCCGATGGGCCGCGTCGGTGTCGTGGCCACGTCCTACGGGCAGGGGTGGGGGCCGTACAACTGGGACCGACAGGACGTGCACGGGACGTGGGGTTCGGGGACTGGCATCTGGCTCAACAACGCGGGCGGACACGGACACAACGTCGGAATTGGCGGCGCAGGCGCCCACTCGCACGCTATCTCGATCGGCGGTGACGGTGGAAACGAAGCGCGGCCGCGCAATCTCGCGCTGCTCGCCATGATTCGCGCTTTCTAACAGGAACTGAGAAATGCTGATTCACCAATATAGCTCCGACACCGGCGAATACATCGCCAGCCGCTTGGCCGATATCAACCCGAAAAATCCCGCCGAATGGTTGATTCCGGCGTTCAGTACGGTGGACCCGCTCCCGGAACGCAAACCGAAAACGTGGCCGTTTCGACGTGGCAATAAGTGGGTGATGCTGCCGGACTATCGCGGGCTGATGCTGTACCGCCAGGACACCGGCGAGCCCGCCGAGCTTATGACGGCCGGGCTGACCCCGGAGGCACAAGGTTTGACCGAAGCCCCGCGACCGTCGCCCGATCACGTGTGGGTCGATGGCGAATGGCTCGCAGATCCGGCACGTATTGCCGAACGCGAGCGGGCGGCCGCAATGGCGGAATTCACATCGCGTCTCGAACGCGCGCGGGCCATCAATCACGGCAAGGCAGACGCATACGCGGCCGGGATGCTCACGCGAAAGGAGGCTTATTCGTTCCTCGCGTGGTCGTCCTATCAGCTTGATCTGGTACGCGCGATCGAGGCGAAGGGCTTTCCGCAGTCGGTGAAATGGCCCGACGATCCGGCACCGTACGAGTCGGCGTGTGGCGCAATGTTGGCTGAATACGACGCGCGCATGGCTTCTGTGCGTCCGTATCTCGATGCGAACGCGGAGGCGTTCAAGAGCGGCAAGCTCGACCCCGTCGATGAGGCGAATTATCGCGAGTACGCGAAGTATGCCGCCGCGCTTGATCGCACCGTGGATGCGCATCTGCTCGATGGGAAGCCGGAATGGCCGGACGAGCCGATGCAGATTGTGCGCCCCCCTGAGCCGTCGCAATCGTCCGACGACTCGGCATAGCAGAGCAACGCAACGCGCGGCATAGAAACACTTCGACGCGCTCCCGAATATTCTCACCATAGGAGTACATACCATGCCGCAGGCTTATCACCACGGCGTAACCGTAATCGAAGAAACGTCGGGCGCCCGCCCGATTACGACCGTCTCGACCGCCATTATCGGAATCGTCTGCACCGGTGAGGACGCGGATTCCGACACCTTTCCGCTCAACAAACCCGTTCTGCTCACGAACGTTCAGGCGGCGATGGGGAAGGCGGGGCGCAAGGGCACGCTGTACAAGACGCTTCGCGCGATTTCGCTGCAAACCCGGCCGGTGACTGTCGTCGTGCGTGTTCAGGAGGGCGCCACCCTCGCCGAAACGACGTCGAACATCATCGGCGAGGTGCATCCGGACGGGACGAAAACAGGGCTCAAGGCGCTGGAAGCAGCCCCGGCCGCCGTGCAGGTCAAGCCGCGCATTCTCGCGGTGCCCGATCTCGATACGCAGCCGGTCGCGAATGCGCTCGCGGCGACGGCGCAAGTGTTGCGGGCGATGGTCTACGTTGCAGCGCGTGGGGAAGATGGCAAGCTGGTCGAAACGCTGGCAGATGCCATTGCGTACCGGAAGAAGTTCAGCCAGCGTGAAGTCATGGTGATCTGGCCGGATTTTGTCGCGTGGGACGACCTTGCATCGAAAGAGGCGGTTGTTCCCGCCGTGGCATACGCCGTCGGGCTGCGCGCAAAGATCGATCAACAGATCGGTTGGCACAAGACGATTTCGAACGTTGCCGTGAACGGTATCGAAGGAATCAGCAAGCCCGTGTCGTGGGATTTGCAAAACCCGGCGACCGATGCGGGTTTGCTGAACGAGAATCAAGTCACGACCCTGATCAACCGAAACGGCTTCCGCTTCTGGGGCTCGCGCACGGCATCCGACGAACCCCGCTTTTCGTTCGAGAACTACACGCGCACCGCGCAGGTGCTGGCTGACACGATCGCCGAAGCACAGATGCCGGATATCGACGGCGTCATGCAGCCGATGCTGCCGCGCGACATGCTCGAAAGCATTCGGGCGAGTCTGCGCAAAATGGTCGGCCGAGAACTGATCGGGGCAGACGCATGGTACGACGAAGACGACAACGACGTAACCTCGCTCGCAGACGGCACGCTGGCGCTGATCTACGACTACACGCCGACGCCGCCGCTCGAAAACCTGAAGCTGCGACAGCGCCAGACAGACCGCTATCTGGTCGATTTCGCTGCGCAGGTCAACGCGTAACACAGCCGCCTGGACAACCGGTCCGGGTCAGACGTAGGGAAGGGAGGATAGAAAAATGGGAATGCCGTCCAAACTGAAACACTTCAACGTGTTTCTCAACGGCGTGTCGTACATCGGGCAGACGGCGGAACTGACGCTGCCGAAGCTCACGCGCAAGATGGAGGAATGGCGTGGTGGTGGCATGGTCGCGCCGGTCAAATACGATTTCGGGCCGGAGGCGATGGAACTGGAATGGTCGCTCGGCGGGATCGACAAGAACATGTTGAGCCAGTGGGGAACGCAGTCGGTAGATGGCGTGATGCTGCGCTTCGCCGGGGCATACAAGAACGACAGCGACGACCAGTGGACCGCTGTCGAAATCGTTGCACGCGGTCGCTATTCCGAAGTTGATTTCGGGGACCTATCCGTGATTTCGTGGGCGAGGCATATCATGAGGTGTAAAAGTCATGGATATGCCAATGAAGAAGAAACGGCAAACTGTAGCGCGTCAGGCGGCGGCTCGCGGGCCGCTGCCTGAACTGC
>NZ_JAUJPV010000025.1:0-121794 GCF_030481585.1 Burkholderia sp. AU45388 | reverse complement strand
CGATCATCGACAACGGCGAATTCAATCACGGCCTCACGTATTCGGGCCATCCGGTGGCGGCGGCCGTCGCGGTCGCGAACCTGAAGCTGCTGCGCGACGAAGGCATCGTCGAGCGCGTGAAGACCGACACCGGCCCGTACTTCCAGGCGCTGATGCGCGAAACCTTCGCGCGTCATCCGATCGTCGGCGAAGTGCACGGCCACGGGATGGTCGCGAGCCTGCAACTGGCCGAAGCGCCGGCCGAACGCCGCCGCTTCGCGAACGGCGGCGACGTCGGCACGATCTGCCGCGACTTCTGCTTCAACGGCAACCTGATCATGCGCGCGACCGGCGACCGGATGCTGCTGTCGCCGCCGCTCGTGATCTCGCGCCAGGAAATCGATGAACTCGTGTCGAAGGCGAAGAAGGCCGTCGATGCGACCGCCCAGCAACTGGGTGTTTCGTAACGGTTTTGCCTACAGGCGTGCGGCGGGCGCCGCACGCCGCCATAACCCAAGGGAATTCCACCATGCGTGCCTGCTATCTTCGCCAAGCCTGTTCCGTTGCCGCCCTCGCCGCCGCAGCAGCGTTCACGTCGGTCGCCAGTCCATCGGTGCATGCCGAAGACCTGAACGTCTACAACTGGTCCGACTACATCGCGCCGGACACGATCCCGAACTTCCAGAAGCAGACGGGCATCCACGTCAAGTACGACAACTACGACAGCGACGACACGCTGCAGGCGAAGCTGCTGGCCGGCAGCTCGGGCTACGACATCGTCGTGCCGACGTCGAACTACATGGCCAAGCAGATCCAGGCCGGCGTGTACCAGAAGCTCGACAAGTCGAAGATCCCGAACCTCGCGAACCTCGACCCGTTGCTGATGAAGATGATCGCGGATGCCGACCCGGGCAACCAGTACGGCGTGCCCTGGGCGTACGGCACGGACGGCATCGGCTACAACGCGCAGGCGGTGAAGAAGGCGCTCGGCGACAAGGCGCCGGTCGACAGCTGGGCGCTGGTGTTCGATCCGGCCAACATGGAGAAGCTGAAGAGTTGCGGCGTGTCGTTCCTCGACCAGGCCGTCGACGTGTTCGCCGCCACGCTTCAGTACATGGGCAAGGACCCGAACAGCAAGAACCCCGGCGACTACCAGGCTGCATTCGAAGTCCTGAAGAAAGTCCGTCCGTACATCACCCAGTTCAACTCGTCGGGCTACATCAACGACCTCGCGAACAACGACGTGTGCGTCGCGCTCGGCTGGTCGGGCGACGTCGGCATCGCGCACCGTCGCTCGGCCGAAGCGAAGCGTCCGTACGACATCAAGTTCTCGAATCCGAAGGAAGGCGGCCTGCTGTGGTTCGACGTGATGGTGGTCCCGAAGGACGCGCCGCACCCGGAAGCCGCGATGAAGTGGATCAACTACATTTCCGACCCGAAGGTCAACGCGGCGATCACCAACACGGTGTTCTACCCGACCGCGAACAAGGCCGCGCATCAATTCGTCACGCCGGCCGTCGCGCAGGACCCGACCGTCTACCCGCCCGAAGACGTGCTGAAGAAGATGGTGCTGATGAAGCCGATGCCGGCCGACATCCTGCGCCTCGAGAACCGTCTGTGGGCCCAGTTGAAGACGGGCCACTGATCGCCATGCCCCACGGCGGCGCAGGCATCGCGGTACGCCTGCCCGCCTGAAATTCGCGGACCTTCGTCCGCCCGCGCGCCGCGCGCGCTGTTCCATCCGGCACGAGCCGTTGCTCGCGAGTCGCGTTGCGCGCCTCGCGCGGGGACGCTCGCGCCTGCAATCCGTGAAGAACGAATGGTGACTCCCATGCAATCGATACCCTCTTCCGCCGCTGCACGCCAGACCCAACCGGCCGCCGCGCCCCGTACGCAAAACGACGCGTTCGTGCGCATCGAAAACATCGTGAAGAAATTCGGCGACAGCACGGCCGTCGACAACGTGAACCTGACGATCGCGAAGAACGAGCTGTTCGCGCTGCTTGGCAGCTCGGGCTGCGGCAAGTCCACGCTGCTGCGCATGCTCGCCGGGCTGGAAACGGCGACCTCCGGCAAGATCTTCGTCGACGGCGAGGATCTCGCGTCGCTGCCGCCGTACCGCCGCCCGGTCAACATGATGTTCCAGTCGTACGCGCTGTTCCCGCACATGACGGTCGAATCGAACGTCGCGTTCGGCCTGAAGCAGGAAGGCACACCGAAAAACGAGATCAGGGAACGCGTGGCCGACGCGCTCGCGCTCGTGCAGATGAGCAAGTACGCGAAGCGCAAGCCGCATCAGTTGTCGGGCGGCCAGCAGCAGCGCGTCGCGCTGGCCCGCTCGCTGGTCAAGCGCCCGAAGCTGCTGCTGCTCGACGAGCCGATGTCCGCGCTCGACAAGAAGATTCGCCAGAAGACCCAGCTCGAACTGGTGAACATCATCGAGAAGGTCGACGTGACCTGCGTGATGGTCACGCACGACCAGGAAGAGGCGATGACGATGGCGAGCCGCCTCGCGGTGATGAGCGAAGGCAAGATCGTGCAGATCGGCTCGCCCGGCGAAGTCTACGAATACCCGAACAGCCGCTTCTCGGCCGAATTCATCGGCTCGACCAACCTGTTCGAGGGGCGCGTGGTCGAGGACGAGCCCGATCACATCTTCGTCGAAAGCGACGACCTCGAGAACCGCATGTACGTGAGCCACGGCGTGACCGGCCCGCTCGGGATGCCGGTCGGCATCTCGGTGCGTCCGGAGCGCGTGCACGTGTCGCGCGAGAAGCCGGGCGCGAGGCACAACTGGGCGCGCGGCGTCGTCACCGACATCGCGTACATGGGCAGCTATTCGCTGTACCACGTGCGTCTGCCGAGCGGCAAGACGGTGGTGTCGAACCTGTCGAGCTCGCACCTGATGAACGACGGCGCGCCGGCGTGGAACGACGACGTGTTCGTGTCGTGGTCGCCGGCCAGCGGCGTCGTGCTGACGCAATGAGGACGCCACGATGAGAACCTCCGCTTCCACGCCTTCCGCGCCGGTGTCGACCGGCACGACCGCCGCGCCCCTGGCTAACAAGCGCCGCGGCCGCTTCGCCGCGCTGTCGCGCTTGCTGCCGTCGGGCCGCACCGTCGCGATCGGCGTGCCGTTCCTGTGGCTGGCCGTGTTCTTCGCGCTGCCGTTCGTGCTGGTGCTGAAGATCAGCTTCGCCGACCAGGTGATGGGCATCCCGCCGTACACGTCGCTCGTCGAGTTCAAGGACGGCGTCGTGCACTTCGCGCTGCAGTTGTCGCACTACGCGTTCCTGCTGCAGGACGACCTGTACATCGCGACCTACCTCAGCTCGCTGAAGATGGCCGCCGTGTCGACGGTGCTGTGTTTGCTGATCGGCTATCCGATGGCGTACTACATCGCGCGCTCGGAGCCGAGCCGCCGCAACGTGCTGATGATGGCCGTGATGCTGCCGTTCTGGACGTCGTTCCTGATCCGCGTGTACGCATGGATCGGCATCCTGAAGGACGACGGCCTGCTGAACCACACGCTGATCGCGCTCGGCATCATCCACACGCCGCTGCGGCTCTATCACAGCGACGCGGGCGTCTATATCGGGATGGTCTATTCGTACCTGCCGTTCATGGTGATGCCGCTCTACGCGCACCTCGTGAAGATGGACCTCACGCTGCTCGAAGCCGCGTACGACCTCGGCGCGAAACCGTGGGTCGCGTTCACGCGCATCACGCTGCCGCTGTCGAAGAACGGGATCATCGCCGGCAGCCTGCTGGTGTTCATCCCGGCGGTGGGCGAGTACGTGATTCCCGAGCTGCTCGGCGGCGCCGACACGCTGATGATCGGCCGCGTGATGTGGGATGAATTCTTCAACAACATGGACTGGCCGATGGCGTCCGCGGTGACGGTCGCGATGGTGCTGCTGTTGCTGGTGCCGATGGCGCTGTTCCAGTACTACCAGGTCAAGGAACTGGAGGAAGCGAAATGATCAAGCCGAGCAAACCGCTGTCGACGGGCGTTCTCGCCTTCGGCTTCCTGTTCCTGTACATCCCGATCATCAGCCTCGTCGTGTATTCGTTCAACGAATCGAAGCTGGTGACGGTGTGGTCGGGCTTCTCGCTGAAGTGGTACGCGGCGCTGCTGGACGACGACGAGCTGCTGACCGCCGCATGGCTGTCGTTGAAGATCGGCTTGCTGACGGCCACCGCGTCGGTCGTGATCGGCACGTGGGCCGGCTTCGTGCTCGCGCGCTTCGGCCGCTTCAGGGGCTTCACGCTGTACACGGGGATGATCAACGCGCCGCTGGTGATTCCGGAGGTGATCCAGGGGATCTCGCTGCTGTTGCTGTTCGTCGCGCTGGAGCAGATGTTCGGCTGGCCGAAAGGGCGCGGAATGCTGACGATCTGGATCGGTCACGTGATGTTGTGCGTGTCGTACGTGGCGATCATCGTGCAGTCGCGCGTGAAGGAGATGAACAAGTCGCTGGAAGAGGCCGCGCTGGACCTCGGCGCGACGCCGCTGAAGGTGTTCTTCGTGGTGACGCTGCCGCTGATCTCGCAGGCGCTGCTGTCCGGGTGGCTGCTGTCGTTCACGCTGTCGATCGACGATCTGGTGCTGTCGGCGTTCCTGTCCGGGCCGGGGTCGACGACGCTGCCGCTGGTGGTGTTCTCGCGCGTGCGGCTGGGGCTGAACCCCGAGATGAATGCGCTGGCGACGCTGTTCATCACGGCCGTGACGATCGGCGTGATCGTCGTGAACCGGATGATGATCGCGCGCGAGCGGCGCCGGATGGCCGACCTGAAGGCCGCGTTCGCGCTGGCGTGACGACCCGCTTTCGCTTCGAAGATAACAAGCAGTGCAGACAAGCATGACGCGCTGCCCCAGGGGGGCGCGCGATTCGATCCCGTTTTGACAAGCGCACGACTAGGAGAATCCGCAATGAAGAAGAAACTGATCTGCCTGCTGGTGGCCGGCGCGTTGCCGGGCGTCGCGCTGGCCGGTTCCACCTCCGCCGAAATCAAGGCGCTGCAGGCGCAGGTCGCGGCACTGCAGAAACAGATGAAGGCGATGCAGGCGCAACTCGCCGCGAAGCCGGGCGGCGCGGCGGTCGGGGCGGCCGGCGCGAGCGGCGGCATGGCCGGCGGCGGCAACGCCGCCGCGGTCGCCGCCGATCCGTCCTCGCCGGATTACGGCAAGGCGCGCGCCACGCTGACCAACGACGAGGTCAGCGAAATGAAGCAGCAGATCGCGAACCAGCAACTGAAGGTCGACTCGCTGACCGACGCGGCCACCACGGGCCCGCTCGCCGGCCTGTCGGTCACGGGCTACATCGATCCGACCTACATCTACAACCGCGCGGCCGGCACGTCGTCGTTCCTGTTCGCGAACCACGAGAACGCGTACAACTACTTCAACAGCACGTTCGGCGATCTCTACCTCGACATCAAGAAGACGTTCGGCGTCGGCCCGATGGCGCCGTCGGCCGAAATCACGTTGATGCCGAACCGCGGCAACGGCATCACGCTGCTGCAGAACTCGCGCGGCTCGATCACCGACAACCTGCTGAACACGGCGGTCATCAACGTGCCGATCACCGCCGAGACGACGCTCGTCGCCGGTTTGATCCCGAGCTTCGGCGGCTACGAGGTGCAGCAGTCGAACCAGATGCTCACACTCACGCACAACCTGCTGTACGATTTCTCCGACCCGGGCAGCTACGTCGGTGTCGGCGCGAACTACACGAAGGGCAACTGGGCGTGGAAGTTCTTCCTCGGCAACGAGCAGTACCGCACGTACGGTTCGGTCACGCAGACGGGCACCAATGCGCTCGGCGACCCGATCACCACCAGCAACAAGGTGCCGACCTTCACCGCGCGCGCGGACTACACGTGGTCGAGCGCGCTCGATATCGGCGGGTCGTTCAACATCGGGCGCCAGACGCTGGCGAGCGCGATCGACTCGACCACGGGCGCCGTCAGCTACGGCCCGGGCGGCGCGGCGCCAAGCGCATACGGTTCGTTCTTCTTCGGCGAACTCGACGCGACCTACACGCTCGCCGACATTCAGTACAACGCTGAAGTCGACTACGGCCGGCAGCAGCATGCGGCGTTCAACGGCGGGCTCGCGCAGTGGTACGGGCTGTCGCTGCTCGCGCACCGCAAGTTCAACGCGCCGGTGGTCGGCCGCATGGGCGTGACGCTGCGCTACGACCTGCTCGCGAACTCGAAGAACGGCGGCGGCGGCGGCGGCATCGCGCTGAACGGCAACGGGATGGACCCGAGCAACGGCTTCGGCGTCGACGCGGACTGCCTCGCGCAATCGAAGGCCGGCGGCGGCCTGGGCTTCGAGTGCAAGGGCGCGGTGCGCCAGGACGTCGCGCTCGACCTGCTGTTCTATCCGACCCAGCAGATCACCGTGAAGGTCGAATACCGGCACGACTGGGCGAACAACAAGGTGTTCCTGCGCAACGACGGGTCGTACGGCAAGTCCAACGACCTGCTCGCGACGCAGTTCATCTATTCGTTCTGATGCGGCACGCGCGGGGCGCCGTGCCGCACGCACGGCGTCCCGCGCCGTTTTCCGGCTGCGCGCTGATTGCAGCCTTCGAGGGAGTCGGTTTGATGACGCAGTCTTTCACCCGCCGCGCCGATGCGCTCGCGCGCGACTCGTACTACGAAGCCACGGCCACACGGCCCGTGACCGACGATCCGATCCTCGAGGAGACGATCGACGTTGACGTCTGCGTGATCGGCGCCGGTTTCGCGGGCCTGTCGACGGCGCTCGACTGCCGCGCGCGCGGGCTGTCCGTCGCCGTGATCGATGCGCACCGGCCCGGCTGGGGCGCGTCGGGCCGCAATGGCGGCCAGGCGATCACCGGCTTCGCGAAAGACGAGGTGATCGAGAAGCAGCTCGGCGCCGACGGCGCGCGCGCCGCGTGGTCGCTGTCGCTCGACGGCGTCGCGCTGATCGCCGAGCGCATCGCGCGCTACGGGATCGACTGCGACTTCACGCGCGGCTACCTGACGGTCGCGACGAAGCCGCGCCGCGTCGACGACCTGCGCGCGTGGATGAGCGCCGCGACGTCGCGCTGGGGTCATCCGTCGCTCGCGTGGCTCGATACCGGCGAGATCCACGCGCGCATTGCGTCGACGCGCTATCTGGCCGGCGTGCACGATCCGCTGTCGGGCCATCTTCATCCGCTCAAGTATTGCCTCGGCCTCGCCGATGCCGCGCGCCGCGAAGGCGTCGCGCTGTATGCGCACACGCCCGCGCTCGACGTCGTGCGCGGCGCACGGCCCGTCGTGCGCACGCCGTCCGGCGAAGTGCGCTGCCGCTTCGCCGTGTCGTGCTGCAACGCGGGCCCCGGCGGCGTGCTGCCGGCCGCGACCGCCGCGCGCATCGCGCCGATCGCGTCGTACATCATCGCGACCGAGCCGCTCGGCCGCACACGCGCCGACGCGCTGATCGCCCGACGCGAAGCCGTGTGCGACAACAACTTCTTCCTCGACTACTTCCGGCTGTCGGCCGACCACCGGATGCTGTTCGGCGGCCGCGCGAATTCGGCCGGCGCGTCGCCCGCCGCGCTCGCCGAAGCGATCCGGCAACGCATGGTCGGCGTGTTCCCGCAGCTTGGCGACGTGCGCGTCGACCACGCGTGGGGCGGCTTCGTCGACGTCACGCGCAACCGCGCGCCGGACTTCGGCGCGATCGATCCGACCTTCTTCTACGTCCAGGGCTTCAGCGGGCACGGCGTCGCGCTCACCGGCGTCGCCGGCCGTGCGGTCGCCGGCGCGATCGCGGGCGACACCCGCGCGTTCGACCTGTTCGCACGCTTGCGTCACCGGCGTTTTCCCGGCGGCGACGCGTGGCGGCAGCCGGCGCTCGAACTCGGGATGCTGTACCACCGCGTCCGCGAGCTGTTCTGAGCCCTTTCACTCCGTTTTCCTCATCATGCAGACATTCGCCAACCAGCCGCACGTCGCGTCGTACTACGCGGCGACCGCCAACGACACGACCCGCCACGCGCCGCTCGCCGGCACGATCGACGCCGACGTGTGCGTGATCGGCGCGGGCCTCACGGGCCTGTCCGCCGCACTCAACCTCGCCGAGCGCGGCCATTCGGTGACCGTGCTCGAAGCGTCGCGGGTCGGATGGGCGGCGAGCGGCCGCAACGGCGGCCAGTTGATCGGCGGCTTCGCGTGCGACATCGACACGTTCGCGCAGTTCATGCCGGAAGGCGACGTGAAGCGGATCTGGGACATGGGGCTCGAAACGCTGTCGCTCGTGAAGTCGCGCATCGCGCGGCACGACATCGACTGCGCGCTGGTGCCCGGCTACCTGACCGCGGCCAATACCGAGCGCGACGCCGATGCGCTGAAACGGTGGCGCGACGAAGCCGCGAAGCGCTTCGGCTACGACCGCTTCCACTACGTCGAAGCCGACGAACTTGGCGACTACGTGCAATCGGCCCGCTATCGCGGCGGCCTGTACGACCCCGACAGCGGCCACCTTCATCCGCTCAACTACACGCTCGGCCTCGCGCGGGCGGCCACCGAAGCGGGCGTGCGCATCCATGAGGACAGCTGCGTGACGCGCGTGCGCGACGTGTCCGGCGGGCACGTCGTCGAGACGAGCGGCGGCAACGTGCGGGCGCGCTTCGTCGTGCTCGCGTGCAACACCTACGTCGGCACGCTCGCGCCCGCGTTGTCGAGGAAGATCATGCCGGTCGGCACCTACGTGATCGCGACCGAGCCGCTCGGCGAAGCGCGCGCCGCCGCGCTGATGCCCGCGCGCGCGGCGATCTGCGACAGCCGGTTCGTGCTCGACTATTTCCGGCCGGCGCCCGACACGCGGCTCGTGTGGGGCGGCAAGGTCAGCTACTCGACGCGCGAGCCGCGCGAGCTCGCCGCGGCGATGCGCGCGGACATGCTGAAAACGTTCCCGCAGCTCGCGGACGTGAAGGTCGACTATGCGTGGGGCGGCTTCGTCGACATCACGATGAACCGCGCGCCGCATTTCGGCCGCATCACGCCGACGACCTACTTCGCTCAAGGGTTCTCGGGGCACGGCGTGAACACGACCGCGCTCGCGGGCAAGCTGATCGCCGAGGCGATCGACGGGCAGGCGAGCCGCTTCGACCTGTTCGACAAGATCCGGCATCGCGACTTCCCCGGCGGCGAAGCGCTGCGCACGCCGGCGCTGGTGCTCGCGATGGGCTGGTACCGGCTGCTGGACGCGTTCGGCGTGCATTGAGCCCGCCGCACGCACGATACCGACGCACGACGAAAAACGGCCGCGCGTGCGCGCAGCCGTTCGATCGGATCGCGGCGTGCCGGCGCAACGGACACCTGCCGATACCCGCGCGCCGCATGCACCGGTCAGTCCGTGCCGTACTTCGGCGAATGCGGGCCGTACAGCAAGCCGGCCGGCGGCCCGGCCGACAGCAGGCGGCTGCTCGTGAACGCGGCGACGTCGTGACTCTGGTCCATCAACGTGTTCGCGATCTGCTTGACCGCGGCCACCACGAGCATGCCGATCAGGCCGCCGCCGCCGTTGTTGCCGCCTTCGTCGCTGCTCGCGCTCGCGCGGCCCTGCCACAGCACGTCGCCGGTGCGCAGGTCGACGAGCTTCGCCGACGCCGACACCACCGTCGCGCTCGCGAGAATCCGGTAGACGGTGCCGTACTGCGACACCTTCGAATACAGCGCGGCGTCCGCGCCGAAGATCTCGCGCAGCTTCGCGGGCGACGTCTCCTGGATTTCGGCCGCATTGGTCAGGCCGTTCTGCTTGAAGGTCTCGTCCATCACGGCGACCGGCACGACGTAGTAGCCCGACTCGGCGAGCGGCAGCGTCATCTGCGACAGCAGCCCGTAGGTCGCGCCCACGTCGGAGGTTGCGTTGACGGGCGGCAGCACGAGGATCGAGCGCGGCTGGCTCTTCTTGAACGCCGCGTAATCGGGCCGTTTCACCGGCTGCGCGCAGGCGCTCAACAGCGCGACGAGCGACAGCACGGACAGCAGCTTGAATGAGAGGGTCTTGAACATGGCTGGCGCGTCGCTCACTGTTTGGCGGTGGTCGGATCGGCGTTCTTCTGGCCGGCGACCGTCTGGTCGGCAGTCTTCTGGCCGGCGGCCTTCGGGTCAACCGCCTTCGGGTCGGCCGCCTTCTGCGCGCCGCCTTTCTTTTTCAGCAGGAAATCCATGTAGGTCGCGGATTCCGGAAACAGCTGTTTCTCGGCCTGCAGTTCCTGTTCGGCCTGCTGCTCGCTGCCGATGCTCGCGTACAGCATGCCGAGATGCGCATGGAAGCCCGGCGGCGGCATATGGCCCTTGCCGCGAATGTCCTGCAGCGCTTTTTCGAGCGCGTCGATCTGCTCCTGCGGCGACTTCTGCCCCTTGAAGTATTCGTACACCTGCGGCTGATAGCCGGTCCACTGATAGAGCGGCGGCGTGGAGCTCGCGCAGCCGGCGAGCAGCAAGGCGGCGGCCGTCGCCGGCAGCCAGTTACCCCGTTTCATGGTCTTTTCTCTTTTGATGTCGTGGTGAATCGTGCAAGCGGCGCCGGCCCCGGCGCCCGCTGCGGCGGGTTGCGACGCTTACTGCGCGACGCTTACCGCGCGACCTTCAATGCGCCGGCGTCCACCTGCTCCGCCAGATGGTTCACGGCCTCCTGGATCGCGAGGTCCAGCACCTTGCCGTTGAGCGTCGAGTCGTAGCCGGCCGTGCCGCCGAAGCCGATCACCTCGCGGTTCGACAGGCTGAACTCGCCCGCGCCCTGGCTCGATGCGACGACTTCCGACGTCGTCGTGTCGACGATGTTCAGGTTGACCTTCGCGTACGCGACCTGCGTCTTGCCCCGGCCGAGAATGCCGAACAATTGATGATCGCCGACGTCCTTGCGGCCGAACTCGGTCACGTCGCCCGTCACCACGTAGTTCGCGCCCTTCACGGCCTGCGCTTTCTTCATGAAGCCCGCTTCCTGCTTGATCTCCTCGAGGTTCTCGCGATCGAGCACGTTGAAGCGGCGGCTCTGCTGCAGGCGCGTGACGAGGATCGTCTTCGCCTGTCCGCCGAGGCGGTCGATGCCGTCGGAGAAGATGCCGCGCATGTAGCTCGAGCGGTTGTCGAACTTGCCGACGGCGATCGCGACGGGCTTGCCCGCATACGGCTTCTGCGCGCTGCTGACGGCCGGCACGTCGAGCGTGCGCGACGATTCGGTCGCGCAGCCGGACAGCGCCGCGACGACCACTGCCGCCACGAGGACGGTGCGTCGTGTCTGAATGTTCACTGCTGGTCTCCTTGCGTGGAAAAAATGCCCGATGCGGGCGCGCCGGCTCGCGAACGATCCGGCGCTCGAAACGGCTGCGGCGCGACCTCACGCGTGCGCATCGGCGCGATGCGCGCGTGTGCGGTCAGCGCCGGGCCGGCGATAGCGGTATGTGAAGGCGGGGCGCCCGCAACGGATCGGTTGCGGTACGAAGCGGATGGGCAATGCACGACGCGACAGGCTCGCGTGCGCCGGTTACCCCGTTGTTCTGATTGCTGCGCTGTTGATCGCGCATGATACGGCCCCGTGTGTGATTTTTCGCGATCATACCAAGTCCGCTTGTCGACACGGGGATTCTTGAGAAGAATCGACGACTTTCCGACTCATGGGAGACACACGATCGATGCCGGCACGCAACCGCATACGGGTATTCAGCCTTGCCGTGAATGCACGATCGATCGGCGCGATACGCACCCCGGCACGTCGGCCGCACGCGCGCGGGCGCCGCTGCCGACGCGCGTGCGGTCTCACGGTGTGCGCTAGTCGCCCACCTTCTGCCGCATCGTCACGAACTCTTCGGCCGCGGTCGGATGAATGCCGATCGTGTCGTCGAACTGCGCCTTCGTCGCACCCGCGCGAATCGCGATCGCGATGCCCTGGATGATCTCGCCCGCGTCGCGGCCGACCATGTGCGCGCCGATCACGCGCTGGCTGTCGCGCGCGACGACGAGCTTCATCAGCGTGCGCTCGTCGCGTCCCGACAGCGTGTGGCGCAGCGCCTTGAACGACGTGCGGTAAATGTCGACGTCGCCGAGCGTGCGCCGCGCATCGGCCTCGGTCAGGCCGACCGTCGCGACCTCCGGCTGGCTGAACACGGCCGACGGCACGTACGCGTGATCGACCGCCACGCGCGAGCCGCCGAACAGCGTGCGCGCGAGCAAGCCGGCGTCGCGCGTCGCGACCGGCGTCAACTGCGGCCGCGACGTGACGTCGCCGATCGCGTGGATCGACGGCACCGACGTCGCCGAATACGCATCGACGGCAATCGCGCCGCGCGCATCGAGCAGGATGCCCGCCTGCTCGAGCCCGATCCCGTCGACGTTCGGCACGCGGCCGGTCGCATACAGCACCTGATCGTACGGCCCGTGCCGCGCGTCGCCGACGTGCACGAACAGCGTGCCGTCGCTCGCACGCTCGATCGATTCGATCACCGCGTGCGGATGAATCGTGACGCCCTGCTTCGTCATCTCGTCGGTCAGGAACTGGCGCACGTCGTCGTCGAAGCCGCGCAGGATCTTTTCGCCGCGATAGAACAGGTCGACGTGGCTGCCGAAGCCGTTGAAGATGCCCGCGAATTCGACCGCGATATAACCGCCGCCGACCACCGCGATGCGTTTGGGCAGCGTCGCGAGCGACAGCGCCTCGCGCGACGTGATCGCATGTTCGATGCCGGGCCGCGGCGGCAGCGACGGGCGCGAGCCGGTCGCGATCGCGATGTGGCGCGCGCGGATCGTGCGCGCGCCGATCGCGACGGTATGCGCATCGACAAGCGTCGCGCGGCCGGCGTGCATGTCGACGCCCGATTGCCGCAGCAGGCTGATGTAGATGTCGCTCAGCCGGTTGATCTCGCGATCCTTCGCGGCGATCAGCGCGGGCCAGTCGAGCGTGCCGGCGCCGAAGGTCCAGCCGAAGCCCTTCGCGTCGTCGACTTCGTGCGGATAGTGCGATGCGTAGACCAGCAGTTTCTTCGGGATGCAGCCGCGCAGCACGCAGGTGCCGCCGATCTGCTCTTCTTCCGCTATGCCGACACGTGCGCCGTATGACGCGGACATGCGCGCGAGCCGCACGCCGCCCGAGCCGGCGCCGATGACGAACAGGTCGTAGTCGAAATCCATCGCATTCCCTCATCGCAGTTCGGATGGGGTGACGATAGCAAGATTCGGGGATCCGTGCGGCGCGTCGTGCGTGCCGCGCGCCCAATAAAAAACGGCGAGAGACGAGGCCTCTCGCCGGTCAAACCGGCTGGCGGTTGTGCCATGCGTCACCGATCGACCGCATGCCCGACCTGCCGATTGCGCGGCACCGGTCGGCCCGGGCGCGCGAAGGGCGCGCCCGCGGCCGACCGGCCGCCATGCTCATGCCTGCGACGTGTCGCTGCCGTCCGTCGCCTGCGTATCGTCCGCCTGCTGCGGCCGCTCTTCCTTCTTCTCGAGCATGCCCTCGATCGCCTCGGCGCCCTTGAAACCGACGACGGCCGCGGCCGCCTTGGTCAGCAGGCCCGCATCCGGATCCAGCTTCTCCGCGCCTTCGACGGCGGCGACTGCGCCGGCGATCTCGCCCACGACGTTCAGGATACCCATCGTCATCCCCTTTCAAGAAAATCGTGAGCGCATCGTCCCACGAAAGAAACCGGCGAACCGCATTTGTCATCGCCGGATACACAAGTTACGCACCTGGCCGGCCACGCTCGACGAGCACCACCGGAACGACGCGCGCGCACGCCGGACGGCATGCGACGCGCGATGCACGCAGCGTAGCGGAAAGCCCGCGCGGGGACCGTAAAAGTATGTTGTGGCTTGCCGACGGATCGCTTACGGCGCGGGACTTCCGCAATGGAGCGTTCGCCGAATGGTCGGGCGCGCGCATGAAGCGCGCATGACGAAAAAAAGAGGCGCCGCGGCGCCTCTTCGATGTGCGTCGGACGAAGCCGGCGCAGGCATGTGCCGACGTTCGTCAGAAGATATTGCGCAGGCCGATCGCGATGCCCGTCTGGTTGCTGCGGCCAGGCAATTCGACGTTCGCCGCGCCGTTCGTCTTGTTGAAGTCGACGGTGCCGTAGATTTCGGTGCGCTTGCTCAGCGCGTACTCGGCGATGCCGACGATCGCGTAGCGGTTGCCGCTCGCGAGCGTGCCGTTCGTGGTCATCGCATTGCGCATGTGGTCGTAGTAGAACGCACCCGTCAGCGTCAGCGGCGCGCTGACCTGCCAGCTCACGCCCGCGAACGGACCGTCGTCGATGCGGCCCGTGCCCTTCGCGACCGGAATCGACTGCTGCGCGAGCAGGCTGTCGACGAAACCCGTGTCGTCCTTCGAGCGCAGGTAGCCCGCGTAGATCTTCGCCTTGCTGAACGCGTACACGACGTTCGCGTGGTAGATCGTCTGCTTGCGCGCCGAGTTGTCGCTGTTCTGCTGCGCGCCGGCCGCGATGCTGAGCGGGCCCATCACGTACGACAGCGACACGCCCCACGCATTGCCCTTGCCGAGCGAGCCCGGAATCTGGCCCGAGAAGCCGCCGGCGCCGGTCGATTCGTAGTTGGTGCCGGTCGAGTACATCGCCTTCGCCGTCAGGCCCTCGAACTTGCCCGTGTACTTGATCTGGTTGTCCGCATAGAGGCCGCCGCCGAGTGCGACCGGCAGCCACGCGTTTTCGAGGTAGTTGCCGACGGTCAGAGGATCGTAGGTGTCCGACAGCAGGTCGAACAGCGGCGTCTTCTGGCGGCCGAGGGTCACGGTGCCGTACGGGCTCTGCAGGCCGACGTACGCCGCGCGGTTGAACAGGCGGCCGCTGTCGGCGAACGCGCCGTTCTGCAGGTTCACGCCGCTCTCGAGGTTGAACACCGCCTTCAGGCCGCCGCCGAGGTCTTCCGTGCCGTAGATGCCGAAGCGGCTGTTCGTGATCGCGCCGTTGGTCATCGACAGCAGGCCGTCGTTCTTCGCGTTGGCGTTGGTCAGGTAACGGATGCTCGCATCGGCGACGCCCCACAGCGTGACCGAGCTTTGTGCTGCTGCGTACTGGCTGGCGAAGGCCAGCGCCGCGCCCCCTGCGATGACTGCGAGTCGGGTGGTCTGCTTCATGAGCGTTCCTTTTTTAGGTGTCTCCATTCATGGCCAGCCGCGTGCGCAGCCGGGTGGCGATCGCCCACGCTCATGGCGCGCGCGATGTGGGCTGAATCATAAGACGAGTGCGAACGCTGAAAGAAATTGAAATACGCGGCAATTGCGCGATTGTCGTCCGGGAACAACGGTTCGCGCGGCGCGCCTGTGTCGCGTGGCGGCGGCACGGGGCGCGGCGGCGCAGGCGGGCATGCGCGGCGCTGCAAGGTTCGGTGATGGTGCGGCGTGGTCACGCGGATCGCGGCGACATTGCCGGTGCGATCGTTGCGGGTTGCGGGTTGCGGGTTGCGGGTTGCGGGTTGCGGGTTGCGGGTTGCGGGTTGCGGGTTGCGGGTTGCGGGTTGCGGGTTGCGGGTTGCGGGTTGCGGGTTGCGGGTTGCGGGTTGCGGGTTGAAGCTTGCCGCCTGCCCGCCTGCCCTCAGGCCGTTTGCGTCGCCCCGTCGCTGCCGCCCGCGTCGCCGTTACCGCCCTCGCCGCCCGCATCGCCGTTCCCCGCGCGACGCCACGCGCGCCGCACGATTTCCGCGAACGCGCCGACGAGCAGCAACACGGCGCCCCACAGCGCGACGTCCGGCACGAGCCGCGTCACGAGGCCGCCGACCACCGCGCCGCCCAGGAAACAGAAGCTGATCGTCGCGAGCAGCGCCGAGTCGTGCAGCGCGCCCGCGTCGTAGCGCGGAATCAGCCCGACGAACAACTTCTGCGCGGCGCGCCGCAGGTTGCCGGTCGTCATCACCGACGTGTACGACAGTTCCTCGAGATGGGTGAACGACAGCGTCTGCAGCGTCGCGACGAACGAGATGCCCGGAATCAGCCATGCGCTCGACGCGCCGACCAAGCCGCTCGCGGCCACGCCGAGAAACGCGATTTCGACGATCAGGCTCACGAACGCGGTATGCCGCATCCAGCCGCGTTGCGCGGCGAGGCCGAGCAGGTGCGCGACGAACACCGCGAGCACGAAGCCGCCGAGCGGCGGCACGTGATGCAGCGCGGCGGCCCATTCGCCGGCCGACAGGTTGATGCCGAGCAGCGCGACGTTGCCGGTCATCGTGTTCGCGAACACGTGGCCGTGGCCGACGTACGTGTACGCGTCGAGGTAGCCGCCGGACAGCGTCAGCAATGCGGCGACGGTGAGATTGCGGCTGGCGCCGTCGAGATCCATCGATCCTCCCGTGAAAAGTCGCGCCAGTATCGCGCACGGGAGGCCGGTTGTGCGCCGCTCACTGCCCGATGCCCGTGAGCCCGATCAGCGCGCCGCCCGCGAGCAGCCATAGCGGATGGATGCGCGTGCGCCACGCGAGCACCGCGCATGCGGCCGTGATGCCCCACTGGATCGCGGTGCGGTTCGACGCCTCGGAAATCAGCACCGCGCTCGCCGCGACGAGGCCGGCCGTCACCGGCATCATCCCCTGCTGCACGTAGCGGCGCCACGGCCGGTCGCGAAAGCGCTCCCACGCATGCAGCGCGAGCACGGTGACGATCGACGACGGCCCGAACTTCGCGACCGACGCGACGAGCAGCCCGGCCCAGCCGGCCACGTGCCAGCCGACCAGCGACACGATCATCATGTTCGGCCCCGGCGCCGCCTGGGCCAGCGCGAACAGCGCGGTGAACTCGTGCGCGCTCATCCAGTGGTGCACGTCGACGACCTGCCGCTGCATCTCCGGCAGGATCGTGTTGCCGCCGCCGAACGCGAGCAGCGACAACTGGCTGAAGATCGTCGCGATGGCGATCAGCGTGTCGCTCATGGCCGGCGCTCCTGTTGCGTGTGGGGCGAGTCGTGCGAATCGCGCGCGCCTCGCGCGGCGTTCGGCGCCGGCCGCGGCGTGCCGGCCTCGCGACGGCGCGACGCGAGCCAGATGCTGACGGGCGTGAGCACCAGCATCGTGGTCAGTAGCGGCAGTCGCAGCACCGCGATCGCGACGAACGCGAGCGCCGCGATGCCGGCGGCCGTGCGCGGCGCCCGCAGCAGCGGCTTCGCGACCTTCACGGCCATCGCGACGAGCAGGCCGGCCGCCGCGGCGGCGAGCCCCGCGAACAGGTGCTGCACGTGCGGATCGTTCTGCGTCTTCGCGTACAGCACGCCGAGCGCGACGACGACGAGCGTCGGGCCGGCGATCAGCCCGAGAATCCCGGCGAACGCGCCGGCGACGCCGCGAAAGCGCATGCCGACGGCGACCGACAGGTTGATCACGTTGCCGCCCGGCAGGAACTGGCACAGGCCGAGCAGATCGGTGAATTCGTCGGCGGAGAGCCACTTGCGTTCGTCGACGATCGTGCGCCGCGCGAACGGCAACGCGCCGCCGAACGACATCAGGCCGAGCGACAGGAAGCCGGTGAACAGCTCGGCGAGGCCCACGCTGCGAGGGGGCGCGGCAGGCGGCGGCGAGGCGGGCGGAAAAGCGGATTGCATGGGGCTCCTCATCAAACGGTGAACCGAGGTTACCGCCGTTCAGGATTCCGGCAAAACGATTTTATCGGCGCGCCCTTGTGATCTAGAATCACAAGCATGGCACGCGATCTCCCGCCCTTTTCCGCGCTTCGGGCCTTTGAAGCCGCGGCACGACATGAAAGCTTCAGCGCCGCCGGCGACGAGCTGCATGTGACTCACGGTGCCATCAGCCGGCAGATCGCCGGGTTCGAGGCGTGGCTCGGCAAGCCGGTGTTCCACCGCTACGGCAAGCGCGTGAAGCTCACCGACGAAGGCCGCCGCTACCTGGACACCGTGCGCGCGGCGTTCGACAGCATCGCGCACGCGACCGAGCAGTTGCGCAACACCGGCGCGGCGCGCGTGCTGCGCATCAACGCGCTGCCGACCTTCGCGATGAAATGGCTGCTGCCGCGCCTGTCGCGGTTCCAGCGCGACGTGCCGAACGTCGAGCTGAAGCTGTCGACGTCGAACGCGCCGCTCGACACGCTGAACGGCTTCGACGTCGCGATTCGCCGCGGCCCCGGCCACTGGCCGAACTGCACGAGCGGCCACTTCCTCGACGAAAGCGTGATTCCGGTGTGCAGCCCCGCGCTGCTCAAGCGCGCGCCGATCACGCGCGCGGACGATCTCGCGCGACACGTGCTGCTGCATTCGGATACGCGGCCGGAAGGCTGGCGCGACTGGTTCGCGGCGGCCGGCGTCGCGATGAAGGGGCGCAAGCGGCAGTCGTTCGACCACTTCTATTTGGCGCTGCAGGCGGCCGTCGACGGGCTGGGCGTCGCGCTCGGCCCGCTGCCGCTGATCGACGACGAGCTCGCGAGCGGGCGCCTGGTGATGCCGCTCGACGGGCCGCGCATCGCGACGCGCAGCTACTGGTGGATCGCGCCGGGCGCGCCGGCCGACGATCCGCTCGTCGCGCAGTTTTGTGCGTGGCTGCAGGGGCAGTCGAATACCGGCACATGAGGGACGCACGACGGCAGGCGGCATTGCACCGCCCGCTCCCGAATCACACCACCGGCCCCGGCTCCTTCTCCTTGCGCAGGATCGCGTACAGGATGATCGCGCCGAACGTCGCGGTGCCGATTCCGCCGAGCCCGAAGCCGCCGATCTTCAGCGAGAAGTCGCCGGCGCCGAGCACGAGCGTGACGGCCGCGACGATCAGGTTGCGGTTGTCGGAGAAGTCTACCTTGTTGACGACCCAGATCCGCGCGCCGGTCACCGCGATCAGCCCGAACACGACGATCGATACGCCGCCGAGCACGGGGCCGGGAATCGTCTGGATCACCGTGCCGAACTTCGGCGAGAAGCCGAGCCCGATCGCGATCAACGCGGCGACCGCGAACACCAGCGTCGAATAGATCCGCGTGACGGCCATCACGCCGATGTTCTCCGCGTAGGTCGTCACGCCCGTGCCGCCGACGCTGCCCGATACGATCGTCGCGAGCCCGTCGCCGATGAACGCGCGGCCGACGTAGCGGTCGAGGTTCGTCCCCGTCATCGCGCTGACGGCCTTGATGTGGCCGAGGTTCTCCGCGACCAGGATCACCGCGATCGGCGCGAGCATCAGCATCGCGTGCGGATCGAACACCGGCGCACGGAAGCTCGGCACGCCGAACCACGCGGCCTGCGCGACGATCGCGAAATCGATCGGCTTGCCGAGGCCCATCCCGTTGGTCGCGATCGCGTAGATCACGTACGCGATCACGAGCCCGACGAGGATCAAGAGGCGCTGCATCATCCCGCGCGCGAACACGGCGACGCCGCCGACGCACAGCACCGTGACGAGCGCCATCACCGATTCGAAGGTCGAGCCCGACACGCCCTTGACCGCGATCGGCGCGAGGTTCAGCCCGATCACCGCGACCACCGCGCCGGTCACGACGGGCGGCATCAGCGTCTCGATCCAGCGCGTGCCGATCGCCTGCACCAGCGCGCCGAGCGCGACGTATACGACGCCGCACGCGACGATCCCGCCGAGCGCGACCGGAATGTTCGGGTTCGGGCCGCTGCCGCCGTAGCCCGTCACCGCGATCACGAGGCCGATGAACGCGAAGCTCGAGCCGAGATAGCTGGGCACGCGGCCGCCCACCAGCACGAAGAACAGCAGCGTGCCGATGCCCGACATGAAGATGCACAGGTTCGGGTCGAAGCCCATCAGCAGCGGCGCGAGCACGGTCGAACCGAACATCGCGACGACGTGCTGCACGCCCATCGCGACCATCTGCGGCCACGCGAGGCGCTCGTCGGGGCCGACCACGCGCGAGGCCGCGCCGGTCGGTTGGACCCGCCAGCGCGGGAAGTAGGAATCGGACATGGGGAAAGCGCTCCTGTCGGTCGTCGGTCGCCGGCTGCGAAGGATGCGCCGGTCTGGAATCTGGCGCGAGTTTACGGAGCGGAAATGGGGCTGGCAAGCGAACCGGCGGGCGGGGCCGGCCAAACGAGGACGCGGCAGGCCGCGCGAGAGAACCGGTGCGCGACCGCGCGGCCCCGGCGAAGCGCCCGTCCGCGCACGATGCGCGGCTGGCGGCGGCAAGCGCCGGCCGCGAAGTAAGCGTGCGCTCACATCGCGGCCGGCGCCGCGTGCATCACGGATTGATGTACTGGAACAGCGATAGGTTCTGCAGCTGCACGTACGCCTTCTGCGCGCCGGTCAGCGCGTTCTGCACCTGCAGGTACTGGCTGATCGTCGTGACCATGTTGGTGCTGGTCAGGTCCGTCAGGTTGCTGGTCGTCTGCAGCGACGCGGTCTGGGTGACGGCCTGCATCGCCTTCACTTCCTGCTCGCGGCCGCCGACGGATGCCTGGATCGTCGTCACGTTGCGCATCGTGTTGCCGACCTTGATCGACCCGGTCATCAGCGCGTTCTTCAGCGACACGGCCGCGACAGGGTTGCCGGTCACCGGCATCTTCAGCGCCGCGATCGTCGAGTCGAGCGTCGAGAAGATGTCGGCGCCGCCGCTCGCCTGCGGGCCGGGCGTCACGGCGAACGTATCGCCGGTGCTCGGCGTGCCCGATACGGCCACCGTCATCCCGCTGCCGAGCGCGATCGACGCACCCGACGTGTAGGCCTGCGCGGGCGTCGTGGTCGGCGGCTTGGCCGAGCTGTCGGTCACCGTGTAGGTCGGCGCGGCGGGCGTGCCGCCGAACGTGATCGTGAAATGGTGATCGTTGGTCGCGGCGGACGGGTCCGTCACCGTCACCGCGCCGATCGCGCCGGTGCCGACGTTGCCGGCGCCGGCCGACGGAACCTGCGCGCTGCCGAGCGACGGCACGGACATGAACACCGCCGAACCGGTGTCGCCCTGCGACACGCTGCTCGAATCGGCGATCTGCACCTGGCGCGTGCCCGAGTCGCCGACGTAGCTGATGCTGCCGTTCGGGCTGGCCGTGAACGGCGCCGTCGAATTGTTCAGGCCGGCGAACAGGTAATTGCCGGCACCGTCGTTCGAGTTCGCGAGCGTCACCAGCTGGTCGCGATAGCCTTGCAGCTGCGTCGCGAGCGCCGAGCGGTCGCTGTCGGCCAGCGAGCCGTCGCCGGCACGCACGAGCAGCGTCTGCACGCCGGTCAGCACGCTGCTCACGCTCTGCAGCGCCTGGTCCTCGGCCTGCAGCGACGCGAGCGCGGTCGTCTGGTTGGTCGCGTACTGCGACAGCGTCGCCGACGTCATCGACAGCTGCACGGCCTGCGCCGCGCCGACCGGGTTGTCGGCCGGCGTCTGCAGGCTCGTGCCGCTCGAAATCTGCTGGTACAGCTGCGCGAGCTGCGCCTGCTGATCGTTCATCTGTGAAACGTTCAGCTGGAAGAACTGGGCGCTGGAAATTCGCATCGCTTCTATTCCTCGAATCCGGTCAGTTGAACAGGCCGAGCACGGTCTGGAACAGCGTCGCCGCCGTCTGGATCACTTTCGCGTTCGCCTGGTAAAGCTGCTGGTACTGCATCAGGTTCGCCGCTTCCTCGTTCTGGTTCACGCCCGACACCGACTGCTGCGCGGTCGTGATCTGGCCGACGAGCGAGGTCTGCGCGGCGCTCGACGACTTCAGCTGGCTCGCCGTGTTGCCGATCGCGTTCACGTAGTTCGCATACGCGCCGGTCAGCGTCGTCGTGCCGCCGCCGAGCGCCTTCGCGGTGACGAGCTGCGACAACGCTTGTGCGTTGGAGCCGTCGCTCGTGCCGCCCGCGTACGGTCCGATCGTGAACGTGTCGCCATCCGACGGCGCGCCGGACAGCGTGACGGTCACGCCGTTCATCACGCCCGCCGGAGCCGGCTGCGTGGTGCTGTTGATCGTCAGCTTCGCGCCGGCCGTCGCGTTGTACGGCACGCTGTCGGTCGGGCTCGTGATCGTCACCGAGGTCGGCGGGGTGCCCGCGATCGTCACCGTGGTGCCGGCCGGGAAGCCCGACAGCGACTGCGACGCCGCGTCGTAGGTCAGCTTGGTCGGCGTCGTCGGCACCTGGTAGCCGGCGCTCACCGCGCCCTGCGTGATCTTTGCCGTGCCGATGTTGGTTTTCGATGCCGCAGCGACCACCGGCGACGCGGCCGCGATCGCCGAGCCGCTCGTGGTCGCGAGGCCGAAGCCGGTCAGCGCGCCGCGCGTCGGCAGCACGGTGAACTGGTCGCCGGCATTCATCGCGCCGGACGAGAACGAGAAGTTCAGCCCGCCGAGCGAGACCGGCATCGGACCCGCCTTCTGGTCGACCACCGACCCGCTCGCGCGGTCGGTCAGCGTGTAGTTCGTGCCGTCGTACGACAGCGTGTAGTCGCTCGTCGTCGGCTGCGACGCACTGGCGAACGACACGGACAGCGACGCGTTGCCGGTGTTGCCCTGATTCGAATAGACGGTCGGGTTCGTCACCGTGAACAGGTCGCCGCCCGGCTTGCCCGCCAGATCGACGCCGAGCGCGTTCTGCGCGTTGACCTGCGCGGCGAAGCTGGTCGCGAGCGCGCCGAGCTGCGCCTGGGCCGGGTCGAGTGTCTGACGGCGGAACGCGAGCAGGCCGCCGAGCGTGCCGCCCGACAGCGACGCATCCGGCAGCGCCTGGTCCGGCCCCTGCGGATTCGCGCCGGCGATGCCCTGCGACACGACGGTGAGCTCACTCGGATCGGACGGCGACGTGACGGTCGCAAGCTGGTAGCTCTTGTCGGCGACGACGAGCGGCTGGCCGCCCGCGAGGAATACGCTGTAGCCGCTGTCGTTGCGCACGACCTGCACGCCGGCGAGGGACGACAGGTTCGACACCGCGAGATCGCGCTGGTCCATCAGCTGGTTCGGCGGCTGCCCCTGGCTGCTCGCCGCCGAGATCTGCTGGTTCAGCTGCGCGATCTGCGCGGTGTACGTATTGATCTGCGACACGGTGCTGGTGAGCTGCGTGTTCACGCTCTGGCGCAACGCGTCGTATTGCTGGCCCGCCGCCTTCAGCTGGTCGCCGAGAATCTGCGCGTTGCTGATCGCGGTCTGCCGCACCGACGGATCGGACGCATTGTTCGCGACGTTCTGCAGCCCGGTGAAATAGCTCGTGATCGCGGTCGAGATGCCGGCCGTCGGGCTGCCGACGTAGTTGTTCAGCTGCGCGACGAGCGAATACCACGTCGACAGCGCGCCGCCCTGCGTCTGCGCGCCGTTCAGCTGGTCGCTCAGGTACTGGCTGTACTGCCGCTGCACGGTGACGGTGTTCACGCCCTGCGGCATGTAGCCGCTGCTGGTGTACTGCCCGCTCGCCTCGGCATAGACCGGGCGTTCGACCGAATAGCCCGGCGTCGCGGCGTTGCTGATGTTCTGGCCGGTCGTCGTGAGGCCCCAGAGCGCGGCATTCAGGCCGCTGACGCCGAGGTTCATGAGTGTGTTGGACATGCGCGATCCTGATGAGCCGGCCGCGCTGCGGCCGCCGGGTTGCGTGACTCCCGGTATAACGGCCGCGGATTGAAAAAATTGAGGAAAAAATGCACGCGCGGCGCACGGGCGTGCGTCGCCGCTGGAAGCGCCCGGCGCAAGGCGCCGGCGGTGCTGCGCGGGCGGCCCGCGGGGGGCGCCGGCCGGATGCGCGTCAGGCCCGCGCGAGCGAGCGGCGCTTCATTTCGAGCTGCGTGATCAGCCGTTGCAGCGTGTTCTCCGCGCTGCCCGGCAGCGACATGTAGCGAAAGCCGAGCTGGTAGCGGCGCGACCCGTTCGGCATCTGCGTCGAACGCTGCGACACCAGCTGCAGGTCGAGCGACAGCTTGCCGTGGCCGGTCAGCTCGAGCTCGACGTCGGGCAGCAGCGTGCCGACCTCGAGCGCCTCGACGCGCTCATCCGCCGTGCGCAGCCCCACGCCGCCGAGCGACAGGTTGTGCACCTCGAACAGGAAGCTTTCGCCGTCCGGCAGCTTGCCGCGGCACAGGAACGGATCGACGATCGGCGCGTCGACGCGGAAATATTCGCGGCGCTGGATGCACACCAGCACGTCGGGGAAATCGGCGACGAACGCGGGCAGCCCCTCGTAGCGCGTCTCGCGCGGCGTGCCCGTGGTGAATTCGACGCGCACGCCCTCCGGCGCGGCCGCGAACGTGCAGTGCGACGCGCCGAGGATGCCGGCGTTCTGCTCGGACAGCGCGCCCCAGTCGAACGTGAACGTCCGCGCGCCGACGTCGACCTCGAGCAGACGCGTGACGAGCTGGCCGCCCGGGTACTGGACCGTCAGGAAATCGCCGCGGTTCACCAGGTTGCGCAACTGCACGCCGATTTCCAGCGGATTGCGGCGGGCATAGTCGGGCCCGGAGTGGCCTGCATCCAGGCTGGGGTCCGTCGACGTTTCGATATTCATGGCTAGCCGGTCTTTCTTGTCATGGGCGCCCGGGGCAACCGGTGCGCAATAAAACCGGGCCAGAACGGGGGCCCGGTCGCAGGTCTCTCACACTTAGCGGCAGTGCTGACCGAAAGTTTAGATCGAAACGGCGATTTATTTCTCGCAAACGTTGAAACCGCGCGCGGCAAGGTGCCGGGCGCGGTCCGAGGGGGGCCAACCGGTGGCGGGCGCGGCCGTCAGCCGATCTGCTGCATGATCGAGATCAGCTTTTTCGCGTAATTCGGGTCGGTGGCGTAGCCGGCCTTCTGCATCCCGTGCGCGAAGCCTTCGACGCTGCGGCTCGCGCTCAGCACGCCCGCGTAGCGCGGGTTGTTCTTCAGCAGGTTCGCGTAATCGGTCATCGCGTGCTCGTACGAGTCGTACGCACGGAACTTCGCGACCACGCGGCGCGGCGTGCCGTTCACGTATTCGGTGGTCAGCGCCGACACGGTGCGGCCGGTCCAGCCCTTGTTCGCCTTGATGCCGAACACGTTGTAGCTGGTCGAGCCGTCCGTCGCGCGGATCTCGCGCTTGCCCCAGCCCGATTCGAGCGCGGCCTGGCCGACGATGAAACGCGCCGGGATGCCGGTCGTCGCACTGGCCGCCTGCGCGGGGCCCGCGAGCCGGTCGACGAACGCGTCCGCGCCCTGCACGCCGCGCGCGCCCTTGAGCGGCGGCGTCAGCGCGCTGTCGGCCGAGTAGCCGCGCGCGCCGGCAAGGCCGCCGTTGTTCGCCGCGTTCGCATAGGCCTTCGCCATCGCGTTCATCGCGGCGAGGCTGCCTTCGTTGCCGGCCGTGCCGAGGCCGCCGGCGCCCATGCCGCCCGCGCCGACGTCGGCCGCCGTGTCGCTGCCCGCGCCGGCGCCCGCATTGCGCAGCAACTGCTTCATCAGCGCATCGGCGACGCCGATTCCGTGCTTCGACATCTGCTGCGCGAGCTGCTGGTCGAGCATCGACGTGTACATCTTCGACGTATGCGAATCGAACAGCCCGCCGTCGGGCGACGCGTCGCGCATGCTCTTGAGCATCATCTGCGTGAACATCGCGTCGAACTGGCCGGCGACCGCCTTCGCGCCGGCCTGCGGCGATTGCTTCGCCTGCGCGCGCAGCGCGTCGAAACCCTGCACGTCGAGCGCGAAGCGCTGCGTGAGGTCGTTTGCGTTGGGGAGCGTGGCTGCCATTTAGATCACCTCCAGGTCGGCGCGCAGCGCGCCGGCCGCCTTCATCGCCTGCAGGATCGACATCAGGTCCGCGGGCGTCGCGCCGAGCGTGTTCAGCGCCTTCACGACGTCGGCGAGATTCGCGCCGGCCGTCACCATCTTCAGCGCGCCGTTGTCCTGCTTCAGCTGGATCTGCGACTGCTGCGCGACCACCGTCTGCCCGTTCGAGAACGGCCCCGGCTGCGACACCACCGGCTGCGTGTTGACGACCACCGACAGGTTGCCGTGCGCGACCGCGCAGCTTTGCAGCGTGACCATCTGGTTCATCACGATCGAGCCGGTGCGCGCGTTCAGGATCACCTTCGCCGCGGCCTTGTCCGGGCTCACGTCGAGGTTCTCCAGGCGCGCCATGAACGCGACCTGCTGCGCGGAATCGGCCGGCGCGGCGAGCTGGATCGTGCGGCCGTCGAGCGCCGTCGCGGTGCCCGGGCCGAAGCTCGCGTTGACCGCGGACACGATCCGCTGCGCGGTGCCGTAGTCCATGTCGTTCAGTTGCAGCTGCAGGACGCCGTTCATCTGCGCGACCGCGTTCGGCACCGAACGCTCGACGATCGCCCCGCCGACGATCCGGCCGGCCGCGAGCTGGTTCACCTGCACGCGGCTGCCGTTCGCGCTGGCGCCCGCGCCGCCCACCGCCATGTTGCCCTGCGCGAGCGCGTACACCTGGCCGTCCGCGCCCTTCAGCGGCGTGAGCAGCAGCGTGCCGCCGCGCAGGCTCTTCGCGTTGCCGAGGGACGACACGGTCACGTCGAGCGCCTCGCCCGGCCGCGCGAACGGCGGCAGCGTGGCCGTCACCATCACGGCCGCGACGTTCTTCAACTGCATGTTGTTCAGCGACGACGGGCCGCCGTTGGCCGAACCGTTGTTGATCGAGATGCCGAGGTTCGCGAGCATGTTCGCGAGCGTCTGCGTCGTAAACGGCGTCTGCATCGTCTGGTCGCCGGTGCCGTCGAGGCCGACGACGAGGCCATAGCCGATCAGCGGGTTGTCGCGCACGCCCTGGATCTGCGCGAGATCCTTCAGGCGTTCCGCGTGCGCGGGCGCGGCGCCGAGCGCGCACGCGGCCAGCACGCAGGCGAGTGCACGAAACGACAGGCGGAGGAAAAGAGGCAGCTGCATCGTCATCACCACGGCGCGATGTTGAGGAAGAAGCGCTGCAGCCAGCCCATCGTCTCGGCTTCGTTGATGTAGCCCTTCGACGAGTATTCGATCTTCGCGTCGGCGACCTGCGTCGAGTAGACGGAGTTCGCGCCGGAGATCGTGTTCGGGTTGACGACCCCCGAGAAGCGCACGAATTCGTTGCCCTGGTTGATCAGCATCTGCTTCTCGCCGCTGACCACGAGGTTGCCGTTCGGCAGCACGTTGGTGACGGTCACGGTGATCGTGCCGTTGAACGTGTTCGCCGCGCTCGCGCCGCCGGTGGCCGCGAACTTGTTCGCGCCGGTCGCCGACAGGTTCGCCTTCGCGAACAGCCCGCCGAGGAAGCCGGCCGTCGGCACGTTGAAGTCGGTGTTGCCCTGCCGGTTCGTGTTCGCGCCCGACGACTTGGTCGCGTTGATGTTCTCCGCGATCATGATCGTCAGGATGTCGCCGATGTTGCGCGGGCGCTGATCCTCGAACAGCGGCCGCCCCGCGTAGCCGGGGTTGTAGATCGAGCCGGGCGCCTGCATCGACATCGGCATCGGCGGCTGCGCCGTCATCGGCTGCTGGATGATCGGATCGCGCGGGATCTGCGCGCAACCGGCGAGCGCCGCCACCGCGACCGCGCAGGCGGCGCGGACGGTGGCTGACGAGGGGAGGCGAACCTGCTTCATGGCTGCGACGGGACGTTCCGGTTAGCTCTTCATCTGCGTGACGGTCTGCAGCATCTGGTCGGACGTCGTCACGGCCTTGCTGTTGATCTCGTAGGCACGCTGCGTCTGGATCATGTTGACGAGTTCCTGCACGACGTTCACGTTCGACGCCTCGACGTAGCCCTGGTTGAGCACGCCCGCGCCGTTCAGCCCCGGCTGCGACACGTTCGGCGCACCCGACGACGTCGTTTCCGCGAACAGGTTCTCGCCCTTCGCCTCGAGGCCGGTCGGGTTGATGAAGGTCGCGATCTGCAGCGAGCCGATCTGCACCGCGTTGCTCGAGCCGGGCTGCGTGACCGACACGACGCCGTCCTTGCCGATCGTCAGCGACTGCGCGTTCTGCGGCACGGTGATCGCCGGCAGGACCTGGTAGCCGCTCGACGTGACGAGCTGGCCCTGCGCGTTGGTCTGGAACGAGCCGTCGCGCGTGTACGCGTTGGTGCCGTCCGGCATCAGCACCTGGAAGAAACCCGCGCCGTTGATCGCGACGTCCTTCGAGTTGCCGGTCTGCGTGAGGCCGCCCTGCGTGTACAGGCGCTCGGTCGCGACCTGCTGCACGCCGGTGCCGAGCTGCAGGCCCGACGGCAGCTCGGTCTGCTGCGTCGAGTTCGCGCCGGGCTGGCGGATGGTCTGGTACAGCAGATCCTCGAACACCGCGCGCGACGCCTTGAAGCCGTTCGTGCTGGTGTTCGCGAGGTTGTTCGAAATCACGTCCATCTGCGCCTGCTGCGCATTCATGCCGGTCGCGGCGATGTAGAGCGAACGATTCACTTGTCAGGTCTCCTGCGTGGGCTGGCGCGGGCGCTCAGCTGAAGTTGAGCAGCTGGTTGGCCGTCTGCTCGTTCTGGTCGGCCGTCTGGATCAGCTTCGACTGCAGCTGAAACGCCCGTGCGTTGTCGATCATCGCGACCATCGCGGTCACCGGGTTCACGTTGCTGCCTTCGATCGAATTCGGCGTGACGACCACGTTCGGATCGGCGTCGGCCGGATTGCCGTCGGCGGTGCGGAACAGCCCGTCGTTGCCGCGCGTGAGCGTGGCCGGATCCGGATTGACGAGCTTCATCTGATCGACGATCGCGACCGCGGTCGGCGGGTCGCCCGGCATCAGCGCGGACACCGTGCCGTCCTTGCCGATCGTCACTTCCGCGTTCGGCGGCACCGAGATCGGGCCGCCGTTGCCGACCACCGGCAGGTTGCTCGCGTTGACGAGCTGGCCGTTCTCGTCGACGTGCAGATTGCCGGCGCGCGTGTACGCCTCGCCGCCGTCGGCCGTCTGCACCGACAGCCAGCCCGCGCCCTGCACCGCGACGTCGAGCGGATTGCCGGTGCGCGTGATCGGACCCGGCGCGTAATCGGCGCCGGGCGTCGACGCGAGCACGTAGGTGCGCGTCGTCGTCGGGTCGATGTTGCTGCCGTCGCCGAAATTCATCGGCACCGCGCGATACGTCGCGAGCTGCGCGCGAAAACCCGTCGTCGACGCATTCGCGAGGTTGTTCGCGACGATCGCCTGCTGGTCGAGCGACTGCGACGCGCCCGTCATCGCCGTATAGATCAGTCGGTCCATGGCTGCCGGTTGTCCGCGCTTACAGGTTGATGAGCGTCTGGTCGACGGTCTGCTGCGTCTTGATCGTCTGCGCGTTCGCCTGGTAGTTGCGCTGCGCGGTGATCAGGTTGACGAGCTGCGAGGTCAGGTCGACGTTCGAGTTCTCGAGCGCGCTGCCCTGCAGCGTGCCGTGGTTCGTGCTGCCCGGCGCCGACACCTGCGGCACGCCCGACGCCGCCGATTCGGCGTACTGGTTGCCGCCGAGGTTCACCAGCCCGTTCGGGTTGTTGAAGTTCGCGAGCGCGATCAGGCCGAGCACGGCGGTCTGGCCGTTCGAGTAGTTGCCGGTCAGCTTGCCGTCGGAGCCGATCGAGTAGGTGGTGAGCGTGCCGCTCGCGTAGCCGTCCTGCGCGAGATTGTTCACGCCGTCCTTGCCGCCGTACTGCGTCGTGCCGGTCAGGTCGAGCGTGAGCGCCTGCGGCGTCGCCGAGCCGTCGGTGTTCGGCACGGTGAACTGGAACTGGCCGAGCGACGCGGTCGGCGCGGCCGGCGTGCCCGTCGTCGTGCTCTTGATCGCGCCCGACGTATCGAACGTGATCGTGCCCAGATCGGTCGTCGTGCCGCCCTGGACGCCCGCGTACGCTTCCCACGTGCCGGCCGCCGACTTCACGAAGTACATGTTGACCGCCTGCGAGCCGCCGAGCGAGTCGTACACCTGGATCGCCGTCGAGTAGTTGTACGTCGTGTTGTCGGTCGCATTGAACGGCGTCTTGGCCGGCACCGTGTCCTGCGAGTTCAGGTTGAACTGGCCGATGATCTTGGTCGTCGCGGTCGGCGCGATGTTGTTGGTCGGCGCCTGCAGCGGCACGGTCTGCGCGGTGTTGATCACGCCGCCCGCGTTGGCCGCGTAGCCCATCAGGTTACGGCCCTGCGCGTCCACGATGAAACCGTTCTTGTCGCGCTGGAACGTGCCGTCGCGCGAGTACGTCGTCACGCCGTTGTTCGACATCTGGAAGAAGCCGTTGCCGTTGATCGCGACGTCGAGCGACGAGTTCGTCGTATTGATCGTGCCCTGCCCGAAGCTCTGCTGCACCGAATTCAGCGCCGTGCCGATGCCGATCTGCGTGTTGACCGTCGTCGCGACCGAGTTCGCGTACATGTCGGCGAACTGCGCGGTGCTCGACTTGAAGCCGACCGTGTTCGCGTTGGCGATGTTGTTGCCGATCACGTCCAGCGCGTTCGATGCGCCGGCGAGGCCGCTCAGACCCTGTTGATAACCCATTTCGTTCTCCGTGACGAGAAAGCTCGATCAGTTGGTGGTGGTGTCGCCGGTCGAGGACGACTTCGTGTTCGGGAAGATCGACGCAACCTGGGTGAGCCCCACCGTCGTGCCGTTCGACAGCACGAGCCCCGCGGTGCCGTCCGCCTGCTTGACCACGCTCTGCACCTGCGCGGCCGCGAGCGTCGCGGCCGCCTGCGGCGTGCCGTTGCTGTCGGTATACGACGCGCTGACCGTGTACTTGCCGTCCGGCAGCGCGTTGCCGGCCGCGTCGGTCGGCGTCCAGTTGAACGGCACGGTGCCGGCCGACTGCGCGCCCGCGTTGATCGTGTTCACGACGGCGCCCGCCGAGTTCTTCACGGTGATCGTCAGGTTCGACACCGAGCTCGCGAGCGACACGCCGAACGGCGACGCCGCGCCGCTCTTCACCGCGACGCCGTTGCCCGGCGCGAGCACGTTCGTGCCGATCAGCAGCGCGGCCTGCGTCTGCTGGCCGGCCGCGAGCTGCGACGACAGCGACGTGAGCGACGTGTTCAACTGCGCGATGCCGCTCACCGTGTTGATCTGTGCGAGCTGCGACGTCATCTGCGAGCTGTCCACCGGACTGGTCGGATCCTGGTTCTGCAACTGCGTGACGAGCAGCTTCAGGAACGTCGCCTGCAGGTCGCTCGCCGACGTGCCGTTGGTCGACGACACGTTGTTGGTGTTCATCGTGTCGGTCGGCAGCGTCGACACGTTGGTGCCGTTGCCGCCGATCGTCGTGTTGGAGGAAGTCATCCTGGGTGGCCTTCTGTCGGAACTGTCGGTCCGGGTCTCGGTAGGGAAAGGTCGGGCGGCGCGCGGCTTACGAGCCGATCGTCAGCGTCTTGAGCATCAGCGTCTTCGCGGTGTTCAGCGTCTCGACGTTGGCCTGGTACGAGCGCGACGCCGAGATCATGTTCACCATCTCCTGCACCGGATCGACGTTCGGCATCTGCACGTAGCCGTTCGCGTCGGCGGCCGGGTTCGCCGGGTCGTAGGTCGATTTCATCGGCGACGGGTCGTCCATCACCTTGGTCACGCGCACGCCGCCCACGCCCTGGCCGGACGCGGTGCGCGCGCCGCCGATCGGGTCGGTCGCGAACACGACCTGCTTGGCCTTGTACGGCTTGCCGTCGGGGCCGGTCGCACTGTCGGCGTTCGCGAGGTTCGACGCGGTCACGTTCAGGCGCTGCGATTGCGCGGACAGCGCCGAACCGGCGACGCCGAAGATGTTCATCAACGAAGGCATGGAGGCTCCTTGTGCTGGGTTCCGGATTCGGAAGCGGCGCTTACGCGTGCGTTACGAGTTCGTCGTGATCGCGGCGATCATCGCCTTGATCTGCTGGGTCATCACGGTCATCCCGGTTTCGTAGTGCAGCGCGTTGTTCGCGAACTGCACGCGCTCGACGTCGAGATCGACCGTGTTGCCGTCGAGCGAAGGCTGCAGCGGCATCCGGTATTGCGCGCGGCCGTAGTCGTCCGACGGGCCGCCGGTCGGGATCAGCTTCACGGTGCCCGCCATGTGGCCCGGCTCCGTCGACACCATCGACATGCCGCTCGTCACGCCGGCCGGCTGCGCCATCGGCAGTTGGCCGGCGTTGCTGGGCGCGAGCCCGCCGCCCGCCTGCTTCAGCGAGCGCGCGAGCGTCGACGCGAAATCGACGTCGCGGGCCTGGTAGCCGGGCGTGTCGGCGTTCGCGATGTTCGACGACAGCAGTTCCTGCCGATAGGCGCGCACGTCGAGCGCCTGTCGGCCGAACGCGAATTCCGCATCGAGTTTGTCCAGCATGTGTGCGTCTCTCCGTATGAAGCGCTGCACGCCCCTCGCACCGGATGGCGACCCGAGAGGCTTTTTTCCATGACAGCGATGGTAGGCGCGGGACGCAACCGGCAATCGGGCGAATAACGCGGCAAAGGCCCCCTCTATTCATCGTTTGCGCGACGCCCCGGCTCCCTAGAATGCGAAGCGGATCAACGGATCGGGGGCATGGCGATGACAGGCGGCGCACTTCGCGACAGCAACGGGCGGCTCACGCAGGTGCGGCGTGCGTTCGCGCTCGCCGCGGCGCTGTGGATCGCCGCGCCCGCCGCGCATGCCGCCGACGGAATGATCGTGATTCCCGGGCGCGGCGAGACGACCGAAACCGCGCTCGCGCACGCCAATGCGGCGAGCGGCGGGCAGTTCGGCGGGAATGCGGGGATGGCTTCGGCTTCGGGCGGACAGCGCGCGGTCGGCACGGCGAGCGCCGCGACCGGCGACGGCTATGCGGCGCAACCGGCCGGCCAGATGGTCGTGACGAGCGTCCCGCCGCCGGCCGCCGCGCCGCTCCCGACCTACGCAGCCGCCCGCGCGAACGCCGGGTACGGCGCGACGCCGCGCGCGGCGGACCCCGCCGCCATCGCGACGGTCATCGCCGGCACGGCCGAGCCTGCATCGGCTTTCGCGCGGCCGGCGCCGCAATCGGCGGCCTCGGCCCGCCTCGCGGCGGCCCGTGCCGCGTCGGTCGCGGCGGCCCCGCGCACGGCGGCCGCTTCCGCCAACCCGACGGCGGCCCCGGCCCAGCCGGCGACGCCGCCCGGCCAGCAAGACCCCGAAACCATCCAGCGCGCGGCGCTCACGTTCCTGCAGCAGCAGATCGCCGGCCTGCCCGGCAAGACCACCGCGACGGTCACGACCGCCTTTCCGCGCGGGCTCGCCGCGTGCACGACGCTCGAACCGTTCCTGCCGACCGGCGCGCGCCTGTGGGGCCGCACGACGGTCGGCGTGCGCTGCGCCGGCGCGCGACCGTGGACCGTCTACCTGCAGGCGAAGGTCGCCGTGCAGGCCACCTATTACGTCGCCGCGCGCCAGATCGCGCCCGGCGAGCCGCTCTCCGCGGCCGACCTGGTCGCGCGCGACGGCGACCTGACGGTGCTGCCGCTCGCGGTGATCACCGATCCCGCGCAGGCCGTCGGCGCGACCGCGCTCGCGCGCATCTCGGCCGGGCTGCCGCTGCGGCAGGACATGCTGAAGAGCGCGGCGTCGGTGTCGGCCGGCCAGACGGTGCGGGTCGTCGCGGCCGGCCCCGGTTTCACGATTTCGGCCGAGGGCAGCGTGCTCGCGAACGCGGCGCCCGGCCAGTCGGTACGCGTGCGGATGGCGGCCGGGCAGATCGTCACGGCGATCGTCAAGGACGCCGGCACCGTCGAAATTCCGCTGTAGGGACGGATCGGCCGCAAAAATGTAAAGAATTGTTTATTCGGAGCATTTCGGGTTCGCGATGCTAAAGTTCGGGCCGACCCGGCCGTTATCTGGGTCAAACCGTACAGGAAACCCATCGTGAAAATCGATTCCACTCCGAAACCGAGCCCCCTCGCGCCGTCCGGCAACGGCGCGGCCCGTGCGCCGTCCGGCACGGCCGAGTCGTCCACGCAGGCAGCCGATGCAGGATCGAGCGGCGGCGACACGACCGTGAACCTGTCGGGTCTGTCCGGCCAGCTGCGTTCGGTATCCGCGTCGGGCGGTGCCGATATCGACACGGGCCTCGTCCAGTCGATCAAGGACGCGTTGAACGACGGCACGCTGACGATCGACGCGAACAAGATTGCCGACGGCGTATTGAACACCGCCCGCGAACTGCTGCAGCAGCAGCGCCCGCAGGGCAGCTAAGCCCCGGCCTCGTGGCCGGGTCACCCGGTTTGCCGGCGCGCGCGACACCGCACGCACCGGCGCGACGAGCATGACGCGATGAGAGAAGAGCTGCTGGCCACGGTCAACGACGAACACGCGACGGTCGAGGCGTTCGCGTCCCTGCTCGTCTACGAGGAAAAGGCGCTGACGACGGCCGAGCCGCTCGAGATGCTGCCCGGCATCGTCGAGAAGAAAAGCGAACTGATCGACCGGCTCGCGCAGCTCGAACGCACGCGCGACACGCAGCTTTCCGCGCTCGGCTTCCCGGTCGGCAAGAAAGGCATGGACCAGGCGGCCGAGCGCGATGCGCGCCTCGCCAGCCGCTGGCAACTGCTGCAGCAGGCCGCCGAACGCGCGCGCCAGGCCAATGCGAACAACGGGATGCTGATCCGGATCCGGATGGACTACAACGAGCGCGCGCTCGCGGTGCTGCGCTCGGCACCCGCGCCGGCCGGCGTGTACGGCCCCGACGGACGCGTATCGGCGCTCACGCGCTGACCGGCTGACGTCGCCGCGCGGCCGCCCGGCGGCCGCGCCCCCGCCCTTCCCTTCGTTACAGCAGCGGACACGCGGTGACTTGCGTGCCGCGTTCCACGCACAGCCGCTCGTAGTCGCGCAGATACGCGCGCTCGGCATCGTCCAGCAGATCCAGATCGATCAGGTCCCAGTCGTAGCCGACCGTCACGATGTTCTCGAACGTCACGGTGTCGGGCTGCGCGTCGTCCGGCCGCACGATCACGATGTTCTCGATCCGCACGCCGCCCTTGCCCGGCAGGTAGATGCCCGGCTCCACCGAAATCACCGCATTCGGCACCAGCCCGTACTGCGCGCCCGGCGCGAACCGCACGCCGCCCTCGTGCACGTGAATCCCGACGCCGTGTCCGGTGCCGTGGCCGAAATCGTGGCCATGATCGCGGCACACCTGCCGCACCAGCGCATCGACGTCGCCGCCCGTCGCGCTCGCCGGAAAGCGCGTGACGAGCCCCTTGATGCAGGCCTTCAGCGCGACCGTGTAGATTTCGCGCTGCCACGGCTGCGCGACCGTGTCCGGCTGCGTGCGGCGCAGCACGACGCGCGTGCAGTCCGTCGCGAAGCCGGCTTCGTAGTACGCGCCGCTGTCGAGCAGCACGAGCTCGCCTTCGGTCAGCTCGACGTCGGCGCTCGCCGCCGTGTAATGCGCGAACGCGCTGTTCGCGCCGTTCGCCGCGATCGACGGAAACGACAGCGCGACCGCCGAACGGGCGCCGTATGCATCGTTAATGGTGCGCGCGAGGTCGTACTCGGTGTGGCGCACGCCCGGCTCGCCGGTCTTCGCCCAGCGCATCGTCTCGGCGATCGCCGCGGAGCTGCGCACGAACGCGTCGCGGAACTGGTCGAGCACCGCCGGCGTCTTGCTCGCCCGCATCGCCTCGACCGGGTTGAAATCGGCATGCCGCGCGTGCGGCCACACGCGGTTCACCGCGTCGACGAGCGCGCAGTTCACCGATTCGAAGCCGTAGCACACGTGCTCGACCGCGAACTGCGCAAGGAAGCGTTCGAGCGCCGCGACGTCGCGCCGGATCACGTGCAGCGCCGGATACGAATCGAGCGCGACCTCGCAGCGGTCGCACCCTTCCGGCAAAAACAGCGCCACCTGCGCGCCGATCGCGAACAGGAAGCCGAGGTGCGACGACGCATTCGGGATGTGATAGCCGCGGCTGTTCAGCAGATACGCGAGATCGTCCGACGCGCAGGTGAAGAACGCGGTCTTGCCGTCCGCCGCGCCGGTATGCGCGGCGAGTTGCCGGTTCAGCGCGTCGAGGTTCTGCGCGACGCTCAGGCCGGTCATCGTGGCGGGAATCTCGAAGATCGGCCGCTCGACGTTCCAGCCCGGCAGCGCGATCGCGTGGTCGATCTCGCGATCGGCGAGGCTCGCCCAGTCGAGCGTCGCGGCCCGCGTCTGCTCGAACAGCCGGTTGCGCTGCGCGACGCTGATCCGCCGCGCGTCGTAGCCGACCCGCGCGAGCCGGTTCGCGTGCGCGACGAGCCAGTCGGCCATCGCCTGCCAGATCGTCGTGTCGATGCCGAGCTTCTCGACGCGCACGCGCGCCGGATCGCACTGCTCGTCGGCCTGGAAGTGATAGCGGCCGTCGACGAACAGCACGAACGGCGGCACGCCGAGCGCCTGCGCGGTCGCCGCGCTCAGGAAGATCCCGCAGCCGGCCGAACCGTCGAAGCCGGACACCGCGTAGCGCGGGTTGTTGCCGCGCGGCAGGTACTCGGTCACGTAGTCGTCCTGCGACGTGATCACCACCGCGTCGAGTCGCGCGGCATCGAGCAGGCGCGACAGGCCGGCCTGGGTCTCGGCGACGGACGCGTCGTACGGGGGAAGGCCGGAGAAGCTGTATTTCAGTCGATCGATCATCGGATGCCCGTTATTCATTGTTGTCGGCGGCCGGCGGCGTGTCGCGGCATCGCGCCTGCCCGCCCCCCGCACGTCGGTGCGACGCGCGGCCCGGCCGCACCGCGGTTCCAGCGGCCGCCCTCGGGAAATTTTCGTCTCACTTAACTTTGTTTGATGCGCGACAGAATCTAGAGCAGGCCGAAACCGAGGTCAAGCCAAAATTTTCGTAGGACTAAAATCGGCGCGCAGCCTGCGGATCCCGGCACAGCGCCGCTTCGCCCGGCGGTGCCGCGCGGTACAATGCGCCGGCCTCCGCCCCGGCGACCGCATCGCCGCCGCGCCCGCGCCCCGACTCGTTGCCACGAAAGAGATTCATGGATTCAGACCTCATGCGTATCGGCCAGCGCATTCGCCGCCTGCGCCGGGAAACAAAGAAGACGCTGCTGGAAGTGGCGACCGAAGCGAAACTGTCGGTCGGGTTCCTGTCGCAGGTCGAGCGTCATCTGACGGGCATCTCGCTGTCGTCGCTCGTCAACGTCGCGAAAGCGCTGGGCGTGCCCCTCGGCACGCTGATCGAGCAGCCGCGCCAGCCGCAGCCCGATTCGCACGAGGGCAGCCGCAAGCCGTATGCGCTCGACGCCGCGTCGCAGTGGTACGAGCGGCTGTCCACCACGTTCGACGGCAGCCAGATCAACGCGCTGAAGGTGCAGATGATGAAGGGCTACCGGTCGGAATGGGTCGCGCACGGCGGCGACGAATTCGTGTACGTGCTGGCCGGCCGCGTCTGCTACACGGTCGGCAAGAAGAATTACCCGCTGGCGCCCGGCGACTCGCTGCATTTCGACGCGCGCAAGCGGCATCGCGTGGCCAATGTCGGCGACGGGCCGGCCGAGCTGATCAGCGTCAGCACGCTGCCGCTGTTCGACGACAGTTCGGCGGAATTCGCGGCCGCGACGACGGAAATCACGCAGTCGACGCCCGGCGAACCGCGCGTGAGCCGCCGCGCGCCGGCGCCCGGAAGGGATGATCGCGACGGCGCCGCGGCACGGCCGTCCAAGGTCGACGCAGCCCCAAAGAAAGGTACGGCGAAGCCGCGCGCGGCCGCCGGCAAACGTCCGGCGGCGGCGACTCCGGCGCGCAGGAAGAAACCGTAACGGCCGACGGGCGCCCCTGCCGCGCGCCCGGTTCCGCGCCGACGACTCGTCGACTATTCGCCGATCGCGAGCGCCTGCGCGACGGCCTGGATCCGCGCGCGATGCACGGCTTCCTTGATCTTCTCCGTGTCGCTGCCGATGCCGCGCGCGATCGCGCCGGCATCGACGCTGCGCGCGGCCGCGAGCGCGACACGGAGCCGCTCGGCCTGCGGATACGGCTGCGCATCGAGCCCGAGCCGGCCGCGTGCGTCCGATTCGCACGCCTGCAGCAACTCGGCGAAGCGCGCCGGCTTGCGCAGTGCGTCGCTGCGCTCGAAGAGCCGCACCAGCGCGGCCGCGCCCATCTCCATCACGCGATGCAGGTTGCCGTGCTCGCGCGCGACCACCAGCGCGAGATCGCGGCATTCGTTCGGCACGCGCAGCCGCTCGCACAACGGCTTGAGCAGCTCGACGCTGCGGCTTTCGTGGCCGACGTGGCGCGGCAGCACGTCCGCGGGCGTGGTCCCCTTGCCGAGATCGTGCGTGAGCGCCGCGAAACGCACCGCCAGCGAATAGCCCTGCTTCGCCGCGTAGTCGACGACCATCATCACGTGCACGCCGGTATCGACTTCCGGGTGGTAATCGGCGCGCTGCGGCACGCCCCACAGCGCGTCGACCTCGGGCAGGATGCGCGCGAGCGCGCCGCAGTCGCGCAGCACCGCGAACATCCGCGACGGTTTCGCCTCCGTCAGCCCGCGCGCGATTTCCTGCCACACGCGCTCGGGCACGAGCGCATCGACCTCGCCCGCGTCGACCATCCGCCGCATCAGCGCGAGGGTTTCGTCCGCGACCGTGAAATCCGCGAAGCGCGCGGCGAAACGCGCGACGCGCAGGATCCGCACCGGATCCTCGACGAACGCGTCGCTCACGTGCCGGAACACGCGTGCGCGCAAGTCGGCCTGCCCGTCGAACGGATCGATCACGGGGCCGACCAGCGTGCCTTCCGGGCTCACCTCGCGCGCCATCGCGTTGATCGTCAGGTCGCGCCGCGCGAGATCCTCGTCGAGCGTCACGTCCGGCGCGAAATGAAACTGGAAGCCGTGATAGCCGGCCGCCGTCTTGCGCTCGGTGCGCGCGAGCGCGTATTCCTCCTGCGTCTGCGGATGCAGGAACACCGGGAAATCCTTGCCGACCGGCCGGAAGCCCTGCGCGGCCATCTGCTCGGGCGTCGCGCCGACCACCACGTAGTCGCGGTCCTGCACCGGCACGCCGAGCAATGCGTCGCGGATCGCTCCGCCTACTGCGTAGATGTTCATGGGTTGGGTTCGTATTCGGCAATGACGTTGGTTTCGCGGCGCGCGGCATCGATCCACCGCTGCACGGCCGGCAGCGCCGTCACGCGGGCCGCATAGCCGGCCGCCTCCGGCGACAGCGCCGGCGCATACGTGTTGAAGCGCATCACGACCGGCGCATACATCGCATCGGCGATCCCGAATTCGCCGAACAGGAACGGCCCGCCCGACGCCTCGGTGCATTCGCTCCACAGCGCGTCGATGCGCGCGACGTCGGCGAGCGCCTCGGGCGTCGCGCCGCGCCCCGGCATCGACGCGCGGATGTTCATGCCCATCTGCGTGCGCAGCGCCATGAAGCCCGAATGCATCTCGGCGGACACGCAGCGCGCTTGCGCACGCGCGAGCGGGTCGGCCGGCCACATCGGGAACTGCGGATAGCGCTCGGCGAGCGTCTCGGCGATCGCGAGCGAATCCCAGATCGCCGCGCCGTGATCGTCGACGAGGCACGGCACCTTGCCGGTCGGCGAGTATTCGCGGATGCGCGCGGCCGAGTCGTCGCGGCGCAGCTCGACCACGATCTCGTCGAACGGGATGCCGAAATGCGCGAGCAGCAGCCACGGCCGCATCGACCACGACGAATAGTTCTTGTCTCCAATGACGAGCTTCATGGCGAAATTCCGGAAAACGCGAAAAAGAAAAAGAAAGAGCCGACCGGCGACGGGGCGCTAGCGACGCGAGCGGAACCAGTCGAATCGCGAGCGCTGCGTCGCGTCGCCGAGATACGCGGGCGCAATGCTTTCGAGACTCGCGGGCGAGAGCCCGAGTTCCGGCGCGAGCGGCCCCGACAGCACGTTCGGCACCGACATCGTCGCGAGATTGTCGCGCGTGAGCACGGGCTCGCCCGGCAGGCATTCGAACACGCTCGCCTGCAGCCGCGCAAGCGCGTCGGGCAGCCGCACGATGCGTGCCTGCCGGCCGACCAGCGTGCCGCAATAGCGCACCAGTTGCTCCAGCGTGTAGACGGTCGGGCCGCCGAGTTCGTAGGTCTTGCCGTGCGCGCCCGCGAGATCGAGCGTGTTGACGAACGCGCGCACGACGTCGCCGACGAACACCGGCTGAAAGCGCGCGTCGGGCATCGCGAGCGGCAGCACAGGCACCGTGCGCTGCAGGTTCGCGAACGTATTGAGGAAGGCGTCGCCGGGGCCGAACACGACCGACGGCCGGAAGATCGTCAGCGCGAGCGAATCGGTGGCCGCGATCGCATGCAGCGCGGCTTCGCCGTCGCCCTTCGAGCGCTGGTACATGCTCGCGCCGTGCGAATCGGCGCCGAGCGCGCTCATGTGCAGCAGGCGCCGCACGCCGACCTCGGTGCAGGCGGTCGCGAGCGCGGCCGGCAGCGCGACGTGCGCGCGCTCGAAGCCGGGCCCGTACGGCGTGCCGCGGCCGCCGTGCAGCACGCCGACCAGGTTGATCGCCGCGTGCGCGCCGGCGACGAAGCGCGCGAGCGTGCGCGTGTCGAGCGCATCGAGTTCGACGATGTCGATCGGCAGCATCTGCAGGTGGCGCGCGTGGTCGCGCCGCCGCGTGCCGATCCGCACGTGCTTGCCGGCGTCGATCAGCGCATTGACGAGCCGGCTGCCGATGAAGCCGGTGCCGCCCAGCAGCGCGACGGTCTGGCGATCCATGTTCCGAACCTCAAAAGAACACTGCCGCGTCTCGCGCGGCAGTTCGGTGTATCAGGGCGAGATCATGCCTAGACGTTTCTTCAACGACTGCGGTTTGCCCTCGAAGAGCGCCGCGTAGTAGACGGTGTTCGACAGCACGTTCTTCACGTAGTCGCGCGTCTCGTTGAACGGAATCGTCTCCGCGAAGATCGCGCCTTCGACCGGTCGCGTCAACACCTGGCGCCACTGGCGCGGCCGGCCCGGGCCCGCGTTGTAGCCGGCGGTGGCGAGCACCGGCGAGCTGTCGAAGTTGTTGTAGATGTCCGCGAGATACCAGGTGCCGAGCTGGATGTTGGTGTCGATGTCGTGCATCTGCGCACGCGAGATCGTGCCCATGCCGAGCTTCTTCGCGACCATCTGGGCCGTCGCCGGCATCAGCTGCATCAGGCCGCCCGCACCCACCGACGAACGCGCGCTGATGATGAAGCGCGATTCCTGGCGGATCAGCCCGTACGCCCATTCGACGTCGAGGCCGGTCGATTGCGCGTAGCGCTCGACGGTCGTGCGGTACGGCGACGGATAGCGCAGCGTGAAATCGTGCTCGGCCTTCGTGCGGTCGGCCGTGTTGACCGTGCGGTCGAGCAGCTCGACGCGCTTGCCGTATTCGGCGGCCGCGAGCAGCTGGCGATCGGTCATCCCGCGCAGCGGCCAGTTCCATTCGCGATTGCCTTCGAGGCGCAGGTTCAGCGCGTAGAAGCGTTGCGCGAGCGCGAAGCCCGGAATCTTGCCCATCGCGTCGATCTCGGCGTCGCTCACCTTCGTGCGCGGCGGAATCGTCGTGCGCTGGCCGAGCTCTTCGCCGGCCAACTGCCCGTAGAAGTTGAACTGGCCGGCGACCTGCTCGAATTCCTGGTTCGCCTGCAGCGTGTCGCCGCTCTGCTTGAGCGCGCGCGCATGCCAGTAGATCCACGCCGGATCGTCGCGCAGCGACGGCGGCATCTGCTCGATCGACCAGCGCACCATCGGCCAGTTGCCGGCCAGCAGCGCGGCGCGCGTGCGCCATTCGTAGCCCGGGTTCGACAGCGGCGCGTTCGCCGATTTCGCATACCAGACCGACGCCATCGGCGAGCGCTTGATCGCGCCCTGGTAGCCGATCGCGCCCCACGCGATCGCCTGTTCCTGCTTGGTCAGCGAAGGCGCGAGCGTCGTCAGCATCCCGGCGGCGGCGTCCGGATCGTTGCGCGCCATGCGGCCGAGCGCGATCAGCGCGAGCTGATGCGATGCGGCGTCAGCCCCGACGCCGCGCGCGAGATACAGCGGCGGCGCGCTCGTCGCCTGGTCGAAGCCCGCGGGGCGCGGGCCGAGCGCGTCGACGATCTTGCCGCCGAGCGTCGTGTAGTTCTGCTCGTACGCGAGGCGCGCCTGCTGCCACACGTCGTCGCTCGTGAACTGCCGGTTGACGGCGAGCGCGGTGATCAGGTCGACGCACGCATCGCCGTAGTTCTTCGGCTCGACGAGCAGCGCGCGCGCCGCGTCGGCGACGTTCTCGTTGCGCGCCGCGCGCGATTCGAGCGCATAGCACTTGACCTGCGTGTCGTCGTCGAGCACGAAGCGCTTGTACTGGTCGTCGAAATTTCGCCAGTCGTGGCGCGCGCCGAGCACGAGCAGGTAGTCGTTGCGCAGGCGATCGGCGATCGCCTGGCCGTCGTAGCGCTGCAGGAACGACTGCACGAGCGCGTCCGGCGCATCGACGCGCGCGCGGCCCGTCGAATCGAACAACTGCGGCTTGATCTGGAAATACTCGACGTAGGACGGCACCGGATAGTTCGGGATCATCGACGCGAGCTGCGCGGCCTTCGCGGCGTCGTTGCGGCGTGCGGCTTCGCGAAGCTGCACGAAGATCTGGTCATCGCCGGGGAGCGTGTCGTCGTTCGGTGCGGCGCATGCGGTCGTGCCGGCGACGAGCGCGGCGGCCGAAAGCGCGAGCGCGACCGCGCGATATACTCGGAAAAGGCTGTTAGACATCGTTTTGAATGGAGCACGAAGTGAGCGAAAGCATAGCATGCAACCCTGTGCCGAACCCGAAGGTTGCGCTGCGCAAAACGCTGTCCGGCGCCCGTCGCGACGCCGCGTCGCAGCCCGCCGCGAACGCCGCGCTCGATGCGCGGCTGCGCACGCTGCTCGATCGCCTGGCGCCGTGCACGGTCGGGTTCTACTGGCCGCTGCCGGGTGAATTCGATGCGCGCGAGGCCGTGCTCGCATGGTGCGCGACGGGCGCCGGCCGGTGCGCCGCGTTGCCGGTGATCGGCGAGCGTCACACGCCGCTCGCGTTTCATGCGTGGGACGCGCACACGCCGATGCGCGAAGGCCATCACCGGATTCCCGAACCGGCGTCGGGCATCGTCGTCGTGCCCGATCTTTTGCTGATTCCGTGCGTGGGATTCGATGCGCAGCGCTACCGGCTCGGCTACGGCGGCGGCTACTACGACCGCACGCTCGCCGCATGGCCGGGCGACACGCCGCCCGTGACGGTCGGCATCGCGTACGAAGCGTGCCGCGTCGATGCGCTGCCGGCCGAGGCGCACGATCTCGCGCTGCGCTGGATCGTCACCGACGGTGCGCTTTACCCGGCCGCCGAATGATGGCGCGCGCGGCGCGGCTTGCCGCGAGCGCGTCGCGGCGACCGACCGTTTCCGCGATCGTTTACAGCGACGCCGCCGCGCGCGCGGCCGTGTCGTAGAGGCCCGATGCGTTGCGCAGCAACTGCGCCGCGTCGCCGATCTGCTCGTTGGTGAGCCCGCTTTCCTTCAGCGTCTCGATCAGGCAATGCTCGCGCACCTCGCGGTACTTCAGGCACAGCTCGCGGCCCGCGTCGGTCGCGAAGAAGAACGCTTCCTTGCCGCTCTTCTCGCTTTTCACATAGCCGCGGGCGATCAGTTTTTTCAGCGCATAGGTCGCGACGTGCGTATCCTCGATATTGAGCACGAAGCAGATGTCGGCGAGCTTCTTCTTGCGTTCGCGATGGCTGACGTGATGCAGCAGCGAGACCTCGACCGCCGTCATGTCCTTCGCACCCGCCGCCGACATGCAGCGCACCATCCAGCGGTTGAACGCGTTGCCGGCCATGATGAGCCCGTATTCGAGCTCCGACAGTTCCGCGCTCGAATCGGAAACGAGGTGTTCGGATGACACGATCTTGGTCGCAGGACGCTTCATGGAAAGGCGGCGCAAGCCGGATGACAGGATGTGCCCGAGTGTACGCCAGAAGCCCCGGCCGACGAGCTAGGCGAAAACGCTTATTGAGAAGTTGTCGATATTTTATTGACAATGTGCGCTAACATTGCCGTCCGAACCGTGCCAGTCCGATGACGCCACCCCGCATTTATCCGCTCGGCGATGCCGCCCTCGTCTGCGAGGTCCCGCCGCCCGCCACGCTCGATTGCCAGCGCCGCGTCTGGGCCGTGGCCGCGGCCGCGCGCGCATGGCCCGACGTGATCGACGTCGTCCCCGGCATGAATAACCTGACCATCGTGTTCGACCCGCTCGCCGCGACGGCCGACTCGCTCACGCCCGCGCTGCGCGACGCGTGGGAGACGGCCGACGTCGAGCACGCGGACGGCCGCGAGGTCGAAATCCCGGTCGAGTACGGCGGGGCCGCCGGCCCCGATCTCGCCGCCGTCGCCGCGCACACGGGCCTGTCGGCCGACGAGGTCGTCGCGCGCCACGCGGCCGGCGCCTACGTCGTGTTCTTCGTCGGATTCCAGCCGGGCTTCGCGTATCTGGGCGGCCTCGACGCGTCGCTGCATACGCCGCGCCGCGCGGCGCCGCGGCTCGAGGTGCCAGCGGGCTCGGTCGGCATCGGCGGCGCGCAGACGGGCATCTACCCGGCCACGTCGCCCGGCGGCTGGCAACTGATCGGCCGCACGTCGCACCGGCTGTTCGATCCGGCGCGGCCGCAGCCGACGCTGCTGCTGCCCGGCGACCGCGTACGCTTCACCATTGCGGGAGTCGACGCACGATGACCCAGAGCAACGCACCGGGCACCGTCGAGGTCGTGCGGGCCGGCCCGCTGTCGACCGTGCAGGATCTCGGGCGCCGCGGCATGCGCCATCTCGGCGTCGCGCAAGGCGGCGCGCTCGACGGCCTCGCGCTCGAAGTCGGCAACCGGCTCGTCGGCAACCGCCCCGACGCGGCTGCCGTCGAAATCACGATCGGCCCCGCCACGTTCCGCTTCACGCGCGCCACGCGCATCGCGATCACCGGCACCGAATTCGGCGCGACGCTCGACGGCAAGCCCGTGTATTCGTGGTGGAGCCTGCCGGTCGACGCCGGCCAGACGCTCGTGCTGCCGGCCGCGAAGCGCGGCATGCGCGGCTATCTTTGTATTGCGGGCGGCATCGACGTGCTGCCGATGCTCGGCTCGCGCAGCACCGATCTCGCGTCGCGCTTCGGCGGCCTCGGCGGCCGCACGCTGCGCGACGGCGACCGGCTGCCGGTCGGCGTGCCGCCGGCCGGCGCGGGCTGCCTCGCGGCCGACGCGCCCGAATTCGGCGTGAAGGCGCCGGCGTGGTGCGCATTCGTGCGCGTCGACGAGCCGCCGCGCCGTCACCGCCCCGCCCATGCGCCGTGGGCGATGCCCGTGCGCGTGCTGCCGGGCCCCGACTACGCGTCGTTCGCGGCCGATTCGCAGCAGGCGTTCTGGGACGAGGAATGGCTCGTCACCGCGAACAGCAACCGGATGGGCTATCGCCTCGCCGGCGCCGAGCTCGTGCGCGAGCGGCCGGTCGAGCTGCTGTCGCACGCGGTGCTGCCGGGCACGATCCAGGTGCCGCCGAACGGCCAGCCGATCGTGCTGATGCACGACGCGCAGACCACCGGTGGCTACCCGAAGATCGGCACGGTGATCCGCGCCGACCTGTGGAAGCTCGCGCAGGCGCGCCTCAACCTGCCGATCCGCTTCGTGCGCACGACGGCCGACGCCGCGCGCGCCGCCCTCGTCGCGGAACGGGCGTACCTGCGGCAGATCGACGTCGCGATCGAGATGCGCGAGGAAGCGCGCCGCCGCGCCCAATCGCGCGCGGCGTGACAATGGCGGAAGCAGGAGCGAAGGACGGGCCACGCAACCAGTGGACGAGGAACATATGGAAATCGATCTGAATGCCGATCTCGGCGAAGGATGCGGATCGGACGAGGCGCTGCTCGACCTCGTCACGTCGGCGAACATCGCATGCGGCTGGCATGCAGGCGGCGCGAATGCGATGCGCGACTGCGTGCGCTGGGCCGTGCAGAAAGGCGTGTCGATCGGCGCGCACCCGAGCTTTCACGATCCGGAGAATTTCGGCCGCAAGGAAATGCAGCTGCCGGCCGGCGACATCTATGCGGGCGTGCTGTACCAGCTCGGCGCGCTGTCGGCGATCGCGCAGGCCGAGGGCGGGCGCATCGCGCACGTGAAACCGCACGGCGCGCTGTACAACCAGGCCGCGCGCGACCCGCTGATCGCCGACGCGGTGGTGTCCGCGATCCACGACTTCGATCCGTCGCTCGCGGTGTTCGGGCTCGCGAACAGCGTGTTCGTCGCGGCCGCGCGGCATGCGGGGCTCGCCGCGGTGGAGGAAGTGTTCGCCGATCGCGGCTACCGCGCGGACGGCTCGCTGGTGCCGCGCAGCCAGCCCGGCGCGTTGATCGACGACGAAGACGCGGTGCTCGCGCGCACGCTCGACATGGTGCGCAACCGGCAGGTGCGCGCGCTGAGCGGCGAATGGGTGCCGCTCAATGCGCAGACCGTCTGCCTGCACGGCGACGGGCCGCATGCGCTGGCGTTCGCGAAGCGGATCCGCGCAGCGCTCGAGGCCGCCGGCGTCGACGTGGTTGCGCCCGGGGCGGTGCAGGCCGACGAAGGCGCGTAGCGAAGCAGTCGGCACCTGCCTGCGCGCCGCCCGTTTTCGTCGCACCAAAGAAAAAAGCGCCCTCGTGGCGCTTTTACGTTGATGCAATCGCCGCGGCTTCGCCGTCTGTCGATTCATCCCCCGAAACCGTCTTTCGACGGTGACCGGAAAAATATTCCGGATTAAAAAACGTCCGCCGCCGCCCGATCACAGCCTTCCCCGGTCAGACGACGGAACGTCGCTTATGTGCAAGTCGACCTGCATGCATGTGTTGTTCGACGACGATTGGCCCCGCCGTGCATGCAGACTCTCCGCGGCCGGCACGTGCTTCACGTGCCGGCGACGCTCACCCCGCGCTTTATTTCTGCTACCCCGTAGAACTTATCTATTCTTTTCATTTTTTCAACTTGTGGGATGAAGAATAGATATCGGCCGAACGGGATGTCAATCGTTTTAAACGCTATTTTCCGAAGTTTCGAGGGTTTTCCTTATCGACCGCTGCCCGCGCGCAAGCGCTTCGCGCGAGGCACGCGACGTCGATCAAACAGGGGACGATCGGTGCGGGCGGCCGGACGCGATCAGTTCGCGTCGACCCGGTATCCTTGCTGGCGCAACAATTCGAGCACGCCGCGCGAGCCACCCAGATGCAGCGCGCCGATCGCGACGAACAGCGGCCGGTTCGGCGCGGCGATTGCCGTCATCCGTGCAACGAAGCGCCGGTTGCGCTCGTACACGATCTTGTTGTCGAGCGACGCCGACAACGCCTTCGAACGCGCGAGCCGTTCGCTCTTCGCGACGGCCCACGCGGCGATCGCATCGGCGTCGCCAATTCGCCACAGTCGATGCAGCGCCTTGATGTCGTCGGCGTTCTGCGCGGGTGTCTGCACCATGTCCTGCGCGAGCATCTCGCGCTGCTCGGCGAGCGTCAGCCCGGTGAACGCGCGCATCTGTTCGGCGAGCGTCTCGAGCCCGATCACGCGCCCGCCCTTCTTCTTCAGGAATACGTTCTGCAGCTGCGCCTCGGTGCCGTATTCGGTCTGCAGCCCGGCCGACAGCGAATCGTAGGTCTCGACGACGAGCGCCGCGAGCCACGGCCGCATCTTGCGGATCTCGGCGAGCGCGGCCGGGTTGCCGCGCAGGCGCGCCGCGAGCTGCTGCCACAGCGGCTCGGAAAGCAGGCGCTGCAGGCACGGGTAGCGGCACACGCCGTACTTCGACACGTCGTCCTGCGATTCGAGCAGATCGTCGGGCGACAGTTCGAGCGCGAGGGTCGGCGATGCGGCGAGCGCCGCGAGGATACGCGGCCGGAACGGTTGCGCGCTGGGGTAATCGGACGGATCGCCCGTATGCAGCGTGCCGAGCACGTAGAGCGTGATCTTGCCCTTGGTCGCGACGTAGAACGGCATGCGCGCCGGCTGCACGCGCACGGTGCCGCGCGACACCGTGCCGTCGGACACGGCCGGCGCATGGAAGCCGGGCAGGCTCATGCCGGGCGGCGGCACCTGCGACGGATGAATCGGCGAAGTGGCCGGCGCACGCCCTTCGGCGCGCGCCGGTTCGACGGGGACCACGACGCTGGCCGCCACGCACGCGCCGGCCAGCGCCGCGCCCGTGACGGTACGCACGCTCCAGCGCCGCGCGTAGCGATACGCGCGCATCGCGCGCGCGCCGCCGGCTCCCACACGGCGCACGCCGGACACGCGCGCCGCCAACGCTTCAGGCATTCGCCTCCCCGACCTCCTCGGCGCGATGGCAGGCCACGCGCCGGCCGTCGACTTCGCGCAATGGCGGCTCCTCGACGCGGCACCGCTCGACCGCGTACGGGCAGCGCTGGTGGAACGCGCAGCCCGACGGCGGATTGAGCGGCGACGGCAACTCGCCCTGCAGCTTGATCTGCACGCGGCGATCTTCCTCGAAGATCGCCGGCGTCGCCGACATCAGCGCCCGCGTGTACGGATGGCGCGGCCGCGCGTAGATCGTCGCCTTGTCGCCGAGCTCGGCGACGCTGCCGAAGTACATCACCATCACGTCGTCCGCGACGTGCTCGACCACCGACAGGTTGTGCGAGATGAACACGTAGCTGGTCTTGAACTGCTCCTGCAGATCCATGAACAGGTTCAGTATCTGCGCCTGGATCGACACGTCGAGCGCGGACACCGGCTCGTCGGCGACGACGATGCGCGGATCGAGGATCATCGCGCGCGCGATCGCGACCCGCTGGCGCTGGCCGCCCGAGAACATGTGCGGATAGCGCTTCGCGTGCTCGGGGCGCAGACCGACCGTGCGCATGATCTGCGCGATGCGCGCGGCGCGCTCGGCGGCCGTCAGGTTCACGTTGATCTCGAGCGGCTCGGCGAGCGTCTGCTCGACGGTCTTGCGCGGGTTCAGCGACGCGAACGGGTTCTGGAACACCATCTGCACGCGGCGGCGCAGATCGGCGACCGTCTCGCGGTTCGCGCCGGCGACGTTCTTGCCGTCGATCACGAGGCTGCCCGCGGTGGGCGTCTCGATCATCGTCAACTGGCGCGCGAGCGTCGACTTCCCGCAGCCCGACTCGCCGACGACGGCGAGCGTCTTGCCGCGCTTCAGCGAGAACGACACGCCGTTCAGCGCCTTCACCGTGCCCTGCCCGAACATCCCGCGCTTCACCGTGTAGTGCTTCGCGAGGCCGTCGGCCACCAGTACCGCTTCCTCGTCGTGCGATGCGCGAGGCGTTTCGTTGACAATATTCATCGTGCGCCTCCCGTCAGGTCGAGGTTGGAAAGATTGAGCGGCTTGATGCAGCGCGCGCGCATCGCGTCGTTGCCCGACACCAGCGCGTCGAGCGCCGGCCGCGCCTTGCGGCAATCGTCGACGACGTACTTGCAGCGCGGCGCGAACAGGCACCCGGACGGGCGATCATCGCGGCCCGGCACCATGCCCGGCAATGCGGCAAGGCGACGCGCCCCCTGATTGTGCTCGGGAATCGCCGCGAGCAGCGCTTCGGTGTACGGATGATGCGGCGCGCGGAAGATGTCGGGCACGCGATTGGTCTCGATGACTTCGCCCGCGTACATCACCGCGACGCGATGCGCGACCTCCGACACCACGGCCAGATCGTGCGAGATCAGCACGAGCGCCATCCCGCGTTCCTTCTGCAGCTTCACGAGCAGATCCATGATCTGCGCCTGGATCGTCACGTCGAGCGCGGTGGTCGGCTCATCGGCGATCAGGAGCTTCGGGTTGCACGCGACGGCCATCGCGATCATCACGCGCTGGTTCATCCCGCCCGACATCTGGTGCGGGAACGACGCGATGCGGTTCTTCGCATCGGGAATGCCGACCTGGTCGAGCAGTTCGAGCGCGCGCCGGTGCAGCGCGTCGCCGCGCAGCCCTTCGTGCAGCTTCAGCACTTCCTTGATCTGGTAGCCGACCGTGTAGCTCGGGTTCAGGCTCGTCAGCGCGTCCTGGAACACCATCGCGATGTCCTTGCCGACGATCTTGCGGCGCGCCTTCGGCGATGCCTTCAGGAGATCGACGCCGTCGAACGTGACCTCGTCGGCCGTCACCTTGCCGGGCGCGTCGATCAGGCCCATCAGCGCCATCATCGTCACGCTCTTGCCCGAGCCCGATTCGCCGACGACGCCCACCACCTCGCCCGGCGCGACCGACAGGTTGATCCGGTCGACCGCGGGCAGGCCGTTGAAGTTCACCGCGAGATTGCGGATGGTCAGTAGATTCTGGGTCATGTCGTCCTCCGCCGGGCCGCCCCAAGGAGGATGACCGCCCCCTTGGGGGGCAACGAACGAAGAGAGTGTGGGGGTCGTTTCATATCACGCCATCCGCTTCAGTTTGGGATCGAGCGCGTCGCGCAGCCCGTCGCCGAGCAGGTTGATCGCGAGCACCGAAATCAGGATCGACAGGCCGGGCATCGTCACGATCCACCACGCGTTGTCGATGTAGTCGCGCGCGGACGCGAGCATCGCGCCCCACTCGGCGGTCGGCGGCTGCACGCCGAGGCCGAGGAAGCCGAGCGCGGCCGCGTCGAGAATCGCCGACGAGAAGCCGAGCGTCGCCTGCACGATCAGCGGCGCCGTGCAGTTCGGCAGCACCTGCGAGAACATCAGGCGCAGCGTGCCGGCGCCGGCCACGCGCGACGCGGTCACGTATTCCTTCTGCAGCTCGCCGAGCGCCGATGCGCGCGTGAGACGCACGTAGGCCGGCAGCGCGACGATCGCGATCGCGAACATCGTGTTGGTGAGGCCCGGGCCGATGATCGCGACGACCGCGACCGCGAGCAGCAGCGACGGCAGCGCGAGCAGCACGTCCATGATGCGCATCACCGGCGTGTCGGCCCACTTCTGGAAGAACGCGGCGACGAGCCCGAGCACGATGCCGGGGATCAGCGCGAGCACGACCGACACGAAGCCGATCCAGAACGACATCCGCGCGCCGAACATCAGCCGCGAAAGGATGTCGCGGCCCGCTTCGTCGGTGCCGAGGATGAATTGCCAGTTGCCGCCGGCGAGCCACGCGGGCGGAATCTTCACGTAGTCGCGATATTGCTCGACCGGGCTGTGCGGTGCGATCAGCGGCGCGAGCAGCGCGACTGCGATCAGCACGATCACGACGATGCCCGCGCCGACGGCGCCGCGATTGCGCGAGAAGTTGGCCCAGAACTCGCGCAGCGCGAGCGCACGGCCGCCGGCCGGCGCGGATTCGGTCGGCAGGGTGTTTTGCAGATTGCTCATGGGATTACCTCGTGTGGCGGATGCGCGGATTCAGCACGCCGTACAGCAGGTCGACGACCAGGTTCACGACGATCACGAGCGTCGCGATCAGCAGGATGCCGCCCTGGACGACCGGATAATCGCGGCGGCCGATCGCATCGATCAGCCACTTGCCGACGCCGGGCCACGAAAAGAGCGTCTCGGTCAGCACGGCGCCAGCAAGCAGCGTGCCGATCTGCAGGCCGATCACGGTGACGACCGGGATCAGCGCATTGCGCAGCGCATGCACGACGACCACGCGCACGGGCGACAGCCCTTTCGCGCGGGCGGTGCGGATGTAGTCCTCGCGCAGCACTTCGAGCATCGACGAGCGCGTCATCCGCGCGATCACCGCGAGCGGGATCGTGCCGAGCACGATCGCGGGCAGGATCAGGTGGCTCACCGCCGACTTGAACGAGCCTTCGTCCGGCGCGAGCAGCGCGTCGATCAGCATGAAGCCGGTCGGGTGCGGGAAATCGTATTCGACCGCGATGCGCCCGGACACGGGCGTCCAGCCGAGATATGACGAGAACACCATGATGAGGATCAGCCCCCACCAGAAGATCGGCATCGAATAGCCGGTGAGCGCGGTGCCCATCACGCCGTGATCGACGACCGAGCCGCGCCGCAACGCGGCGATCACGCCGGCCGGCAATCCGACCGCGAGCGCGAACACGAGCGCGCACAGCGACAGCTCGACCGTCGCCGGGAAGCGCGCGAAGAATTCGCCCGCGACGCTTGTGTTGGTGATGATCGACATGCCGAGGTCGCCATGCAGCGCCCGGCCGATGTAGTGGAGATACTGCAGGGGCAGCGGCTGGTCGAGCCCGAGGCGTTTCATCGCCTCCGCGTGCATCGCGGGATCGACGCCGCGCTCGCCCATCATCACTTCGATGGGGTCGCCCGGTATCAGGTGAATCAGCGCAAACGCCAGGATGGTGATGCCGATGAAAGTCGGGATCACCATCCCCACGCGGCGCAACACGAATCTGAACATGATGCGTCTCGTATTTTCTTGTGGGAAATGTGCGACCGGCGACGAAGGGCTTCTGGCCCCTCGCCGCCGGATGATTTCAAGCCGGTTTTCTCAATGACGACAGCTTACGCCAGCCTGGTTACTTCACGCTGACACCGTCGAAACGCGCATAGCCGAGCGGTTCGATACGCATGTCGACCACGTTCTTGCGCACCGGCTGGTAGACGGTCGAGTTCGCGATCGGCGAGAACGGCAGCTGTTGCGCGAAGATCTGCTGCGCCTGCGTGTAGAGCTTCGTGCGCGCGTCCTGGCCCGTCGTCGTGCGGCCCTTCTGGACCAGTTCGTCGAACGGCTTGTAGCACCAGTGCGAGAAGTTGTTGCCCTTGATCGCTTCGCAGCCGAGCAGCGTGCCGAGCCAGTTGTCGGGGTCGCCGTTGTCGCCCGTCCAGCCGATCAGCATCGTGTCCTGCTCGCCCGAGTGCGCGCGCTTGATGTACTCGCCCCATTCATACGTGACGATCTTCGCCTTCACGCCGATCTTCGCCCAGTCGGCCTGGATCATCTCGGCCATCAGGCGGGCGTTCGGGTTGTACGCGCGCTGCACGGGCATCGCCCACAGCGTGATCTCGAAACCGTTCGGGAAGCCCGCCTTCGCGAGCAGCGCCTTCGCCTTCGCGGTGTCGTAGGGCGGCAGCTTCAGGTTCTTGTCGTACGACCATTGGGTCGGCGGCATCGGCGCGTTCGCGGCCTGGCCGGCGCCCTGGTAGACGGACTCGAGGATCGCCTTCTTGTTGATCGCCATGTCGAGCGCCTGACGCACTTCGAGCTTGTCGACCGGCTTGTGCTCGACGTTGTACGCGAGGTAGCCGAGGTTGAAGCCGGCCTGCGACGGCATGTCGACGTTCGAATCGGCCTTCAGCGTCGCGATGTCGGCCGGGCGCGGATAGCTCATCACCTGGCATTCGTTGCGCTTGATCTTCTGCACGCGCACGCCCGGATCCGGCGTGATCGAGAAGATCAGCTTCGAGAGCTTCACTTCGCCCTTCTTCCAGTAATCGGGATTGCCGTCGAAGCGGATCGTCGCGTCCTTCGTGTAGCTGCGGAAGATGAACGGGCCCGTGCCAATCGGCTTCTGGTTGATGTCGGCGGCCTTGCCGGCCTTCATCAGCTGGTCGCCGTACTCGGCCGACAGGATCGACGCGAATTCCATCGCCATGTTCTGGATGAACGGCGCGTTCGGCTCGGCCAGCGTGAACTTCACGGTGTACGGGTCGACCTTCTCGACCTTCGTGATCAGCTTGTCGAGGCCCATGTCGGTGAAGTACGGGAACGACACCGGGTACGCCTTGCGGAACGCATTGTTCGGGTCGAGCATGCGCTGGAACGTGAACAGCACGTCGTCCGCGTTGAATTCACGCGTCGGCTTGAAGAAGTCGGTCGTGTGGAACTTCACGCCGTGGCGCAGGTGGAACGTGTACACCTTGCCGTCGGACGACACGTCCCACTTCTCGGCGAGGCCGGGCTCGACCTTCGTGCCGCCGCGCTCGAATTCGACGAGGCGGTTGTAGACGGTGAACGTGGCGGCGGTGAAATCGACGCCGGTCGTAAATTGCGCGGAATCGAAACCCGCCGGGCTGCCTTCTGAGCAGTAGACGAGCGTTTTGTTCGGGATCTGTGCGAATGCAGAGCCCGCGACGCCGAGCGATGCCGCTGCCACGCCTGCCATGGCGGTAACACGCAGGGTGTGCAACAGACGGTTGTATTCCATGTTTCCTCCAGGTCTCCAGATCGGAACCGGTCCCGCCAGGGTCCGGCGTACGCGGATATTACTTGAGCTAACGATGCGGCAACAAGCTGGAGAAAAAACTCTTCCATATGCGCGCCGGGTTTTTGCCGATTTTTAGTGGGGGTAAAAAATGCGACAACGCGCGCGAGCGCCGATTCCGTGCATTTCGCGCCTGTTTCGTTCGACGACTAAACAATTCGGGTGCGAACACGATGGGGCGACGCACGATGTCCCCGCGTTCTGCAGTACATCATTGCGTTTCGCGAAACGATGGGATGAGCGTCTTCAAATCGTCATGTCGTCACGCCGGCGCGTCGAGGTCGGCGCTGCGGGCGGGCACGAACGCGACCGCGACGATCGACAGCGCGATTCCCGCCATCACGTAGTAGGTCGGCGCGAGCGGCGTGCCGGTCGCCTTGATCAGCCACGTGACGATGAACTGGCCGAAGCCGCCGAACAGCATCACCGCGACGTTGTACGCGATCGACAGCCCGGTCGAGCGCACGTTGGCCGGGAACAGCTCGGCGATCATCGCGCCGAACGGCCCGTAGTAGCCCGCGAGCGTCACCGACAGCACGGCCTGCACCGCGATCAGCCGCCCGATGCTCGGCGCCGCGTCGAGCCAAGCGAACAGCGGATACATCAGCGCGAACGTCAGCACCAGCGACCACAGCGACAGCCCCTTGCGGCCGATGCGATCCGACCACGCGCCCGCGATCGGCGACAGCACCATCAGCAGCAGATTGCCGACGATCACCGCGTAGAACGATTCCGCATAGGGCAGCTTCAGCTGCTTCACCGCGAAGGTCGGCAGATAGCTGATCAGCACGTAGATCGTCACGGTGAGCGCGATCACCGAGCCGAGCCCGCACAGCACCTCGCGCGGGTGGCGCGTGAACACTTCGCCGAGCGTCGCGCGGCGCGCGCTCTGCTGCGCATGCAGGAATGCTTCGGAATCGGCGAGATGGCGGCGGATGTAGAAGCCGATCGGGCCGATCACGAGCCCGAGGATGAACGGCACGCGCCAGCCCCAACTGCGCAGCGCGTCGTGCGACAGCCCGCGCGTGACGGCCGCGCCGACGAGCGCGCCGATCAGCAGCGCGCCCGCCTGGCTCGCCATCTGCCAGCTGCCGTAGAAACCGCGTTTCGAGAACGGCGCCGCTTCGATCAGCAGCGCCGTCGCGCTGCCGAATTCGCCGCCCGCGGAGAAGCCCTGCAGCAGGCGGCCGAGCACGATCAGGATCGGGCCGCCGATGCCGATCGCCGCATAGGGCGGCGCGATCGCAAGCAGGAAGATGCCGGCCGTCATCAGCAGGATCACGAGCGACAGCGCGGCCTTGCGGCCCGCGCGATCCGCGTACAGCCCGAACACGATGCCGCCGATCGGGCGCATGAAGAACGCGACGCCGAACGTCGCGGTGGTGAGCAGCAGCGACGAGTATTCGCTGGAAGTGGGGAAGAACAGCTCGGCGATCACGACGGTCATGAAGCCGAACACCGTGAAGTCGTACCACTCGAGCGCATTGCCGATCACGGCGGCCACCACGGCGCGCCGGTTCAGCGCGCGCTCGGGCCGGGCCGTTTTCGTTGAATTCGCAATCGTCGCCATGCGTGCCTCGTCCTCGTGAATTCGCCGTGTCGGGCGGTTCGGCGCGCGGGATGCCGCGGCGCGCTGGTGTGCAGCGAGTGTAGAAAGCGACGGAACCGTTTTCAAGCAATAAAAAACGCCCGCCATCGAACGACGGCGAGCGTGTTGCGGTTTTCGCCGCTTTGCGGCATCGCACGATGCCGCACGGGCCTCAACCCATCTTCGAGAAGGCGCTGCACCAGCCCTTCGCCGACACCTGCTTGCCGGGGAACGCGCCGCACGGGCCCGACGCCGAGCCCTTCTTGCCCTGGTACAGCATGCAGGCCGCGCAATCCTGGCCCGCTGCGTATTTCGGGTACTTCGTCTTGTCGACCTTCGTGGCATCGGCCTTGTAGCCGAGCGCCACCGCGGTCGGATCGGTTTCCGACAGCATCGGCGCATCGGCCAGCGCTTCGCGCGACAGCGCCAGCGCGGACACGGCGCCGATGCTCGTGATCAGGAAACTCCGACGGGATGTTTTCATGGGGACTCGCTCCAACGTTATCGGTTTGAAAGCCGTTCTGGCGACGGCGTTCAACAGAATAACCGCCAAGCGAATAAATGTGCGCGCCGAAATGCCGGAGATAAGGGATTCCACACGGGCGTCACGCGGCCCGCACGCACGGCGGCGGGCCGTGCGTCACGCGCGCGACACCATGTCGCCGACGCGCTGCGCGAGCGCGAGCGACGCGGTGAGCCCCGGCGACTCGATGCCGAACAGGTTCACGAGCCCGCGCACGCCGTGTTGAGCCGCCCCCTGCACGATGAAGTCGGCCGGCGGCTCGCCAGGCCCCGCGACCTTCGGCCGGATGCCCGCGTACGCCGGCTGCAGCGCGTCGTCGGGCAGGCCCGGCCAGAATGCGCGGATCGATGCGTAAAACGTGCCCGCGCGCGCCGGATCGACTTCATAGCGCAGCGAATCGCACCACTCGACGTCCGGGCCGAAGCGCGCCTGCCCGCCGAGATCGAACGTCAGGTGCACGCCGAGCCCCGCGCGATCGGGCATCGGGTAGATCAGGTGCGAGAACGGCGCACGGCCCGACAGGCTGAAATAGTTGCCGCGCGCGAGATAGAGCGGCGGCACCCAGCGCGGATCGAGGCCGCGCGTGCGGTGCGCGAGCGCCTGCGCGCCGAGCCCCGCGCTGTTGATCACGCATGCAGCCTCGATCTCGGTCGGCGCGGCGCCGCCGGTACGCACGATGAAGCGCCCGCCGCGCAACACGTCGATCGCTTCGACCGGAGATTGCAGCGCGCACATCGCGCCGTCGCGTTGCGCGTCGCCGAGCAGCGCGAGCATCAGCTGATGGCTGTCGACGATGCCGGTCGACGGCGAGAACAGCGCCTCCACGCATTCGAGCGCGGGCTCGAGCGTCTGCGCCTCGGCGCGCGTGAGCGGCAACAGGTCGAGCACGCCGTTTTCGGCCGCGCGCGCGCCGATCGCCTTCAACTGCTTCACTTGCGCGGCGCTCGTCGCGACCAGCAGCTTGCCGGTGCGCCGGTGCGGCACGTGATGCGTGTCGCAGAATTCGTACAGCATGTCGCGCCCATGCATGCACGACGTCGCCTTCAGCGACCCGCGCGGATAGTAGAGCCCCGCATGAATCACCTCGCTGTTGCGCGAACTCGTGCCCGTGCCGATCGCGTCGGCCGCCTCGAGCACGATCGTTTCACGCCCGCGCGCGGCCAGCTCGCGCGCAATCGCCAGACCGACGACACCCGCGCCGATCACGACACAATCCGTCTGCTCCATGGCTTTTCGCGCTGCTCGCGCGTCGAAGGGAGAGAAAAGAATTGTACGTCCCGGTTCGCCCGCTTGCCGAACGCGTGCGCATCGTGTCGCGACGATACGGACGGGGGTGCGGACAACGAAGTGGCCGGGCGTGCGATCCACACGCCGCGCACACCCCGCGCGCAGGCCGCAGCGGTGCGCGCGGGGCGGCGTCAGAAGCCGATCGGGCGGCGCTTCGCCGCGCCTTCGTCGGCGCGGATGTCGGCCGGCCCGATCGCGTCGCGGCCGTCGAGCCGCGCGGCGCCGAATGCGTGCAGCAGCGCGCGGCGCATCGTGCGCGGCGGCGTCGCGGCCAGCACGTCGAGCGCATCGTCGCCGAGCGTCTCGGGGAAGCGCCGCCCCCACGCATGCGACGTGCGGATCTCGTCGTAGATCGTCTGCGCGATCCGGCGCGCGCCGGCCGCATCGGGCGCCGCGATCTCGTACACGTTCATCCGGTTGAGCAGCGGCTCCGGAATCGCGTGCGCGTCGTTCGCGGTCGCGATCCAGATCACGTTGCCCGCGTTGATCGGCACTTCCGCGAATTCGTCGACGAACGCGCGCGCGGTGTCGTGCTCGAGCAACGCATACAGCGCGCCGAGCGGATCGTATTGCGCATCGCTGCCGGCCTTGTCGATCTCGTCGACCGCGATCACCGGGTTCGCGTAGCTGCCGTTCACGAGCGCGTCGAACACCTTGCCGGGCTTCGCGTTCTTCCATTGCGACGACGCGCCCGACAGGATCCAGCCGGCCGTCAGCGAACTCATCGGCACGTAGTGGTACGCGGTGCCGAGCAACTGCGCGAGCGCCTTCGCGAAATGCGTCTTGCCGATTCCGGGCGGCCCGAGCAGCAGGATCGGCATCAGTTCGAGCCGGTCGTCCGTCTCGAGACACAGGGCGATCTGCTTGCGCACGTCGTCGAGCGGCTCGCCGAAATTCGGCAACGCCTCGCCGAGCGCGTCGAACGACGGCATCCGGTTCGGCTTCACGCAGAAGCGCAGATTCCCCGTCTTGAGCATCCGCTCGTAGGTCGAGCGCAGCGCGTCGCTCGCGCTCTCGTTCAAGTCGCCCAGCGCCGTCTCGACCTGCTCGAGGTCGTACACCGTGCTGAAGGACGCCACCGCCAGTTCCTGTTTCACCATCGCCGTCGTCATACCCACCTCGCTGCACTTGCCGTCACACAGTCATCAGACCCTTACGATTTCAGTGTAACGATCCCGCATCGCCGTGCAAGCAAGCAGCCGGAGCACTCTGCTGCTAACAGCGCGCGCCCGCTGCACGGCCGCGCGCCGCGGCGTATGATCGAACGTTCACGACGTACGCGCCGGGCTCGCCGATCGGGCCCGCGCATCGCCCGCACACTGCCCCGCACCTCGCCTGACGCCTCGCCGCCCGAAGGTATGCCGATGCCCGTCCACGCTGCTTCCCCGCGCGTCGATTCCGACGCGATCCGTTCCGTCGAGGCCGTCGACGCCGCGCTCAAGTCGCGCCGCGCGGTCCGCGCGTTCCTGCCGACGCCCGTGCCGCGCGACACGATCGAGGCGATCCTCGAAGCCGCGAGCCGCGCGCCGTCGGGCACCAACATCCAGCCGTGGCGCGTGTACGTCGCGACGGGCGCCACGCGCGACGCGCTCGCCGCCGCGCTCACCGCGGCCTACGACGACCCCGCGCGCGACGAGAAATACGTCGCCGAATACGACTACTACCCGCGCGAATGGGTGTCGCCGTATATCGACCGGCGCCGCAAGGTCGGCTGGGACCTGTACGGCCTGTTGAACATCGGCCGCGACGAGAAGGCGCGCATGCATGCGCAGCACGCGCGCAATTTCCGCTTCTTCGATGCGCCGGTCGCGCTGTTCTTCACGCTGGACCGGGTCATGACACATGGCGCGTGGCTCGATTGCGGGATGTTCCTGCAAGGCGTGATGACGGCCGCGCGCGCCCGCGGCCTCGATACCTGCCCGCAAGCCGCGTTCGTGCCGTTTCACCGGATCGTCGCCGAACATCTCGACATTCCCGCCAACGAGCTGCTCGTCTGCGGGATGTCGCTCGGCCAGGCGGACCCCGACGCGATCGAGAACCGCCTCGTCACCGAGCGCGCGAGCGTCGCGGAGTTCGCGCGCTTTTTCGCTTGAAAACGCATGACGCGGCCCTACCTGTCGAGCAGGACCGGATCGTGCTGCGAACCTGTCGCGGCACGCCCCGTCACATCGCGACCGAAATCGATCGGGCGTAAGATGTGCGTCCGTTCCCCGCTATCCCGCGTTTCCGGAGACGTTTCATGCTGAAACACGGCCTGGCCGTCCTGCTTGCGAGCGTCGTGCTCGCCGCCCATGCGCAGAGCCCCGCGCCGGCCGTCGTCGCATGGGAAATCCAGGTGGTGCGCGACGGTCAGACGATCGACACGTTCCAGCAAAACACCACCGTGGGCCAGTCCCGCACCGATACCCATCGCTACCCGGCCGCCGTGCCGGTGGGCTGCGGCAATGCCGCGCGCGTCGTGCCGACCGAGCGCTCGCGCTCGGTGACGGTCGCCCCGCTCGCCGTCGACGCCAGCGCGAACACCGTGTCGCTCGGGCTCGACGTGCAGGAAACGCTCGACGACGAAAACGCGACGCGCAGCGATCCGTGCGTGCCGGCGTCGCCGCGGCAAATCGTCGCGAGCCACCCCGGCCTGGCGGTCGGCGGCGACGCCTGGACCGACTGGACGCTCGTCGAGCAGCATCCGCATCTCGTGTACCGCGTGCGGGCGCACGTCGCGAAGGACTGAACGTCATGTCCGCCGATGCCCTCTCCTTGCCGTTCGCCGAGCCGCACGCCGCGCCCGACGAAATCACCGCCGTCAGCTGGAACCTGCACAAAGGGCGCTCGCCGCTCGGCTTCACCGCGTGGAACGCGATGCGCGACTGGATGCAGTCGACTCACGCCGACGTGTATTTCCTGCAGGAAGCGATGGCGCGCCGCATGCCGCGCCCGATGCTCGCAGCGGGCTTCGGCGCGCCGATGGACGACACGGTCGACGACGTGTGGCATTGCCAGGCCACCGAGATCGCGCAGGCGCTCGACTGGCAGATCGCGCTCGGGCCGAACGTGTTCAAGCCGTCGTGGCGGCACGGCAACGCGATCCTGTCGCCGCATCCGCTCGACCTCGGCGGCCGCTGGGACATCTCCGCGCACCGCTTCGAGCGGCGCGGGCTGCTGGTCGCGCGCGCGACACTAGCGGGCGCCCGACCGGTCACGCTGCTGTGCGCGCACCTCGCGCTCACGCGCGCCGCGCGGCTGCGCCAGATGCACTGGATCGCGCACTGGATCGTGCGCAACGCGGGCGATGGCCCGCTGATGCTCGCCGGCGACTTCAACGACTGGCGCAACGATTCGGTCGCGCTGTTCGGCGAGATCGGGCTGTCCGAGGTCGCGACGCTGCTCGGCGAATCGGGCCGCACGTTCCCCGCGTTCTCGCCGGCGCTCGCGCTCGACAAGATGTTCGTGCGCGGCCTGACGCCGCTCGAATGGCGCGCGCCGTCCGGCGAAGCCGCGTGGCTGTCGGACCACCTGCCGTACATCGCGCGCCTGCGCCTCGATCCGCAATAACGCCCGCGGCCGGCCGCGCGCCCGCCCGTCACCGCGCCGCCGGCGCCCGCCGCACTCGCCGCACTCGCCGCAACACGCGCGGCCGACCACCGAAGGCCTATTGAAAGGATGTGTTGCGCCAAATCCGCGCAGCCGCGGGGGTCAAGCCCGCGATCCGCGTCGACAGGGTAAAATAACGAGTTCCTCAAACGTCTGTCATCGAGAAGGCGCGCGTTCGACGCGCGCCGGCCGGCCGATTCGCGATCGGGCCGTCGCACTCGGTTTTTGCCCATTTTTTGGGCCCGTTACACGCGTTCGCCACGCGCGTCCGTTTTCAAAGCCATGAGCAAATACGACACCGCCACCGTCCAATCCGTCCATCACTGGACCGACACGCTTTTCAGCTTCACCTGCACCCGTGAGGCGAGCCTGCGCTTCAACAACGGCGAATTCACGATGGTCGGCCTGGAAGTCGACGGCAAGCCGCTCGCGCGCGCCTATTCGATCGTCAGCCCGAACTACGAAGAGCATCTCGAATTCTTCAGCATCAAGGTGCAGGACGGCCCGCTGACGTCGCGCCTGCAACACCTGAAGGTGGGCGATACGGTGCTGATCGGCAAGAAGCCGACGGGCACGCTGGTCGCCGACAACCTGCTGCCGGGCAAGACGCTGTGGATGCTGTCGACGGGCACGGGCCTCGCGCCGTTCATGTCGATCATCCGCGATCCGGACATCTACGACCGCTTCGACAAGGTGATCCTGACCCACACGTGCCGCCTGAAGGGCGAGCTCGCGTACATGGACTACATCAAGCACGACCTGCCGGGCCACGAGTACCTGGGCGACATCATCAAGGAAAAGCTCGTCTACTACCCGACGGTCACGCGCGAAGCGTTCGACAACGAGGGCCGGATCACCGACCTGATCGCGACGGGCAAGCTGTTCACGGATCTCGGCGTGCCGGCGTTCTCGCCGGAAAACGACCGCGTGATGCTGTGCGGCAGCACCGCGATGCTGAAGGACACGACCGAGCTGCTGAAGCAAGCCGGCCTCGTCGAAGGCAAGAACAGCGCGCCGGGCCATTACGTGATCGAACGTGCGTTCGTCGACTGATCGATCCCCCAATTTGTGCCGCATCAAGAACCGGAGCGAAAGCTCCGGTTTTTTTTCGTCCGGACTTGGCGAATTCGTAACAAACTGGGACCATTCCATCTCAAATAGTTACATTTGGATACGCCGTCCCCGGGCGGTCGGGTGTCAGTGTTTTTCCTACAACACCTTCATTCCGATTATTCACATTTACCCTTAAATGTCCGCCTGACATGACCTTTTCGGAAATTTTGAGATATTATTCGGCGCGCGTGGTTGCCGTTCGGATGAGCGTGAAAGGGTCGGATGCAAGTGTTACAAGACGTAACTTTTGTTACTTCGGCATGGAGCGATTTTCCGGCGGCGACCGTCATCTAAACGGCAGCCAGCCCACGCAGCCAGCCGGTGTCTGAACCGCTTTCTGACAGCAGGGAGAGTCATGGATACGTCGCTTAACGCGCCCTCGGGCGCCCACGCCCCGTTCCCGTCGCGGCAGCGCATGCCTGGCCGCGCTGCTACTCCGCCGATGGCCGACGCCGCGTCGAAACGTGACGCGTCCGCCGCACGGATCGCGGCACTTTCCGCCCAGCTTCTCGCCGCCGACGAAGCGGCTCGCCGCCATCTGGCCGGCGAACTGCATGACGGGCTCGGCGCCGAATTGACCGCCGCCCGCTTCGCACTCGCAAACGTTCAAACGTGGCTGCCGGCCGATGCGCCGGAAGGCTGCCTGCGCGCGCTGGCGCTGGCGCAGCAGGCGCTCGACGCCGCGACCGACGCGAATCGCCGCCTCATCGACGAGCGCGACACGCCGGCGCTGGACGCCGGCATGGTCGGCACGCTGGCGTCGTGGATCGACACCCATGCGGCCCGCACGGGCCTGCGCACGAGCTTCGTGTGCGCGGCCGACGCCCGCCTGACGCAGCTTGCCGGCGCGAGCGCGCTCGCGGTGTTCCGCGTCGCGCAGGAAGCGTTGTCGAACGTCGCGAAACACGCCCGCGCGACGTCGGTCGACGTCCGGATCGCCACCGACGGCACGCACCTGTCGCTGAGTGTCGCCGACGATGGGACCGGTTTCGCCCGGCACCGCCGCAACGGCTACGGCCTGGCCGGCATGCGCGCCCGCTGCGAGGCGTTCGGCGGCAGCTTCGAGGCGGCCACGCCGGCCACCGGCCGCGGCACGCGCGTCACCGCACGCTTCGCGTGGGATTCGCTGCTCGCGGTGCCGATCGCGGCACGCCGCGCGTCGCTTTCGTGAGGTCGCGATGAGCCTGAACATCCTGCTCGTGGACGATCACGCGATCGTCCGGCAAGGGATCCGCCAGTTGCTGATCGACCGCGGCATCGCGCGCGACGTGACCGAGGCCGAGAACGGCGGCGACGCGATGGCCGCCGTCGACAAGCAGGAATTCGACGTGATCCTGCTCGACATCTCGCTGCCCGACACGAACGGCATCGAGGTGCTCAAGCGCCTCAAGCGCAAGCTGACGCGCACGCCGGTACTGATGTTCTCGATGTACCGCGAGGACCAGTACGCGGTGCGCGCGCTGAAGGCCGGCGCGGCCGGCTACCTGTCGAAGACGGTCAACGCCGCGCAGATGATCAACGCGATCCAGCAGGTCGCGGCCGGCCGCAAGTACGTGAGCCCCGCGATGGCCGAGGCGCTCGCCGAATACGTGTCGTTCGAGAACGAACCGCTGCCGCACGAGAAGCTGTCCGATCGCGAATACCAGACGCTCTGCATGCTCGCGTCGGGCAAGCGGCTCACCGATATCGCGAACACGCTGTCGCTGTCGGTGAAGACGGTCAGCGTGTACCGGTCGCGGCTGCTCGAGAAGATGCGGCTGTCGAACAACGCGGAACTCACGTTCTACGTGATGAGCAACCGGCTCGTCGACATGGCGCCCACGGCCGGCGCCTGATCCTCCGGCCAGCCCCGCATTCGTCCGATCGCGCGACGCGGCGCCCGCCGCGCCGCGCTTGGCCGCGCCCGCTTCGCCCCTCCCTTCGCACCCGTTTCGCGCGCAAACGCTTGTTTTTCCGGACGATTTCACGCCGCGCCGCTGCACCGCAGCGGGGCGTGCACGCCAAATCGGCTAAAATTGTCGGTTTTCACTCAGTCGGCGCGCCGTGCCTGCGCGTGCCGGCGATTCATCCGCAATGTCTCTCTTCCGCAAGAAAAACGTCGATCGCATGATCGCCGGCGCGCAAGCCGCCGGGCTCAAGAAAGCGCTCGGCGCGATCGACCTCACGTTCCTCGGCATCGGCGCGATCATCGGCACTGGCATTTTCGTGCTGACCGGCACCGGCGCCGTGCAGGCCGGCCCCGCACTGATGCTGTCGTTCGTGATCGCCGCGATCGCGTGCGGCCTGGCCGCCTTGTCGTACGCGGAGTTCGCGTCGTCGATCCCCGTCGCCGGCTCGATCTACACGTATTCGTACGCGACGCTCGGCGAGCTCGTCGCGTGGATCATCGGCTGGGACCTGATGCTCGAGTACGGCCTCGCGTCGTCTGCCGTGTCGGTCGGCTGGTCGGGCTACCTGCAATCGCTGCTGCAGGGCTTCGGGCTGTCGCTGCCGACCGTGCTGACGGCCGCGCCCGGCGCGATGCCGGGCGTCACCACGTGGTTCAACCTGCCCGCCTTCCTCGTGATGATCGTGATCACGACGCTGCTGTCGATCGGCATCCGCGAATCGACCCGCATCAACAACATCATGGTGTTCATCAAGGTGTCGGTCGTGCTGCTCGTGATCGCGGTCGGCCTGTTCCACGTGACGCCCGCGAACTGGAAGCCGTTCATGCCGCACGGCTGGAACGGCGTGTTCGGCGCGGCCGCCGTGATGTTCTTCGCGTTCATCGGCTTCGACGCGGTGTCGTCGGCGGCCGAGGAAGTGAAGAACCCGAAGCGCGATCTGCCGATCGGCATCATCGCGTCGCTCGCGGTGTGCGCGGTGCTGTACGTGACGGTCGCCGCGGTCGCGACCGGCATCGTGCCGTCGGCCCAGTACGCGAACATCTCGCACCCGATCTCGTACGCGCTGCAGGTCGCCGGCGAGAAATGGGTCGCGGGCTTCATCGATCTGGGCGCGGTGCTCGGCATGCTGACCGTGATCCTCGTGATGAGCTACGGCCAGACGCGTGTGATCTTCGCGATGTCGCGCGACGGGCTGCTGCCGGCCGCGCTGTCGCGCGTGCATCCGCGTTTTGCGACGCCGTTCCTGACGACCTGGCTGGTCGGCCTGTTCTTCGGGCTGATCGCCGCGCTCGTGCCGCTCAACGTGCTCGCCGAGCTGATCAACATCGGCACGCTCGCGGCGTTCTCGATGGTGTCGATCGCCGTGCTCGTGCTGCGTCGCACGCACCCGGAGCTGCCGCGCGCGTTCCGCTGCCCGGGCGTGCCCGTGGTGCCGATCCTCGCGGTCGCGTCGTGCCTGTTCCTGATGCTGAACCTGCAGCCCGTCACGTGGGCCGCGTTCGGCATCTGGCTCGTGATCGGCCTCGTGATCTACTTCCTGTACTCGCGGCACCACTCGAAGCTCGCGCACGGCCACCCCGACGCGCACTGATCGCCGCCGTGCCGCACGCGGCACGCGGCACGGTGCGCACCCGCGGGGCCGGTTACCGGCCCCGCTCGCCATCCCTTCTTCTGTTTCACGCATCACGCCACGTTGCCTTTCCTGCAACGATCCGCGCGTCAATTCCGATTTCCATTTGCCGTTTTTCGAATGCCGGTATATTCGATTTCGATCGAAAAATCGATCGATCAAAAATGTCATTGAATTGAATATAAATAGAAGAAAATAATATCGCGCCCAGCATTGAACTCTTGCATCGGCCAAACTAGTATTCAGTCGGCTGGCCGCGTTCCTCGCCCAGCCCCGATCAGACGGGGTTCTGCGCCGCAGCGGGCGCAACGCGATGCAATCGATTCAATCGAAGCGTCTTTTCATCAAACGGAAATTCATTGCACGTTCACAAGCGAATTTTTCAGAACCTTTTTAATTAAAAAATAAAACCGGATAAATCCGGTCGCTGGTATTGAATTGCCTCCATCCGGAGGCATGTCGCTGCACCTGTCCGAAGTTCAACAAAAACCTGAGAGGTCTTTCATGAGCAATACATTGGTCAACGTCACGGCGAAGGTCGAAATCAGCGCGACCAACCAGACGATTACGGGGCTCAAGGATTATCAGAGCAAGAACTGGGCGATCGGGCTGAACGGGGATACGCTGGCACCGGACGGTTTCCTGACGTTCTTCACCGAGCGCAACCTGCCGTTCAGCTACTACGTCCGCGCGCGTGGCGTCTCGGTCGGGGAGCCGAGCGCGTACCAGGCGAATATCGAAACGCTGACGCAGCACATCAACGCGATTCGCGCATCGGAGACGAACCTCGTCCAGGCGACGATCCGCGAGCTCGAGCTGTACAAGTCGAGGAACTGGGCGATCGGCCTGAACGGCACGACGCTGCAGCCGGACAACTTCCTGCCGTTCTTCGGCACCCGCTCCGTGCCGTTCGAGTACTACGTGCGCAGCGGCGGCGTCGAGCTTGGCTCGCCGAGCGCGTATGACACCAACATCCGCAACCTGACGCAGTACCTGGGCTCGCTCTGACGCATCGCCCCGCCGGGCGGATGCATCCGCCCGGCGCCTGCCGACCGCCCCGTCACGAGCCGCGCTGCCCGCCTTCCTTGCCGCCGCGCCGCGCCCTTCCCCGTCTTGCCTCTTCCCCGTCGCCTGCACGCTTGCCCCGGCCGGTTCATAATCGCGCCATCGAACGGCGGCCCGCATCGGCGGTGTCGCCCGGCAACAGGAAGAAGATGATGGAAAGCGTCGATCTCGATGTATTGAAATCCAGTGCGCGCTGGCTCGAAGAAGGGCGTCGCGTGCTGCTCGTGACGGTCGTGAAGACGTGGGGCTCGTCGCCGCGCCCCGAAGGCGCGATGCTCGCGGTGCGCGAGGACGGCCTGGTGGTCGGCTCGGTGTCCGGCGGATGCATCGAGGACGACCTGATCGCCCGCGTGCACGCGAGCGGCATCGCGGCCGATGCGCGCCCGGAAGCGCTCAAGTACGGCGTGACGGCCGAGGAAGCGCACCGCTTCGGCTTGCCGTGCGGCGGCACGATCCAGCTCGTGCTCGAACCGCTCACGCGCGACAGCGGCGTCGCCGCGCTGTGCGCGGAAGTCGAGGCCGGCCGCCTCGTCACGCGCACGATGACGCTCGCGACCGGCCGCGCGTCGCTGTCGCCCGCGCAGGCGACCGACGGGCTCGCGTTCGACGGCGAACGGCTCGTGACGATCCACGGGCCGCGCTACCGGATGCTCGTGATCGGCGCCGGCCAGTTGTCGCGCTACCTGTGCCAGATCGCGGTCGGGCTCGACTACCAGGTGACGGTATGCGATCCGCGCGACGAATACACGGATGCGTGGGACGTGCCGGGCACGCGCGTCGTGCATACGATGCCCGACGATACGGTGCTCGACATGAAGCTCGATGCGCGTTCGGCCGTGATCGCGCTCACGCACGACCCGAAGCTGGACGATCTCGCGCTGATGGAGGCGCTGAAGACGCCCGCGTTCTACGTGGGCGCGCTCGGCTCGCGGCGCAACAACGCGGCGCGGCGCGAGCGGCTGCGCGAATTCGATCTGAGCGAAGTGGAACTGGCGCGGCTGCACGGGCCGGCCGGCATCTACATCGGCAGCCGGACGCCGCCGGAAATCGCGATCTCGATCCTCGCCGAGATCACCGCCGCGAAGAACAACGTGTCGCTGCCGACGATCCTGCAGGTCGAAGGCGCGAAGGCCGCGCGCGAAATCGCGGCGAACAGCGGCGCGGCCTGCGGCCTCTGACCCACGGCGGCGGGCGGCCGCGCGCTCGCCGTCGGGCGCAGGCCGCGGCCGGCGCGAACGTCGATCAGGTCAGGCCGGCAGCCAGCGCGGCGGCGACCGAACCGACCACCAGCACGACGCCGACCGTGCGGCGCTTGTTCAGCTCGGTCCACAGCAGCACGCCCGTCAGCGACAGCAGGATCAGCGAGCCGGCGATCGTATCCATCAGCAGCACCCAGCCGAGATTCATCCCGACGCCGCGATGCAGGTTGTTCAGCGTCGTCAGGAACGTGTTGCCCGTGCGCTTCACCGACACGTAGCCGTTGCCGACCCAGTATTCGCCCTGCAGGTTCTGGTGCGGCCCGAACACGCCGAATTGCCAGTGCTCGGGCTGCATCACGCGCTTGTCGCCCCACGCGACGGCCTGCGCGGGCTCCTTGCGCATGCGGCCCGGCTTGCCGTCGAAATGCAGCTCCTGCTGCAGCCACTTCGTCATCGCGGCGGGCGTCTTCGGCACCGGATCCGGCAGCGCGATCTGCATCTCCTCGACCTGCGGCTCGCCGGTCGAGATCTTCAGCGGCGGCGCGCGGTGGTTCAGCACCACGCCGGTCACGCCGAACAGCAACCCGAGCACCGCGCCCCACAGCCCGACCCAGCCGTGCACCTTGCGCAGCCACTTGATGAAGGTCGCGCGGCGCGAGCGCCGGCGGCGCGCGGCCAGCTCGTCGTCGTTCAGCGGGCGGCCCGCCGGGTGCAGCACGGTGACGCCGCCGCGCGGCATGCCCGTCTTGGGCGGGTCGATCGTTTCGGGCGCGTTCACGCGAAGGTATCCATTCGTTCAAAACGACGGGCGGCGCGCAGGAAATGCGCGCCGCCCGGGCAACATGAAAATGAGAATGGATATCATTACATAAATCGGAAGGCGGCTCAATCCGTGCGCGTACGGACCGGCAGGACGCACGCCGCGCACGAACGCGGAAAAAAGGATGCATTGCGACCCGATGGCGACCGATAGACGCAACATGTCGACCGAATGATCCCGCCGACCACGGACGGCCGTCCGTCGGAAGCCACCCGGCGGCAGGCCGTTCAGCGCAACGGCGGCAACGGGAAACGCGGCGCGGCGGCGTCCGGCGCGGGCTCGGTGCGATCGAGCGCGTACAGCCACGCGAGCAGGTCGGCAACCGCCTGATAGAGCTGCGGCGGAATCCGGTCGTCGAGATCGACCTGCATCAGCAGCGACACCATCTCCGGCGCCGTGTGCACGTACAGCCCCGCATCGTGCGCACGCGCGACGATCATCTCGGCGAGCACGCCATAGCCCTTCGCGACCACGCGGGGCGCCGCATCGCCGCCTTTCGGGTCGTAGACGAGCGCGGCCGCGCGCTTGCGGGACGTCACGCTCATCGCAGCGCCTCGTCATCGTCGCCCGGCACCCGCGCGTCGGGGCCGCCGGCCGCGCCGCGCGCATACGCGGCGGCGGCCGTCTGCGCGGCGAACAGGTCGAAGCCGTCCGGCCCGTCGTCGACCGCGCGGATCGACAGCCCGCCCACCTTGAGCCCCGAGCCTTCGAGCCGCTGCCGCAGCGCGGCTTCGTGGCGCGTGAGGCGATCGGCGCCCGTCTGGTTCGCCCGCAGCCGGGCGAGGAGCTGCGCGCCGTTCAGCACCAGTTCCGCATCGACCGTGCCGAGCGACGGCAGCGTCAACGTGAGGCGCGTGCGCCACGCGATGCCGTCGCCCGTGTCGTCGCCGCCGCCGCGCGGTGCGCGGTGGCCCGGGTCGTCCGGTTCGATCGTCCAGTCGAGCCGCGCGCCGGGCCACGCCTCGCCGGTCCAGCGAAACTGGTCGGTCGCGAGCGCATCGAGCTGCTGCCGAACGAGCGGCACGGCGGCCGGATGCACGGTCGCGAGCGGCTGCGCCTGCGGATCGGACGATGCGGCGGCCAGCTCGGCGCGCGCGGGCGTCCAGCGCGTATCGGCGTGCGCGGCCAGCGGATCGGCGGTATCGGGCGGCAACGACGCGCCCGGCCGGGTCGCGGCCGGTGGGGCCTGCCCCGGGTCGCGCGCAGGAGCGCCGCCCTGGGCCGGCGGTGGCGCGCTGGCCCGCGCGGCGGCCGGCAGCGGCGGCGGGCGCTGCGCGAGCAGTTCGTCGAGCACGTCGGTCGGTTCATGCGGGACGGCTGCCGGGTCGGCCGGCGCGAGCGCGGTGGCGAGGCGTGCCTGCGGCTCGCGCATGAGCGCCGCGAGCGGACGTTGGCCGGCCAGCCACTGCGCGAGATGGGATTCGTAGAAGAGGCCGCTTTCGCTCACGGCCTGCGCCAACGCCGCGCGCAACGCCGCGACCGGCGGCGGCCCGGCCGCTTCGCGCACCGCCGTGGCGGACGATGCCGGATCGGCAGCCGGCGTGGACGACGCTGCGGGACCGGGCGCAGCCGGCGCGCGCGCCGGCACCGGCGTATCGGCGAGCAGCACGGCGGGATCGGCGAGCAGCGGGAGCCGGCCGACGATCGCCGGCGTCGCGTCGCCGCCCGAGCGCGAGATCGCGTCGAGCACGCGTCCGACCTCGGACAGCGCGGTCTGCGTGGAAGCCGGGGGGGCGGCGGGCGGGCTGCCGGCCGGCGGCGGGGACGACGCGCCGGCGCCCGGCGTGCCGACCTGCGCGGTCGCGCCGCCGCCGGCGGGCGCCGCCACGGTGCCGGTCAGCAGGCTGTCGAGGCGGCTCGCCAGCAGCGCGGCCGCAACGGAGTCGATACCGGTCATGATCGGGGCCTGCTCAGCTCAGCCAACGGGTTGCGAATCCGTGCGCGGCACGCCGGTGCCGCGCACGGGAACAGCGCGCGCCGCGTGCGGCGCCGGATGCCTCGCGCCGGTTTCCCGGCGAACGGCCCTACCCGCGCGCGCGATAGAGATCGGTCAATACCTGGGTCGAGCGCCGCGCCTCGAACAGCGCGGACAGCCGCGCGACGTCCGGGCTCGCGAGATCGCGGATCGCGGCGTCGTCGGCCAGGATGCGACGGATCAGGTCGAGCTTGCGGCCGAGATCCGATTCGTCGAGCACGACGCCCGGATCGGCCTGCTTCAACCCGTCGACGAGTTGCATGAATTCGGCCTGCAACTCCGGCAACGCGTTCCAGTCGGCGCCGCGCGCGGCGCACAGCATCCGGCCCGACACGGCGGCGAGCGCCTCGTAACGCTCGAAGTATTCGGCCTTGTGATTCATCGTGTTGCTTCCGCTACCTGTTGCGCGGCCATCCGCGCGACTTCCGGGGCGATGCCCGTCCATGCTTCCTCGAGCGTCGCGAGCAAGCCGTCGACCTCGACCAGCATCGCGTCGCTCGCCTGCGCGTTCGCTTCCAGCAGCCGCCGGCCGATATACGCATACAGCGCATTGAGCCGTTCGGCGATCTCGCCGCCCGCGTCGCGGTTCAGCGACGCCTGCAGGCCGCTCTCGACGATCCGGATCGCCTTGCCGATCGCTTCGCCGCGCCCGGCGACGTTGTCCTGCTGCAAATGCATGCGCGCCAGCGCGATCGCCTGCCGCGCGCCCTGGTACAGCATCGCGATCAGCCGGTGCGGGGAGGCGCCCATCACCCCGGTCTCGACGCCGACACGCGCATACGCATTGGCTCCAGCGTGTCCTGGGGAAAACATGCGCTTCTCCTTGTTATTTGCCTTGGCTAGTCGGGAGCCGCCGCCGTGCGTCGCACGGTGCGGCTTTCACCGGAGTTATCGGAAGGGATTTGGAAAGCTTTAGGTGCGCGGGCGCCGCGCCGGCGTCCGATGCCGGTTCGCCGGCCCCGTCGTGCAAGCCTGGAACCGTCTCTGGATGCCCGTCGCCGTTAGCCGTCCCCGAATGCCCGCCCCCGGATGCCCGTCGCCGGATGGCCGCTCAAACCGACATCTGCATGATGTCGTTGTAAGCGCTCACTAGCTTGTTGCGGACCTGGAGCCCGAACTGGAAGCCGATGTTGGCTTTCTGCATGTCGACCATCACGTCGTTCAGCGAGATGTTCGGCGCGCCGACCTCGAACGCCTTCGCCTCGCCCAGCGCGTGCTGCTGGTCGCCGCTGATCTTGTCGAGCGACGCCTTCATCGCGCTCGCGAACGTGCCGGCCGTCGCCGCGCCCGAGCCGGCCAGCGCCGCCGTCGGGCTCGCGACGCCGCCGGACGCCTGCGCGGCCATCGACTGCATCTGTTGCAACACCGAACCGATTCCGCTGACGTTCGCAGTCATGCTGTCCCCAGACATAGAGAAGAGACCCGGACGCACCGGGCGACCCGCCGGCGCCGCACCACGCGCACCATGCCGGATCGCGAAAAAGGATAGCAGCGCGGCGCGCGTCAAAGCCGCGAAAGTACGGGGGAAACCCCGCTCTTTTCGGTCGATCGGAGTGCGCCGCGGGTCACGATAATCGCATCGTGTCATTGTCCGCCCGCTCGTCCGAGCGAGCTCAGTCGTCCCGCTCCGGAGAAACTCGACGCATGGATTCGCAGGCCAACTCGCTGATCAACCCAGACGCCCGCGCGGGCCTCAGCCCGGCGCCAGGCGCCGCCGCGGCCGCCGCGTTGCCGGGCGCGGGCGGCGCAGGCGCGGACTTCGGGCTGGGCGGCTTCGCCGAACGCATTCCCGGCATCTCGCGGATGAAGGGCAACCCCAAGCTGCCGTTCGTGATCGCCGTCGCGTTCGCGATCGCCGCGATCACCGCGCTCGTGCTGTGGAGCCGGGCGCCCGACTACCGCGTGCTGTACAGCAACCTGTCGGACCGCGACGGCGGCGCGATCATCGCCGCGCTCCAGCAGGCAAACGTTCCCTACAAGTTCGCCGATGCCGGCGGCGCGATCCTCGTGCCGTCGAACCAGGTGCACGAAACGCGCCTGAAGCTCGCCGCGATGGGGCTGCCGAAGGGCGGCTCGGTCGGCTTCGAGCTGATGGACAACCAGAAATTCGGCATCAGCCAGTTCGCCGAGCAGATCAACTACCAGCGCGCGCTCGAAGGCGAGCTGCAGCGCACCATCGAATCGATCAACGCCGTGCGCAGCGCGCGCGTGCATCTCGCGATCCCGAAGCCGTCGGTGTTCGTGCGCGACAAGGAAGCGCCGAGCGCGTCGGTGTTCGTCGACCTCTATCCGGGCCGCGTGCTCGACGAGGGCCAGGTGCAGGCGATCACGCGGATGGTGTCGTCCGGCGTGCCCGACATGCCGGCCAAGAACGTGACGATCGTCGACCAGGACGGCAACCTGCTGACCCAGACCGCATCCGCGTCCGGCCTCGACGCGAGCCAGCTCAAGTACGTGCAGCAGGTCGAGCACAACACGCAGAAGCGCATCGACGCGATCCTCGCGCCGATCTTCGGCGCCGGCAACGCACGCTCGCAGGTCAGCGCGGATCTCGATTTCTCGAAAATCGAGCAGACGTCGGAAAGCTACGGCCCGAACGGCAATCCGCAGCAATCCGCGATCCGCAGCCAGCAGACCAGCAGCTCGACCGAACTCGCGCAGGGCGGCGCGTCGGGCGTGCCGGGCGCGCTGTCGAACACGCCGCCGCAGCCGGCTTCCGCGCCGATCGTCGCCGGCAACGGTCAGAACGCGCCGCAGACCACGCCGATCAGCGACCGCAAGGACCAGACGACCAACTACGAGCTCGACAAGACGATCCGCCATACCGAACAGCCGATGGGCAGCGTGAAGCGGCTGTCGGTCGCGGTCGTCGTCAACTACCAGCCGGTCGCCGACGCGAAGGGCCACGTGACGATGCAGCCGCTGCCGCCCGCGAAACTCGCGCAGGTCGAACAGCTCGTGAAGGATGCGATGGGCTACGACGCGAAGCGCGGCGACTCGGTCAACGTCGTGAACAGCGCGTTCTCGACCGTGAGCGACCCGTACGCCGACCTGCCGTGGTGGCGCCAGCCCGACATGATCGCGATGGCGAAGGAAGCCGCGAAGTGGCTCGGCATCGCGGCGGCCGCGGCGGCGCTCTACTTCATGTTCGTGCGCCCGGCGATGCGCCGCGCGTTCCCGCCGCCCGAGCCGGCCGCGCCGGCGCTCGCGGCGCCGGAAGACACGGTGGCGCTCGACGGCCTGCCCGCGCTGGAGAAGGCCGCCGACGAACCCGATCCGCTGCTGCTCGGCTTCGAAAACGAGAAGAACCGCTACGAACGCAACCTCGACTACGCGCGCACGATCGCTCGCCAGGATCCGAAGATCGTCGCCACCGTCGTGAAGAACTGGGTGTCCGATGAACGCTGAAGGCTTGACCAAGAGCGCGCTGCTGCTGATGTCGATCGGCGAGGAAGAAGCCGCGCAGGTATTCAAGTTCCTCGCGCCGCGCGAGGTCCAGAAGATCGGCGTGGCGATGGCCGCGCTGAAGAACGTCACGCGCGAGCAGGTCGAGGACGTGCTGCAGGAGTTCGTGAAGGAAGCCGAGCAGCACACCGCGCTGTCGCTCGATTCGAACGAGTACATCCGCTCGGTGCTGACGAAGGCGCTCGGCGAGGACAAGGCCGGCGTGCTGATCGACCGCATCCTGCAGGGCAGCGACACGAGCGGCATCGAGGGTCTCAAGTGGATGGATTCGGCCGCGGTGGCCGAACTGATCAAGAACGAGCATCCGCAGATCATCGCGACGATCCTCGTGCACCTCGACCGCGACCAGGCGTCCGAAATCGCGTCGTGCTTCACCGAACGGCTGCGTAACGACGTGCTGCTGCGGATCGCGACGCTCGACGGCATCCAGCCGGCCGCGCTGCGCGAGCTCGACGACGTGCTGACGGGCCTGCTGTCCGGCAGCGACAACCTGAAGCGCAGCCCGATGGGCGGCATCCGCACCGCGGCCGAGATCCTGAACTTCATGACGAGCGTGCACGAGGAAGGCGTGCTCGAAAGCGTGCGCCAGTACGACGCCGATCTCGCGCAGAAGATCATCGACCAGATGTTCGTGTTCGAGAACCTGCTCGACCTCGAGGATCGCGCGATCCAGATGATCCTCAAGGAAGTCGAGTCGGAAACGCTGATCATCGCGCTGAAGGGCGCGCCGCCCGCGCTGCGCCAGAAGTTCCTCGCGAACATGTCGCAACGCGCGGCCGAACTGCTCGCCGAGGATCTCGACGCGCGCGGCCCGGTACGCGTGTCCGACGTCGAGACGCAGCAGCGCCGCATCCTGCAGATCGTGCGCAACCTGGCCGAGAGCGGCGCGATCGCGATCGGCGGCAAGGCGGAAGACGCGTATGTCTGATTCGGCGAGCGATCGCGTGGGCACCCTCACCGCTTACCAGCGGTGGGAGATGGCGTCGTTCGACCCGCCGCCGCCCCCGCCGCCGCCCGACGACGCGGCCGCCGCCGCCGCCGCGCTCGCCGAGGAACTGCAGCGCGTGCGCGACGCCGCGCACGCCGAAGGCCATGCGGCCGGCCACGTCGAAGGCCAGGCGCTCGGCTACCAGGCCGGTTTCGAGCAGGGCCGCGCCCAGGGTTTCGAGGCCGGCCAGGCCGACGCACGCGAACAGGCCGCGCAGCTCGCGACGCTCGCCGCGTCGTTCCGCGAAGCCGTGTCGGCGGTCGAACACGATCTCGCGTCCGACCTCGCGCAGCTCGCGCTCGACATCGCGCAACAGGTCGTGCGCCAGCACGTGAAGCACGACCCGGCCGCGCTGGTCGCCGCCGTGCGCGACGTGCTCGCGGCCGAACCTGCGCTGTCCGGCGCGCCGCATCTCGCGGTGAATCCGGCCGACCTGCCCGTCGTCGAAGCGTATCTGCAGGACGACCTCGATACGCTCGGCTGGAACGTGCGTACCGACGCGTCGATCGAGCGCGGCGGCTGCCGCGCGCACGCCGCGACCGGCGAGGTCGACGCGACGCTGCCCACGCGCTGGCAGCGCGTCGCCGCCGCGATCGGCAAGGTGAGCACATGGTGACGCGCTCGCCCGACGCGCTCGCGCACGACGGCATGACGCCGCTCGAACGCGAGCTCGCGCTCGCGTCGTTCGGGCCGGCGGCCGCGTCCGATGCCGCGGATGGCGCCACGCCGCGTGGGGCAGCCTCGGCCGCCGCCGTCCCGCGCGCGCCGCACAACCCGCATCTCGCCCACTGGCGCACGCACCTGAACGGGCTCGCCGCGCGCAGCCACCACGCACTGCCGCTGCGGCCGTGCGGGCGCCTCACGCGCGCGGCCGGCCTCGTGCTCGAGGCGATCGGGCTGCGCCTGTCGGTCGGCGCCGAATGCACGATCGAACTGCCGCCCGGCAGCACGCTGACGCACGCGGAAGCCGAAGTCGTCGGCTTCGCCGGCGACCGCCTGTTCCTGATGCCGACCACCGACGTCGCCGGCGTGCTGCCCGGCGCACGCGTGTGGCCGCGCGAAAGCGCGCCGGTCACCGATCCGCTCGCGGGCGCGAAGCGGCTGCCGGTCGGCTGGGAAATGCTCGGGCGCGTCGTCGACGCGTCGGGGCGCCCGCTCGACGGCCTCGGCCCGCTCGCGTCGAAAGTCGATGCGCCGCTGTCGGCGCCGTCGATCAACCCGCTCGACCGCGAACCGATCCACCACGCGCTCGACGTCGGCGTGCGCGCGATCAACGCGCTGCTCACCGTCGGCCGCGGCCAGCGGATGGGCCTGTTCGCGGGCTCCGGCGTCGGCAAGTCGGTGCTGCTCGGCACGATGGCGCGCTACACGAGCGCGGAAGTGATCGTGATCGGCCTGATCGGCGAACGCGGCCGCGAAGTGAAGGAATTCATCGAACAGATCCTCGGCGAGGACGGGCTCGCGCGCTCGGTCGTCGTCGCGGCGCCGGCCGACGTGTCACCGCTGTTGCGGATGCAGGGCGCCGCGTACGCGACGTCGCTCGCCGAGTATTTCCGCGACCAGGGCAAGCACGTGCTGCTGCTGATGGATTCGCTGACGCGCTACGCGATGGCGCAGCGCGAGATCGCGCTGGCGATCGGCGAGCCGCCCGCGACGAAGGGTTATCCGCCGTCGGTGTTCGCGAAGCTGCCCGCGCTCGTCGAGCGCACCGGCAACGGGCCCGAAGGCGGCGGCTCGATCACCGCGTTCTACACGGTGCTGACCGAAGGCGACGACCAGCAGGATCCGATCGCCGATTCGGCGCGCGCGATCCTCGACGGCCACATCGTGCTGTCGCGTGCGCTCGCCGAGGCCGGCCACTATCCCGCGATCGACATCGAGGCGTCGATCAGCCGCGCGATGACCGCGCTGATCGACGAAACGCATCTCGACCACGTGCGGCAGTTCAAGCAGATGCTGTCGCGCTACCAGCGCAACCGCGACCTGATCGCGGTCGGCGCGTACGCACCCGGCCGCGACGCGCAACTCGACCGCGCGATCGCGCTCTACCCGCGCATCGAGGCGTTCCTGCAGCAGGGCTTTCGCGAATGCGCGCCGTTCGCATCGAGCCTCACTGCGCTCGATGCGCTGTTCGACGCTTACGGAGGCTGATCCCGATGGCCCACGGCTTTCCCCTTCAGTTGCTGCTCGACCGTGCGCAGGACGACCTCGACTCGGCCGCGAAGCAGCTCGGCACCGCGCAGCGCGACCGCACCGCGGCGGCCGAACAGCTCGACGCGCTGCTGCGCTATCGCGACGAGTATCACGCGCGCTTCGCGCAATCCGCGCAGAGCGGGATGCCGGCCGGCAACTGGCGCAATTTCCAGGCGTTCATCGACACGCTCGATGCCGCGATCGCGCAGCAGCGCACCGTGCTCGCGGCGGCCGAAGTCCGCATCGACGAGGCGCGCCCGAACTGGCAGCAGAAGAAACGGACCGTCGGCTCGTATGAAATCCTGCAGGCGCGCGGCGTCGCGCAGGAAGCGCAGCGCGACGCCCGGCGCGAACAGCGCGACGCCGACGAACATGCTGCGAAGATCCTGCGCATGCGGGCCGACGCGGCCCGTTCGTCGTAACCGACCACCGCATTCGAACGAGAGACCCGTCATGCCTCCCCTGCCCCTGCTCGGCGCGCTGCTCGACACCGCCGGCGCCGCACTCAAGGCCGCCCGCGGCTCGGGTGCGTCCGCCACCAACGATACGTCCGCCGCCACGAGCGCCGTGCCGTTCGCGCAGACGCTCAAGCAAAGCGTCGCCACGCGCGACGATACGGCCCACGCCGGCACGCCGGACGCGTCGACCAATCAGGCCGCGTCGAAGCCGGCCGCCGGCGCGAAACCGTCCGGCACGGACGACGACAAGGCGACCGACGACACGGCCGCGAACGCCGCCACCGTCAACCCCGACGCCGCCGCACTCGCGGCCGCCGCGGCCGTGCAGGCGCAATTGCAGGCGCGCCCGGACACCGCGACGCCGGCCGACGCGGCGACCACCGCGGCCATTGCCGCCGCGGCCACCACGCAAAAGACGGCCGTGTCCGGCCAGCCGGACGCCACGGCGACGCTCGCCAATCATGCAACCGCGGATGCGGCCGCCCAGCCGACCGACCCGGCATCGAGCCGCGACGCGCTGCAAGCGGCGCTCGCCAAGCTGGCGGGTGGTGCGGGCGCGATTGCGATGCCGGCGACCGGCGCGAGCGCCGCCACGCCGACGGCGCCGGCAGCGACCGCGTCGAACGCCGCCGCGCCGCTGACGCCGAAAGTCCCGACGTTCGACCGCACGCTCGCCGACGCGAAAGGCGCGCTCGCCACGCAACAGACGCCGACACAGATCACCGCGCAGGCCCTGCAGGCCGACGCGAACGCGCAGTCCGGCGCCCAGCATGCGCTCGCGGCGGCCGCCAACGCGACGGACCCGGCCGCCAGCGCGACGCTTGCGGCCGGCGCAACGGCTGCCGCCGCCGCGCAGGCGAACCTGCAACTGTCGCCGGCCGCCGGCGCGATCGCCGCGGCCAACGCGCACGTGCTCGCGCCGCACGTCGGCACGGCCGACTGGACGGACGCACTGAGCCAGAAAGTGGTGTTCCTGTCGAATGCGCACCAGCAGAGCGCCGAGCTGACGCTCAACCCGCCCGATCTCGGGCCGCTGCAGGTCGTGCTGCGCGTCGCGGACAACCATGCGCACGCGCTGTTCGTGTCGCAGCACGCGCAGGTGCGCGACGCGGTCGAAGCCGCGCTGCCGAAGCTGCGCGAGGCGATGGAAGCGGGCGGGCTCGGGCTCGGCAGCGCGACCGTCAGCGACGGCGGCCTCGCGTCGCAGCAACAGCAGCAAAACCCGCAGCAGACCTTCGCCCACGGCCAGTCGCCGCGACGCGGAAACGGCGGATCGTCAGCCGTCGATGCACCCGTCGACGCCGCGCAATCCGCACCGGTCGCCGCGCGCGCGAGCCGCGCCGGCCTCGTCGATACGTTTGCCTGAGCATGGCCGTGGCCGCACGCGCCGCGTTCAGCGGCCGTGCACCGCGGCAGCCGCCTCGCCGCGCGGCACCCCGCCCTTGCGCGCGGCGACGATGAAGTCCGCCGCGCGCTCGCCGATCATCACCGACGGCGCATTCGTGTTCCCGCCGACCAGCGTCGGCATCACCGACGCATCCACCACCCGCAGCCCGTCGACGCCGCGCACGCGCAGTTGCGGATCGACGACCGCGCGCACGTCCGAGCCCATCCGGCAGGTGCCGACCGGGTGATAGATCGTGTCCGCATGCGCGACGATCGTCGCGCGCAGCTCCGCTTCGCTCTGGTCCGGCCGCGTGTACAGCTCGCGCCCGCCCTGCGACGCGAGCGGCGCCTGCGACAGGATGTGGCGCATCGCGTGCGTGCCGCGCACCAGCAGGTCGAGGTCGCGTGAATCGCTGAAGAAGCGCGGATCGATCAACGGCGCGTCGCGCGCATCGCCGCTCGCGAGCGCGACCGTGCCGCGGCTGAACGGCCGCAGCGCGCACACGTGCAGCGAATAGCCGAAACCCCAGTGCATCTTGCGGTTGTGATCGTCGACGAGCGCCGTGCAGAAATGCAGTTGCAGGTCGGGCCGCGCGAGCGACGGATCGCTCTTGATGAAGCCGCCGGCCTCCGCGACGTTGCTCGTCATCATCCCCGTGCGGCTCGATAAATAGCGCACGAGCGCCGGCGTCATCTTCGCGATCCCGCGCAGGCACACGCCGACCAGTTCCGACGAATTCACGCGCGTGTTGATGATGAAGTCGATGTGGTCGATCAGGTTCGCGCCGACGTCCGGCGCATCCTGCACGACCGCGATCCCGTGCCGGCGCAACTGATCGGCCGGGCCGATCCCCGAACACATCAGCAGTTGCGGCGAATTGAACGCGCCGGCCGACAGGATCACTTCCGCGCGCGCGCCGAGCGTCTCGACGCGCCCGTTGCGCGATACGACGACGCCGACCGCACGCTTGCCGTCGAAGCCGACGCGCAGCACCGTCGCATCGGGGACCACGTGCAGGTTCGGCCGGTTGCGGCCGTAGATGTACGCGCGCGCCACGCTGCAGCGCGAACCGTCGCGATGCGTGACCTGATAGAAGCCGACGCCTTCCTGCGTCGCGCCGTTGAAATCGTCGTTCAGCGGATAGCCGGCCGCGTGCGCGGCCTGGATGAATCGTTCGGAGAACGGATTGCGAAAGCGCAGATCCGATACCGACAGCGGGCCGTCCGCGCCGTGCCAGGCGTCGGCGCCGCGTTCGTTGCCTTCCGCGCGGCGGAAATACGGCAGCACGTCCTGCCAGCTCCAGCCCGTCGCGCCGAGCTGCGCCCACTCGTCGTAGTCGCCCGGGTGGCCGCGCGTGTAGATCATCGCGTTGATCGCGCTCGAGCCGCCCATCCCGCGCCCGCGCGGCTGGTAACCGCGCCGCCCGCCGAGGCCCGGCTGCGGCACCGTCTCGTAACCGTAGTTGGTGCCGAGCTTGAACGGCACCAACGCGGCGATACCGACCGGCATGTTGACGAGCAGGTTGCGCTCCGTATGGGAGCCGGCCTCGATCAGCGCGATCGTCGCATCGGGGCAGGCATCGGCGAGACGGCCGGCGAGGCTCGAACCGCCCGAGCCGCCGCCGACGATGATGTAGTCGTATTGCATGTCACGTCTCCGTCGTGTCATGGAAGGCGCCCGGCACCGCCGCGCGAGCGTGTCTCCTCTTGTGTTCGGGCATTGTAGGAAGGGCCGTCCCGTGCGCGGCGCGCCGATTCAAGAGCGATTCCTCTAAACGCCCGCGTGAACTAAATTTAAGATGTATCGATGCGCATCGCGCGATGTACCGGCCACGAGAAGCCGATTCGTCGCGAAACGGGAGGAACGACGATGCAGCGCCAGATCCCGCAGGCGGCGTGCCGGCCGGGTGATCCGGAAGTCGCGCGCACGGTCCGCATTTCATTTCAAACGGCGGCCCGCGCGACGATGCGCGGCGTCATGCGCGCAGTCGGTCGAAATCGAACGGCACGCGTCGTCGCCGACCGTTTGGACGGTGTGTCGCCGCCGCCGCACGATGCGCGGCGCCACGCCGTCGCGGCCAGCTCGCGCTGCGCTGCCGCGATGCACCGGCAGACGATCGCAAGACGGCATCGCGTGCCCGCGCGTCACCGTCTCGGCGCGTGCGCGCATGCCGTGCGGCACGACGTTCGGACGCGGAAACCGTCGCGTGGATACGACGCCTGCCGCATGCAGAAACCGCTTTTTCGAGCATCCGTCGCATCCGGCCCGCGCCGCGCGACACGCATTACCCGATCCGCGTTGCCGCGCTCGCCGAGCGTGCGCGTGCGGCGTGACGGCCGGCCGATCAGCCAGGCCCAACTGGAGGAGACGACATGAAGAACGACCTGCCCGAACTGGCCCCGCAAGCACTGCCGTCGGTCGATGCGCTGACGTCGCTGCTGCACGACCAGCGCGCGGCGTACCTGCGCGCACCGTACCCGGCATGGGACACGCGCGCGCAGCACCTGCGCGCGCTGCGCACGATGCTGATCGACCACGCCGATGCGCTCGCCGACGCGATCAGCGCCGATTTCGGCCATCGCGCGAAGCAGGAAGTGCTGCTGTCGGAAATCTGGATGGCGAAGGAAGAGATCGACGATGCGCTGAAGCACGGCAAGCGCTGGATGAAGCCGATGCGCAAGCCGATGAACAAGTGGCTGCGCCCGGCGCGCGCGAAGGTGATTCCGCAACCGCTCGGCGTGGTCGGCATCGTCGTGCCGTGGAACTACCCGGTGCTGCTCGCGGCGGGCCCGCTGATCTGCGCGCTCGCCGCCGGCAACCGCGCGATCGTCAAGATGTCCGAACTGACGCCGCACACGTCGGCGCTGTTCGAGCAACTCATCGGCAAGACCTTCACGCGCGACCACGTCGCGGTCGTGAACGGCGACGCGGAAGTCGGCGCCGCATTCACCGCGCTGCCGTTCGACCATCTGCTGTTCACCGGTTCGACGCAGGTCGGCCGCCACGTGATGCGCGCGGCCGCCGACAACCTGACGCCCGTCACGCTGGAGCTCGGCGGCAAGTCGCCGGCGATCGTCGGACCGAATGCGCGCTTCGACGCGGCCGTCGACGCGATCGTCGCCGGCAAGACGCTGAACGCCGGCCAGACCTGCATCGCGCCCGACTACGTGCTGCTGCCGCGCGGAATGGAAGGCGCGTTCATCGAACGCGCGCGCGCCCGCTTCGCGAAGCTGTATCCGGACCTGTCGACCAACGGCGACTACACGACGATCGTGTCGCCGCGTCACTACGCGCGCCTGCAGCAACTCGCGAGCGATGCGCAGGCCGCCGGCGCGCAGTTGCATCCGCTGTCCGACGCACAGTCCGATCCCGCGTCGCGCCGCTTCGTGCCGTGCGCGCTCACGCAGGTGCCGGCCGCGTCGCAACTGATGCAGGAGGAAATCTTCGGGCCGCTGCTGCCGCTCGTGCCGTACGAGCGGCTCGACGAAGCGATCGCGTACGTCAATGCGCGCCCGCGTCCGCTCGCGCTGTACCTGTTCGACGAGGATGGCGGCACGATCGACCGCGTGATGCGCGAAACGGTCTCGGGCGGCGTATCGATCAACGAAACGCTGATGCACATCGCGTGCGGCAGCTTGCCGTTCGGCGGCGTCGGCGCGAGCGGCATGGGCGCGTATCACGGCTACGACGGCTTCGTGACGTTCTCGAAGATGAAGCCGGTGCTCACGCAGGCGCGAATGAACGCGCGCAACCTGCTCGCGCCTCCGTACGGCAAGCGCTTCGCCGCGCTGATCAAGCTGATGCTGAAGTTCTGAGCCGCAGGAGCCGCGCGTCGCGGCCCTGGCCAACCTGCCGCGCGGCATGGATGCCGCGCGCGCAGCCGTTACACGTCACACGGGCCAGAGCGGCCCTTCCTGCATTGCGCCGATCTGCTCGCGCAATTCGAGCACGCGCGCTTCCCAGTAACGATGCGTGTTGAACCACGGGAAGGCGGCCGGAAACGCCGGATCGTCCCAGCGCCGCGCGAGCCACGCCGCGTAATGGATCAGCCGGAGCGTGCGCAGCGCTTCGACCAGATGCAGCTCGCGCGGCTCGAATTCGCAGAAATCCTCGTAGCCCGCGAGCAGGTCCGCGAGCGCGCGCGACGCGCCTTCGCGATCGCCGGGCAGCAAGAGCCACAGATCCTGCACGGCCGGCGCCATCCGGCTGTCGTCGAAGTCGACGAAATGCGGGCCGGCATCGGTCCACAGCACGTTGCTCGGATGACAGTCGCCGTGCGTGCGCAGCAGGCGAATCTCACCCGCACGCTCGAACGCGGCCTCGACGCCTTCGAGCGCGAGCGCGACCGCGGTCTCATATGCCGGTCTGACGTCATCCGGAATGAAATCGTGCGCGAGCAGGTAGTCGCGCGGCTCGTAGCCGAACGTGCCGATGTCGAGCACCGGGCGCGCGACATAGGGCTGCGTCGCGCCCACCGCATGAATGCGGCCGATGAAGCGGCCGAGCCATTCGAGCGTGTCGCTGCGGTCGAGATCGGGTGCGCGGCCGCCGCGCCGCTCGAAGATCGAGAAACGGAAGCCGTCGAACGCGTGCAGCGTGCGGCCGTCGAAGGCTCGCGCGGGCACCGCCGGAATCTCGCGCGCGGCGAGTTCGGCGACGAACGCATGCTCTTCGAGAATCGCGTCGTCGGACCAGCGCGCCGGACGATAGAACTTCGCGACGACCGGCGGGCCGTCTTCGATACCGACCTGGTAGACGCGGTTTTCGTAGCTGTTGAGGGCGAGCAGGCGCCCGTCGGTGCGCAGGCCGGCCGGCATCAGCACGCTGTCGAGCGCGTCGAGCACGCATTCGGGCGTGAGGCCGGCGAACGGCGGGCTGGCGGGAGAAGCGGGAGCGGAAGTGGCGTCTGTCATGCCCCGCATTGTGCCGCCAGCCGGACCGAAAGACGAGCCTTAGTGAAGCGCCGCGCCGGCCGGCAGAACGGATTCGCCGGTGTCGATCAGGTCCTCGAGAAAGAAGGGCTCGGTGTTGAGTTCTTTCGACTCACCCGGCACGCCCGCGTACCAGGTCACCATGGCCATGTCGCCCAGGAGGCGCTGGACGATGCCGCGTGCGCCCTTCGGCACCGCGATATGGGTAGTGCAGACAATCGACCCGATATGCATGATGGTTCCCCACTCTTGAATCTTGAAACCCGGCCCGCTGGCGAGCCGGCAAATGCGCGATCCGCGCCGCCCTCGGCGGAGCGTTGCGCGTGATCCCATTGTTCACGGTTTATCGAAGCGCGAAAAGAAGAAGAAGCAGGCGAAGTGCCGCGAATTCGTCGAATGTCTCCAATCAACCACTGCGCCGGACACGCACTTGCCCGCCCGGTTACCCCCATCATACCCTGTCGAATGTGACTGCCCGCCGAAACCGTCGGGCCACGCCGCGCGCACGCGATCGACGCAATACACGTACCGCTTCGCCTCGCCCGTGCGGGATCATCGGAGGATGCCCGTCGCCCCGCCGGCATCGCATCGCGCACGTCGCATGGCGATCGCATTCTTCCGTTCGTCGAATGCTTGCATGCGCGGCGGCCGGCGCACCGGCGTCGGCCTGCATCGACACGACACGATCGCCCGCGATGCGCAGCCGCCGACAGCAGTTGCGCGCGACGGCTGCCTTGCGGTACCTTTGGTTTTCATTCGCGTTCAATCGCATTCCGACACGATGCATCCGCTCACGTCCGCCCTCGCAAAATCCCGGCCGCAGTTCGACTCGCGGCCGCGGGCGTGCGCGCATCCGTCGGTCCTTCCTCCTCCTGTCGCACCGCCGCTCGGCCGCGCTGCGCCGCCCCCGCCGGCGGCACGCGCCGGCTGACTCGCCGGCTTTTCGTTTTCGTCTTCCATTCGCCCCGTTGGCCGCAGGTACGTGCGTCATGACGCACGGCGTGTTGCCGCGCGCGGATGGAACGTTTCGATCCGTTCGACAGGTGGATTCACATGGTTTCGTTCAAACGCGCGCGCGCCGCGCATGGCGCGACGTCGCTCTTCGTGCTGCTGTGGAGCAGCGGCGCGATCTTCGCTGAACTCGGTCTGCGTCACGCATCCGCGTTCGTCTTTCTCACTGCCCGTTTCGCGCTCGCGTCGTTCGTGCTGCTCGCGCTGGCCTTCGTGCGCAAACGCTGGCTGCCGCCGCGCGGCGAGCGGCGCATGGCCGCGCTGACCGGCTTGCTGATGATGGGCGGCTATTCGATCTTCTATCTGCTCGCGCTCGAACGCGGCATCGCGCCCGGCGTGCTCGCGACGATCCTCGGCGTGCAGCCGATCCTCACGCTCGCGATCGTCGAGCGTCGCTGGCAACCGGTGCGCATCGCGGGGCTCGCGCTGTCGCTCGCCGGCCTCGCGCTCGTCGTGGGTCGCGGTGTGAGCGGCGGGACGGGCGGCCTGTCGGCTGCCGGCATCGCGTGCGCGCTCACGGCGCTCGTCGCGCTCACCGTCGGCTCGCTGCTGCAAAAGCGCGTACGCGCGGCGCCCGCCGACGTGCTGCCGCTGCAGAATGCGATCGGCCTCGCGCTGTGCGTCGCGATCGTGCCGTTCCGGCCGGTGTCGTTCGACCTGGGCTGGGCGTTCGTCGTGCCGCTGCTGTGGCTCGGCATCGTGATTTCGGTGATTGCGCAACTGCTGTTCTACCGGTTGATGCAGCGCGGCGATCTCGTCAACGTGACGAGCCTGTTCTATCTCGTGCCCGTCGTCACCACGCTGATGGACGCCGTGTGGCTCGGCAACCGGCCCGAGCCGCTCGCGCTCGCCGGCATGGGCGCGATCATCGCCGGGCTCGCGCTCGTATTCCGCGCGCCGGCCGCCCGTCCGCAACCCGACCGCGCGTGAGCGGGCGGGCCGCCGCGCCCGCGGGTGTGGCGGCCCGCATCGGACACATACGACGATTCCGCGAAAACCGAAAGCAACGGGAAAGATGCGTGCAAGGCGTTCGTCTTGTTTGCCCGAAAAACGCGGGATTCCCGGGGCTTTCCGCTGATTTTTAATGGTTCGGATAGCGAAAAACGCCGCCGGTTGCCTATACTCGAATTGACCGGCCTGCGTACGACGGGCCGGCCCAACTAGAAACACCCGGCATGGGGCCGGGGTGAGCGCATGCGTGCCGACTTCGGCCGATATCCCGAAAGGATGACGCCCAGGCAAGCGCTGAAGCGCCCACTTCGGTCGACACTGGAGACACGCATGACGACCTATTTCACGATCGGCGACTTCATCCTGTTGATTCCGATGGCGCTGGCCGGAGCGCTATTTCTCGGCGCGGTGCCGTGCGCCACGCAATTCCGTCACAACCTGCTGCGCGTACTCGGCGTCATTCTCGGCGTCGGCGTCGCGGTGTTGCTCGTTGAAGGCCTGCCTGCACTGATCTAGCGCCCACCCGCGCGTGCCGCACCTCGCTGCACCGCAGCGAGGCGACGTACCGCATGCGCATGGCCGACACGGCACGCGATGTTTCGCATGCCGTATCGACTTCCGGTCAGATCGCCTGATCCGTGGACGGCTTTTCCCACAGATTGATGCCGCCTTCCGTCGCGTAACGATCGATCTCCGCGAGTTCTTCCGCGGAGAATTCGAGGTTGCTCAACGCACCGACGTTCTCGCGCACCTGCTCCGCCCGGCTCGCGCCGATCAGCGCGGACGTCACGCGGCCATTACGCAACACCCACGCCAGCGCCATCTGCGCGAGGCTCTGCCCGCGCCGCTCGGCGATCGCGTTGAGCTTGCGCACATGCTCGAGGTTGTCCGCGCTCAGGTGGTCCTGCTTCAGCGAGCCGCCGCCCGGCTTGTTCACGCGCGCGTCGGCCGGCACGCCGTTCAGGTACTTCGACGTGAGCAGGCCCTGAGCGAGCGGCGTGAACGCGATGCTCCCCGCGCCGACGTCGTCGAGCGTGCCGAGCAGATCCTCTTCGATCCAGCGGTTCAGCATGTTGTACGACGGCTGGTGAATCAGCAGCGGCACCTTGTATTGCGCGAGCAGCGCGGCCATCTCGCGCGTCTTCGCGGCCGAGTACGACGAAATGCCGATGTAGAGCGCCTTGCCCTGCTGCACGGCCGATGCGAGCGCGCCCGCCGTTTCCTCGAGCGGCGTATGCGCGTCGAAACGGTGCGAGTAGAAGATGTCGACGTAGTCGAGCCCCATCCGTTGCAGGCTCTGGTCGAGGCTCGCGAGCACGTACTTGCGCGATCCGCCGCCGCTGCCGTACGGCCCCGGCCACATGTCCCAGCCGGCCTTCGTCGAGATCAGCAACTCGTCGCGATACGGCCGGAAATCCTCCTTCAGCAGCCGGCCGAAGTTGATTTCGGCGCTGCCGTACGGCGGCCCGTAGTTGTTCGCGAGGTCGAAGTGGTTGATGCCGAGGTCGAACGCGGTGCGCAGGATCTCGCGCTGCGTCGTGATCGGCGTCGAATCGCCGAAGTTGTGCCACAGGCCGAGCGACAGGGCGGGCAGTTTGAGCCCGGATTTGCCGCACGTGCGGTATTGCATGCCGGCATAACGTTCGGAAGCTGCTTCGTAGGCCATGAGTCTGTTCCGTCAGGACATCGGGGGAAGGGACGCGCGCCGGCCGCACCGATGGCGCGACGGCGGCGAAGGAGTCATACGACGACTATGGTAGCGAAACCGGCCGGATCGCGCACGGCGGCACGGCGATGGACGCGACCGCGGCACTCGCCTACACTGCGGCGTCTCGAATCACCGTTTCAGCGAGGTTGGTATGTCCCGGGTCATCTCGGTTGCACTGCTCGTCGGCGGCGTCGTGCTGCTGTATTTCGGCGGCCAGTCGTTCCATTCGATCAACGACAACGTGTCGCGCTTCTTCACCGGCTCGCCCGCGACGAAGACGATCCTGCTGATCGTCGGCGGCGCCGTTGCGTCGTTCGCCGGCCTGATCGGCCTCGCGATGCCGGGCGGCAAACGCTGATCGCGCCGCACGCACCGCTCGCGATTGCATCGGGAGCGGCGCGGTCGACGATCCGGCCTACGGTGGCCGGCTCGTCGTGCCGACATCACGCGCGCGAGCCGGGTTAAACGAAACGGGCGGCCAGGCCGCCCGTCGTTTCATTCGCCCGCGACGCGCCGCATCGCGCGATCGCGGCGGCTTCGCCGGCCGCCGATCGGCCTAGAACTGCACTTCCGGCTTCGACGCCGAGCGCGTGCCGGGCACCGGCCGGTTGCTCGCGCCGTGATACGTATATACGAGCGAGAACTTCACCTGATCGGAACGGTTCTGCCCGGCCGAATGCAGCGTGTTGCTGTGGAAGAACACGACGTCGCCCGTCTGCAGCGACGGGCACATGGCCGCGTCGATCATCTTGCGGTTTTCCGGCAGATCGCTGCGGAAGAATTTCGCGTCGTCGAACGCTTCCGGCCCGAATTCGGCCGTATGCGAACCCGGCACGAGCCACAGCGCGCCGTTCTCGTTGGTCTCCGGCCCGAGCGCGAGCCACACCGACACCATGTCCGGGCGCTCGAACGCCCAGTAGCGGAAATCGCGATGCCAGCCGGTCAGGCTGCCGTACGCCGGGTGCTTCGTCATCATGCAGTTGTGATGCGCGCGCGACAGCACCGGCTCTTCACCGAAATACTCGCGCATCCATGCGCCGATTTCGGGCGCGATCGCGCGCTCGGCGAACGCCGGATCGCGCGAGTACGCATCGAGCAGCCGTCGCACCGTATGCCCGCCCGGCGCGTGCTTCGACTCGGGCGCGCCCGGATAACGCAAGTCGGCCTCGAACTCGATCGGCTCGGCGGCCTCCCGCAACTGGCGCGCCGCGATCTGCCTGAGCGCCGCGCACTGCGCTTCGCCGACGAGGCCGCGCGCGACGACGAAGCCGCGCTCGCGCAATTCCGCGACTTGCGCGCGGATCGATTCCGACTGCAATGGAGACGACATGGGATGCCAGACGTTTATCGTGTGAATGTGACGATTGTAAATCGGCGCCGGATACCGCGAACAGCGCCATTGTCGTGCGCAGGGGCATGCCAATCGCGGATTTGATCCAGCGCAAGGGAACTGTGCGACGCGGCACCTGCCTCAGCGTCAGGCGGTGTGCGGCACACGCCTTGCGGCACAAGGGTTTGTCGCGACTTTTGCCCGTCACGAATCCCCTGTAGCCTGACGCGGCCTGTCAATTCTGGCGGGCGCGGCACGCAACGGGGTTCGGTAAGATCCGTTGCGTCATCCGAGGCCGTTCATACCAGTGCGCTCTGCAGGGCGCCACCCATACAAGCGAAGCATCGTTCACATGCCATTCCGTCTGACTTCCCGTTTCAACCGCGCTGCGAAGCGTGTCGTGCCGTCCGCTCCCGCCCGCTCGCTGCGCCACCACCGCGCACGCACGCAGGCGCTGGCCGAACGTACGCACACGCACAGCCGGCTGGACGGCATCCGTGCGTGGTTCCACGCGTTTTTCTCGATGATGAGCGCGCAGGCGTTCACTCGCCGCGCCGGCCTGCGCTCGCTGCTGCAAAAGCCGTCGTCGCTGCGCGCGCTCGCGCTGCGCCGCAAGCTCGGCCCGCAGCGCCGTATCAACCGCCCGCGCCGCCTCGCGGCCAGCAACGGCTGGTTCGGGTTCGGCGCGCGTTGAGCGAGTACCCGGCGGGCACGGCCCGCGCCGATCGCCGCCGTTACGCCGGCGATCGAAGCGCATAAAAAAACCCCGGCTTGGCCGGGGTTTTTCATTTCGGGCGAACGACGCTTACGCGACGCGTGCCGTCGGCTCCACGCCGGCCGCTTCGGCCAGTGCAAGCGCCTTGTCGGTCGCTTCCCACGAGAATTCCGGCTCTTCGCGGCCGAAGTGGCCGTAAGCTGCCGTCTTCTCGTAGATCGGGCGCAGCAGGTCGAGCATCTTGATGATGCCCTTCGGACGCAGGTCGAAATGCTCGCGCACGAGCTTCGTGATCACCGCATCCGACACGCGGCCCGTGCCGAACGTGTTGACCATCACCGAGGTCGGCTCGGCCACGCCGATCGCGTACGACACCTGGATCAGCGCGCGCGACGCGAGGCCGGCCGCGACGATGTTCTTCGCGACGTAACGGCCGGCATACGCAGCCGAACGGTCGACCTTCGACGGATCCTTGCCCGAGAACGCGCCGCCACCGTGCGGTGCGGCACCGCCGTAGGTATCGACGATGATCTTGCGGCCGGTCAGGCCGCAATCGCCCTGCGGGCCGCCGATCACGAACCGGCCGGTCGGGTTCACGAGGAACTTGATGTCGCCCTTGATCAGGTCGGCCGGCAGCGTCGGCTTGATGATTTCCTCGATCACCGCTTCGCGCAGCGCGGGCAGCTCGATGTCCGGAGCATGCTGCGTCGACAGCACGACGGTGTCGATCGAATCGGGCTTGCCGTCGACGTAGCGGACGGTGACCTGCGACTTCGCGTCCGGACGCAGCCATTGCAGGCGACCGTCGCGGCGCAGGCTGGCCTGACGCTCGACGAGGCGGTGCGACAGGTAGATCGGCAGCGGCATCAGCTCCGGCGTTTCGTCGCACGCATAGCCGAACATCAGGCCCTGGTCGCCCGCGCCTTGATCGAGGTTGTCGTCGTGTGCGCGATCGACGCCCTGCGCGATGTCCGGCGACTGCTTGTCGTACGCGACGAGCACCGCGCACCCCTTGTAGTCGATGCCGTAGTCGGTGTTGTCGTAGCCGATGCGCTTGATCGTATCGCGCGCGATCTGGATGTAGTCGATGTTGGCCGTCGTGGTGATTTCACCGGCCAACACGACGAGACCCGTGTTGCACAGCGTTTCGGCCGCAACGCGGGAGTATTTGTCCTGCTCGAGGATGGCGTCGAGAATCGCGTCCGAGATCTGGTCCGCGACCTTGTCCGGATGGCCTTCGGAGACGGATTCGGACGTGAAGAGATAATCGTTTGCCACTTTTTCAGGCTCCTGTGTGGTTACGGTGGATTTCACGTAGCCAGCTTCGTTGGGCCTGAAGCGGCGACGCTTTAGCGGATTACCAGGACCGGGCAGCGTGTGTCGCGCCAGCCGGCTTCGCCCCGCAAGTTGTCAGTTAACTCGGCGAAGCCCGTATTATAGCGGCTTTCCTGAATTGTCACAGAGCGCCGCCCGTGCTGCATCTTCCGCTGTCTTACCACCCTGTTCGCAACGTGCCGGCCAGCCGGCCTTACGGAGATTCCGCATGCTAGGCCGCCTCGGCACGCACCTCGCCATCGGCTTGCTGAAGCTGCTCGCCGTGCTGCCGTACGGTCTGACCGCACGGTTCGGCGATGGCCTCGGCTGGCTGCTGTATCAGATCCCCAGCCGGCGAAAACGCATCGTACATACGAATCTGAAACTCTGCTTCCCCGACTGGAGCGACGAGCGGCGCGAGGAAGTGGCCGGCCAGCATTTCCGTCATGCGATCCGCAGCTACGTCGAGCGCAGCGTCCAGTGGTTCGGCTCGGAGAAGAAACTCGCGAAGCTGATCCAGGTCGACAGCGCGGTCGATCTCACCGATCCCGACCTGCCGCCGACGCTGTTCCTCGGCCTGCACTTCGTCGGCATCGAGGCCGGTTCGATCTGGCTGAACCGGTCGCTGCAGCGCCGCTGCGGATCGCTGTACCAGCCGTTCTCGAACGCGGTGCTCGAGGAAGAGGCGAAGAAGGCGCGCGGGCGCTTCGATGCCGAGATGGTCGGCCGCGCGGACAGCGCGCGCGTCGTGCTGCGCTGGCTGCGCGACCGCAAGCCGGTGATGCTCGGCGCGGACATGGATTACGGGCTGCGCAACTCGACGTTCGTCCCGTTCTTCGGCGTGCCGGCCTGCACGCTGACGGCCGTCGGCCGGCTCGCGAAGACGGGCCGCGCGCAGGTCGTGCCGTTCATCGGCGAGGTGCTGCCGAACTACAAGGGCTACCGTCTGAAGGTATTCAAGCCGTGGGATCACTACCCGACCGGCGACGACGATCTCGACGCGCGGCGGATGAACGCATTCCTCGAGGAGCAGATTCCGCTGATGCCCGAGCAGTATTACTGGGTGCACAAGCGCTTCAAGACGCGCCCGCCGGGCGAGCCGAGCCTGTACTGACCCTGCCGCGACGTTCGCGGGTGCGCCGTCATGCGCGCCCGCGCCCTCGCCACCTTTGGCGCACCCTTCGCGCGCGCCTGCCCGAGATCGTAGGCCGACTGCTGCGCGAGCCACAGATCGGCCTTTCCCCCGTTTTCCTCGCCGAGCCACGCTTCGAGCCGCAACGCCATTTCCGGCGAGATGCCGGCATGGCCGTGCAGGATTCGCGACAGCGCGGCACGTGTCACGCCGAGCTGCGACGCGGCCTCGGTGACGGTCAGGCCGAGCGCCGGCAGCACGTCGTCGCGCAGCGTTTCGCCCGGATGGGGCGGATTGAAGATGCGGGTCATCGCTTGAATCACCTTAGTGGTAGTCCTGGTAATCGACCAGAACGACGTCGGGGCCCTCGAATCGGAATGTCAGCCGCCAGTTGCCATTGACGCCGACTGCGTAATATCCGTCCAGCCCGCCGACGAGGCCGTGAAAACGCCAGCCGGGCACATTCATGTCGTGCGGTTTGCCCGCGACGTCGAGACGCGCCAGCATGCGCCGCAGCCTGGGCGCATGATCGGGCCGAATGCCCGCCTTGCTCCCGGTGACGAAAAACGCTTCCAGTCCCTTGTGTACCCATGACTTGATCATGGACCTCCCACACTCGAGCGCGACGTCGACAGCATGGCCCGACTGTGTATAGCCAAACTATACGAATCACTTGATTTCCTCGTCAATCTGACCCGTACGAAAACGTTCGTCCGGGTCACCTCATACCTTCGTCCTGTGTTCGGGCACGCATCGCCGGTCCCACCTCCGTTGCGCGCGCTACACCACGCCAATTTGTCCGCTCGCCACGTGCCCGACCAGTCGACCCATCGACATATGCCGCACACCCGGCCCGCAGCCGGGACCCGAAGCACCGTCCCCGCGCAGGACGCCCCTGTCGGCTGCATGTATCATTTGCGGTTGAGATCAGCACGACGAACGAGGCCGCCCGGCATGGCCGCCGGCCGTTCGTGTCGTGCCGACCGCCTTGTTCGCCATGGAATTCCGGACCCAGTGAAACTCTCGTTCACCAAGATGCACGGCGCGGGCAACGACTTCGTCGTGCTCGACGGCTACTCGCGCGCGCTGCCGCCGCTCACCGAAGCGCAGGTGCGCGCACTCGCCAACCGCCACTTCGGCATCGGCGCCGACCAGTTGCTGCTGGTCGAGAAACCCACCACCGACGGCGCGGATTTCAAGTACCGGATCTTCAATTGCGACGGCGGCGAGGTCGAACACTGCGGCAACGGTGCGCGCTGTTTCGTGAAGTTCGTCAGCGACCGCGGCCTGACCGACAAGCGCAGCGTGCGCGTGCAGGTCATGAAGGGCCTGATCACGCTGACGCTGCAGGACAACGGCGAAGTCGTCGTCGACATGGGCGCGCCCGTGTTCGCGCCGGCGCAGGTGCCATTTGATACGGCCGGTCCAGGCGCGACGAGCCTCGACGGCCGCAACGAAGGCAACGACACGCTGTGGCCGCTCGACGTCGGCGGCGCGACGCGCTGGATCTCGACGGTGTCGATGGGCAACCCGCACGCGGTGCAGGTCGTCGACGATGTCGAAGCGTATCCGGTGCTGGAAGAAGGCCCGCTGATCGAGCGCCACGCGCGCTTCCCGCAGCGCGTGAACGCCGGCTTCATGCAGATCGTGTCGCGCAACGAAGTGAAGCTGCGCGTGTACGAACGCGGCGCGGGCGAGACGCTCGCGTGCGGCACCGGCGCGTGCGCGGCGGTCGCGGCCGGCATCCGGCGCGGCCTGCTCGATTCGCCCGTGACCGTGCACACCCACGGCGGCACGCTGACGATCGGCTGGGACGGCGCGCGCGACGAAGCCGCCGCGCTGATGATGGCCGGCCCCGCCACGACCGTGTTCGAAGGCGAGATCGACCTGAACGCCTGACCCTGCAACGTCCTTGATAACTGAACGCTCCAGCCACATGAACGATCGCGAAGTCGCCGACTATCTGCTCGCCAATCCCGAATTCTTCGCGCAGCACGCCGAGCTGCTCGCGACGATCCGTCTCGCGAATCCGCACGGCAAGGCCGCGATCTCGCTGCAGGAGCGGCAGATGGAGATGCTGCGCGACAAGAACAAGCATCTCGAGCGCCGGCTCGCCGAACTGGTGCGCTACGGCCACGAGAACGACAGCCTGTCCGCGAAGTTCAGCCGCTGGACCGCGCGCGTGATCGCGGAGCGCGATCCGTACGCGCTGCCGCGCACGATCGCCGACGGCATCGCCGACGTGTTCGACGTGCCGCAGACGGCGCTGCGCGTGTGGGACGTGGCCGACACCTACGCGCAGGCCGATTTCGCCCGCCAGGTCGGCGAGGAAGTGCGCCTGTTCACGAACGGCCTGTCGACGCCGTACTGCGGCGCGAACACGGGCTTCGAGGCCGCCCAGTGGCTCGCCCCCGCGCTCGCCGCCCCGGCCGCGAGCGCGGCGGAAGGCGCCGAAGCCGCGCCGGCCGGCGACGCCGCGGCCGCATCGGTCGCGCTGCTCGCGCTGCGCGCGCCGCTCGCCGGCAACGACGCGCCCGCGTTCGGCCTGCTCGTGCTCGGCTCGCCCGATCCGCGCCGCTTCCACGACGGGATGGCCACCGACTTCCTCGCGCGGATCGCGACGCTCGCGAGCGCCGCGCTCACGCGCCTGCTGCCGCACTGATCCGCCGCACGCGATGACCGACGATCCGATCGCCGCCTACCTGTCGAACCTGAAGCACGTCAGGCAACTGTCGGAACACACGCTGCGCGCGTACACGCACGAACTCGACGAACTGAAGAAGCTCGCGGCCGGCCGGCCGCTCGACGCATTGACCGCCGCCGACATGCGCGGCGCGGTCGTGCGCGCGCACGCGGCCGGGCTGTCCGCGCGCTCGATCTCGCACCGGCTTTCCGCATGGCGCGCGTTCTATCGCTGGTTCGCGCAGCGCGTCGAGATGCCCGCGAACCCCGTCGCCGGGGTACGCGCGCCCAAGCGCGAGAAATCGCTGCCCAAGGCGCTGTCGGTCGACGATGCGGTCACGCTCATGGACACGCCGCTGCCCGACACGACCGAAGGTATCCGCGACCACGCGATCCTCGAGCTGTTCTATTCGTCGGGGCTGCGCCTCGCCGAACTGGTCGGGCTCGACGTCCGGTACACGCAGGCCGACGGCTATCGCTCGGCCGGCTGGCTCGATCTCGCCGAAGCCGAGGTCACCGTGCGCGGCAAGGGCAACAAGGAGCGCAAGGTGCCGGTCGGCCGCAAGGCAATCGACGCGCTGAACGCATGGCTCGCGGTGCGCGATCAATTCGTGAAGCACGATCCGCATCCGCTGTTCGTGTCGGTGCGCGGCAACCGGATGTCGCCGGGCGTCGTGCGCGAGCGCGTGAAGCGCGCGGCGCTCGCCGCCGGCATCCCCGCCAACGTCCACCCGCACGTGTTGCGCCACTCGTTCGCGACGCACGTGCTGCAGTCGAGCGGCGACCTGCGCGCGGTGCAGGAACTGCTCGGCCACGCGAGCGTCGCCGCGACGCAGATCTACACGTCGCTCGACTTCCAGCATCTCGCGAAGATTTACGACAGCGCGCATCCGCGCGCGAAGAAGCGCGACTGACGCGCGTCCCGTGTTATCCGCCGCGCGCGGCTCCCCCTTTCGATCTCATCATGCAAACCGTCACCCTCAAGCCGTCCAAGGAAAAATCGCTGCTGCGCCGCCATCCGTGGATCTACGCCAATGCGATCGACCGCGTCGACGGCAAGCCCGCGCCCGGCGCGACCGTGCTCGTGCGCGCGCACGACGGCCGCTTCCTCGCGCGCGGCGCGTACAGCCCGCAGTCGCAGATCCGCGTGCGGGCGTGGAGCTTCGACGAGCACGAGCCGATCGACCACGCGTTCTTCAAGCGCCGCGTGCAGCGCGCGGTCGCGCACCGCACGACGATGGTGTCGGGCACGGGCGCGGTGCGGCTCGTGTTCGGTGAAGCCGACGGGCTGCCGGGGCTGATCGTCGACTACTACGTCGCGGACACCGCCGAAGCCGGCGCGGCGCCGCGCGGCCAGCTCGTCTGCCAGTTCATGGCCGCGGGCGTCGAAGCGTGGAAGGACGCGATCGTCGCGGCGCTCACCGGCGCGACCGGCTGCCCGAACGTGTACGAGCGCTCGGACGTGTCGATCCGCGACAAGGAAGGGCTCGAACAGACGACCGGCGTGCTGGCCGGCGACGCGCCGCCCGCGACGCTGATCGCGAACGAAAACGGCGTGCGCTATCACGTCGACGTGCCCAACGGCCACAAGACGGGCTTCTACGTCGACCAGCGCGACAACCGCGCGCTCGTCGCGCAGTACGCGGCCGACCGCGACGTGCTGAACTGCTTCTGCTACACGGGCGGCTTCTCGCTCGCGGCGCTCAAGGGCGGCGCGAAACGCGTGGTGTCGATCGATTCGTCGGGCGATGCGCTCGCGCTTGCGCAGCAGAACGTCGCGGCCAACGGCTTCGACGCCGAACGCGCGACCTGGCTCGACGCCGATGCGTTCAAGACGCTGCGCCGCCTCGTCGACGAAGGCGAGCGTTTCGACCTGATCGTGCTCGATCCGCCGAAGTTCGCGCCGACACGCGACAGCGTCGATCGCGCGGCGCGCGCGTACAAGGACATCAACCTGAGCGGCTTCAAGCTGCTGCGCCCGGGCGGACTGCTGTTCACGTACTCGTGCTCGGGCGCGATCGACATGGACCTGTTCCAGAAGATCGTCGCGGGCGCCGCCGCGGACGCGAAGGTCGACGCGCGCATCCTGAAACGGCTCGGCGCGGGCGTCGATCATCCGCTGCTCGCCGCGTTCCCGGAAGGCGAATATCTGAAGGGCCTGCTGTTGCAAATCGTCTGACCGCCCCGATCTTGGCGCGTGACCGTCCGTCGGCCGCGGCCTGGCGCCCGGCGGATCCGCGCTCCCGCCTGTCGTTCGGACGACGGGCGAGGGCTTGACAGGTATGTTTCAATGGATGGTTGTGCGCCCCGGCTCGCAGCGCGAGGGCGCGACGCACATCCTCGTTTTGACCCCGATTCACGAACCACAGGCGACCGACATGGCCACTCCCGTCACCATCCTTACCGGCTTCCTCGGCAGCGGCAAGACGACGCTGCTCAAGCGCATCCTGAACGAACAGCACGGCATGAAGATCGCCGTGATCGAGAACGAGTTCGGCGAAGAGAACATCGACAACGAAATCCTCGTGCAGGATTCGAACGAGCAGATCATCCAGATGAGCAACGGCTGCATCTGCTGCACGATCCGCGGCGACCTCGCCCGCGCGCTCGGCGATCTGGCCGCGAAGAAGCGCGAAGGCAAGCTCGATTTCGACCGCATCGTGATCGAGACGACCGGCCTCGCGAACCCCGGCCCCGTCGCGCAAACTTTCTTCATCGACAGCGAGATCGCCGACGATTTCCTGCTCGACGCGGTCATCACGCTGGTCGACGCGAAGCACGCGAACGCGCAGCTCGACGAACACGAAGTGGTGCAGCGCCAGGTGGGCTTCGCCGATCGCCTGTTCATCACGAAGTCGGACCTGGTCGACGACCAGACCGTCGCGGGCCTCAAGCACCGCCTGATGCACATGAACCCGAAGGCCGTGATCAAGCTCGTGAATTTCGGCGAAGCGGACATCAAGGAAATCTTCGACCTGCGCGGCTTCAACCTGAACGCGAAGCTCGAGATCGATCCCGATTTCCTCGCCGAGGACGATCACGCGCACGACCACCACGATCACGGCCATGACCATGATCACGCGAATTGCGACCACGATCACGGCCAATGCGCGCACGATCACGACCACGGCCACCACAACCACCACCACGCGCACCACGACGACAAGATCAAGTCGTTCGTGTACCGCAACGACCGCCCGTTCGACCCGAACAAGCTGGAAGACTTCCTCGGCGGCATCCTGCAGATCTACGGCGAGCGGATGCTGCGCTACAAGGGCGTGCTGTACATGAAGGGCGTCGACCGCAAGGTCGTGTTCCAGGGCGTGCACCAGATGATGGGCAGCGACCTCGCGGCGAAGTGGCTGCCGGTCGAGAAGAAGACCAACAAGATGGTGTTCATCGGCGTCGACCTGCCGCAGGACCTGATCACCGACGGCCTCGACGCCTGCCTCGCCTGACCCGCGCGGGCGCCCGCCGCGCCCCGCTGCCCGGCCGCCAGCGCAGGCGGCCGCGGCCGCCGCGTGGCGCCTTTTTCGGGCAGGGTTTCGCCGTCATCGCTTTTTCGCGATTTGCGCGTTATATTTTCTAGATATTGGCGCAGCCGACGGGGATCGACCCGATACGGCGCCCGCTTGCGATTCAGTTACAATACGTGCCCGCTGGAGTACGGTAACAAACAGGCCCGGTTCTTGCTGAACCAGTTTTCCGGGCATCGCAACCGCGCCGGATCGCCCATCCGCCACCCGGCCGCGGCCGATGCGATGTGCCGCGCAGCACCCCGGTTCGCAGCGCGCGCAACTCCGCGCCAGGCCTATCCTGGTATTTGAGAACCGGTTTTCCAGAGGCTTTCGGCCCCGCGGCGGCAAATCGCAAATGATTGCAAGGGCGGTTGCGGGTAATCCCAAAGTGCAGGCAATATCTCTCGATTTGCCGCACATTGAAGAAGCAAGCAGATGACGAAGAAACTCTTGACCGAAGCCGAAATCCTGAAGATGAGCGACAAGGATTACATGAATGAGGATCAGCTCGCCTTCTTCAAAAATCGGCTCGAACAGTTGCAGGCGGACATCCTCAAGAATGCAGGCCAGACGACCGAGAACCTGCGCGAGACGGTGATCGTCCCCGATCCCGCCGACCGCGCGACGATCGAGGAAGAGCACGCGCTCGAGCTGCGTACGCGCGATCGCGAACGCAAGCTCCTCAAGAAGGTTCAGCAGTCGCTCGCCCGCATTGATTCCGGCGATTACGGCTGGTGCGAGGAAACCGGCGAACCGATCGGCATTCCGCGCCTGCTCGCGCGCCCGACCGCCACGCTGTCGCTCGAAGCGCAGGAGCGCCGCGAGCTGCGCCAGAAGCTGTTCGGCGACTGATCGAGCGGCGCTCCGCTCAGACACGCTGCTTCCCGAAAGCGCGCGGCCTGCCGCGCGCTTTTTGTTTTCCCGGCACCGGTTCCCGGCCGCCGGCCGATTTGCCTTCCCCTCTTGATATCCCGGCGCCCGCCCTAAAATGAAACGGACGCGCGCCGGGCCGCTCCCCGGCGCACTGCGGATTCACGCGGCGGCGCATCGCGCCGCCCGACTCTTCCCCGTTTTTCTCAAGGAACGCAGATGGAGCAATTTCACGGCACGACCATCGTTTCGGTCCGGCGCGGCGACCAGGTCGCGCTCGGCGGCGACGGCCAGGTAACCCTCGGCAACATCGTCATGAAGGGTGGCGCGCGGAAAGTGCGGCGGATCTACAACAACCAGGTTCTGGTCGGATTCGCGGGCGGCACCGCCGATGCGTTCTCGCTGCTCGACCGCTTCGAGGCGAAGCTCGAGAAGCACCAGGGCAACCTGACCCGCGCGGCCGTCGAGCTTGCGAAGGACTGGCGCACCGACCGGATGCTGCGCCGCCTCGAGGCGATGCTGATCACGGCCGATGCAACCACCACGCTCGTGATCACCGGCAACGGCGACGTGCTCGACCCGGAAGGCGGCATCTGCGCGATCGGCTCGGGCGGTGCGTACGCGCAGGCCGCGGCCCGCGCGCTGGTCGAGAACACCGAGCTGTCCCCGCGCGAGATCGTCGAGAAGTCGCTCGGGATCGCCGGCGACATGTGCATCTACACGAACCACAACCGCATCATCGAAACGATCGAGTAAGGACAGCCCCATGAGCACCATGACCCCTGCCGAGATCGTCTCGGAACTCGACAAGCACATCATCGGCCAGGCAAAGGCGAAGAAGGCCGTCGCCGTCGCGCTGCGCAACCGCTGGCGCCGCCAGCAGGTCGCCGAGCCGCTGCGCCAGGAAATCACGCCGAAGAACATCCTGATGATTGGGCCGACGGGCGTCGGCAAGACGGAAATCGCGCGCCGCCTCGCGAAGCTCGCCGACGCGCCGTTCATCAAGATCGAAGCGACCAAGTTCACCGAAGTCGGCTACGTCGGCCGCGACGTCGACAGCATCGTGCGCGACCTGATCGAGATCTCGGTCAAGCAGACGCGCGAATCCGAAATGCGCAAGGTGCGCAGCAAGGCGACCGACCAGGCGGAAGACCGCATCCTCGACATCCTGCTGCCGCAGCCGCGCGCGGTGGGCTTCGGCGGCAATGCCGAGCACGCGAACGACGACAACAACGCGACGCGCCAGACGTTTCGCAAGCGTCTGCGCGAAGGCCAGCTCGACGACAAGGAAGTCGAGCTCGACCTCGAGCAGCCGTCGGTCGGCATGGACATCATGGCGCCGCCCGGAATGGAAGAGATGACCGAGCAGATCCGCTCGATGTTCTCGAACCTCGGCAGCGGCAAGAAGCAGCGCCGCAAGGTGAAGATCAAGGAAGCGCTGAAGCTGCTGACCGACGAGGAAGCGGCGAAGATGCTCAACGAAGAGGAAGTGAAGACGAAGGCCGTGCAGAACGTCGAGCAGAACGGCATCGTGTTCCTCGACGAGATCGACAAGATCACGTCGCGCAACAACGAAGGCAGCGGCGGCGAAGTGTCGCGCCAGGGCGTGCAGCGCGACCTGCTGCCGCTCGTCGAAGGCACGACGGTCAATACGAAGTACGGGATGGTGAAAACCGATCACATCCTGTTCATCGCGAGCGGCGCATTCCACCTCGCGAAGCCGAGCGACCTGATTCCGGAGCTGCAAGGCCGCTTCCCGATCCGCGTCGAACTCGATTCGCTGTCGGTCGAAGATTTCGAGGCGATCCTCGATGCCACCGACGCGAGCCTCGTCAAGCAATACCAGGCGCTGCTCGCCACCGAGGACGTGCAGCTCGAATTCGCCGACGACGGCATCCGGCGCCTCGCCGAGATCGCGTTCGCGGTCAACGAGAAAACCGAGAACATCGGCGCGCGCCGGCTGTACACGGTGATCGAGAAGCTGCTCGAGGAAGTGTCGTTCTCGGCCGGCAACCACGCCGGCGAACGCGTGACGATCGACGCGCAGTATGTCGACCGCGCGCTCGGCGAAGTGTCGCAGGACGAGGACCTGTCGCGCTACGTGCTGTAACGCGCGCGTCGCCGGATGAAAAACGGGCGGCCCCTTTCGTCGGGGGCCGCCCGTTTTCGTTGGTGCGCCGCTTACCTTACTGCCGCACCGGCTTCTTCGCGAGCTTGCGCTGCAGCGTGCGGCGGTGCATGTTCAGCGCCCGCGCGGTCGCCGAAATGTTGTTGTTGTTCTCCGCCAGCACGCGCTGGATGTGCTCCCATTCGAGCCGGTCGACCGACAGCACGACCGGATTCTCGAGCGCCTCGTCGGCCTGCACTTCGGTCGCGTTGGTCTGCAGCGCGGCGAGGATCGACTCGACGTTCGCCGGCTTTGCGAGGTAGTTGTCGGCGCCTTCCTTCACGGCCTGCACGGCGGTCGCGATGCTCGCATAGCCGGTCAGCACCAGAATCCGCGCATCGGGCTGCAGGTCGCACAACGGCGCGATCAGGCTCAGCCCCGAATCCTCGCCGAGATGCAGGTCGACGGTGATGAACTGGAACTTGCCGCCCGCGGCGAGCCGCAGCGCCGCCTCCTTGTCGTGCGCCTGCTGGACCGCGTAACCGCGGCGCTCGAGGCCGCGCGCGAGCGTGCCCGCGAACACCTCGTTGTCGTCGATCACCAGGAAATTGTTCTCGCTCATGTGGTTTCTCCGTCTACGTGTTGGTTGAGACAGCCGGCAGCGCGACGCGCACGACCGGCAGGCGCAGCACGGCCCGCGTGCCGCGCCCGGTCGCGGTGCCGGCCGCGCGGCTGTCCGGCGCGCCGGCTGGCCGTTCGGCTGGATGTGCACCCGTGCGCGAGCCCGCGCGTTGTCCCGATGCGGCCGCTGCGTGGCCATTCGCCGCACCGCCGGCCCGCCCGTTACCGCCCGCCGCGCGCGGCGTCACATCGGACAGTTCGATCTCGCCGCCGAGCCGCGCGGCCGCGCTGAACGCCAGATACAGGCCGACGCCGTGCCCGCCCTGCGTGCTGTCGACCGGCATCGCGCCGAGCGATTCGCGCAGCGCGGCCGGAATGCCGGGCCCGTCGTCGCATACCTCGAATTCGATTTCGTCGGCCGTGCCGCCATGCGCGACCTTCGCGGCGAGCGTCACCCGCTGCGGGCTCGCGCGCGCGGCGTTGTCGAGCAGGATCGTCAGGATCTGGCCGGCCGCGACCGTATCGTCGAGCGCGACGCCCGCCGGGCGCGCGCCGAGCAACTCGAACTGCACGTGCGGATGCCGCAGGCGCCAGTGCTCGACGAACGTGTCGAGCCAGTCGTCCACCGGCTGGCGGCTGGCCGGCGCGCTCGCGCGACTGCGCAGGCGCGCGAGCGCCGACGTGCACAGCGACATCTGCTCCTCGAGCACCTTCAGGTCGGCCTCGTAGCGCGCGAGCCCCGGATCGGCGCGCGCCGCGTCGCGCAACTCCTCGGCCAGCATCGCGATCGTCGACAGCGGCGTGCCCATTTCATGCGCGACGGTGGCGGCCTGCACGCCGAGCGCGACGGCCCGCTCGTCGCGCAGCAGATGCTGCTGCGCCTCGCCGAGCGCCGCATCGCGCTGGCGCAGCGCGTTCGACATGCGCGCGACGAACCACGCGATCAGCCCGACGCTGACCATGAAGTTCGCCCACATGCCGGTACGGTAGTAATCGAACAGATTCGCCGGGTTGTCCATGTTGAGCGGCACCGAATCGAAGCCGAGCGCCGCGTAGCAGGCGACCGCGAACGCCGCGAGCCAGATCATCAGGTGCCACGGCAGCACGGCCGCCGCGATCGCGAGCGACGGCAGGTACAGCGACACGAACGGGTTGGTCGTGCCGCCCGACAGGAACAGCAGCGCGGACAGCGCGCCGAGGTCGACCCACAGCTGGCCGAGCAGCTCGAAATTGGTCTCGGGCCGCGCGCGCAGCACGCGCACCCAGGTCAGCGCATTGAAAACGATTTCGAGCGCGATGACCATCAGCATCGCCGGCAACGGCAGATGCACGCCGAAATAGGTCTGCACGACGCCGATCGTCACGAGCTGGCCGATGATCGCGAGATTGCGGAGCCAGAACAGGTGACTGAGGTTGACGCGTCCGGTGGTGGTGATTCGTTGCATCCGGGCAGTTTACCCGTTTAGCGGGCGGCGCCTCTAGCGGGGCCGGATCCGCTCGCAGGAACGGGCGACGCGCGTGCGTGGCGCGGCCTCGTCAACCGGCCGCGCCGGCCATGCGCTGCGCGATCTCGTCGGCCAGGCATTCGGGGCATCGGCACCGCGCACCGGCCGCGGGCGGCGTGCCGCCGGGCGGCACCGGCATCGCCGCGCACCAGCAGTCGAACGGCTGCGTATGCGCGCCGCAGTCGAAGCCGCGCCCGCAGTGCGGGCAGCGCGCGCGGCGCGGAGCGGAACGAGCGTCGGCGGCGGAATCGGTCATGGCGCAATCGCGGAAACGGGCGGGACATCGCCCCACGCGACAAGCATAGCGCGGTGGAAGGATTTTGCACGCCGGCCGCCTGGCCGGGATCCGTCGCAAATGCGCGCGTGGCGGCCGGCCGAAGCCACCCGCGCGGTTCCTCCCGAATCGCGCCGCGCCATAGCCGGCGGGCCGCCGCGTGCGATGCCGCGTCGCGCCGCCGGGGGTTCCGCCCCGCCCAAAAACCCGATGCTGCGCTGCGCCACTCCTGTACAATTCGCCCTGTTTCAACCGTTCCCAGCCAGAGCCGCCGCCATGTCCGAGCCCATCGACCTCTCGCAGATCGCCCCCACGCTGAAAGCAGAAATCCTCGCGGAGGCGCTGCCGTACATCCGCCGTTACCACGGCAAGACCGTGGTGATCAAATACGGCGGCAACGCGATGACGGAAGAGCGGCTCAAGCAGGGCTTCGCACGCGACGTGATCCTGCTGAAACTGGTCGGCATCAACCCGGTGATCGTCCACGGCGGCGGTCCGCAGATCGATCACGCGCTGAAGAAGATCGGCAAGGCCGGCACCTTCATCCAGGGCATGCGCGTCACCGACGAAGAGACGATGGAAGTCGTCGAATGGGTGCTGGGCGGCGAAGTGCAGCAGGACATCGTGATGCTGATCAACCACTTCGGCGGCCACGCGGTTGGCCTGACGGGCAAGGACGGCGGCCTGATCCATGCACGCAAGCTGCTGATGCCGGACCGCGACAACCCGGGCCAGTACATCGACATCGGCCAGGTCGGCGAAGTCGAGGCGATCAATCCGGCGGTCGTGAAGGCGCTGCAGGACGATGCGTTCATCCCGGTGATCTCGCCGATCGGCCTCGGCCAGGACGGCCTGTCGTACAACATCAACGCGGATCTGGTCGCGGGCAAGCTCGCCACGGTGCTGAACGCCGAGAAGCTGCTGATGATGACCAACATCCCGGGCGTGATGGACAAGGACGGCAACCTGCTGACCGACCTGTCCGCCCGCGAGATCGACGCGCTGTTCGAGGACGGCACGATCTCGGGCGGCATGCTGCCGAAGATCTCGTCGGCGCTCGACGCCGCGAAGAGCGGCGTGAAGTCGGTGCACATCGTCGACGGCCGGATCGAGCACTCGGTGCTGCTGGAAATCCTGACCGAGCAGCCGTTCGGCACGATGATCCGCTCGCATTGAGCGCGCGCCGCCCACCCTCCCGCACCGACCTGCCGGCGTCATTGCGACGCCGGCGCATCTCCCGCAGCCGGCCGCGCGCCGGCGCGCCCGTCTGGCTGTTCGATCTCGACAATACGCTTCACCACGCATCGCATGCGATCTTTCCCGAGATCAACCGTGCGATGACGCAATACATCGTCGACGCGCTGCAGGTCGAGCGCACCGAAGCCGATCGCCTGCGCAACGGCTACACCGAGCGCTACGGCGCCGCGCTGCTCGGCCTCACGCGCCATCATCCGATCGACCCGCACGACTTCCTGCGCGTGGTCCACACGTTTTCCGACCTGCCCGCGATGGTGCGCGCCGAGCGCGGCTTGGCGCGCATCGTCGCCGCGCTGCCGGGCCGCAAGCTGATCCTGACCAACGCGCCGGAAAACTATGCGCGCGCGGTGCTGCACGAGCTGGGCATCGAGCGGCTGTTCGAGCGCGTGATCGCGATCGAGCACATGCGCGACCGCCGCGCGTGGCGCGCGAAGCCCGACCATGCGATGCTGCGCCGGACGCTGCGCGCCGCGCATGCGCGGTTCGCCGACGCGATCCTCGTCGAGGATACGCGGAGCCACCTGAAGCGCTACAAGCGTCTGGGCATCCGCACGGTATGGATCACGGGCCACCTGCCCGGCCATTTGCCGGCAACCGGACGGCCGCATTATGTCGACCAGCGCATTCGTTCGTTAAAATCGCTGCGACTGGGCACACGATCGGGGCGACAAAAATGCAGCCGACTTACCCGCAGGACCAAGCCGTAACGGAAGACAAGGCCACGCCGTCCCGCCCGCGCCCCAAGCCGGGCGAGCGCCGCGTGATGATCCTGCAGATGCTCGCGGCGATGCTCGAGGCCCCGAAGCCGGAAAAAATCACGACAGCCGCGCTCGCGGCCCGGCTCGACGTGTCGGAAGCGGCGCTGTACCGGCACTTCAGCAGCAAGGCGAAGATGTACGAAGGGCTGATCGAGTTCATCGAGCAGGCGCTGTTCGGGCTCGTCAACCAGATCGTCGCGAAGGAGCCGAACGGCGTGCTGCAGGCGCGCACGATCGCGCTGACGATGCTCAATTTCGCCGCGAAAAACCCGGGAATGACACGCGTGCTGACCGGCGAGGCGCTGGTCGGCGAGGACGAGCGGCTCACCGAACGCGTGAACCAGTTGCTCGATCGGATCGAGGCGACCGTCAAGCAATGCCTGCGGGTCGCGCGCACCGAGGCGAATGCGCCGCAGGACGGCGCGACGCCGTTCGCGCTGCCGGCCGACTACGATCCCGGTGCGCGGGCGAGCCTGCTCGTCAGCTACGTGATCGGCAGGTGGCATCGGTTTGCCAAAGGCGGGTTTCAGAAGCCGCCCGGCGAGCAGGCCGATGCGCATTTGCGGTTGATCCTGCAGTGAACGCATGAGACGAGCCATGGCCTGGCGACCGCGCGCCCTGGCTTCCGCCGGCGGCTCTGCCTGAATCACCACTCCGTCACACGCGGGTGATCGGTCAGACGAACCGGCATCTGCTCCGCTCGGCTATCGGCCGGCGCCGACGACTGTCGGGCAGCTTCCCATTGTTTCAACTCGGCCTGCAACGATCGCAATGCGTCGCCGCACGGCCAGTCGGCACCGCATGGGGCGGGCGCACCCGATGAGGTCGTATCGGACGTATCGACGGGCGCCGTCGAGCGAAGCTTCGCCGGCATGCTAGGCAATACGGTTCGCACGGGTACCGGGCGCATCCTCTGCCGCTCGCGAACCGACATGCCCGCCATGTCGGACGTCCTTGGCGGCGGCAAGCGCAACGCCGGCACCGCGTGGGCACCCTTCCGGCGCGGCGGATCGGGCGGCATCCCGGATTGACCGGCGCTCGGCATAGAAATCGATGCGGGTGCCGAAGCGGCCGGGAAAGCCGATGCCAGGCTCGACGCCGACGCAGGATCCGAGGCCGATGCCGGGCGCAGCGTCGCAGCCGACTCGGCAGCCGCCGCCACGATCGATGCGGATCCCGCGCTCCCTTCGGGCAGCCTTCCTCGCGCCATTCGACCGAATTCCGCCCAGCGGTCCGCCAGCATCCCGCCGAAAAGCACCGTCAACGCTGTACCGAGCAATGCGCCCCCGATCGCAGCCAACATGACGCGGCCACGGCCGCGCGGAGGCGGTGTGCGACTCCATGCAAGATTGTCGTGCCCGAAATCGGCAGCCCCTGCGGCCGCGGCGACAGCCACACCGCGGCGCGACCGTGGCGCCGGCAGATAGACGCCCCCCGGCGACAGATGCGCGAACTGACCCGGGACGCCGCGCCGGACGCCATAAGGCGCAGGCAGATAGGAAGCCGCCCGCGGCGGCGGCAATGCAAACCAGTTATCGATCGATCCAGGATTCATGATTTCCCTCGTTGCCCGGCGCGACGCCAGGCACCGCGCGATGCGTCATCCTTCACGCAGCCATTGCACGAGCATGCCGGCCGATGCGTAGCCGCGCAGCGTCGCGGCATAGCCGTCAAAGCGGTACGCCACCTCGTTGACGCGATTGTTGTAGTCGTCGCTTTCGGCAATCAGCACGTCGAGCAGCGAGCGGCGCCCGAGGTGATACCACTGATCGAAAAATGCGCTGCGCACGCGCGCCGATTCCACCGACAGGTCGCGATACTGGTCCGCGCGCTCGCCGAATGCATGCGCATCTTCCTCGGCGCTGCGCACCTGGTACTCCAGATCCAGGCGCATCTGCTCGACCCCGCGCCAGCTTGCCGACGCACGATACGTCGCCGCATCGGTCGCCGCGGTTGCGGCACCGCCCGTGAACGCGTTCCACGTCAGCGTGAGCATCGTCTGCCAGGGCATCCGGCGTCCGATCGAGTCGCGTCCGGTATTCGTGCTGACGACCCAGTTCAGTTGCGGCTTCGACGCCGCCCGCACCGCATCGCGGTTCAGCTCCGCCGCGCTGGCCTCGGCACGTGCCTGCCGCAGTCGCGGATTCTCGTCGAGCGCGGACATCAGCCGGTCGAGATTGCCCGGATGCAGCGGCCAGCTCGATTCCGCCGGAATCGGCACCGGCCGTTCCCCCACCAGCTTGCGAAGATTCAGCTCGGCCGTTCGGCATTTCGCCAGTGCCGCGTCGCGGCTCGCTTCGGCCTGCAGCAAGCGGGCCTTCGCCTGCGTCAGCTCGCTGCCGCGGCCGCGGTCGACCGCGACGATTTCGTCGAGCATTCGCACGAGGCGTGACATCCGGTCGACGAAGCGCTGGCTCAGCGCGGCAATGTTGCGTTGCTTCGAAAGCTCGACGAGCGTGGCGGCGACCTGATAGGCGGAATCCTCCATCTGCGCGACGTAGCGTTCCTGGCCGGCGCTCGCCAGATCCTGCCGGCTGCCGATCGTTTTATCGGTGCGTCCCCAGTCGAACAGCGTCGTCGTCAGGTTCACGCTCAGTGCGTTGCCCGGATCGTACGCGCTGCCAGCGTTCGAGCCGAACTGCGCGGCACGCGTCTGGCCGCTCAACTGCAATTGCGGCCAGCGCGCACCCTTCGCCTGATCGACGTCCGATTGCGCAGCCTGGTACTCCGCGTACAAGCGCCGCACCTGCGGGCTGACGTCGACCGCCGCTTCAGCCGCCGTGTACAGCATCCGCCGCAGGTCACGCTCCGTCATCGCGGAGGCAGGGGCCGAGCCCGATGCGGCATCGTCGGGCACTGACACGAGAACACCTGCGCGCGAATCCGCGGCGCCGGATGCGCGTGATACGGTGCGCGAATCGCTCGCCGTCGACCGCGACGCAGCCTCGACCGACTCACTCTCCATCGAAGTCGACGCCGGAGCCGACGTCAAAGGCGCCGATGCCGATGCAGGAGACACCCATGTCGATACCGGAACCGACGTCGAAGCCACCATATGCGGCTCCCTGACACTGGCGGCATGCGCCACCCCAACCACCTGCCACACCGACAGCGCGAGCAGCACCGCCGATACGGCGCCCCGGCACACCCAGCCCCGTTCGCGCACACCGACGGGTGCGCGGATAACTCGAAGGCCGCTCATGATCACCGCTCCCTGAAGGCCTCGCGGGCCTTGAAAATCGGCTTGAGCAGGTAATCGAGCACCGTCTTCTCGCCGGTGCGGATATCGACCGTCGCCTGCATGCCCGGCAAGACGGGCAGATGCTTGCCGGCCGCGACCAGCGCGTCCGCATCCGTCTCGACCATGAGCCGGTAGTAATTCGCATCGGGACGCCCCATCGCCGCCTTCTGATCGTCCTTCAACGTGTCCGGACCGACGCTGACGACGTGCCCGGACAGCCCGCCGTAGATCGCGAAGTCGTACGCGCTCAGCTTCACGAGCACCGGCAATCCCGGCCGCAGGAACGCAACGTCGGACGGCTTGATCCGTGCCTCGATCAGCACGCGGCCGTCGAGCGGCGCGATCTCCATGATGTGCTCGCCCGACTGCACGACGCCGCCTGCCGTGCGGATGCGGATGTTCTTCACCACGCCGCGCATCGGCGCGACGACGTCGGTGCGCGCCAGCACGTCCGCGCGGCCGGCCAGTACCTCGTTGGTTTGCGCGAGCTCCTGCTCGAGCTGCGACAGCTCGGTGCTGGCATCCGCGGTAAACCGGCTCCGGCGTTCCGCGATCTGGGCATCGATGTCCGTCGCCTGACGCCGCATGCGCAGCATCTCGACTTCGGAAACCAGCCCCTTCGCCGCGAGCGGCTCCGACATCGCGATCTCGCGCCGCACCAGCGCCTGGCTCCGCCGCAACGCGGCGACCTGCTCGTCGAGCGCCTGGCGGCGCGCACGGTAGGTCGCGGTTGCCTGCGCGACGAGGCCCGGTTCACGCTTCACCTCTTCCGCAAAGGTCAGCTGCGCCCCATACGCCTCGGCGCGCGCGCGCGACACGTTCGCCTGCAACTCCAGCGCCTTGGTCGACACTTCGCGATAGCTCGCCTGCGCGCGCGCCGGATCGATCTTCGCGAGCAGTTGTCCCTTCTCGACCACCTCGCCCTCGTGCACCGCCACCGACTGGACGATGCCGCCCTCGAGGCTCTGAATCCATTGCTCGCGGCTCGGCGACACCACCGTCGCATCGCTGCGCGTGACCTCCTCGACGCGAGCGAAGTGCGCCCAGACGAGCCCCGCGACCAGCACCACGGCAACCACGTAGAGCGTCAACTGCGCGCCGGCGGACGAGCGCACCAGCAGCGCCTCGCGGATGTCGCTCATGTACGCGACATCGGCCGCTCTCAGGCACGGCGCCCGCTTGCGGCCCAGCATCGATCGAATCCGATGCATCACGATGCCTCCGCTGTCATGGCCGCCGGTGCCGACGCCGCTGTTTGATCCGTGGCCACCGCTCCCGCGCCGCGCTCGACCACGCGCACTTTCGGCGCCCGGCTTCGCTGCGGCTCGTCGGGCGACGCGTGATGCCCGGTCGGCCCAACCGGCTCGGGCTGCCCCGACAACGCCGCCAGCACGCGCGCCTTGTCCCCATCCATCACGACCTTGCCCTGATCGACGATCACGATCCGGTCGACCAGCGTCAGCAACGACGTGCGATGCGTCACCACGACCAGCGTCTGGCCGGCGCTCGCCTGCTTCAGATGCTCGATGAAGAGCGATTCCGTCTGGGTGTCCATCGCGCTCGTCGGCTCGTCCAGCAGCAACGTGCGCGGCCGCGCGATCAGGCTGCGCGCCAGCGCGACGAGCTGACGCTGGCCGCCCGACAGGTCGCGCCCGTTCTCGCCGACCTGCAGGTTCACGCCCATCGGATGCCGGGCGACCAGCGCATCGAGCCCCGTCAGTTGCAGCACACGCAGCAATTCCGCGGCCGGCACGTCGGGACGACCGATCGTGATGTTCTCGCGCAGCGACCCGTAAAACAGCCGGCTGTCCTGACCGACGTAGCCGAACGCACGGCGCCAGTCGGCCGGCGCGATCTGTGCAGCGTCGAGCCCGTCGGCGAGCAGCTTGCCCTCTGTCGGTTGATAAAGCCGCGCGATCAGACGCAGCAGCGTCGATTTCCCGCTGCCGACCCGTCCGAGTATCGCGACGCGCTCACCCGGCCGAATCTCCACCGACACCTTGTCCAGCGCGGGTGCGTTTTCCTGCAGCCCGGCCGACGGATACGCGAACGACACGCCGTCGAGCTTCACGTGGCCGCTGAGCGGCGGCTTCGCCAGATAGTCCTGCCCCGGCTCGTGCTCGACCGGCATCGCCATCAGTTCGTTGAGCGAATACAGGGCCGTCTTCGCCTGCTGGAAACGCAGCGCGAGCCCCATCACCTGGCTGAGCGGCGCCGTCACGCGGCCCGCGAGCATCACCGAGCCGATCAGCGCGCCCTGGGTCAGCTTGCCTTCGCCGATCAAGTACACGCCCGCGATCACGATCACCACGGTCTGCATTTGCTGCAGGAACGCAACGCAACTGGTCGCCATGCTGGACAGCTGCCGCGACTGCATCGACGAGGCCGCCGTCTTCGCGCTGAACGCGTCCCAGCGGTGGCGCATCGCGCCTTCTCCGCCGACCGCCTTGAGCGTCTCGAGCCCGTCGATCGATTCGATCAACACGCCTTGCTTGAGCGACGCCTCGCGCAGGTTTTCGCGCATCGCTCGCGCGAGCGGCCACTGCACGATCGCACCGAGGCCGACGATCAGCGGAATCATCAGCAGCGGAATCCAGCCGAGCGGACCGCCAACCGCGAACACCACCGCGACGAACAGGAACACGAATGGCAGATCGGAGATCGCCGACAGCGTCGCCGACGTCGCGAAGTCCCGAACCGACTCGAACTCGCGCAGCCGGTGCGCGAACGATCCGGCCGACGCCGGCCGGCGCTCCAGCCGGATCGCCAGCGCCTGCCGGAACAGCAGGCTGCCGAGCACCAGATCGGCCTTCTTGCCGGCGGTGTCGAGCACGTGCGCGCGTACATGCCGCGATACGGCTTCCATTAGCATCGCGAACGCCACCCCGATCGCGAGCGACCAGAGCGTCACGTATGCCTGGTTCGGGACGACGCGGTCGTACACGTTCATCGTAAAGAACACGCTGGCGAGGCCGAGCACGTTGATCAGAAACGCGCCGAGGGCCGCGCTCGCGTAGTAGCTGCGATAGCGCCACAGCGTGCGCAGCAACCAGTGGCCGGCCGATTCGGTCGGCAGGTCGTCCGGACGCGCGTCGACCTTCGCCGCGGGCTTCACGAGCAGCGCGTGACCGGAGTAGGCGTCGTTCAGCTCGGCTTCCGTGCATTCGACCGGCGCGTCGCCGAGTTCAGGCATCACGACGCTAAACAGGACCTGCGGCTCGGGCGCCGCCGCATCGTCGATGCGCCAGCCGAGCAGCACGCAGGCACTGCCGTTGCGGCGCAACAGCACGGCCGGCAACAGATGCTCGGGCAATTGCGCGAGCGGACGCGCCACCAGCTTCGCGGCTAGCCCAGCATGCGTGAGCGCCTCGATCGCGAGCGACGGCGTCAGCGCACCGTACCTGGCGAGACCGGCAGTCAGGACCGCATGACTTCTACCGAACCCGTAATGTGCGCAAAGCCAGGCGATCGAATCGAGCAGGCTGTCGCAGGTGAGGGAATCAGGCAGGACCGGTTCGCTATCGCTACCAGCATCGGAAGGTTGAGCATTCATATCGAAACGGACGATGCGGCCACTGCGTGGCCGAGAGAATTGACGGAAGACTGAGGCGAAGTACCGAGATTCATGGGCAGCGCCCATTCGGCGAACCGCGAGACGATGGTGCCAAAACACGCCTGCTCCGCCAGCTTGACCATGGCGGCTTCGGCCGACGGAACATGCGATGGCCATCGGCAGGATCGCACTCGAGAGGAAACAACTTTACGGAATGTTTCCGCGGCCTCAAATGGGACACGACCGAAAGAAAATACCGGTCGAATAGGACAAGTTTGAATTCCGAATTTTCCGGGTAGAGGCAACACCGGACGCCCTCGGGAAGAAAGCCGGGGTGACGCGGTAACACCAACGGAAGTAAAACCCCGAAATGCACCGACGCGCATTTCAGGGCTCTACACATCAACCCAATTGAGTCGTGACGATAGCCTGCACCAGCAGTTCGACGTTCATCGCGGCGTTCTCGTAAAGCATGAAAGCCAGTCCATCGACCGCGACCAGCCCGTGCTTCGTCCACTGCCCGGCATCCAGCCCTTTCATGCCGGACAATTCGACCCGGTCGCCGGCATCGCCCTTGACCATCAATTGCGTATGGCCGTCGCTCCGGAACACGTTTTCATGGCCGAGTTCCAGCACGTCGCGCATCGACAGTTTCAGCGCGTTGTTGCCGGTGCCGGTAATGTCGACAATCTCGATGGACGAGATCTTGCAGTGGCCGCCTACGTCCATCAGCGTTGCAAGATCCAGTGTCTGACCGCTTCCGGTCAGCTTCAACGTATCGACTCCAGCACCACCGTGGACACCGCTCGAGTTGCGCGTGAAGTACGAAACGTCGCCGACGGTGAATACGGTATCGCCACTCCCGCCGTAGTAGGCGGTATCGCCGGCAAGCTCGAGGAACGCAGGCGGATCAATCAATTGATCAGGAACAGGCCTCGAGAACTGGAAGTTGTCGATCCATGTCAGCGCTCCGTTCGGCACGGTTCGCCATTGTTGATCGAATTCGATCGAGGTGAATGCTAGTCCTTTTGGCATATCGATCTCGACGTGCTGAAGGATGCCCTCCCCCGTCGTAATCGGCTTACTCGTATAAATCACTTTGCCAGTGCCATCACGAAAGGTCAGGACCAGGTATTCACCTCCCGTGACGTCCCCCACGTCGAAAGCGAAGTGCGTCGCGCCGGCGCCGTCCTTCAGGTCGAGCCTGACTTTGCCGGTAATGCCGAGTGCCATCGTCGACGGAGGCGACGAAAGGCCGTAGGTCGGATCGATCTTGAAGCCGTTTCCGCTATAAATTCCCTGACTCCAGTATGTATGTCCGAGGTCTTCGATACCAGTCAGCGTGAAATGCGCAAAAGAAACGGATTCTCCTTTGAACAAAGATGCCGACCTCGCCGCGTTGAAGTTCTCGCCAAACTCGATCGTCGCAGGTTGCCGATACTGAGAGATGTTGCCTGCCGTGTCGACGATAGCCGCGGCCGGCATGCCCGACGCATCGTTCGGCAAAACGAACTTCGCTGTGCCGGTCGCGATTTCTGCCGCAGTCAGCGTATGCATGAAAAACCGATCGCCAACCATCACGGACAGCCTTGAGCCTGCCTCGAGCTGCGCCCCCACGAACTTCACCATGACGGCGCCGTCGACAAACTCGACGAACGTCGGCGGATACACGAACATCTTCAGCGCGACATCCGTCGACTCAACCTCACCGGCGTTTCCGACCGCATTGACCACACGCGTCTGGATCGTCCAGTTGCCGGTGTGCGTGTTCGGATCGATCGCGACCCACGTGCCGTCCGACTTCATCAACGCGTCAATCCACGTCCGGCCCCCGTCCGTCGATACCTGCACCTTGTCGCCCGCCGCGAGCGCACCCACCAGATGGCCGCTCAGCAAACGACCTGCCGTGCCGTCGTTCGTCAATCGGTCGAAGTTGAAGTTGCCGCTGTCGCGCCCCATGTCGTCCAGCAGTGCCTTCGCCAGCGGTGACGGCGGCGCAACCGGACCGATGGTCACGTCGAAGCCGGCCGACCGGATACTCGTATTGCCCGCCGGATCCTGGGCCGTCACCGTCAACGCGTGGCTGCCGTTCGACAGGCCGGACGGCAACTGGAACGTCCACGTGCCGTCGATGCTCGTCTTCACCGTGCCCAGCACCGTCGCGCCGTCGTAGATCGTCACCGTCGAATACGCTTCGGCCTGCCCCGACAGCATCGGTTGCGTGCCTTCCGTCGCCGCGTCGATCTTCGGCTGCGACGGCGGCGTCGTGTCGAGCTGGATGCCGTACGACGCCGACGGCACGCTCATGCCGATCTCGTTGCTCGCGCGCGCCGTCAGGCGATACTCGCCGTCGCTCAGCCGCTGAGTGAGCGCGAAGCTCCACGTGCCGTTCGCGCCGACTACCGCGGTGCCGACCTGCACGCCGTCCACCAGAATGTGAATCGTCGCACCAGGGTCGCCGCGGCCGCTCACCGTCGGGCGCGGATCGTTGGTCAACCCGCCTTTTTCGATCACGCCGGTGTGCGGCGGTACGTTGTCGGTCACTGTATCGATCGTCGGACGCGATGGACGTGTCGTTGCTTTCTGCTCTGCCATGGTTACTTTCTCGTGTCAGTCCTGGATGTCCCGGAGCCATCCGGACAGTTCAATCATTTGGCTCCGCGGCAACCACCACCGCTTGCCGCGGAGCCATCGTTCGCCGCTCGTTACCCGGCCTCGAGTTCGATCTCGACGCGCCGGTTCTGCGCACGTCCTTCCGCCGTCGAATTGGTCGCAACCGGCTCTTCCGCCCCCTTGCCGACGGTCGTGACGTGTTCGGCACGCAATCCGCCCGTACGCAAGTACGTGGCAACCGCGCGAGCCCGCGCCTCGGACAGTCGGACGTTATGGGCGTGCGCGCCCTGCGAATCCGTATAGCCCGTGACCGTCACACGGCGAAACCGGGCGTCGCGATTCATGTCCAGGAAGCGATTGAGCTCCTGGCGGGCACTCGGGGTCAGCACTGCGCTGTCGAACGCGAAGTTCGCACTGCCTTGCAGCAGCACCTGGCGCTGCGCAATCGGCGCGGCGACCGCCTGCGGCTGCTCGACCGGTTGCGGTTGCGCGGCGACAGGCGGCTGGACGGGTGCTTGAGGCGGCACGCCGCACATGAACGTCAGTTCGCGCGGATCGCCCATCGCGGCGCCGCGACGCACGCGATCGACCGTTTGCAGCGGCGTGACCGGCTTGCCGGCGCAGAACTTCTGCGCGGCTGCCTCGCACGATTTCGTGCTGGAGACGAGCCCCTCGCAGGTCACGCGAAAGACCGGCGCCGGCTGATCGGACGCCTTGATCGCCCGGACGGTATAGGTCGGGCCCGATTGCGTCGTGCATGCGCTCAGCACGACGACGAATGCGCCGAGCAGACCCCGACGGACGAAGTGTTGTGGTTTATTCATGATGATTCGGTCCGCTCGAGGCGGACTCCTGGAAATTGACGGATGGAAATGAAGCTGGTCGTGTGGCGTGGTGCGTGGCGTGGCGGACGACAAGCGCCCGCTCGGCCACGCAGGGGGTGACGGCGCGGGCCGAACGGCCCGCGTTGCCGCTTTACCACTGATACGACGCACCTGCACCGAAGGTGTTGCCGCCGCTGCTGAGGCTGACGCCGGCACGCATCTTCAGGTTTTCCGTGATGCGCGCTTCACCGCCCATCGCAACCGCCTGATAGCCCTTGTACGACGCACCGGCCACACCGAACGACAAGGTCTTGCCCGGATCGACACCCGGAATCATCGTCAACGCCGTGGCTGCCGCAATACCCGAGTAGGCATTGCGCGCCATGTCATTGATCTGACCTTGCATCCCGCCGATCGCCCGGTCGAGCTGCCCCTTGTTGACGGCATCGGTTTTCTTGATGCCGTCCGCGACATTGACAAGCCGGCGCTCGTGGCCGTCCGAGCCGATCGACACGGTGTTGGCTTCGGTTGCCTTCGACCCGCTGCCCAGCGCAACCGAGTTGGTCGCGCTGGACGACACGGTCGCACCGTGGCCGAGCGCCGTGCCGTCGTCCGCTTGCACCTTCGAGCCGGCGCCGATTGCCGTGCCGTTGTTCTTGGCATCGGCGATCTGCGACCCGGAGCCGACAGCGATGTTGCCGTTGCCGGTGCCCGGCTTCGCGGCGACGACTTCACCGCTATCCTTGCCGCTGCCGCCCGTGCCGCTGATCAGGTCGTTGCCGTTCTTGCCTGAACCGCCGTTGTTGTCGTCACCGGGCTTGGTTGCCACGGTCAGACGTTCGTCGATATCGTTGACGCGCCCTTCCAGCTTCGAGAACTGGCCGTAGTTCACGGCGTCGTACTGGGTCTTGCCGTCCGCGACATTCGTCAGCACCACCGGCCCCGTCGACAAGCCGTTGCCAAGCGTCACCTTGCCCCAATTCACGGTGCCGTCGCCGTTCTTGTCGTACGCGACCGCGCCGACCAGCTTCGTGGCTTCACCGAGATTGTTCTGGATCTGCGTGACCCGGCTGTCGATGTTCGTCAGCGCGTCGCCTGCATTGTGGAAAGTTTTGTCATCCACTTTGTAGGTCGGCGCAACGATCTCGCCGGTGGTCTCGTCGATCTTGGCACCGCCGCCGAGCGCATCGGTCACGCCACTCAACTGGCTGACGTTCACCGCATCCGTCTTGGCCGTACCCGCCGCCACGTTATGCAGTGCGACCGGTGCTGCGGCACCCTTGCCGCCGAGCGTCAACGAGCCGTAGTTCGTGGTGCCGTCGTCGTTCTTGTCGTACACGACCGCCGATTGCAGCTTGCCGTCTTCACCGACCAGGCCGGCCGAGCGCAACTGCCGCACGTTGACCGCATCGGTTTCGTCGGTACCGTCCGCGACGTTCTTCAGCTTGACCGGCGCCGCCGCACCCACGCCACCGAGCGTGACGGAGGTGTGGTTGTCGTCGTCGTACCGAACCGCGTTCTTGACGCCCTGAGCCAGCGTCTCGATTTGCTTCGCGCTCTCGTTCATACGCTCGTCGACATGTGTGAACGCATCGCCGACGTTGTCGTACGTGTCCTTGAACCCGTCCGCCCCGGTCAATTCATACGTCGGCGCCGAAATATCGCCGGTCACCGGATCGAACTTGGCGCCACCGCCGAGACTGTCCGCGATGCTGGACAACGCGAAATTCATCTGGCCACCGTTGACTGCCTCGGTGCTGTCCAGCGCCAGCGAGCCGTCCGCGACGTTGCGAATCACCGTGCCCTTCGCGCCCGCCAACGTCACCGATGCCTTGGTGGCGTCGTCATAGGCGACCGCGTTCGGGTCCGTGCCGTTGCCGGAACCGCCGTCACGTTGCTCGAGCGCCTTGATGGCATCGCCGACCGACGCGTAATCCTTGCCGTCGACCGTATACACCGGCGTGGTGATCTTGCCGTCCGCGTCGATGCCCAGGCCGCCACCGATTGCATCGGTCACGCCCTTCAGCTGCGACACGTTGACCGCGTCCGTCGATGCCTTGCCGTTTGCGATGTTATGCAATGCGACAGGGATACCGGCGTTCGTGCCCCCGAACGTCACCGACGCGAAGTTCGTGGTGCCGTCGGCGTGCGTGTCATAAGTCACGGCCGAGAGCGACTTGCCGCTCTCGCCGATCAGGCCCGACGACTTCAGCTGCGCCACGTTCACCGCGTCCATGTCGGCCGTACCGGCCTTCACGTTCGACAGCGTCGTGCCGCTCTGGCCGCCCAGCGTCGCCGTGTCCTTGCTCACGCTGTCGTACGCCATCGCCAGCGGGTTCATGCCTCCTTCCACGTCGCGGATTGCGTCCGTCAGTTGATCGACGTTCACCGCGTCGGTGCCAGCCTTACCCTTGGCCACGTTCGACAATGTCACCGGATCCGCCGACTTCCCGCCGCCCAGCGACACCGAGCCGTAGTTTGTCGTGCCATCCAGGTTACGGTCGTACGTCACCGCGGCAATCGACTTGCCGTCGTCACCGATCAAGCCCGACGACTTCAGCTGCGACACGTTCACCGCGTCCGTGTCGGCCTTGCCCGCCGCCACGTTCGATAGAACCGTGCCGCCTTCGCCCGCCAGCTTCACCGACTTGTAGTTCGGCGTGCCGTCCGCGTTCTTCTCGTACGTCACTGCGGCAACCGACTTGCCGTCCTCGCCGATCAGGCCGGACGACTTGAGCTGCGACACGTTCACCGCGTCCATGTCGGCCTTGCCCGCCGCCACGTTCGACAACGTCGTACCGTTCTGGCCGGCCAGCGTCACCGAGTCCTTCTGCGCACCGTCATAGGCGACCGCATTCGGATCCGTGCCGTTACCGCCATCACTGCCACTCTTCGCCGCAGCCTGCAGCGCGTCGTTGACGTTGTGGTACTCCTTGCCGTCGATCGTGTACGTCGGCGCGGTCACGTCGCCGTTCGCGTCGAAGCCCGTACCGCCGCCGACCACGTCCGCGAGACCCTTGAGCTGCGCGAGGTTCACCGCGTCGGTGTTCTGCGTGCCCTTCGCCACGTGGATGATCTGACGCTCGGCGCCTGCCGAGCCGATCGACAGCGCATTCGCACGATCCGCGAGCGAGCCGGCACCCAGCGCGATGCTGTTCGACTGAGTCGCCTTCGCGTTCGCGCCGAGCGCGACGGCGTCAGCCACGTTCTTGGCCACGTTCGCGTTCGTGCCGATGGCGATGCCGTTCACACTCCCGCTCAGCGTCGTCGCCTTGTCGCCCAGGGCAATCGAGCTCTTGCCAACGGCCATCACGCCGTTGTTACCGACCGCCACCGCGTTTTCCGCATTGGCCTTCGCGTGGGAACCGATGGCGAGCGCACCGGCGCCGTTCGTCGTGACCATGCTGCCCATCGCGACCGAGAACGGTTGATCGACCCCCGTCTGCGCAAAGCTGCCGAGCGCAACCGAGCTCGCCGAAAGGGCGCCCGCCTGCAGACCGATCGCGACCGCATCGAGCCCGCCCGCGGCGCTCCCTACGCCGATGGCCGCGGCCGTTCCGAGCGTCGGATCCGCACCGCCAATCGATGCCACGTTCGGCATGGTGCCGTCCGCACCCATCCCTTCGATCGCAACGAAGGTGCCTGGCTTCGATTCGACGTCACGCGTCATCCGCAGCATCTTCTGATCGATGTTCGTATTGGCGGTTTTCATCGCATCGGTCAGCTGCTGCATCGTGACGGCATCCGTTGCGTCGATGCCATCGGCGAGGTGGACGATTCGGCGCTGCTGACTCGTGTCGCCGACCGCCACGGTGAAGTCCTCGTCGGCGACGGAGTTCGCACCGATTGCAACCGAATGGTCGCCGGTCGCGCGCGAACCCGAACCCAAAGCCAGCGTAAAAGGCTTGCTTGCAAACGCGCTCGAACCGATCGCGACAGATTCATTGCCGTTCGCAACTGCCTTGAGACCTGCCGACTTGACCTTGATGTACTTGAGATCGATCGCGCCGTTGGTGAGCCTGTCATACATATCGTCCAACTGGTCGACGTTGACGGCATCGGTGCCGGCCACACCGGCCGCCACGTTCGACAGCGTCACCGGGCCCGTCGACTTCCCGCCGCCCAGCGTCACCGAACCATAGTTCGGCGTGCCGTCCGCGTTCTTGTCGTACGTCACCGCGGCGATCGACTTGCCGTCTTCGCCGATCAGGCCCGACGACTTCAACTGCGACACGTTCACTGCGTCCAGGTCGGCCGTACCGGCCTGCACGTTCGACAGGATCGTGCCCGTCTTGCCGCCGGCCAGCGTCACCTTGTCCTTCGACGTGCTGTCGTACACCACCGCTAGCGATTCACCGGTCGTACCGTCGATGACACCGCCGTTCTCCAACGCGTCGTTCAGCTTGCCCAGGCTCTCGTTCGTCGCGAACAGTTGCGAGCCGTTCACCGCGTCCGTGCTCGTCGCCGACAGTTGGCCAGCCTTCACGTTCGTCAGCGTCGTACCGCCTTCGCCGGCCAGCGTCGCCGACTTGTAGTTCGTCGTGCCGTCCGTGTTCTTGTCGTACGTGATCGCGGCCAGCGACTTTCCGTCCTCGCCGATCAGGCCCGACGACTTCAGTTGCGACACGTTCACCGCATCCTTGTCGGCCTTGCCATCCGCCACGTTCGACAGAACCGTGCCGCCTGCACCGGCCAGCTTCACCGACTTGTAGTTCGGCGTGCCGTCCGCGTTCTTCTCGTACGTGACCGCGGCGACCGACTTGCCGTCCTCGCCGATCAAGCCCGCCGACCTCAGTTGCGACACGTTCACCGCGTCCGTGTCGACCTTGCCCGCCTTCACGTTCGACAGCGTCGTACCGCCTTCGCCCGCCAGCTTCACCGACTTGTAGTTCGGTGTGCCGTCCGCGTTCTTGTCGTACGTCACCGCGGCCAGCGACTTGCCGTCGTCACCGATCAGGCCCGTCGATTTCAGTTGCGATACGTTCACCGCGTCCTTGTCGGCCTTGCCATCCGCCACGTTCGACAGAATCGTGCCGCCTTCGCCCGCCAGCGTGGCCGATTTGTAGTTCGGCGTACCGTCTGCCTTCTTGTCGTATGTCACCGCGGCGACCGACTTGCCGTCGTCGCCGATCAGACCCGACGACTTCAGCTGCGACACGTTCACCGCGTCCTCATCGGCCTTGCCTGCCTTCACGTTCGACAGCGTCGTACCGCCTTCGCCCGCCAGCTTCACGGACTTGTAGTTCGGCGTACCGTCCGCATTCTTCTCGTACGTGACCGCGGCAACCGACTTGCCGTCGTCACCGATCAAGCCCGACGACTTCAACTGCGACACGTTCACCGCGTCCTTGTCGGCCTTGCCGTCCGCCACGTTCGACAGGATCGTGCCGCCTTCGCCCGCCAGCGTCGCCGACTTGTAGTTCGGCGTACCGTCTGCCTTCTTGTCGTACGTCACCGCAGCCAACGACTTGCCGTCGTCGCCAATCAGACCCGACGACTTCAGTTGCGACACGTTCACCGCGTCCGCATCGGCCGTACCGGCCTTCACGTTCGACAGCTTCGTGCCGCCTTCGCCCGCCAGCGTGGCCGACTTGTAGTTCGGCGTGCCGTCCGCGTTCTTGTCGTACGTCACCGCGGCCAGCGTCTTGCCATCCTCGCCGATCAAGCCGGACGACTTCAGTTGCGACACGTTCACTGCGTCCATGTCTGCCGTACCGGCCTTCACGTTCGACAGCTTCGTGCCGCCTTCGCCCGCCAGCGTGGCCGACTTGTAGTTCGGCGTGCCGTCCGCGTTCTTGTCGTACGTCACCGCGGCCAGCGTCTTGCCATCCTCGC
>NZ_JAUJPV010000024.1:0-127519 GCF_030481585.1 Burkholderia sp. AU45388 | reverse complement strand
GCGCCTTCGCCGGAATTGTTTCGAGCCGCGTCGACGTTGCATCGATCGTGAATTCGAAGTCTCGCCCAAGGCATGCGCGCCCCCGGACATAGAGCGGGACCAACGCGTCTTCGCCAAGCGGCGTATCAAGGCGGACGATACGCCCATGTTGCACGTATTGTGTGCGTAGCGCCTTGTTCAGCAATTCCGAAACCATCAGACTACCCCGTACCGTGTAGTAACAAAAACGGCCGCCGGGCAATGCCGGGCGGCACATTGGTATCACATCAACAGGAGAAGGCCCAAAAGTTTCGGCCGCTGCGGGGCCTTCAGGTATCAATGCGGTTTAAACCGTCGAATCGCGCCGAGCCGGGATTCATCATATCAAACCGTGATCCATCCCGGCGTGCGCTGACGATGTTTCACATTCAGTATCGCGCCGAAAGATTTGCCTCGCCGCCATATCGGGCCAGTCAGTATCGGGAAGCCGTCAGGCGCAAGGCCTCGTGTCGCCGCTGCAAGTCTTCTTCTCCTTGCTCGCTCAGTTCGTGCATCGCTTGCAACACATAGCGCCGATCCTCGTCGCGCATTTCGGCGTGTAGCGCGAAGCGGGCGATAGCGGTTAATTTAGTGAAATGTGCCATGAGGCGCTCGAACGATTCCAGCGCTCCTTGCACCGCGCACTTCGGAATGGACGGCATGGCGCGTGCCGTTCCTGTTCGGGCTCGCGATCGGCCCGGTCGGGCTATACATCCGCCGCTACGTCGACGAAGGCGTCGAGTTCAAGACACAGGCGCGCTCCGAGGCGCCGGTGCGCGAGCTGTTCGCGGATCAGAAGGTGCGGCTGCTGCTTTCGATCGGCGCGCTCGTGATCTCGACCGCGATCAACTACATGATCCTGTACATGCCGACCTATGCGATCAAGCAGCTCGAGCTGCCTGCATCGACGGGCTTCGCCGCCACGCTCGCGACCGGTTTCGTGCTGACGCTCGTCACGCCGGTCGTCGGCCATCTGTCCGACCGCACCGGGCGAATCCGGATGATGGCGGTCGCGGCCGTGCTGATGCTTCTGACCGTGTGGCCGACGTTCGCGTGGCTCACGCGTCACGCGTCGTTCGCGACGATGCTCGCCGCACTGATCTGGATCGGCGCGCTGAAGGCGACGTACTGCGGCGCGCTGCCGGCGCTGATGGCCGAACTGTTCCCGTCGCAGACGCGCGCCACCGGGCTCGCGGTCAGCTACAACACCGGCGTCACGCTGTTCGGCGGCTTCGCGCCGTTCGTCATCACCTGGCTGATCAGCACGACCGGCAACCGGCTGTCGCCGGCGCTCTACCTGATGGGATGCGCGCTGCTGAGCCTCGCCGCGCTGTTCGTCGCGCGCACGCGGCTGAAGATGCGCTGACGCGAGAAACGACGGCGCGGTGCGGCGCCGCCGAAACCGCCCGACTCGGCCCGTCGCGGCATCGCTGCCGCGCGGGCCGCGTGCCGTTTACGGCGCCGGATTCGGCTGACGTTCGTGCAATGCGTCGATCTCGGCGAGGATCTCGTCGGACAGCGTCACGTCGATGCTGCCGATGTTCTCCTTCAACTGCTCGAGCGACGTCGCGCCCACCAGGTTGCTGCGCACGAACGGGCGGCTGTTGACGAACGCGAGCGCCAGTTGCGCGGGCGACAGCCCGTGATGCCGCGCGAGCGCGACATAACGCGACGTCGCGTCGACGGCCTGCGGCTTGCTGTAGCGCTGGAAGCGCTCGAACAGCGTGATGCGCGCACCGGCCGGCCGCGCGCCGTTCTCGTACTTGCCGGACAGCCAGCCGAACGCGAGCGGCGAATACGCGAGCAGGCCGACGCCGTCGCGATGCGTGAACTCCGACAGCCCATTTTCGAACGTGCGGTTCAGCAGGCTGTACGGGTTCTGGATACTCGCGATGCGCGGCAGCCCGAGCTTTTCGGCCGCGCGCAGGAACTGCGCGACACCCCACGGCGTTTCGTTCGACACGCCGATCGCGCGCACCTTGCCGGCCTTCACGAATTCCGCGAGCACGCCGAGCGTTTCCTCGATCGGCACCGTGTACGCGTCGTCGACCCACGGATACGCGGGCCGGCCGAACGTGGTCGTGCTGCGATCGGGCCAATGCAACTGGTAAAGATCGACGTAGTCGGTCTGCAGGCGCTTGAGGCTGCCGTCGAGCGCTTCGGTCAGGTTCTTGCGGTCGAACTGGTTGCCCTCGCCGCGAATATGGCGCGGATTGTGCGGCTGCCGCGCCGGCCCGGCGATCTTCGTCGCGAGCACGATACGGTCGCGCTGCGCGCGATGCTGCGCGATCCAGGTGCCGATGTATTGCTCGGTGCGGCCCTGCGTGTCGGGCTTGGGCGGCACCGGATACATCTCCGCGGCGTCGATCAGCGTCACGCCCTGCCCGAGCGCATAGTCGATCTGCTCGTGCGCGTCGCGCTCCGAATTCTGCTCGCCCCACGTCATCGTGCCAAGACCGATCAGGCTGACCTCGATACCCGAATCGCCGAGTGTGCGGTATTCCATGCTGTTCCTGTCGCGTCGGTGGAAAGCAGGAAAGCTACCACATCGAAGCAACTGCTTCAGTCAGGCGCGGCGCACGCTTACAGGCGGCTGGCGGTGCGGCACCGCGCGTTCACGCGCCCACTCGGACGAGGGTGCTGCCGCCCGTCATTGCGGCCGCTGGATGAAGCAGGTCGCCGACGCATGCGCGACGATCTTGTCGTCCGGCGTCTTCAGCGTGCCCTCCGCGACGCCCAGCGAACGCGACAGGTGAATCACGCGCCCTTCGGCGATCAGGTCGACGTCGCGCGGCACGGGCCGCAGCATCTTCACGTGGAGATCGACGGTGCCGTAACCGACGCCCGCGTCGAGCATCGAATGCACCGCGCACCCGGTGACCGAATCGAGCACCGTCGCGGCGAACCCGCCGTGCACGCCGCCCAGCGGGTTCAGGTGCCGGCCGTCCGCCCGCGCCGAAAACTTCACGTAACCGAGCTCGACGTCGAGCGGGCGCATCGGGATCGTCTCGGAAATCGACGCAAGGGGCGCGTCCCCCGACGCGGCGGCACGCAGCAGATCGAGGCCAGACAGGGAAAGCGGATTCATCGGGTTGTCTCCGGGTTGAAAGCGCGTTGCCGCGCAATTAAGTTCTAAATTGGAACTCATTATTGTCAACGGTGCCGGCCGTTGTCAACGCGGCGGCGTCCGTTGCGACCGAAGGCGGGTTCTATAATCGAACCCGCTATTTCGCTGAACCGCCGCAAGACCGCCACAACAGGCAAGAGACTCGACGATGAAATGGGATGACATCGGCACGCTGAACTGCTCGGTCGCGCGCACGCTCGCCGTGCTCGGCGACCGCTGGACCATGCTGATCCTGCGCAACGCGTTCCTCGGCTGCCGCCGCTTCGACGCGTTCCAGGCCCAGCTTGGCCTGACGCGCCACGTACTGGCCGAACGGCTCGCGCGGCTCGTCGACGAAGGCGTGCTCGCCAAGCGCGCGTATCAGGAACGGCCGCCGCGCTTCGAATATCGGCTGACGGAAAAGGGCCTCGATCTCTACCCGACCCTGGTCGCGCTGATGGCGTGGGGCGATCGCTGGAAGGACGACGGCCAGGGGCCGCCGGTGCAATTGCGCCACCGGGCCTGCGGCCAGCTGATGCACGCGGTGACCGTCTGCTCGGCGTGCGGGGAACCGCTCGACGCGCGCGACGTGCAGCCCGAGCCGGGGCCCGGATGGATCGCGTCCGACGGGACCGCGGCGCCCGCCTCCACGGATTGACGATACGTCGCGCGCGGATGTCGTTCCGGCACGCCGGCTCGACATACGCTTAGGCCCCAGCATCGCGTCGCAGCCCCCCGGGCGCACGCATTGCTCGCACCCGGGTTCGCCGCGACGGCAAACGCAATCGCCTCCCATCGCCGGCACTACCGCCGTGCGTTGATCGCCCTGCTCGCCCGCAGAGGCTGCATAACGCAACTTTGCGTCACCCTCTCCACCCCTGCCGATCACTGCGTGCGCCTTCGCTTCGCATCCGCGCGTGACCGGGCCGCCACGCGTGCGTTACACTCACGACCCGCTGTCTCGAAATTATTCGCTGTCCAAGATGTTGTCGCGCAATCGCCTCGCCGCCGCCTGTCTCGCCGCTTCCCTGCTCGCCACACCCTTCGCCGCCTTCGGCAAGACACAAAGCGAATCGCTGCTCCAGCAAGCGATCGATCTCGTGTCGCGATGGCTGCCGGCGCCCACTCACGAAGCCCCCGCGACCCAGGTCGTCGAATCGGCCTTCTCGCCCGACGGCGGCGCCGAGGCGCTCGTGCTGAAAGCGATCGGAGCGGCGCGCAGTTCGATCCGGGTCGCCGCGTACTCGTTCACGTCGCCGCCCATCGCACGCGCGTTGCTGGCCGCCAAGCGCCGCGGCGTCAATGTCGCGGTGGTCGTCGACGACAAGGGCAACCGCGCGAAGAGCAGCAAGCAGGCACTGAACCTGCTCGTCAACGCGGGCATCCCGACGCGCACGATCGACGCCTATGCGATCCATCACGACAAGTACCTCGTGATCGACGCCGAGCACGTCGAAACGGGTTCGTTCAACTACAGTGCGTCGGCGGCCAGCCGCAATTCCGAGAACGTCGTCGTGGTCTGGAACAATCCGCAACTCGCGTCGCGTTACCTCACGCACTGGCAAAGCCGCTTCGACCAGGGCACGCCGTACCGCTCCAGCTACTGACGCGCGACACGGGCTTTCTCCCGGCGCTCGGCCCCTGCCTTTTTGCCGCCGCGTTGCAGATGATCGGCGAGCATCGCGCGATGTTCAATTCGGCCGAATGGCCAGCACGCCGCGTCGCGAAACGCCCATCACGCGCGATGCGCGGCGTTCAATGGATTTCAGGCACCCGCCCGGTCGCCGCACCCGCACGGCTCGATACGCTTCATTCGCTCTCGATTCTCGATACGCCGCCCGAAGAGCGCTTCGATCGCCTGACGCGTCTCGCGCGCCGGCTGTTCGACGTACCGATCGCCCTCGTCAGCCTTGTCGACGAGAATCGCCAGTGGTTCAAGAGTCATGCGGGACTCGACGCCGCGCAGACGCCGCGCGACGTGTCGTTCTGCGCGCACGCCCTGCTCGCGGGCGATACGATGGTGATCCAGGATGCACGGAACGACGATCGCTTCCACGATAACCCGCTCGTCACCGGCACGCCGGGCATCCGCTTCTATGCCGGCCGGCCGCTCGCCGCGCCGAACGGCGCCCCGATCGGCACGCTGTGCCTGATCGACACGCGGCCCCGCTCGCTCGAACCCGACGAACTCGTGCTGCTCGGCGATCTCGCCCATCTGACCGAGCGCGAGATCGCCGCGCTGCATTTCGCGACCACCGACGAACTCACGCAGCTGACGAACCGGCGCGGCTTCGAGATTCTCGCCCGGCATGTGCTGAGCCTGTGCGATCGCGTCGGCCGTCACGCCGTGCTGCTGTTCTTCGACCTGAACGATTTCAAGGGGATCAACGATCGCTTCGGCCATGCCGAAGGCGATCGCGCGCTCGAGACGTTCGCCGAAACGTTGACGGGCGCGCTGCGCGACGGCGACGTCATCGCGCGGCTGGGCGGCGACGAGTTCGTCGTGCTGTTGAGCGCCACCGATCCGGCCGACGTCGCCGAGCCCGTCGAACGCGTGACGCAGGCGCTCGCGCAACGCAATGCGGCCGACGCACGCGGTTATGCGATCCGCTTCAGCGTCGGGCACGTCGCCTATGATCCCGCCCGCCATCGCAGCGTCGCCGACCTGCTTGCCACGGCCGATCGGCGGATGTACGAACACAAGCAGCGCGGCAAGACGGCCGGCGCATGACCGCCGACGAGTCAGGCCGGCACGGCGCGATCGAGCCGCCAAGCCGCCGCTCGGCCGCGCTCGTGCGCGGCGTCGGCTCAACTGCCGCAGGGCGGCGCGCTGGCCATTGCGTCCGCGATCTGCTCGGGTGTCAGATCGCGCTGATGCGTCGCCAGCGACCAACGATGCCCGAACGGATCCTCGACTTGCCCGTAACGATCTCCCCAGAACATGTCGGCGGCCGGAATCGTGACCGTCGCGCCGGCCGCGACCGCCTTCTCGATTGCCGCATCGGTGTCCGGCACGTACAAATGCAGGCAGACGGGCGTGCCTTTCAGCGCCTTCGGCCCCAACGCACCGTGCTCGGGCATTTCGTCGACCAGCATCAGCGTCGAATCGCCAATCGCGAGGCACGCATGCGCGAGCCGGCCGTCGGGCATCTCGAGGCGAAACTGTTCGGTTGCATTGAATGCGCGCGTGTAGAAGTCGATGGCTGCGATTGCGCCCGCACAGATCAGATGCGGGGTCAGCGTGCGCATCCCTTCCGGGATCGGCTTGACGGGCGTGGGCATGGTGTCGCTCCTTCAGTCGGTTGTCGTATCGAAAATCGGGACGGACGCGCGATGCGCACACCTCCGATGCTACGACGGACGACTCCACCGGAAATCGACACGGTGCCCGGGATTTTTTTGTTTGCTCGAATGGCGGACTGCGCAGGACGCCGTATCGAGCATCATCGGCCCGTTCGATCGGCCGGTTCGTCCGGCAGGCCGAACTGTCGGCGGCAGGCCTCCAGCAACGCGGCCACCGCGTCGAGCGGAAGATCGGCAAACCGGGCGATCGGCAGCATCACGCCGCCCGGCACCTTCGTACGGGAAGAATGTACGGAGAACTGGTAGCCGATGTAACGATGACCGGCGACGCTGACGATCCGGAATTCAGCGACGTCGCGCCACGGCGTGACGGGTTTTTCGCGGGCGGAACCGATCAGCCGGAAGCCCGTCTCGTCGACCTGCAGCGCCAGCTTGCGCCGCGACGAAACGAAAAACGCGGCACTCGCGAGCCCCAGCAACGCTGCCAGCGCCGCTATCGGCCAGAGCGTCGGGGCAGCCACATAACCGCACAGGCTCGCCGCGGCCAGCCCCGCGCACACGACCGCCCTGCTTTTCAGGCTTCGGCTGTCGACCGCGAGTGTCATCGGCAACGCGCCGATGACCGTTCCCGCAACGGGATCGACGTGCCAGCCGGAATCCGTCGTTTCGCGTTCGTCGTTCATTGCACGCCGGCTCGTGTCGACGGCCGTCGATCCATCGACGCGGCCGGCATGTCGGGATTTCCCTTCCGTTCGCGCGCATCGCGCGCCATCGCGCCGACGTCGGTCAATTGCACACCTTGACGGTACCGTTGATCGTGCATTGACCGACGGCCCAGTGGCTCTGCCCGGCCAGACGAGGCGCGACGCCCATGCCGAGAATCGGCTCGGCCGGCGGCGACGATGCGGGAACGGTCGTCGACGCGGTCTCGGGCGACGGTTGCACGGGCGTCGGCCCGGACGCGGTCTGGCAGGCGGCAAGCGCCAGACAAAGCGCGCATGCCAGCGGGAAGATGGCGAGTCTGGACATGGTCGTGGGCGCGTTCGCGCGATTCGGTTTGGGTAACGGCTCGCGGTCAGATCTGCGGCAGATCGCGCAACGTGCGCGACTCGCTCGTGGCATCGATATCGAGCTCGATGCCTTCCGATGCGTCGCGATACAGCACGCGTTTCAGCCTGGGCCCGATTGCGGTGGTGTCCGATGCCGAGAAGATCGCTCGGACATCGTTACCGGACGCGAGCGCGCGCGCCACGTCCGCCACCGGGGCCTCGCGGGGCGTCGCCGCCCACGAGCGATCGGCCGGGTTCACGGCCGCCCAGCGCACGTGCGTCACGCGCGCGCTGAGCGGATCGATTCGGACACCATTCACCGCGAACGTCGACATCGGCATCTCCCTTGAGTTTTTGCGGCCTGCCGCGTGCATGCGGCGCGCTGCGAACAGCCCGGATCTCATGTGCGCGGCGCGTGCGGCCCACGATCGGGTGCGCGGCGCCGGCCAACGCGATTTTCGATGATACATTGGGACGCTTTGCAACCGTCAACAGACAATCGTGTACGGGAGAAACACATGAGCGACGCCTGGGGAACCTTCCCTGCCAGAATGGGCGACCATCAGGCTTTCATCAGCTTCAATCACGGCTTTGCGGAAATCGCGGAAGGCGATCCGCGCACGTCGCTGCTCAGCGTGCGCGTCCCCTTTGCGCATCCGTCGCCCGACGGTCTGCCGACCGGTGACGAATTCGCCGATCTCGCGAAGATCGAGGATCTGCTCGACGCCGCGATCGTCGCGAAAGGCGGCGTACAGGTCGGCCGCATCACCGTCGACGGCAACCGGGATTTTCTTTTCTACGTCCCGTTCGACGAAGAGGCGGCAGCGGAGATCGTCGACTCGCTGGCCGACCAGACGACCTATGCGCTTCAGTACGCCCATCAGGACGACCCGGACAAGGCGACATACTGGCAAACGCTCTACCCGACCGACGACGACTGGCAGATCATGCGCGACATGCGCACGCTGGATGCGCTGCGGCAGCAAGGCGACGCGCCCGACGTGAGCCGGCGCGTGATGCACTGGGCGTACTTCCCCGACCCGAGCGACGCGCACCAGTTCGCGGACTGGGCCGAAGCGAAAGGCTATCCGGTCGAGTCGGTCGCGCCGACCGAGGACGGCAAGTCGGCGGTACGGTTTTCGCACGAAGGCACGATGACGCTCGCCGACATCACGCGCCATACGATCGCGCTCAATCGCGAGGTGCGCGCACTTGGTGGGAACTACGACGGATGGGAAACCAGCGTCGAACAGGCGGGCTGAGCGGAGCGCCATGCCCGTGACGCGCGAGGTGACGTCACGCAAAAAACATCCCGGCAGCGCTGTAACGCGCTGCCGGGATCAAGGCATCGCCAGCAGGAACCGGCGATGGGCCTGAGGGTTCGCTCAGGCACGAGGAAAACAATTCGTACGGATCGGGCGAACGGATGTCGGGGGCGAACGTGTGCCGTCGCGCAGCCCGCCGAACGCCTGCCCGGTTCCGCCGACGCGACCTTCCGGCGTCGGGGGGAGCAAAAAGCCCCCGCTCCTGCGCGAGCGAGCGGGGAAACGGTTGACCGGGCCGGGGAAGAACGGTCAACCGGTCAAATTGTGATCGCGGGCCGCGCGACGGTCTGTGCGGCAACTCACCCTCTAGTAACAATGTGACGGCAACCGGCATGCGCGCATGCCGCCGAATACCGTCATGATTGAAGCGTGACGCATCACTTGCCGGCCTCGCTGACGAGGCGCCGGCCGACAGCGGCCGGCTTTACATTCCAGTGTCTTATCTCGCTTTAATTCAAATTTCTTTCTCAGACCCGCGCGCAGTTTCCGGTAAGCCGCGGATATTGTCAAAGCAGGATTATTCTATTTTTTGCGCAATGCAATTTTCGATCTCATTTTGGCGTACGGAATTTCTCGCACGCAATGATCTACGTCACGAAAACACGAGTTCATTGCTACAACGCGCCACTGGAAAACCAGTCGGCAACCCTATCGATCCAGTCGAGATTGCCGGCGATTTCAATAGCGGCGTCGCCGACGATTTCGGCTGTCGACAGATGTTCCGCCACCGCGCCGGTTGCCGCCGCACTCGCCTTCGCAGGCTCGGTCGAAACGACGGGCCGCGGATCGGCAAGCCGCACTAACCAGGCGACGATATGGGCGCGTGCGTCCGCCTCATCGGCGAAATCGTTTCGCTCGAGAAAACGATCGAACACGACCCACGCGAGTGTCTTGCTACGCACCTCGGACTCGAGTTGCCTGTCGACAACGACGATACTGCCGGACTCCGTGATTTCGAGCGTCGCCGTGAAGCAGTAATCGAGATATTCGATCTCGAGTTTCGACGAGCTGACCTCCGTTCAATGTGCCCTCTCGATTTTCATGATGCTGGTTGCGTGACGCGTGCTGCACGAAACAGCATGAAACTTGCATGAATTTCGCGCAGGGCTTCATTCTCGCTGGCGCGTATCGCGATATTGTCGCGATCGGTCAACGCGGACCGTCAACGCATGACCGCCCCATTCCCTTTGCCGGTTGAGCCGTAACTCGCTCGGTTTTCCTGTTTTTTGTCTCGACCCACTACGCAGCCGCCCGCGCTGCTAAACTCGGATCACAGACCGCTTGCGCCACCAGAGGAAATAATGACGCTCGCTCATGCACGACAAAGCGGCGTAGATGTCTGGATCGTCCAGATTCCCGGGCACGCTCCCTATGCCTACACGCACCTCAAGCGGATATTCTCGTCCGACGACTCTCGCCATCGCGTCGTGACGATCGACCTGAGGAAACTGCTCGCCTGCGCGGACCGCGACACCACCGACTATGTGCTGCCGTCCGTCCAGTACTGGGCGCCTGGAAAAGCCGCGGGCATTCGCGAATTCCTCGATCCGAGCCGGGACCGGATTCCGGATATGCCGTTCATCACGTTTCGCGAGACGAGAACGCGAACGTTGCTCGGCATTCCCGGCCTGTCGAAAATCGGCGTCGCATCTTTCCGTAACGGCCAGCATCGCGCGCGCTATCTCGCCCATGCCGGCGCGACGATCCTGCCCGTCGAAATTCATGAGACCGAAGCCGATTTGCTTGTGCGGTATTGCGGCGAGTGATCGAAATGTCCGTTCGGCTTTGACCCCGACGCGATGCCATAGCGGCTGGCTGCGGATGCCCTCGCGTGTGGCCGCACGCCGATGTCGGCCAGCATTCAAGCGTCAATCGCGTAAATCCGGTCGGTGACTTCCGTCTGGCCGATGCGACAGGTTTCTACGCCGGCCAATTGCCAGCCGTTGTGTTCGTAGAATCCGATCGCACGCACGTTGCCCTCCAGCACCTGCAGATGGACCCTGTCCACGCCGATGGACCGAGCCCACGCACGAACGGCTTCGATCATGCGCTTACCCGTGCCGCCGCCGTGATGCGAGGGATGAACGTGCAGGCAGTCGAGCAGCACACCCAGCGCCGGATCGACGGGGCGCTCCGCGCTGACGAAGCCGACGGGTTCGCCGTTCGACTCGGCGATCAGCACGAGACCCCACTCGCTCTCGTTGCGATCGAGATAATTGCGCCACCGGACCGCGTGCTCCGTCGGCACGTCGTCGGACAGATAGCTGGCCGGAAGGATGTGGCTATAGGCGGTTTGCCAGCTCAGCGTGTGCAGGCGAGCAATGTGGTTCGCGTCGTGCGGCGTCGCGGCGCGCAGTATGACCCGGGTGTCCGGCATCGGTAGCCACTCTCCTGGTGCGGGTTCTCTTGATCGACATGTGTCGTCGCAAAATATACCGTACTTTGCGGGATGCATTTCGCCGGGCTTGTGGGCGGGTCGTGGGCGAGCGGGCAAAAAAATCCCGACACCTTCTCCGGTCGTCGGGGTCGAACGGCCCTGCAAAGCATGAGGGCACGAGGAAGATCCTACATTACACGCATGCAAGACTGACGCGCTTTGTCGGTTTGCGCCAAGCCCCTGTTCGATTCGGCCAATCAGCCGGTTACGAGCGGCCGTAAACGAAAAAAGCCTGCTCGCGTTTTGCGCGAGCAGGCAAGAAAACGGATCAGCATTCGAGGCACGAGGGCTGTCCAGAGAAGATAACGGCACGGCAAGCGGGAACCTTAGGCGGGAAAGGAAGCGCCGCGGGCAAACGGGCATGAACGTTGTCATCGCAACGACACGGAAACGCGATACGGATCGGGCCCGCAGGCCTCGTCGCCATTTCCGTCACCACGTCGGAGATGCGGGACAAGCGGTGCGATCGGTCGGTACCCCGCACGATCGCGCGCGCGATTTCGATATCGCCTCGCCTCGTCCGAGGTCTCCTATTCGGTATCGAAGTCATATCGCCGGGGCGACCCGATTCCGTCTTTGCGAACCCGAACGTTCGCCATCCACGTGCTGCCGGGTGCCAGTTGCACGGACTCGCCGATAATTTCGTCACTGTCGAATATCGCTATGGCATTCGATTCTTTCGCGCATACGGCGGCCCCTCACATGCGCTCGATGTTGCTGCCGCGCAGCGCGCTTTACGCAAATCGTTCTTTGAAGCGCGAGGCCGAAATGGCATCGTGGTTGATTCGTTGAATACGGGGATGCCACTTCGTTAAAGACGCCGTGACCAAGATACACATTGGCTGTATCCGAACGCCAGAAAGCAAAAAGCCCGGCTCAATGAACCGGGCTTTTTGCTTGAATTTGTTGGGGTGGCTGATGGGACTCGAACCCACGACGACAGGAATCACAATCCTGGACTCTACCAACTGAGCTACAGCCACCACTGATACTGCTTACTTCGTTTCGCCGTTTTGTTTCAGCAGCGAAGAACAAGATTATACGAACACTTTTGAATCTTGCAAAGCCTTTTTTTCAAAAAATTCTTCGGCTTCGTTCAGATGCGCGCGCGCCTCGTCGAACACGGCCAGATCGCCGCGTGCGAGCTTCTTGTTGTCGGACAGCACGCGACGCCAGCCACGCGCGCCCGGCATGCCGCGATACAGCCCGAGGGCGTGCCGCACGATCGCGCCGAGGTAGGTGCCGCGCTTCAGCTCGGCCGCGCAATACGCGATCAGTTGCGCTTCCGCCTCTTCGCGCGTCGGCACCGCTGCGCTCGATCCGTAGAAGCGCGTATCGACCTCCGCCAGCACGTACGGGTTGTGATACGCCTCGCGGCCGAGCATCACGCCGTCGACGTGCTCCAGATGCAGCGCGACTTCATCGAGCGTCGTGATGCCGCCGTTGATCACGATCTCCAGCGTCGGAAAATCGCGCTTCAGCCGATACGCATAGTCGTACTTGAGCGGCGGAATCTCGCGATTCTCCTTCGGCGACAGCCCCTTCAGGATCGCGTTGCGGGCATGCACGACGAACGTTTCGCAACCGGCCTCGGCCACCGTGCCGACGAAGTCGCGCACGAACGCGTAGTCCTCGACCGCATCGACGCCGATCCGGTGCTTGACCGTCACCGGCACCGACACCGCATCGCGCATCGCCTTCACGCAGTCGGCGACGAGTGGCGGCTCGTTCATCAGGCATGCACCGAACGCGCCGCGTTGCACGCGCTCGGACGGGCACCCGCAATTCAGGTTGATCTCGTCGTAACCCCACTGCTCGCCGAGCTTCGCCGCGCGCGCGAGGTCGTCCCGCTCGCTGCCGCCCAGTTGCAGCGCGACCGGCGATTCGCTCGGCGTGAACGCAAGATGCCGCTGGGCATCGCCGAACAGCAGCGCGCCCGTCGTAATCATCTCCGTATACAGCCACGTATTGCGCGTCAGCGTGCGGTGGAACGAACGGCAATGGCGATCCGTCCAGTCGAGCATGGGCGCGACCGATACACGGCGGGGAGGAAGCGAGGACGGAACGGACATGGAATTCGGGTACAGGCCAGGCGGCGCGGAAGCAACCCATTATTTTACCGCAATACCGGCCATACCCGCGCGACACGCGCTACCGGTCGTCCAGCTCCGCATCGACCGCCCGGCGCGCCTCGTCGAACACGCGCTCGATCACGTGCCGCTCGGTCAACAGCACCCCATCGATCTTGACCAGCCGCCAGTCGATCCGCACGGCATCGCCCCGCAGCACGCGGTAGTGCGCATGCTCGCCGTCCCAGACCTGCTCGGTCTTCACCTCGATCTCGAAACCGCGGTACGGCTCGCTGAAATCGCCGAGGTCGCTGCCTGTCGGTTCCATCGCACGCTCCGTGGCGACGCCGCGCCGGGCCGTGTACGCGGCCGGCGCCGCGCGCTCAATCGTATTCGTCGGACAAAAAGGACCGGCCGTCGGCCGTCAGGTCGACCCGGTCGGCCGTCGCCTGATAGATCAGCCCATCGTTCAGCAACGCATGGACGACGTCGTCGAACGCGGCGGGAACCGGCCGGCTGTCGCCGAACTGGTCGATCCATTTCAGCGCCTCGATGGCTTCCGGGGAAAGGATGGGGGTCATGCGCGTTCGCCTCCGGCATCGGTGTCGTTCCATCCTAGCACTTCGTCCGGCAGTCGAATACCGAGGCAAACGTGCTGCACGAATGCAATGCGGCGGCGCCGGGCACGTTGCCTGCCCGGCGCCGCCGCATCGATGCGCGACCCGCGCGCTCAGAGACGCGCGATCGAGACTTCCGTCGACTTCACGAGCGCGACGACTTCGGCGCCGACCTTCAGTTCGAGTTCGTCCACCGAACGGGTGGTGATCACCGACGTGACGATGCCGAACGGCGTCTCGACGTCGACTTCGGAAACCACGGACCCGCGAATGATCTCCTTGACCTTGCCCTTGAACTGGTTACGTACGTTGATTGCAGTGATGCTCATCGGGATGATCGCTCCGAAGAAAAGTCTCAGAACGGGCGGCCGGAGCCGCCCGGCATTAAACGGCCCAGCGGATCTGCCCGACCGGTCGAACCTTGTCTGCCACATGCTCCGTGTCTTGATCGGCCGCGCCGGGGCCGCCGGCGAGCACGCGTTTCAGCACGCGATTCTCGAGCGCCGCGAAGGCGGCCGACGCGCGGGCGCGTGGCCGGCCGAGCGGCACCGGCTGGTCGAGCGCCACCCGCCCCTGCTCGATCAGCAGGATGCGGTCGCCGAGCGCCACGGCTTCCTGCACGTCGTGGGTGACGAGCAGCGCGGTGAACCGGTGCTCGCGCCACAGGCGTTCGATCAGCGCATGCATTTCGATGCGGGTCAGCGCATCGAGTGCGCCGAGCGGCTCGTCGAGCAGCAGCAGTTGCGGCCGGTGCACCAGCGCGCGGGCCAGTGCGACGCGCTGCCGCTGCCCGCCCGACAGTTGCGCGGGCCAGTCGTTCGCGCGTTCCAGCAGCCCGACTTCGTCGAGCACCGCGCGGGCCTGGTCGCGCGCGCCGCGGCCGAGGCCCAGCATCACGTTCTGCAGCACGGTCTTCCACGGCAGCAGGCGCGCATCCTGGTACATGATCCGCGTATCGAGCGCGCCGCCGTCCTCGCCGCGCGTTACGAGCCCGCCGCTGCTCGGCTGCTCGAGTCCCGCGACGAGACGCAGCAGCGTCGATTTCCCGCAGCCGCTGCGGCCGACGATCGCGACGAAGCTGCCGCGCGCGATGTCGAGCTCGACGTTGTCGAGCACCGTGCGGGCGCCGAAGCGCTTGCTGACGCCCGACAGCGTGACCGCGTCGTCGGATGCCGGGCCGCTGGCGCGCCGCCGCGCGAGCGGCACGACCGATGCGCTGCCGTCACGTCCGAGGATCGCCGCGTCGCGCGCATCGCCGTCCGCGACGCGGGCCTGCGCCAGCTCGGCCTCGAGGTCTGCGCCGGCGAGCGGGCCGTAGGCGGCCGCCGAAGTCGTCGCATTCATGCCTTTGCTCCTGATTGATAGGTGGGATGCCAGCGCAGCGTCACGCGCTCGATCCATTTCGCCAGCACATCGGCCAGCTTGCCGAGCACCGCGTACAGCAGGATGCCGACCACCACCACGTCGGTTTGCAGGAATTCACGCGCGTTCATCGTCATGTAGCCGATGCCCGACTGCGCGGAGATCGTTTCCGCGACGATCAGCATCACCCACATCAGCCCGAGCGCGAAACGCACGCCGACGAGGATCGACGGCAACGCGCCAGGCAGGATCACGTCGCGGTACAGCGCGAAGCCGCGCACGCCGTAGCTCTTCGCCATCTCGATCAGGTTCGCGTCGACCGAGCGGATTCCGTGATACGTATTGATGTAGACGGGGAAAAACACGCCGAGCGCGACGAGGAACAGCTTCGCCTTCTCGTCGATGCCGAACCACAGGATCACGAGCGGAATCATCGCGAGCGCCGGGATGTTACGGATCATCTGGATCGTCGAGTCGAGCGCGATCTCGGCGGCCTTCGACAGCCCGGTCGCAAGCCCCAGCGCGAGGCCGACGCCGCCGCCGATCGCGAAGCCGAACAGCGCGCGCCACGTGCTCACTTTCACGTTCGCCCACATTTCGCCCGAGGTCACGAGCGACCACGCGGCGCGCACGACCGCCACCGGCTCGGGCAGCACGCGGGTCGACAGCCAGCCGCTGCGCGCACCGACTTCCCACACCATCAGCAACGCGAGCGGCACGAGCCACGGCGCGACGCCGCGCCACGCGCGGGCGGCCACGGCGACGCCCGCCGTCGACGTTTTCGTTGTCATCGCTAGCCTCCGTCGCTCAGCTCTGGCTCGTCTTCGGCAGATAGTTGTTGCCGACGATCTCGCCGAACGGCCCCGACAGCGGACCGGCCGCCTTCTCGACGCCCTTCCCATTGATCAGCGGGAACACGAGTTCGGCGAACCGATACGATTCCTCGAGGTGCGGGTAGCCGGACAGGATGAACGTCTCGATGCCGAGGTCCGCGTATTCGCGCATGCGTTCGGCGACCTGTTCGGGATTGCCGACGAGCGCCGTGCCGGCGCCGCCGCGCACGAGCCCCACGCCGGCCCACAGGTTCGGATAGACCTCGAGCGCCTCGCGGCCGCCGCGCTTGCCGCCGTGCAGCGCGGCCATCCGGCGCTGGCCTTCCGAATCCATGTTCGCGAACGCTTGCTGCGCACGCGCGATCGTGTCGTCGTCGAGCCGGCTGATCAGCCGCTCGGCGTCGCGCCACGCCTCGTCCTCGGTCTCGCGCACGATCACGTGCAGCCGGATGCCGAACTTGATCTGGCGACCGCGCGCGTCGGCACGGGCGCGGATGTCGGCGATCTTCTTCGCGACGGCCTCGGGCGGCTCGCCCCAAGTCAGATAGGTATCGATGTGATCGGCGGCAATCGCGTGAGCGGCCGGCGACGAGCCGCCGAACCACAGCGGCGGATGCGGATGCTGCACGGGCGGATAAAGCGCCTTGCCGCCTTTCGACTGCAGGTGCTTGCCGATATAGTCGAATCCGCCGTTGTCGTGCGACGCGGCGAGCAGCCCGCGCCAGATGTTCAGGAAATCGTCGGTGATCTCGTAGCGCGTGTCGTGATCGGCGAACAGGCCGTCACCTTCGAGCTCGGCCGCATCGCCGCCCGTGACGACGTTGATCAGCAGGCGGCCGCCCGACAGGCGGTCGAACGTCGCGGCCATCCGCGCGGCGAGCCCCGGCGAAGCGATCCCGGGGCGCACCGCGACCAGGAACTTCAGGCGCTGCGTCGCCGGAATCAGGCTCGACGCGACGACCCACGCATCCTCGCAGGAACGGCCGGTCGGCAGCAGCACGCCGTCGTAGCCAAGCGTGTCGGCCGCCACGGCCACCTGCTTGAAGTAATCGTAGTCCGCGGCGCGCGCGCCTTCGGCCGTGCCGAGATAGCGGCTGTCGCCATGCGTGGGGATAAACCAGAACACATTCATCTGCTGCTCCTGCTTGACTGTCACTGCCGAAATTTGAAAAAACATCGCCCTGCTCGCGTCGCGGATGAGCGACGCATGCATGGTGTGCATTCGAATCGGGATGGCTCGCCGGTCAGGCCGTGCCGCGGACGAGGACGCGATTGCACGGCTGTTGCTGGGAAATCAGTCTAGGGATCGGTACAGGGCTTTGGAACGATTTTTTTGAGCTTAGGTTTTCCGCTTTCGTGATTAGCACGACGCTGGAGCGAATATCGCCGCGGCCGGGCCCTATAATGGCGCACCTATCCGAATAACTCCGCGCGCCCGGCCCCGGCCGTGCGCGCCTGCGGTGCACTCATCGATGCAGAAAGTCATCCTGCCCTTCCTGTCCGGCTTCCTGGCCGCCCTGTTCTTCCGCGAGGCCACGCTGGCCCTGCTTCACACGGCCGACCTGATCGCCGCAACCGGCTTCTCGACACAGCCGTTCGCGCCGCTCGGCATTCCTGAATTTGTCGCGAATGCGCTGATCAGCGCGTGCTGGGCGATTCCGATGGCGTGGTTGTTGCGCGTGTCGCCGGAACGCGAAGCATCGTGGATCGGCGCGCTCGTGTTCGGCGGCATCGTGCTGACGGCCGCCCGCGTGTTCGCGATCGATCCGCTGCGCGGCATCTGGCCGTCGGGCAACATGATGCCCGTGCTCGCGTCGGGGTTCGCGGCGAATGCGGTGTGGGGATTCGGTGCGCTCGTGTTCATGCGCGCGTTCATGTCGGACGACGCGGGCGACGACTAACGCCGGCGCGGGCGGCGCGCCCTTCGGCCTCAGGCAGACCGATTTCCATGAAAAAGGCCGCGTGCATGATGCACGCGGCCTTTTCGTTTCCGGGTCGCGCGTCGATCGACCGCGCGGGTCAGCCCGATCGACGTCAGTCCTTCAGCTCGCGCAGCGGATGGATGTCGGGCGTCCACGGGCTGTCGAACATCGCGAGCACGTCGGCGCGCCGGACGTCGGCAGCCGACTTGAAACGCCACACCGGCTGGTGATCCTTGTCGACGATCAGCGCGCGCACGCCCTCGATCACGTCGCCGCGCGCGAAGGTCGAGCGCGTGAGATCGAGATCGCGCCGCAGGCAATCGGCCATCGTCGCGCCGCGCGCGCGTTCGACGACTTCGAGCGACACGGCCATCGACAGCGGCGACAGTTGCTCGCGCATCGCGTGCGTCGCTTTCTCGACCCACCCGTCGACCGCCGCGCAATCCTGCTCGGCGTCGAGCGACGCAAGGATCGCGTCGATGTCCGGCTGCGCGAAATGCCGGTCGATCCCGGCACGCGCGTCCGCAAGCGCCGACGTGTCGGGCGTCGGCACGACCTTGTGCGCGGCAGCCGCGTCGGTCACGCAGGCGACGGCCTGCGCGCCGCTGTCGATGCGCGCGGTGCGCAGCGTGTCGAGCAGCGCAGGCAGCGCGGCATCGGGCAGATAGACGTCGGCGAGTTGCGCGTACAGCGCGCCGGCCGCGTCGAGCGTCGCGCCGGTCACCGCCAGATAGCGGCCGATCGCGCCGGGCGTGCGCGCGAGAAACCAGCTCATCCCGACGTCCGGGAACAGGCCGATGCGCGTTTCGGGCATCGCCATCTTCGTCGAGTCGGTCACGACGCGCAGGCCGCCCGTCTGCCGCGCCGCCTGCGAAATCCCCATGCCGCCGCCCATCACGACGCCGTGCATCAGCGCGATGTACGGCTTCGGATACGTGAAAATCGCATGGTTCAGCGTGTATTCCTCGATGAAGAACGTGTCGACCGCATCGCGGTCGCCGCGCTGCCACGCGTCGTGAAAGAAGCGCACGTCGCCGCCCGCGCAGAACGCGCGCGGATGCGGGCTGTGCACGACGACCGCGACGACGTCGGGATCGCCGCGCCACGCGTCCAGCGCCTGCTGCATCAGCCGGATCATGCCGACCGACAGCGCGTTCAGCGCCTTCGGCCGGTTCAGTTCGAGAAAGCCGATGCGGTTCGCGACATACGCGACCACGTCGGGCTGGGCAGATTCGGCTGAAACGGCGGCGGAAGAAGAATCGGTCATGAAGATCATCCGGCAAACGGCAGTCGCACGCTCAGTGCGCCTGCATTTTCGAGAACAGATTCAGCACCGCGACGCCGGCGACGATCAGCCCGAGGCCGATCACCGCCGGCACGTCCGGCACCTGGCGATAGAGCAGCATCGCGACGAGCGTGATCAGCACGATGCCGGCGCCCGACCACACTGCATAGATGATGCCGACGGGCATCGTGCGCAACGTGAGCGACAGGCAGTAAAACGCGACGCCGTAACCGGCGACGACGAGCACCGACGGCCACAAGCGCGTGAAGCCGTCCGCCGCGCGCAGCGCGGACGTGCCGATCACTTCCGCGACGATCGCGATCGCGAGCCATGCGTAACCGGGCACTTGCATCGCTCAGCTCCTTGCGAGGGCCAGTACCGCGTAGTCGTGACCGAGCTCGGCGCACAGCGCTTCGACGACGAACTCGTGGTCCGCGCGCTGCGGCAGCCCGGACGCGGTGATCGAGCCGATCACGCCGGCGCCGGCGACGGTCAGCGGAAACGAGCCGCCGTGCGACGCATAGTCGGCGGCCGGCAGCCCGTGCTTGTCCGCGAGCGTCGCGCCGGCCTGCTGCATGCGCAGGCCGATCGCGTACGAGCTGCGGCGAAAATGCGCGACGACGTTGCGCTTGCGGCGCACCCAGTCGGCGTTGTCCGGCGTCGCGCCGGCGAGCGCCGCATAGAACAGCGGCTGGCCGAACGTGACGATGTCGATCGCGATCGCATGACCGCGCGACGTCGCGAGCGCATGCATCCGGTTGCCGAGCGCCCACGCGCGGGCCGGGTCGAAATGGGGAAACACGAGCGCCTGTTCCTGCGCGCCGATCGATTGCAGATCGTGAGCGATGTCCATGAATCCGTCGATGCAGTAATGAGAGTCGCAGCGGCGCCGATGCGATCGCGCAAGGCCGCTGCCGGGATGGCGACACAAACCGCTCGATTCTAGCGCACGCGCCTCCCCGTACCGGCCCCACCCGCGCTCGCGACGCGATTGTCAGAAAACAGTTGCGCGCATCCTGGTTAGCCCATATAATTCATTTCTTCGACGGACGCGGGGTGGAGCAGTCTGGCAGCTCGTCGGGCTCATAACCCGAAGGTCGTAGGTTCAAATCCTACCCCCGCAACCAACCGTCCAGAATTTCGCAAAAAGCCCGGCTTCGCGCCGGGCTTTTTGTTTTTGCGCGCCCGGGCTTCCCGCCTTCTTCGCGCACTCTCCCGCCGTTTCTCCCGACACGCCGCCGCATGCGCGCGGCGTTCAAGAATGCCGCGGGCCGGTGATACACTCGCATCACCTCGTCCCTTCCACTCGACATGAAATTCTGCTCCGTCTGCGGTCACGAAGTCCTTGCGCGCATTCCGCCTGGCGACAACCGCGAGCGCTTCGTCTGCGATCACTGCGGCACGATCCACTATCAGAATCCGCGCAACGTCGTCGGCACGGTGCCGGTCTGGGGCGACCAGATCCTGCTGTGCCGCCGCGCGATCGAACCGCGCTACGGATTCTGGACGCTGCCGGCGGGTTTCATGGAAATGGGCGAGACCACCGCGGAAGCCGCCGCGCGCGAAACGCTCGAGGAAGCCGGCGCGCGCGTCGAAGTGCAGAACCTGTTCACGCTGCTCAACGTGCCGCACGTGCACCAGGTCCACCTGTTCTACCTTGCGCGGCTCACCGATCCGGGTTTCGAAGCCGGCGAGGAAAGCCTCGAAGTGAAACTGTTCGACGAAGCCGACATCCCGTGGGACGAGATCGCGTTCCCGACCGTCAGCCAGACGCTGCGCTTCTTCTTCGCGGATCGCGCCGCCGGCGACTACGGCGTGCACACCGGCGACATCTTCCGCTCGCTGCGCAACGGCTGAGCCCTACCCATGGTTCCCTGGCTCGGCCCGGACGATCCGTTTCCGTCCATCGAACGCGCGCTCGGCCCCGCGACCGGCGCGCCCGGGCTGCTCGCCGCGAGCGCCGACCTGCTGCCGTCGCGCCTCATCGACGCCTACCAGCGCGGCATCTTCCCGTGGTACTCGGACGGCCAGCCGGTGCTGTGGTGGAGCCCCGACCCGCGCATGATCCTCGTGCCGGCCGAATTCAAGGTATCGCCGTCGCTGCGCAAGACGCTCAAGCGCGTCCTGCGCGAACCGGGTTGGGAAGTACGCGTCGATCACGACTTTCCCGGCGTGATGCGCGCGTGCGCGCAGGCGCCGCGCCGCGGGCAGCGCGGCACCTGGATCACCGCCGAGATCATCGACGCCTACACGTCGCTCTACCGCTCCGGCAACGCGCACAGCATCGAGACGTGGCACGACGGACGCCGCGTCGGCGGCCTCTATGGCGTGTCGTTCGGCCGGATGTTTTTCGGCGAGTCGATGTATGCGGACGTGACCGATGCGTCGAAAATCGCGCTGGCCGCGCTCATCGCGCACCTTCGCGAGCAGGGGCTGGAAATGATAGACTGCCAACAGAATACGTCGCATCTAGCGTCGCTCGGCGGCCGCGAGATCGCACGCAAGGCCTTTGTCGCTCACGTGCGCCGCGCGGCAGCCGAACCGCCGATCCCGTGGCAGTTCGACAAGCGCGTGCTCGCCACGCTGACGAGCCCCGCCGAAACGGCGGCGCCCACCGGGGGCGAGCGCTAGCGCGGCACTCCTTCCCTGCATCGAGAGCTGCCCATGACTCATCCGACTGAGCTGCCGCTTTCACCGCTTTCGGCGCTGCAATTCTATGCAACGGCGCCCTATCCGTGCAGCTATCTGGACGGCCGCATCGCACGCTCGCAAGTCGCGACGCCGAGCCACCTGATCAACTCCGACATCTATACCGAACTCGTGAAGGCCGGCTTCCGCCGCTCGGGCGTCTTCACGTATCGTCCGTACTGCGACGGCTGCCGCGCCTGCGTGCCGGTGCGCGTGCCGGTCGGCGAGTTCGCGCCGACGCGCACGCAGCGCAGGATGTGGAAGCGGCACCGCACGCTGGTCGCGACGGTGTCACCGCTGCACTACGACGAAGAGCACTACGCGCTCTACATGCGCTACCAGTCCGCGCGCCACGCGGGCGGCGGCATGGATCGCGACAGCCGCGACCAGTACGAACAGTTCCTGCTGCAAAGCCGGATCAACTCGCGCCTCGTCGAATTCCGCGACCTCGACGCACCGGGCGGCGAACCCGGCAAACTGCGGATGGTCAGCATGATCGACATCCTCGGCGACGGGCTGTCGTCGGTCTACACGTTCTTCGAGCCCGACGACCGGCACACGAGCTACGGCACCTACAACATCCTGTGGCAGATCGAACAGGCGAAAAGCCTCGGGCTGCCCTACGTCTACCTCGGCTACTGGATCCGCGAGAGCCCGAAGATGGCCTACAAGGCGAACTTCCACCCGCTCGAAGGGCTGATCGACGGCCGCTGGAAGACGCTCGACCCGGAACGGGTCGACCTGCCGCCCGTCGACGCGGCGCTCGCACGCGCGCCGTTGCCGGGCGGGCATTCCGGCTCGGGCTGACCCGCGTCGCGGCGGCTACGAAGCGAAGCACGCCCGTGCCGCGCAACTCCCGGTAAAATAGCGGGTTGTCATTCATTTCGGCCGTCCGCCCCATTCCCGTGTTCAGTTCCCTCTATCCGCTGGCCCGCGCATCCCTGTTCAAAATGGATGCGGAAGACGCTCACCACCTTACGCTGCGCGCGCTCGGCGCGGCCGGCCGCACCGGCCTCGCCTGCGCGCTGTCGGCCCGCGTGCCCGACGCGCCGCGCACCGTGATGGGGCTCACGTTCCGCAACCCGGTCGGCCTCGCGGCCGGCCTGGACAAGGATGGCGCGGCCATCGACGGCCTCGCGGCGCTCGGCTTCGGCTTCATCGAGGTCGGCACGGTCACGCCGCGCCCGCAACCCGGCAACCCGCGCCCGCGGATGTTCCGGCTGCCGCAGGCCGAAGCGCTGATCAACCGGATGGGCTTCAACAACCACGGCGTCGACCAGTTCGTGAAGAACGTGCAGGCCGCCCGCTATCGCGGCATCCTCGGCCTGAACATCGGCAAGAACGCCGACACGCCGATCGAACGCGCGGCGGAGGATTACCTGTACTGCCTGGAGCGCGTATACCCGTTCGCGAGCTACGTGACGATCAACATCTCGTCGCCGAACACGAAGAACCTGCGCCAGTTGCAGGGCGCGGGCGAGCTCGACGCGCTGCTCGCCGCGCTGAAGGACAAGCAACAGCGCCTCGCCGACCTGCACGGCAAGCTCGTGCCGCTCGCGCTGAAGATCGCGCCCGATCTCGACGACGAACAGGTGAAGGAAATCGGCGACACGCTGCTGCGCCACAAGATCGAAGCTGTGATCGCCACCAATACGACGCTGTCGCGCGCGGCCGTCCAGGGCCTGCCGCACGCGGACGAAGCCGGCGGCCTGTCGGGCCGCCCCGTGTTCGACGCGTCGAACGAGGTGATCCGCAAGCTGCGCGCCGAAGTCGGCGACGACGTGCCGATCATCGGCGTCGGCGGCATTTTCTCGGGCGAGGACGCCCGCGCGAAGTTGGCGGCCGGCGCGGCGCTCGTCCAGCTCTATACCGGCTTCATCTATCGCGGCCCGGCGCTCGTGTCCGAATGCGTGAAGGCGATCGCCCGCGAACGCACCGCGTAATATAGCCATAAGCAAACTATATTTAGCCATCGATAGCGTTTTTGCTATCCTCGCTTCACGATCAGAATCATTGACCCGCACAGGGCAAGGACACACACGATGAAATTTTCGCTGTTGAAGAAGCTGCTGGTGGCCGGCGTGATCGGCACGTCGTTCGCTGCGGCAACCGCCCACGCGGCGGACCTCCTCGACCAGGTCAAACAACGCGGCACGCTGCGCGTCGGCCTCGAAGGCACGTTCCCGCCGTTCAACTCGAAGAACCCGCAAGGCGAACTCGTCGGGTTCGACGTCGACATCGCGAAGGCCGTCGCCGCGAAGCTCGGCGTGAAGGCCGAATTCGTGACGACCGAATGGAGCGGCATCATCGCGGGCCTGCAGGCCGGCAAGTTCGACGTGATCGCCAACCAGGTCGGCATCACCGACAAGCGCAAGGAAACGCTCGACTTCTCGCCCGCGTACACGTACTCGTCCGCGCAGTTGATCCAGCGCAAGGACGACACGCGCGAGTTCAAGTCGCTGGAAGATCTGAAGGGCAAGAAGCTCGGCGTCGCGCTCGGCACGAACTACATGGACATGGCGAAATCGGTGCCGGGCATCGACGTGAAGACGTACCCGGGCGCGCCCGAGTACTTGCGCGATCTCTCGGCCGGCCGCCTCGACGCGGCGCTCAACGACCGCCTGATGCTCGCGTACCTGACGAAGAATTCCCAACTGCCGCTGCGCCCGGGCGCGAACGTCGGTTCGGCGAACCCGTCGGGCATCCCGTTCAAGAAGGGCAACCCGAAGTTCCAGAAGGCGATCGACGACGCGATGACGCAACTCGAGGCCGACGGCACGTTCACGAAGATCTCCGACAAATGGTTCGGCATCGACGTGACGAAACCGATCAAGTAAGCACGCCTGCATTTCCCGCCTGACGGCGGGCCGGAAAGGGCGGCATCCGCAACGATGCCGCCCTTTGTTTTATCGGTCCGGTTTATGATTGCGCTTTCGCGCACGCATTCGCTTCGTATTCCATGTCGACAACGTCCCTGCTCGTCCAATCGCTGCCGGTGCTCGCCCAAGGTGCCGTACTGACCGTCAAGTTCGCCGTGCTGTCGATGGTGTTCGGCCTGCTTGGCGCCGTCGTGCTCGCGATGATGGGCATCCGGCAGAGCGAAGCGCTCGACGGCTTCGAGCGCATCTGGGTCAATGCGCTCGCGTGGCTGGCGCGCGCGTACGTGAGCCTGATGCGCGGCACGCCGCTGCTCGTGCAGATCTTCGTCATCTATTACGGGCTGCCGAGCCTCGGCATCTCGCTCGACCCGACGCCGGCCGGCGTCATCGCGCTGTCCGCGAACGTCGCGGCCTACATGTCGGAAAGCATGCGCGGCGCGATCAACGGGATCGCGCGCGGCCAGTGGCTCGCCGCGTACAGCCTCGGGCTGTCGTGGGGGCAGACGCTGCGCTACGTGATCGGCCCGCAGGCGCTGCGCATCGCGGTGCCGAGCCTGTCGAACAGCCTGATCAGCCTGATCAAGGACACGTCGCTCGTGTCGGTGATCACCGTGACCGAACTGCTGCGCAGCGCGCAGGAAGTGATCGCGGCAACCTATCAGCCGCTGCCGCTCTATCTCGCCGCCGCGGCCGTGTACTGGATCCTGTGCCAGATCCTCGAATGGGTGCAGCGCTGGTACGAAAAGCGCCTGTCGCTGCCGTCGCGGCACTGAGCCGCGCCGTTGCGCCGGGCCGCGCTCGCGGGCCGGGCGCTGTCCTTCCCGCCTGTTCCGTCTATTCGCCCGAATAGCGCACGCCGAGCACGGCGCGCGCCGCATCGGTCATCGCGATCATCTGCCGCGAATGGTCGTGCGTCATGATCGGGCTTTCGGTCTCGCCCGCGCGCAACAGGTCGCAGAAATGCGCGGTTTCGTAGTTCAGCCCGCCGCCCGCGGCCGGTGCGTCGAGTTCGACGGTGCGCCCGTCCGCATAGCGGATCGTCGCACGCTCGGGGTTCCACCACTTCTCGTGAATCGTCACGTGGCCGCCGGCCGCGGCGATCAGCGCGTCGCCGCGCCCCATCACGTCGAGCCCGCAAAAGAGCTGCGCGATCCCGCCGTTCGCGTGCACGCTGTTCAGGCTCGCGAACAGGTCGACTCCCGTCGCGCCGACGCGGCCGAGCGTCTGCACGTCGCGCGCCGCGCCGAGCCAGTCGACGGCGAGAAATGCCTCGTAGATGCCGATATCGAGCAGCGCGCCGCCCGCGCGATCGAGCCGATAGACGGAATGGTCGTCCGGCACCGACGACGAGGCGCAGCCCGCCCGCACGAGCCGGATCTCGCCGATCGGATCGTCACGCAGGTGCGCACGCAGTTGACGGTACAGCGGGAAGAATGGCGGCTTCATCGCCTCCATGAAGAGCAGCCCGGCGGCGCGCGCCGCGTGCAGCACCGTGTCGAGTTGCGCGGCGTTCAGCGCCGCGGGTTTCTCGCACAGCACGGCCTTGCCGGCAGCCAGCGCGGCCAGCGTGTACTGCGCGTGACTGTCATGGAGCGTCGCGATGTAGACCGCGTCGATGTCGCTCGCGAGGAGCGCGTCGAGGCGCGCGGCAGGCGTGCCGCCGTATGTCTCGCAGAAGGCGGCCGCTGCGTCGGCGCGGCGGGCCCAGACGCCGGCGAGCGTGGCGCCCGGCACGTGCGCGAGGCTTTGCGCGAAGCGGCGCGCAATGCTGCCTGCACCGACGATGCCGAAGCGCACCGGGCGATGGTCGTTGTCGTTCATCCTGATCTTCCGTGTCGGTCGTATGACGGTTGCCGGCACGCTGCCGGCCGGCCGTCATGATAAACGGCCCGGCGGCACACGGATGAACGACACGCGCGGCGTCAGGCGCGCACCGGCACGTCGACCGAGAAATCGCGCGAAATCTCGTCCGCGCTGAAATCGATCAGCGCGAGCGACGCCGCTTCGGCTTCGCGCGGGTCGCGCCGCTCGATCGCATCGACGACGCGCGCATGCGCCTTCACCGCGATGTCGTGCGCACCTTCCTTCTGCACGACGCGCGGATTCACGAGACGCACCGCGCCGCGCACGATCGCCGCCATCTGCTGGAAGAACTGGTTGCCGCTCGCCTGGACGATCCGCGTATGCAGCAGCTCGTCCGCCGTGTCGTAGCCGGTGTCGCCCGGCTGCAGCACCTTGAACGCATCGAACGCTTCGCGAATGCCCGCGATGTCGGCCGCCGTCGCACGCACCGCCGCCTGCGCGGTCGCACGTGGTTCGATCAGCATCCGGAATTCGATGACGTCGCGCATGAACTGCGGATCGGGTTTTGCCCGGAATCGCCAGCTCACGACGTCTTCGTCGATCATCCGCCAGTCGCGCATCGGCCGCACGCGCGTACCCACTTTCGGCCGCACGTCGAGCATGTCGCGCGCAAGCAACATCGACAACGCTTCCCGCATGACCGTGCGGCTCACGTCGAACTCTTTCGACAGCACGTCCTGCGGCGGCAAGATGCCGCCGTACTTGTCCTCGACGATACCCGCGACAAGCCCATCCATCACTTTGGCGACCAGTGACCGGTCTTTGCCCTGCTCCATGACACCTCCCCGTGCGTCGATTTGCGAACACCTGCTCCGCAGTTCCGCCGGCCCTGGTTACTACTCTGTTCTTATGATCTATAAGTTGATGAGTTCGACGATATTTCGCTATCTGGTAAACACCTGACAGGGTTATCCCTCTTCTGAACGAGGTGATTTATACGGCTAAAAAAAAGGCCCGGGAAGCGCGCCGCGCTTGCCGGACCCCGGTTTCCACAAGATTTAACCATCCAATCCATGACGGCCGATACCGCGCCATTACGGACTGCTTCTCATTCAGTTTCAGCCAGCCGGATAAACGATGGTTTCAACGCCGTTTTCCGTGCCGAGCAAGCACAGATTCGCGCCGCGTTCGGCGAACAGGCCAACCGTCACGACGCCCGGCCATGCGTTCACCTGCGCTTCGAAACCGCGCGGATCGGCGATCTGCAGGCCCTTCACGTCGATGATCTCGTTGCCGTTGTCGGTGATGTAGGGCGCGCCGTCCTTCGTCACGCGCAGCACGGGCACGCCGCCGAGCGCGGTCACGCGCCGGCCGATCGCCGTGCGCGCCATCGGCACGACCTCGATCGGCAGCGGGAACGCGCCGAGCACCGGCACGCGCTTGCTGGCGTCGGCGATGCAGACGAACGTGTCGGCCACCGACGCGACGATCTTCTCGCGCGTCAGCGCGCCGCCGCCGCCCTTGATCATCGCGCCGCCGGCGTCGATCTCGTCGGCGCCGTCGACGTACACCTGAAGCGAGTCGATCTCGTTCAGGTCGAACACCTTGATGCCGTGCGATTTCAGGCGTTCGGTCGTGGCGACCGAGCTCGACACGGCGCCGCGATAGCGCGCTTTGACGGCGGCGAGCGCGTCGATGAAGCAGTTGGCGGTCGAGCCGGTGCCGACACCGATCACGGCGCCTTCCGGCACGTTCTGGATCACGTAATCGGCGGCGGCCTGGCCGACGAGGCGTTTGAGTTCGTCTTGAGTCATGGCGTGGTAATGCTGCGGGATGGCGAAAAGCCGCCAGTTTACCGGAGTCGGCCGACGCCCCCGCGTTTTTCGGCGTGCGATACGCGCCACGTATTCAGCGCGTGTCGGCCGCCGGTGCGGGGTCCGTCGCCGGCGTGCCGGGGAAGTACTTGTCGAGCAGCGCCTGGGCGATCGCGTCGCTTTCCGCGTCCGGATTGCCCGCGTAATCGGACGGCCGGAAATGCATCTGAAACGCCGCGAACACGCGCCGCGTGCGCGCGTCGAGCACGCCGTCGGTCGGCACGTCGTAGCCGTAGCGCGCGAGCTTGAGCTGCAGCTCGCGCACGTCGACCGGCGCGTGCGGGTCGCGGCCGCCGAGCCGCGCGACGACGGTCGCGTCGTCCGGCCATGCGCCGACGCCGGCTTGCGCGAGCGCATGCCACGGAAACAGCGGGCCGGGATCGATCTTGCGTTGCGGGGCGATGTCGCTGTGCCCGACCACGCGCGTCGGCGGAATCCCGTAGCGCGCGACGATGTCCTTCGACAGGCGGATCAGCGCGTCGACCTGTTCGGGCGGATACGGCTGCCAGGTGCGCTGCTGCGCGTCGAGCGGGCCGCGGTTCACGTTCTCGATGCCGATCGACACCGCGTTCAGCTCGGTCGTGCCCTGCCACTCGCTGACGCCCGCGTGCCACGCGCGCCGAGATTCCGGAACGAGCTGGTAGACGACGGGCATCCCGCGCTCGGTGCGTGGCTGCGGCGGGATGACGTAATGCACGCTGACCGATTCGCCGGTCAGCGTGCGCAGCGATTTCGTCTCGTCGCTTTCGGTGTAATGCATCACGAGAAAGCGGATCCGCGAATCGGCGCCGCGCGCATGCAGGCTCGTGTCGGCATAGTAGGTGCCGCGTTCGACGAGCGACGGCGACGTGCAGGCCGCCAGCAGGCCCAGCACGGCGCAGGAGACGCCAACACGAAACAGGGTCATCGGTCGCGGGTTCCGCAGAGTCGCGTGCCGCATTGCATCGCGGCACGCGTCGTTCGGGTCATTCGACGCCCGCGCATCGCGCGCGGGACGGACGGTGCCGAGGGCAGCCGCGGGCTCAGCCCTTCACGCGCCGCTGGCGCACGGCTTCGTACAGGCACACGCCGCTGGCGACCGACACGTTCAGGCTTTCCACGCTGCCGGCCATCGGGATGCTCATCACTTCGTCGCAGGTGTCGCGCGTGAGCCGGCGCATGCCTTCGCCTTCCGCGCCCATCACGAGCGCGACGGGGCCGTCGAGCTTCGTCTCGTAGAGCGTCGCCGATGCCTCGTCCGACGTGCCGATGATCCACACGCCGGCTTCCTTCAGCTCGCGCAGCGCGCGGGCGAGGTTCGTCACCGTGATGTACGGCACCGTATCGGCCGCCCCGCTCGCCACCTTGGCCGCGGTCGCGTTCAGGCCGACCGCGCGGTCGCGCGGCGCGATCACCGCATGCGCGCCGGCCGAATCGGCGACCCGCAGGCACGCGCCGAGGTTGTGCGGATCGGTGACGCCATCGAGCACGAGCAGCAGCGCCGGCCCGTTGATGCCGTCGAGCAGCTCGGACAGGTTCTGCGCGAGCGGCATGTCCTCGACGCGCGCGACGACGCCCTGGTGGCGCTCGGTATGTGCGAGGCCCCACAGGCGCGTTTCGTCGGCCGCGATCAGCCGCACGCCCGCTTCCTTCGCGGTGTGCAGGAAGTCCTGCATGCGGCGGTCGCGGCGCGTCTGGTCGTACAGCACCTCCGCCACCGTCGATGCATCGTGCCGCAAACGTGCGGTCACCGCATGAAAACCGTAAAGAACCTTCAGACGTGACATGACTGGAACAACCTTCGATCAAACGTGCGGCCGCGCGACATGCGCAGCCGCGATCCATGGAAAAGGAAAGCGCCGCGTGGCCGGCCGATGACCGGTGACGCGGCGTCTCTCGATACTGCAGGGCGTGCGCGTAGGCCGCCCCGAACGCTCAATACTTCTTGCGGGCGCGGGCCTTCTTCGCGGGTGCGCCGCCGCCACCGCCGCCCTTCTTCTTCGCGGCGCCACGCGCGGCGCGCGCTTCCTTCACCGCGACGCTCGGCGCGCTCGCGGCCGTCTTGCGACGCGGCGCGGCTTCCTCGACCGGCGGCAGCGCACGCACGCGCGGGCCGCTGCCGTTGCGATCGCCGCCGGCAGCCGGCGCGGGCGACGGACGCGGCGCCTTCACCGGCGTATCGCGCACGAGGCGGAAATCGATCTTGCGCGCATCGAGATCGACGCGGCTCACCTGCACGCGCACGCGATCCGACAGGCGATAGCGGATGCCCGTGCGTTCGCCGCGCAGCTCGTTCTTGATCTCGTCGTACTGGAAGTAGTCCGAGCCGAGCTCCGTCACGTGCACGAGCCCTTCGATGAACAGCGTGTCGAGCTGCACGAAGATGCCGAACGACGTCACGCCGTTCACCATCCCGCCGTACTCCTCGCCGAGCTTGTCGCGCATGAAGTAGCACTTGAGCCACGCTTCGACGTCACGCGACGCCTCGTCCGCGCGACGCTCGTTCGCCGAGCAGTGCAGGCCGAGCTCTTCCCAGATCGCCGTGTTCGAACGCGAACGGCCGCGCGCTTCATCGTCGGCCTGCTGCATCGCGCGGGCGCGCGGCGACAGCGCGGTATTCAGCTCGAAGCCTTCCGGCGCCTTCGGCGTGTATTTCTTGCCCGACAGGATCGCGTAGATCGCGCGGTGCGTGAGCAGGTCGGGATAGCGGCGGATCGGGCTCGTGAAGTGCGCATACGCCTCGTATGCGAGACCGAAGTGGCCGATGTTGTCCGGGCTGTAGACCGCCTGCTGCATCGAGCGCAGCAGCATCGGCTGCAGCATCTGCGCGTCCGGCCGGTCGCGGATCTGCGCCATCAGCGCCGCGTAGTCGCTCGCATGCGGCTTGTCGCCGCCGCCGAGCGACAGGCCCATCCCGCGCAGGAACGCGCGCAGGTTCTCGAGCTTCTCCGGCGTCGGCCCCGCGTGCACGCGGTACAGGCCCGGATGCTTGTTGCGCTTCAGGAAATCGGCCGCGCAGACGTTCGCGGCCAACATGCATTCCTCGATCAGCTTGTGCGCGTCGTTGCGCTGACGCGGCACGATCTGCTCGATCTTGCCCTGCGAGTTGCAGACGATGTAGGTCTCGGTCGTGTCGAAGTCGATCGCGCCGCGCTTTTGGCGGGCGGCGAACAGCGACTTGTAGACGCCGTACAGATCCTGCAGGTGCGGCAGCAGGTCGGCGCGGCGCGCGGCCTCCGGCCCCTTCGTGTTCGACAGCACGGCCGCGACTTCGGTGTACGTCAGGCGCGCCGCCGAATGGATCACCGCCGGATAGAACTGGTATGCCTTGATCTCGCCGCGCGCGGTGATCACCATGTCGCACGCAAGCACGCAGCGGTCGACCTGCGGGTTCAGCGAACAGAGGCCGTTCGACAGCTTCTCCGGCAGCATCGGGATCACGCGGCGCGGGAAGTAGACCGACGTACTGCGCTCGAGCGCGTCGGCGTCGAGCCCGCTGCCCGGCTGCACGTAGTGCGACACGTCGGCGATCGCGACGATCAGCCGGAAGCCGTCGCCGCGGCCGACCTTGACCGGCTCGCAGTAGACGGCATCGTCGAAGTCGCGGGCGTCCTCGCCGTCGATCGTCACGAGCGGCACGTCGCGCAGGTCGACGCGGAAACGCAGGTCGGCCGGCCGCACCTTGTCGGGCAGCGCGGCGGCCTCGTCGAGCGCCGGCTGGCTGAATTCGTGCGGCACGCCGTACTTGCGCACCGCGATTTCGATTTCCATGCCCGGATCGTCGATATCGCCGAGCACTTCGACGACACGGCCGAGCGGCTGCGAATGGCGGCTCGGGAAATCGGTCAGCTCGACGACGACGACCTGCCCGACCTTCGCCTTCTTCACGTTCTGCGTGATCAGGATGTCGTGGCCGATGCGCTTGTCTTCCGGCGCGACGATCAACGCGCCGTTCTCGTTCAGCAGGCGGCCGATCACGCGCTTGTTCGCGCGCTCGGTGACTTCGACGACATGCCCTTCGGGACGGCCGCGGCGATCGTAGCCGACGATCCGCGCGAGGACGCGGTCGTTGTGCATCACCTTCTGCATTTCGCCGTTCGGCAAGAACAGGTCGTCCTGGCCGTCGTCGCGGATCACGAACCCGTAGCCGTCGCGATGCCCCTGCACGCGTCCCGCGACGAAATTCGACGGATGGGTCAACTGATAGTGGCCGCGCTTGTCGAGGCGGATCTGGCCGTCGCGCTCCATCGCGGCGACACGCCGGAAGAACCCCTCGCGCTCCTGCCGCTTGATCGACAGGGCTTCGGCGATGTCGTTGGCGGCCAGCGGCGCGTCGCTCGTACGCAGCACGCCGAGAATCTCTTCACGGCTCGGAATGGGGTACGGATATTTGCTCAAGGGTTTGTCGATGATTGTTCTCGTTGCGTTGACCGATGGTGCACGGCATCAACATAGAGGTGTCCGTCAGACAGTTCTATATTGACGGCGGCGGGTCATTCTATCACCCGCCTTGTGTCGCCAAATGACGGGAATGCCGCCGGCACGCGCGGCGGCAGCCGGTTTGCGATGCATCGCAAAAAAGTGTTGACAGGCATAATTGGGGCGCTATAATTTCGCTTCTTTGCAGCAAGCAGCTACTGCAAAACGTGCCCAGGTGGCGGAATTGGTAGACGCACTAGGTTCAGGTCCTAGCGGTGGCAACATCGTGGAGGTTCGAGTCCTCTCCTGGGCACCATCTGTTTTGAAAAGGTCGGCTTTATGCCGGCCTTTTTTCATTTCGGCGCTGGCATCGCGAGTGTCCGTCTTCGGCCTTTATGTCGGCCGCTTAGATCGATAGCAGAATGAATCGGTTATCAATCGCCCTCCCCGTTGTTACGTTGGCCGCCTCGCTTTCGACGCATCCAACGAGGCGCCCCTCCATGACGTCGATGAACCGCCGCGCATTCGCACACGCGATGCTGGCCGCGGGCCGCGCTGCCGCCGGTGTTCGCGCGCACGCCGAGAACGCACCGGCCACGCCGCGCATCGGGTATCAGAAGTCGTCGACGCCGATCACGCTGCTCAAGACGCGCGGCACGCTCGCGCAGGCGCTGACGCCGCCCGGCCTGCGCGTGTCATGGCATGAATTCGCGAGCGGATTGCCGCTGACCGAAGCGCTCAACGTCGGCGCCATCGACTTCAGTGCGGACGTGGCCGATACGGTCCCTGTCTTCGCGCAGGCCGCGCATGCGCGTTTCGTGTACGTCGCGCAGGAGGCGCCTTCGCCGGAGGCGCGGCGATCGTCGTCAAGCAGGACAGCGCGCTACGCACGCTCGCCGATCTCAACGGCCGGCGCATCGCGGTCACGAAGGCGGCCGGCAGCCACTACCTGCTGCCTGCGGCGCTCGCCCGCGCGAAGCTCGCGCCCGCCGACGTGGCGCTTCATTACCTGACACCCGACGGCCGCGCCGCATTCGAACGCGGCAGTGCGGACGCATGGATCACGTGGGATCCCTATGTCGCGTCGGTCGACCGGAATCCCGACGTACGGATTCTGGCCGACGGCACCGGACTCGCGTCGTACCGGCACTAGCACCTCGCATCGAGCAGCTTCGCCGCCGCGCGATCCGACGTCGTCCAGATCGTATTCGATCAGTTGTCGCAGGCGGGCACATGGCTGCACGAGCATCAGCAGGAGGCCGCCGCCACCCTCGCGCCAATCTGGGGACTCGACGCGAAGACCATCGAGCGCGCGAACGCGCGAAGCAGCTATCTCGTGCGTGCGGTGGTCGCGCGGAACTTTGGCCAACAGCAGAAGATCACGGACACGTTCCTTGCGGCCGGGCTACTGCCCGCCCGCGTCGATACCAGCCAGGCACAGCGCTGGAATTTCACGACGAGGCGCGCGGAGCCGGTCGGCGCGTGACGGTCGGCTACGGCCCGCTACGCAACGCGCGCCCTATTTTTACCGCGCCGGATGAAATTGTGTTGACAGACTCTGCCGACACGCTAAAATAGCGGTCTTCGCATCGCAGCAAGAAGCGAAACGTGCCCAGGTGGCGGAATTGGTAGACGCACTAGGTTCAGGTCCTAGCGGTGGCAACACCGTGGAGGTTCGAGTCCTCTCCTGGGCACCATCTGTTTTGAAAAGGTCGGCTTTATGCCGGCCTTTTTTCATTTCCAGCCCCGGACTGCACGGTACACGCACCGACATCGATGATTCGCGTCGCCGCAAACCGATCGGCACATCGATCGCCCTGCCCGACCCACTCAACTATTTTCGCTTGCGACACTCAAATAGTGTTGACAGCCCCGAAAGACACGCTATAATTTCGCTTCTTTGCAGCAAGCAGCTACTGCAAAACGTGCCCAGGTGGCGGAATTGGTAGACGCACTAGGTTCAGGTCCTAGCGGTGGCAACATCGTGGAGGTTCGAGTCCTCTCCTGGGCACCACTCGATTTATAAAAAAGGTCGGCGAAAGCCGACCTTTTTTCATTTCGAGCCCAGGAAGCAAAGCGCCTGCGCGCTTTGCGCGAGGACTCGAAAGGCTGCGCTTGCAAGCGCAGCCGGGGTCGCGCTTGTGACCGAGTCCTCTCCTGGGCACCATCTGTTTTTGAAAAGGTCGGCTTTATGCCGGCCTTTTTTCATTTCCAGCCCCCTCGCAAAATCGGGTGCGTTGACGGAATTTCCGCATCGCGGACGCAACGCATATCGTCCTGCCACACCCGTACCGCCCCACTTCAGCCGCCGCACACCGCCGATCCGCTTAACGACCGCATCGCGCCCCTTCACTTCGCTGCGGCATGAAACGTCCGTCGCAGAACAAAAAACCGGGATTTCCCTAGGCTGACAGGCCGCCGCTCACGCGGTTAAATAAATCAACGTGATTTATTTAATGCGCCGCCGAGCGGTGCGACATGGAAGGAGACGCCATGAGAAGCCCGCACTCCGGCCAGGGAAGCAATTCGGCCAACGTGCGCCGTTACAACGAGCGCCTGCTGCTGAAGACGCTGCGCCGCGCCGGCAGCGCGTCGAAGGCCGATCTCGCCCGTCTCGCGAGCATGACGGGGACGGCGGTCGGCAGCATCATCGCGTCCCTCGCCGACGCGAAGCTGATCGAATTCGCTGGCCGCACCGAAGGCCAGCGCGGCCAGCCCGCGTCGCTGATCCGCCTCGATCCGCGCGGCGCGTTCGGCATCGGCGTCCATCTCGACCGGATGCGCATCGAGACGGCGCTCGTCAACTTCGCGGGCGACGTGCTCGGCCGCCGCTCGCACGACACGCTGCTCCCCGCACCGGCCGACGTGCTCGAGATCGTGCGTCACGACATCGACGCGATGCAGGCCCTGCTCCCCGACCATGAACGCGCGCGCCTGACCGGCGTCGGCGTCGCGCAGCCGTACAACCTCGGTGCGTGGATGCGCGAGCTCGGCCTCGCGCCCGACACGTTCCGCGCGTGGGAAGACGTCGATTTCGCGGCCGATCTCGGCCGCACGCTGTCGCTGCCCGTATTCGGCGAAAACGACGGCAACGCGGCCGCGATCGCCGAACTGTTCTACGGGTACGGCCGGCAGTGCGACGACTTCGTCTACCTGTTCATCGGGCCGGCGATCGGCGGCGGAATCGCGATCGACGGCGACTGCCTGCGCGGCGTGACCGGCAATGCCGGCGACATCGCGGTGATCCCGGTGCCGCCGAGCCGGCTGGCGTCCGCGCCGCCGCCGCGCGGCCAGTGGGACATCCTGCTCGCGCGCGCATCGCTGCATGCGCTCGTGCGCCACCTGCGCCATCACGGCGAGACGGTCGAGAATCGCGCCGATCTCGAAGCCTGCATCGCCCGCGGCCTGCCGGCCGTCGACGAATGGATCGACGACTGCGTCGACGCGCTCGCGCCGGCGTTGCGCGCGGTGCTGTGCGTGATCGACGCGCCGGTGGTCGTGCTCGACGCCGACACCGACGCGGGCCTGCTCGACGCGGTCACGACCCGCCTGCGCGCGGCGCTGGTGGCCACCGCGCCCGAGGCGCGCGGCACGCCGGTACTCGTGCGCGGCACGTTCGGCGCCGACGCCGGCGCGATCGGCGCCGCCACGCTGCCGATGTTTTTCAACTTCTCTCCGCGGGCCGGCATCCTCAAGGGCGCCCGCACCGATTTGCAGGAGGTCCACCATGTCGCGTTCTGAGTCGCCCCGCCCGCTGCTCGAGATGCGCGGAATCAGCAAGACGTTCCCGGCCGTGCGCGCGCTCGACAACGTCAGCCTCACCGTCTACCCCGGCGAGATCCATTCGCTGATGGGCGAGAACGGCGCGGGCAAATCGACGCTGATGAAGATCCTGTCGGGCGCCTACCGCGCCGACGCCGGCGGCGAGATCCTGATCGACGGCCAACGCATCGACATCGACGGCCCGCTCGCCGCGCGCGATGCCGGCGTCGCGGTGATCTACCAGGAGCTGTGCCTGTCGCCGAACCTGACCGTCGCGGAAAACATCTACATCGGCCGCGAACTGCGCCGCGGCAACCGGCGCTGGGGCACGATCGATCGCGCGGCGATGGCGCGCGGCTGCCAGGACGTGCTCGCGCGCCTGGGCGCCCCGTTCGGCCCCGACACGCTCGTCGACACACTGTCGATCGCCGAGCAGCAGCTCGTCGAAATCGCACGCGCCGTGCACACCCGCGCCCGCATCCTCGTGATGGACGAACCGACCACGCCGCTGTCGTCGCGCGAAACCGAGCATCTGTTCAGCCTGATCCGTCAGTTGCGCGAGGAAGGTCTCGCGATCATCTACATCAGCCATCGGATGGCGGAGATCTACGAACTGTCCGATCGCGTGTCGGTGCTGCGCGACGGCACCTACGTCGGCACGCTGGAGCGCGAAGCGCTGTCGGCCGAGCGGCTCGTCGCGATGATGGTCGGCCGCGACATCTCCGGCTTCTACAAGAAGGAGCACGCGCCGTACGACCCCGGCCACCTGCTGCTGTCGGTCCGCGACATCGCCGACGACGCGCGCGTGCGTGGCTGCAGCCTCGACCTGCACGCCGGCGAGGTGCTCGGCATCGCGGGGCTCGTCGGCGCGGGCCGCACCGAGCTCGCGCGGCTGATCTTCGGGGCCGAGCCGCGCGCGCGCGGCGACGTGAAGCTGGGCGAGCGTACGTTCGGCGCGCACTCGCCGCGCGACGCGATCGACGCGGGGCTCGTCTACCTGACCGAGGACCGCAAGCGCCAGGGCCTGTTCCTCGACATGAGCGTGCGCGACAACATCAACATCTCGGTGTGCAACCGCGATGCGCGGCTCGGTGCGCTCGACCTCGCGCGCGGCGCCGAACGCGCGCGCGACGCCATCGCATCGCTGTCGATCCGCGTCCCGCACGCGAACGTCAACGTCGGCGCGCTGTCGGGCGGCAACCAGCAGAAAGTGCTGCTGTCGCGCCTGCTCGAGACGAAGCCGCGCGTACTGATCCTCGACGAACCGACCCGCGGCGTCGACATCGGCGCGAAATCCGAGATCTACCGGATCATCAACGAACTGGCCCGTGCCGGCGTGGGCGTGATCGTGATCTCGAGCGAACTGCCGGAAATCATCGGCGTCGCCGACCGCGTGCTCGTAATGCGCGAAGGCGAGATCGCCGGCGAACTCGGCGGACATACGCATACGCCGATCACGCAGGAAGCGATCATCGCGCTCGCCACCGGCTCGCAGGCCGAACTGGCCGACGCGCACTGAGCGCCGCCCCTTTTCATTTCACTCTCACATTCAGGCTACCGAAATGATCAACCCGACCAAGCAGCGGAACCTCGCTTCCGCGACCGCCCACCCGGTCGCCAACCGCACGCCCCTAATGCGCGGCGCCGATCATCGCGCCCGCATGCAATCGCTGATCCGCACGGCCGGCATGCTGCCGGTGCTGCTGGTCCTGTGCGTCGGTTTCGGCTTCCTGACCGACGGCTTCTTCACGCTGCAGAACCTGTCGATCGTCACGCAGCAGGCGTCGATCAACATCGTGCTCGCCGCCGGCATGACCTTCGTGATCCTGACCGGCGGCATCGACCTGTCGGTCGGCTCGGTGCTCGCCGCCGCGGCGGTCGCGGCGCTGATCGCGTCGACCATTCCCGGCTGGGGCTGGCTCGGCGTGCCGTTCGCGCTCGTCGTCGGCCTCGTGTTCGGCGCGATCAACGGCGGGCTGATCTCGTTCCTGCGCCTGCCGCCGTTCATCGTCACGCTCGGCGCGATGACGGCCGTGCGCGGCGTCGCGCGCCTGATCGGCAACGACACGACCGTGTTCAACCCGCAACTGCCGTTCGCGTTCATCGGCAACGGCTCGATCCTCGGCGTGCCGTGGCTCGTCGTGATCGCGTGCGCGGTGATCGCGATCTCGTGGTTCATCCTGCGCCGCACGGTGCTCGGGATGCGGATCTATTCGGTCGGCGGCAACCCGGAGGCCGCGCGCCTGTCGGGCATCAACGTGCGGGCGATCCAGATGTTCGTGTATGCGGCGTCGGGCCTGCTCGCCGGGCTCGGCGCGGTGATGTCGGCCGCGCGCCTGTATGCGGCCAACGGTCTGCAGCTCGGCCAGTCGTACGAGCTCGACGCAATCGCCGCGGTGATCCTCGGCGGCACGAGCTTCGTCGGCGGCGTCGGCTCGATCGTCGGCACGCTGATCGGCGCGCTGATCATCGCGGTGCTGACCAACGGCCTCGTGCTGCTCGGCGTGTCCGACATCTGGCAGTACATCATCAAGGGGCTGGTGATCATCGGCGCGGTCGCGCTCGATCGCTATCGCCAGCGCGACTCGGCCCGTACTTGACTCCCTTCCCTCATCGTTCAACCATCGGCGCGCAGGCAGGTCCTCCTGCGCGCGTTCACCAACAGACCTCTCGGAGACACAACGACATGTTCAAGCACACCGCCGCCCTGACCGCCGTCGCCTGCGCACTCGCCTTCGGCGCCGCCGCCGCCCACGCAGCCGACAAGCCGCTGAAATCGATCGGCGTCACGGTCGGGTCGCTCGGCAATCCGTACTTCGTCACGATCGTGAAAGGCGCCGAAGCGCGCGCGAAGCAGCTCAACCCGAATGCGAAGGTCACGGCCGTATCGGCCGACTACGACCTGAACAAGCAATTCACGCAGATCGACAACTTCATCTCCGCGCACGTCGACATGATCCTGCTCAACGCGACCGACCCCAAGGCGATCGAGCCGGCGGTGAAGAAGGCGCAGGCGGCCGGCATCACGGTCGTCGCGGTGGACGTCGCCGCGGCCGGCGCGAACGCGACCGTGCAGACCAACAACGTGAAGGCCGGCGAACTCGCGTGCGACTACCTCGCGAAGAAGCTGAACGGCAAGGGCAACGTGATCATCGAGAACGGGCCGCAGGTGTCGGCCGTGATCGATCGCGTGAACGGCTGCAAGGCCGTACTCGCGAAGAACCCGGGCATCAAGCTGCTGTCGAGCGACCAGGACGGCAAGGGCTCGCGCGAAGGCGGGATGAACGCGATGCAGGGCTACCTGACGCGCTTTCCGAAGCTCGACGGCGTGTTCACGATCAACGACCCGCAGGCGATCGGCAGCGATCTCGCGGCGAAACAGCTGAACCGCCCGAACATCGTGATCACGTCGGTCGACGGCGCGCCGGACATCGAGGTCGCGCTCAAGTCGAACACGCTCGTGCAGGCGTCGTCGAGCCAGGATCCGTGGGCGATGGCGCAGCAGGCCGTCAACGTCGGCTACGGGATCATGAACGGCCAGAAGCCGGCCAATCCGATGATCCTGATCGAGCCGACGCTCGTCACGCGCGACAACGTGAAGACCTACAAGGGCTGGAGTTCGCCGCGCTGATCGCGGCGATCGCGCCGCCCGCCCGCGAGGCCGGGCGGTGCCGGGCCGCGTCGCCGCGCGCGACGGCCCGCACTGCCCGCCTGTTCAGATTCAGATCAACCGCCGCACGGCCGCGCGCGACGCCGCGGCACAAGGTATCAACATGACGACGACGTTTCCCCGCCTGATCGTTTTCGGCGAAGCGCTGACCGATTTCATTCGCGACGACGCGCAGCACTGGCACAGCGTCGCCGGCGGCTCGTGCTGGAACGTCGCGCGCGTCGGCGCGCGACTCGGCGTGCCGACGGCCTTCGCCGGCACGGTCAGCCGCGACACCTTCGGCGACGAGCTGATGCGCAAGAGCGCCGATGCAGGGCTCGACATGCGCTTCATCCGGCAGGTCGACCGCGCGCCGCTGCTCGCGATGGTCGTGTCGAAGCAGCCGCCCGACTATTTCTTCATCGGCGAAAACAGCGCCGATCTCGCGTTCGATCCGGCCGACTTGCCGGCAGGCGCGTTCGATGCGGCCGACATCGTGCACGTCGGCTCGCTCGGCGTCGTGCGCGAGCCGCTCGCGTCGCGCCTGATCGCGCTCGCGCAGGCCGCGCGCGCCGCCGGCAAGCGGATCTCGTTCGATCCGAACTTCCGCGCGCCGATGGCCGCGCCGTCGTATCGCGACACGCTGCGCCGGCTGACCGCGCTTGCCGACTGGATCAAGGTATCCGACGAAGATCTGCGCGGGCTGTTTCCCGAACTCGACGAAGCGGCCGCGCTCGCGCAACTGCGTGCATGGGCGCCCGACGCGACGATGCTCGTCACGCGCGGCGCAGCCGGCATGCAGTTGCTGCATCGCGATACCGTGCTGTTCCAACCCGCGTTCCCGACCGAGGTGGCCGATACGGTCGGCTGCGGCGATGCGAGCATCGGCGGCTGGCTCGCGAGCCAGCTTGCGCGGCCCGACGCGACGGACGCCGAGCATCTGCGCTACGCGGCCGCGTGCGCGGCCGTCGCCTGTGAACACGCAGGCGCCTATGCGCCGACGGCCGCGGAAGTGACCGACATGATCGAGCGTACCGCCGCCAGCGCCGCGCTTTCGCAATAGACGGCGCCGACGCGCCGCGCCGTCACGCGGCGTTCGTGCCGCCGCTGCCGTCCCTGCCGTTCGGCGGCCTGCCGGCCTGCAGCAGTTGCAGGCTTTCATCGACGCTCAGTTCCGACATCGCGTCGTCGTGCAGCGTACCGTCCGCCGCGCGGCGCAGTGCATGCAGCGCGTGCACCTTGAGCCGGACCAGCGCGAGCCGCAGCCCGCGCGCCGCGCATTCGGCCGCGAACGTGCGCAACGATTCGATCGTCGTGCCGTCGACATCGGGCGTTTCCTCGAGGCTCAGCATCACGGTATGCGTGTCCGGCGCGGCCTTCATCAGCGCCCGCACGCGATTGAGCATCGGGTCCGCGTTCGCGAAGAACAACTGCGCCTCGGGCCGCACGATCAGCACGCCCGGCACCGGCTTCGCATCGGCATGGCTCGCGACGTCGACGAAATCGTGGCTGTCGCGCAACCGGCCGAGCACGCTGACGTTCGGCTCCGACAACTTGCGCAGCGTCAGCAGCAGGCTCACGCCGATGGCCGCGAGCAGCCCGTGCAGCACGCCGAGCACGAGCACCGCGAGCAGCGCCGCGATCACGACGAGCCGGTCGCGATGCCAGGCCCAGTACGGCCGGAACACGGACGGATGCAGCGAATGGCTGACCGCGAAGATCACGATCGCCGCGAGCACCGGCTCGGGCGTGCGCGCAAGTTGCGGCAGCAGCAGCCAGACGATCAGCGCGACCACGCCGGCCGCCCACAGGCCGGCCACGCGCGACTGTGCGCCGGCCGCCTCGTTCGCGGACGTCGCCGAATAACCGGCGCCGACCGGCATCCCGTGCAACAGGCCCGACACGAGGTTCGCGCAGCCGAGCGCTACGAGGTCGCGGTTCGGCGACACGGTATCGCCGTGCTTCAGCGCGAAATTGCGGATCGATCCGTACGATTCCGCATAGAGGATCAGCATCAGCGCGAAGGCGAGTTCGACCGTCTGCATCCACGCATTCCGGTCGAGATGCGGCAGGCCGAATTCGACGTGCCGGAAGTCGATATGGCCGACGATCGCGATTCCGTACCGCTGCCAGTCGATCGCGTAACCCGCCGCGATCGACAGCACGATCACGACGAGCGTCGCCGGCACGCGCGAGCTGCGGCCGAGCACGAACAGCAGCGCGAGTGCCGTCGCGCCGAGCACGACGCTCGCGAGATTCGCGTGCGGCGCGCCGGCGAACAGGTCGAGCACGACGTGCGGCGCATCGCTGTGCTGCACGGAGATCGCGAGAATCTTCGGCAGCTGCTTGATGACGATCGTCAGCGCAAGCCCGAACGTGAAGCCGCGCAGCACCGGCCGCGCGACGAAATCCGACATGCCGCCGAGCCGCGCGACGCCAGCCAGGATGAACAGCACGCCCGTCATCGCGACGAGCGCCGCCGCCAGCGCGAGCTGCGCGGCCAGCGCCATCCCCGATTCGGCGAGCACGGTCGCCGCGAGCACCGCGGCCGACGACGACGTCGACGACACGATCGCGAAGCGGCTGCTGCCCGTCAGCGCATAGACGACCAGCCCCGACAGCAGTGCGATCAGGCCGGCCTGCGGCGGCAGGTTGGCGAGCCCCGCATACGCGACCGCCTCCGGAATCAGCAGGCCGGCGATCGACAGACCGGCCAGCGCATCGAGGCCGACGCGCCGCGTGCGCGGCACGGCCGGCGCGTCGATCGTCGCGAAATGGTCCGGATGCTGCGGGCCGGTGTCGGGGCGGATCGGAGCGATCGTCATGAGGCGGTGCGCGCCATGCGCCGGTCAGGGTTTGACGGCAATCACGCCCGACCAGCCGGGCAGATAGCGCGCATCCTGGTCGTGCGCGCGATGCAGCGCGACATCGAGCGCCTTCGCGAAATTCTTGCGGATCTGATCGAGCGACACGTGCTGGCGCAGATAGTCGGCCCACAGGAATTCGCTGAACGGCGTCGCGTCCTTCGCGTAGCCGCCCGCCGTGCGCAACTCGCCGGCGAGGCTGCGGTACGGATCGTCCTCGAGGCCCGTCAGCACCTTCGGCAAATGCGCATAGTCGCGCCGCGAGCCGTCAGGGCCGAACGGATGCACCCACTGGTTGTGTTCCATCATCCGCCAGAAAATCGTGTCGTCGAGCCACGACAGATCCTTCAGCAGCATCGCGTTCACCTGCGACTCGCCCTCCTCGATCAGCGCGAGGCCGAGATGGTGGTGATCGGTGATGTAGTGCAACCCGTCCGGGCCGAGGACGGCCGGGAACCAGTGCGATTCGATCGCGGCCCTGCGGGCGCGCTTGTTCAGCGCCTTCCAGTGCTTGCGCTTCGCTTTGACCTCGCGATAGCCGACCGTCATCTGGGTCGGACGCAGCGCGTCGAGCCTGACGGGAATGAGATGAACGTCGTTGCCGAGTGCCATGGTCGTACCCCATGTAGCGAAATTCCGGCAACGATACTCCTGAACGCGCGCGCCGTTAATCCGTCGTGATCGCGATGCGCGCTCGGTCGACGATCTCCGACATCTGCCGCGTGCACGACGCCGCGCTACGCGCGCAGATCGTCGCGTTCGAGACGATGCCGAATGTATGGCATGCCGTCGTGCACGATGCTCACCCGCCGCATCCCGAGCTTGCGCGCCACGTTCAGCGAGCCGCTGTTGGCCTCCGCGATGTCGGCGATCACGCGCGGCAGGCGCACGGTGTCGAACGCGTGCCGCACGACGGCCGCCGCGGCCTCGCTCGCGATGCCGCGCCCCCACGTCGCACGCACGAGCCGCCAGCCGATCTCGACGTCGCGCGACCCGTCCTTGTAGTCGGGAATCAGCAGGATCCAGCCGATGAACACCTCGGGCGCGGCCTTCTCGAAGATCGACCAGTAGCCGAGGCCCGGCGGATAGTCGCGCGTGATCCGGTGCGTGACGAAGCGGCGATGCTCGTCGGGGTCGTGCCACGGGCCCGCGATGTGGCGCGTGACCTCGGGATCGCGATCCATCTCGATGCATGCATCGAGATCGGCCAGCACGCGCGGACGCAGCCACAGCCGTGCGGTTTCGAGCACGGGCAACGTGTCGGCGGAACGGTCGGTCATCGGGACTCCTGATTCGGTGACGACGCACAGCGAGCGCATTACAGAACTGATACAAAAAGCCTTCCGGAATGATACAGAGACCTGTCGCGCACCTCGCGCGGCTCCGTTTCCGTTTCCGAAACAGTGCATTTCATAGGGATTATTCCCGATTCGCGGTTATCGCGCCCCACATCGCACGGCGCGCAAGCCTACACTCGATCAGTGCCCCGCGCCGCGCGCGCGCCGGGCCGGCATCCGCATGCACATCGCGAGCGCGCAAGCCAACGAGGAGACCCGCACATGAGCTGGACCCGCGAGCAACGCAACGTCACGATCGCCGCCTACCTGGGCTGGACGCTCGATGCATTCGATTTTTTCCTGATGGTTTTCGTGCTGAAGGACATCGCCGCGGAATTCGCGTCGACGATCCCCGCCGTCGCGTTCGCGCTCACGCTGACGCTCGCGATGCGCCCGCTCGGCGCGCTGATTTTCGGCCGGCTCGCCGACCGCTTCGGTCGCCGCCCCACGCTGATGATCAACATCGCGTGCTATTCGCTGCTCGAGCTTGCGTCGGGTTTCGCGCCGAGCCTGACCGCGCTGCTCGTGCTGCGCGCGCTGTTCGGCATCGCGATGGGCGGCGAATGGGGCGTCGGCTCCGCGCTGACGATGGAGACCGTGCCGACCCACGCGCGCGGCTTCGTGTCCGGGCTGCTGCAGGCCGGCTACCCGAGCGGCTATCTGCTCGCGTCGGTCGTGTTCGGCCTGTTCTACCAGACCATCGGCTGGCGCGGGATGTTCATGGTCGGCGTGCTGCCGGCGCTGCTCGTGCTGTACGTGCGTGCGCACGTGCCCGAATCGCCGGCCTGGAAACAGATGGAGAAGCGAGCGCGCCCGAGCCTCGGCGCCACGCTGAAGCAGAACTGGAAGCTCACGATCTACGCGATCGTGCTGATGACCGCGTTCAACTTCTTCTCGCACGGCACGCAGGATCTCTATCCGACCTTCCTGCGCGAACAGCATCACTTCGACCCGCATACCGTGTCGTGGATCACGATCGTGCTGAACGTCGGCGCGATCGTCGGCGGCCTGTCGTTCGGTTCGATCTCGGAGCGGATCGGCCGGCGCCGCGCGATCTTCATCGCCGCGCTGATCGCGCTGCCCGTGCTGCCGCTGTGGGCGTTCTCGAGCGGCCCGGTCGCACTCGCCGCCGGCGCGTTCCTGATGCAGATCTCGGTACAGGGCGCGTGGGGCGTGATACCGGTTCACCTGAACGAGATCTCGCCCGACGAGATCCGCGCGACCTTCCCTGGTGTCGTCTACCAGCTCGGCAACCTGCTCGCGTCGGGCAACGCGACGATACAGGCGTCGCTCGCCGTGTCGAACGGTAACAACTACAGCTTCGCGCTCGCACTCGTGGCCGGCATCGTCGCCGTCGCGATCGCCGTGCTGATCCTGTTCAGCCGCGAACGGCGCGGCATCGACATGACGCAATCGGTCAATACGCGTACCACCGCCGGGTGAACCCGCACGTTGCGGCACCGCGTCATCGCGCGCACCCCGCCCGGCCGGGCGCGGGTGCCGCGCTTTCCGCACCTGCACATCGAACTAGAGGAATTGATCCAGATTCCGCGCTTGCCCGGTCCGCCCGCGATTTTTTATCTTAATAAAAACGACTGTTTGAATCAGATAATCAAATCACCTGTTCGCGGCCGGGAAACCGGCATGGGAGGCGGAACATGGCAGTAAGTCAGGAGGGGCGGCCATCCGCGGGACGGCCGTCTGGGGCACGGTCATCCGGCACGCGGCAGACCGGCGGGACGAAGGCGCGCATTCTCGATGCGGCCGAGGACCTGTTCATCGAACATGGCTTCGAAGCGATGTCGATGCGGCAGATCACGTCGCGCGCGACGGTCAATCTCGCCGCGGTCAACTACCACTTCGGCAGCAAGGAAGCGCTGATCCACGCGATGCTGTCGCGTCGGCTCGACCAGCTGAACCAGGAACGCCTCGGCATCCTCGACCGCTTCGATGCGCAACTCGGCACGCACATCACGTGCGAGCACGTGCTCGGCGCGATGTTCATTCCGGCGCTGAAGGCATCGCGCAATCCCGAACGCGGCGGCCCCGGATTCCTGCGGCTGATCGGTCGTGCGTACACAGATCCTTCGCCGTTCGTGCGCAACTTCCTGACCGCGCATTACGCGAGCGTCGCGGGCCGCTTCTTCGACGCGTTCCAGCGCGCGCTGCCGCACCTGCCGCGCACCGAGCTCGGCTGGCGGCTGCACTTCGCGATCGGCGCGCTGTCGGGCGCGCTCGCGGGCGCCGAGACGGAAAGCCTGATCGACGAGTTCTCGCAAGGCCGCACGATGAACGACGTGCAGATGATCGCGCGGCTGTCGTCGCTGATCGTCGCCGCGTTGAAGGCGCCGATGCCCGACAGCGCGCAACTGTCGATCTTCGCGGCGGTGCTCGACGACGCGGGCGCGAGCGAAGCGTTCGGGCTGCCGCAGTCGGGCACGCCAGCCGCCGAGGCGGCCACGCTGCATTCCACGAACTGAGCGCGCGAGGCCACGCGCGGCTTCCTGTTCATGATTTGATTGATACGCGCGGTCGGGCGCGGCGTCTCGAGACGCCCGCGTCGACCAGCCGCGAAGCACGGGGCATGGGCCGGCGCTGACGCGCGGGCCCGCACCGAAAGCCAAGACCGGAGACACGTCATGTCATCTTCCGCAGCAACCACCTCGGCCCAGATTCCGCCGAACACCGACGCCGTCTGGTACGCGTCGTACCCGCCCGGCGTTCCGCACGAGATCGACGTCACGCAATACGCGTCGCTCGTGCAGTTCTTCGACGAATGCACGACCCGCTTCGCCGACCGCGTCGCCTACGTGAGCGCCGGCGCGTCGATGACCTACCGCACGCTCGCGCAGAAGGTCGACGCATTCGCGTCGTATCTGCAAAGCGTTGGCGTGAAACCCGGCGACCGCGTCGCGATCATGCTGCCGAACACGTTCCAGTATCCGGTCGCGCTGTTCGGCACGCTGAAGGCCGGCGCGATCGTCGTCAACGTGAATCCGCTCTACACCGCGCGCGAACTCGCGCATCAGTTGAAGGACAGCGGCGCGCAGACGATCGTCGTGTTCGAGAACTTCGCGCGCACGCTGCAGGACGCGCTGCCGGAAACGCAGGTGAAGCACATCGTCGTCACGGCGCTCGGCGACCTGCTCGCCGACGGCTTCAACGCGAAAGGACGCCTGATCAATTTCGTGCTGAAGCACGTGAAGAAGCTCGTGCCGGACTACCGCCTGCCGCAGGCGATCCGGCTGCGCTCCGCCCTTGCGCTCGGCGCGCGCGGCAAGCCGCAGCCGGTGCAGACCACGCGCGACGATCTCGCGTTCCTGCAGTACACGGGCGGCACGACCGGCGTCGCGAAAGGCGCGATGCTCACGCACGGCAACCTGATCGCGAACCTGCTGCAGGCGAAGGCCTGGATCGCCGACCAGGTGTCGGGCGACGTCGAAACCGTGCTCACGCCGCTGCCGCTCTATCACATCTATTCGCTGACGGTGAACGCGTTCATCTTCATGGGGCTCGGCGGGCGCAACATCCTGATCGCGAACCCGCGCGACATGAAGATGGTGATGAAGATCATCCGCCACGAGACGTTCACGGGGATCACCGGCATCAACACGCTGTACAACGCGTTCCTCGACAACGAGGAATTCCGCCAGCGCGACTTCTCGAAGCTCAAGCTCGCGATGGCGGGCGGGATGGCGATGCAGCGCGCGGTCGCCGAACGCTTCCAGCAGGTGACGGGCCGGCCGGTGGTCGAAGGCTACGGCCTCACCGAGTGTTCGCCGATCGTCACGATGAATCCCGTGGACCTGAACCACATGGCCGCGTTCAGCGGTTCGATCGGGCTGCCCGCGCCGTCGACCGTCGTGCGCTTTCGCCGCGAGGACGGCACCTGGGCCGCGATCGGCGAGCCGGGGGAGCTGTGCGTGCATGGCCCGCAGGTGATGCGCGGCTACTGGCAGCGACCCGACGAGACGGCGAAGGTGATCGACGCCGACGGCTGGCTCGCCACCGGCGACATCGGCGTGATGGACGAGCGCGGCTTCATCCGCCTGATCGACCGCAAGAAGGACATGATCCTCGTGTCGGGCTTCAACGTCTATCCGAACGAGATCGAGGAAGTGCTCGTGATGCATCCCGGCATCAGCGAAGCCGCGGCGATCGGCATTCCGGACGAGGTCCAGGGCGAACGGATCAAGGTGTTCGTCGTGCGGCGCGATCCGTCGCTGACGGCCGAGGACGTGCTCGCGCACTGCCGCAAGAACCTGACCGGCTACAAGATGCCGAAATTCGTCGAGTTCCGCGACGCGCTGCCGCAGACGAACGTCGGCAAGATCCTGCGCCGCGCATTGCGCGACGAGGAACTCGCCAAATTCAAGGCCGCGAAGCAAGGCTGAACGATCCATCGCTCCGGGAGACGCTGTCGATGAACGAAGGAATGAAACGCCGCGCGCGGCGTGCCGCCGTGGCGGCCGTCGCGTGCGCGCTGTCGCTCGCGCAAGCCGGGCTGCACGCACAGGAAACCACCGGCGCCGCGAGCGCGGCGCAGGCGGTCGCACTGCCCGCGGACCTCGCGAAGATCACGCACGAGCCGGTTGCGCAACAGGCGCGCTGGCTGCGCACGGCGGCCCAGCGCGGCACGCTCGCGCAACTCGACGACGCGACGCTCACCGCACTCTTCAAGGCGCTCGATCCGCTCGCCGTGCCGCTCTACATCCGTAACGGCCCGAACGGCTATCCGTCCTACCAGTTCACGATGGTGCGCCAGGAGCGCATCAACGGAAAATGGCCCGACACGCCCGACCGCATGCTCGTGAAGACGACCCGCGAGCCGCTGCGCGTGTATGCGAAATGGCTGCCGGGCGGCGCGCACGCCGGACAGGAAATCATCTACGACACGACGCAGCGCAAGGACGAGATGTACGGCCACCTCGGCGGCCTGCTCGGCAAGATCCCGCTGTGGACGGCGATCGACGGCGCGCTGGCGCGCGCCCAGTCGAATCATCAGGTGAAGGATCTCGGCACCGAGTTCATCGCCAACCTGTACCTGGCCGAAGGGAAGAAATACGTGGAAGCCGGCGTGCAACGGCCGACCGATGTGGAGGCCAAAACGATCGACGGCGTGCGCGTCGTCGCGCTCACCTATGAAACGCCGACCGGCCGGCCGCAGTTCTATGCGAAAAAGGAAGTGCTGGGGCTCGACCTGCATGCTCCCTATTTCCGGACCGTCGAATCCTATGACAACGACGGCAGGATCTTCGAGCGGATCGTCATCGAGAAAATCGCGCCGACGCCCCTCGACGACACCTCATTCGACCCGAAAAACCCCGACTACGCGTTCTGACGTGCGTCGGCGGCGGGCGCCACGGGCTCAATCGTCATCGTCGTCGTGGTGCCGATGCCAGTTGTCATGGTGCTTGCGCCACTTGCGGTAGCAATCGTCGTCGTCATCGCCGTCATAGCCATACCCGTAGCCCGGATAGGCGACGGCGGCGGGCGGCGGCGCCACATAGACCGGCGCCGGCTCGACATAGACCGGAGCGACCGGTACGCCGATGCCGACCGACAGGTCGACATGCCCCGCCATTGCACTACCGGAAACGAGCCACGCCATGCTCCCGATCACCGCTGCCACTTGCCTCTTGTTCATGCTCCGCATCCCTGATAAGCCGGCCCGCCCGGCTCGCGCGACCAATGTAAGCGCGGCGCGCGCACCAAGGTGATACGGGGTTGCGAGAGCCGTAACGCAGCGTGACGAAACGGCTTCGGCCGTTCGGCCTAATCGCGAAAATGCGCCGGAACGTCTATAGTGGGTTACGGTTCGACACAATCGCGACTGCGCGCTCCCCTATCGAACAGGGTAGAATTCCGCCAAACGCCTTGTGGACGAACACGCCACACACACGCACAACATATTCTCTGACGCAGGCTCCTGCCGCACCTCAATGGCCAATCCCGCAGAATCCCATCCGCAAAACGACTTCATCAATTCGGCGCGCAAGGAACGTAAGCGTGTTGAAATCTATCTCGTCAACGGCATTCGTCTGACGGGGTGTATCGAGTCGTTCGACCAGTATCTGGTGATGCTGCGCACCCCCGTGGGTCTGCAAGGCATCTACAAGCGCGCGATTTCCACGATCCAGCTCGACACGGGCGGCTCGCGCCCGGGCGGCGGCGGCCCCCGCGGCCCGCGCACCGGTGGTCGCCCCGGCGGCCGTGAAGGCGGCGGTCACAGCCCGTACGGCTCGCACGGCGGCCCGCGCGAATCGCGCGGCGACGGCGGCTACGGCTCGCGCGAGCCGCGTGAAAGCTACGGTTCGCGCGAACCCCGCGAGGGTTACGGCTCGCGTGAGCCGCGCGAAGGCTACGGCGCACCGCGCGAGCCGCGTGAACCGCGCGAAAGCTACGGCGCGCCGCGCGACACCGGCGACGCCTCCGGCAACACCGCGCCGTCGGATTCCCGCAGCGGCAACGGGCCGGTGATCGTGACGCGCCGCCGGCGAATCGTGCCGGACGGCCAGTAAAACAAAAAGGGCAAGCCAACCGGCTTGCCCTTTTCACTGGTGCGGCCGGCGCGGCACGTCGCCGCGTTGCCGCCGTTACCGGGTTCAGCGTGCCGTCGTCGGCAGGCCCGCGTCGGCCTCGCGCTGCAGCGAACGCACTTGCTGCTGCAACGCCCGCAGTTGCGACTGAAGTTCAGCCTGCTGTGCCTGCAGCGTCGCGGTTTCGCTCCGCACGCTCTTCTGGCGATCCGCCACCGCCGCCTGCTGCTGGCGGGCGATCGAGATGTCCGCCTGCAGACGCCGCGCGCGGTCCTGCGCGACTTCGATCTGCTTGTCCATCTGCGCCTTCTGCGATTCCAGCTTCGCCGCGCGCAGTTCGTCGACGGCCAGCCGCTCCGCTTGGCGCGAGAAGTCGCGATAGATCGCTTCCGCCCGCGCTTCGTTGTACGTCTTGATCACGCGCCAGAATGCCTTCTGCTGGAACAGCGCGACGAAGTACGCACCGTCCTTGACGTTGAACAGCAGGCTCGCACCGTAGCTGCCGTTGTAGCTCGTGCGCATTTCCGTCAGCGAATGCGCCTGGATCTGGCGCTGCAAATCGTCGACCGTGCTCGGCCCCGTCGACTCGCCGGCCTGCGGCTGCACCGACGTCTGTGCCTGCGAATCGATCACCGGAATCGCGGCCACCGGCGCCGACGCCGGCTGCACCGCCGATGAATCGCTGCCTGCCAGCCCCTGCGCGAACGCGCCTTGCATGCCTCCTACCAGGGCGAGCAATACGCTCACCCGCCCCAACCCCGTCATATGGCTCATGAAGTTCTATTCCCGCCCGAGTCGTTGTAATTCAACGCGATTTTATCTCATTAATTACTCGCTTTCGCGGGTCTCGGGCTCTTCGTCGAAGATCTGGTATTTGCGCATTTTTTCCCACAATACCTTGCGGCTGATGCCGAGTTGCTGGGCCGTGTCCTGACGTCGCCAACCGTTTGCATCGAGCGCCGCGATCACACGGTTGCGCTCGTTCATGTCCCATTTGCTGCGATCGACGAACACTTCGGCCGCACTCTCTGCCGGCACCGGCTGGGCCGAGTTGCGTGCATGCGCGATCAGCCGCTGCAGCCGCGCGGCATCCCAGCCGCCCGTCTGCCGTACCGTCACGCCGACGCGCTCGGCGAGGTTGCGCAGTTCGCGCACGTTGCCGGGGAAATAGCTGTCCGCCACCGAATCCGTGAGCCAGTACGGCAGGTCGGACAACTCGGCGAGCCGCTCCTCGCCGACCACCTGGGCGACGAACGACTTGAACAGCGCGATCTTGTCCACCGCACCGCGCTCTTCCAGCGACGGGATGCTCAGCTCGATCACCGCGAGCCGGTAGTAGAGATCGGCGCGGAACAGCCCTTCCTTCACCAGTTGAGGCAGCTTCTTGTTGCTCGCCGCGACCAGACGGAAATCGACCTTGACCGGCGCCGTCGCGCCCACGCGCAGCACCGCGCCGTCCTCGAGCACGCGCAGCAGCTTCACCTGCTGGTACAGCGGCAGATCGCCGACTTCGTCGAGGAACAGCGTGCCGCCGGCCGCCTGCTCGAAATAGCCTTTATGCGCAACAACCGCGCCCGTGAACGACCCTTTCGCATGGCCGAAGAACAGCGATTCGAACAGGCCATCCGGAATCGCGCCGCAGTTCACCGGTACGAACTCGCCGTGCCGATAGCGGGAATGCTTTTCGTGCAGCAGTTGCGCGATGCGCTCCTTGCCGACGCCGGTTTCGCCGTGCAGCAGCACGTTGGTGTCGCAGTCGGCGAACGTATCGACTTCGTGCAGCAGCGCCTGCATCGATTCGGAGTGCGCGACGAGTTCCGACGGCTGCAACGTTTCGGCGGCGTGCGCGCGCAGTTGCGTGACGAGCTTGCCGATCATCCCGCGCAGTTCCGCGCACGTGAAGTCGAGCGGCAGGATGTGCGAGTACTCGGGCGGATACTGCGACGCGTCGTGGTCGCGCGCCGCGCCGACCCAGACGACCGGCATGCCGATATTGGCCTGCCAGTCGCGCAGGAATGCCGCGCCGCCTTCGATCATCGTCACGCTGATGATCGCCAGCGACCGCCGCATCGCGGCGCGCTCGGGCGAGACCGTCGCGTTGTCGGCGCGGATCACTTCGACGTCGAAGCTCGCCATGCACCGGGCGACGCGGTCGACGATGTCCGCCTTGCCTTCCCAGACGTACAGGTCGAGCTCTTCGATTGCGGGCGTATTTCTCATCTGATCTGCTTCTTCAGTAAACCGTTTGGGCGACCCCGCAATTGAGCGAGATCTGATGGACCGTCGCCGCGCCGACCTGGACGCCGAGGAGATTCAGCAGCGGAACGAGGACTGCGTCAAGACTCGACAGGAGCGGGTCGAGCAGACTGGTCAAAAACGTGAGCAATGTGGAGACGAAGTTCCCCGGGACCGTCAGGATGTTGGCGCCGAACAGGCCGAGATTGACGGTGATATTCGCAGCCGCGAGTTGCGTCAACGCCGAGCTGAGCGCCGAGCCGAGCGCATTCGAGTTCACTGTCCAATAATTCGCATCGATCCCCGGTACGCCACTGAACGTATGCGATTGAGACGCGCCCTGGACCTGAACCGATATGTTGGACATGGACACTGTCAACTGGGCCAGCCCGAGAACATTGGAGTTGATGATCTGTGCCGGCGATGTACAACTGTAATTCGACGACAGGCTGATTTTGCCGAACGAATCGAGCGGCGGCTTGCCGATGCACAGATTGGCCACGCCCGGTTGCGCGGTAATGACTACCGTGCTTGCCGCCTGCGTGGAAGCGCATTGCGTCGAGTTCAACGTCGCGGTGCCGGTACCTACCTGAAGATAAATCGGCAGATTGACATCGACGTTCACGTTCAGCACCGCCAGCAAAGCGCCCAGCAGCGGTAACTGCGCGGTACCAAGATCGACATTCAGATACACGCCCACCGCCGCCGTCGACGCCTTCGTCCGCCATGTTCCCGTCGCCGGGTCCTTCCCGCCCTCGCCGACGCCGATCGACGGCGGGCTGATGATCTGCACCTGCAATTGCGTCCCCGTCAGGCCGCCGAGATTCAGCGACGGCACGTTGACCGTCACGGCCGGCTTGCCCGTCGCCGCGATCTCCGCGCCGACCATCAGCAGATCAAGCAAATCCACCTGCGCGTTGAGCGCCGCCTGCGTATCCGCGAGCGCGACGTTCAGCAACCCGCCCGCGCCGCCGAGCCCGATCGACGTGCCCGGAATGTTCGCGTTCAAAATCGCTTGCAGCGTAGCAATGCTCACCTGCAGGCTTGCGTTCGCGACGGTCGTCTTCGTGGCTGCGTTCACCGTCAGTTGGATCAGTTGCGGCAACGTGAGCTTCAGCGCGAGCAGTTGATCGACCGTCCCGACACCCGCCGCCACGACGAGGTCGCCGACCGTCACGTTCGTGCATGCAAGCGCTTGATACGATGCGATGTTCAGGTCCAGGGCGGCGCCGAGCAGCGCACTGACCAGCCCGTTGACGAGCCCCGGATTGCCGGACGCCGGCGCGGATCCGCCCGAGCAACCGACCCCGCCAAGCGCGGCCAGGGTTGCGCCGACCGAGAACGTATCGATGTTCGTCGAACGCGCGGTCGATACCGCGGACACCGTTTGCGGCGGTCCGACGAAGAAGAACGGCACCTGACGCGTGACGATTACCTTGGCCGCGTTCAATTGCGTGGTCCCGGATGTCGCGGCAGCGTAGTAGCTGGGTGCCGGGTTGGCCGACGTATCCCAACGGCCGCACTCGATGTTGATCGTGTCGCCGTTCGACGCGTTGAGCCCGTTCGACCGCGCGTTGCTGGTCGCGGTGGCAGTCGGCTGCGAACAGGCGTCGTCCATCCGCTGCACGGCCGCGAGCGCGGCCATGTCGGCAATCCGCTGCACGTCCCGACGCTGGTAAAAGAGATTACCGACGCCAATGGCGCCCAGCGTCGTGATGGCGATCAGCGTTGCGATGATTGCCATCACCGAGAACGCGCCCCGCTGTCGTGACGCGCGACGGATCGTGCCGCCACTGTGCCGGGTAGTCACCGTTGTGCTCCGTCAGCGCGCGAGATCGCCACCGGACAGTCCGCCGCTGCCGCCGCCGCCGTTACCGCCGCCCGATGCCGACATCGTGCCGAACCACTGTGGAATCGGCGTCTTGAACGAGTCGATATAGCGCTGATAGGCGAACGTGCCAGCCGCGCCGTCGATCGGTTGCGGCGTGGCGGCCGCGCGATTCGAGCGCTGCAGGTCGAGCAACGCGTTCGTCGCAGGACCGATTTCGGACGCCGGCGCGTCGCTTTGCGCATGCACGACGCCCGCCCCCAGCGAGCATGCGAACGCGATGCACACGGCCCGCACGCGGATTGAGGAAAGGTGAAACATGATGGCCTCCGTGGATATCGTTATCGCGCGAAACGCTGCAGCAGCGGCACGGCAAGATCCAGATTGTCGCTACTCGCCACCGACGGCACGGACACATTGGCCGGCGCATAGGCGGTAGCGCGTTGCTTCGCGCGCATCGCAGCCGCGACCTTCGTCTCGTCGTCGCGAATCTGGCTGCGCACCGCGGGCGACAGCTTCTGCTGATCCATCAGCCGCCGCGCGTCCTTCGCATGACCGGTCGCGAGCAGGTAAAGCACGAAGTTGCTGAGGATCTTCGGGTTCTTCTGTTCGAGTTCGGCCGCCTTCAGCAGCGGCACGCGCGCACCCGCCAGATCGCCTTCGCGCATCTTCGAATACGCGAGGTCGGACAACGTCGCCGCATCGGTCGGCGCAAGCGCCGTTGCCTGTGCGAGTTGCTGCGCGGCCAGCGCGAAATCGCCACGGGCGCCGGCGGTCAGGCCCAGCCCGCGATAGCCACGCGCGGCGAGCGGCGTCGTCAGCAATTGGGTATAGGCGGCCACGCCGGCGTCGTACTGGCCGGTCGCGCGCAACGCGTCGGCACGCAGCAGGATCGTGTCCGGCGATACTCCATATTGCTTCTCGTACTGATCGATGTGCGCGAGCGACGCAAAATACAGCCCCTGCGCCTGCATCCGTTCGATCAGACCCAGATACATGCCCGGCGTATCGGGCGGCGCGTTCTTGTCGGCGGCGGCCTGCATCAACGCGCCGCGTTCGGCCTGCGCACCGATTCCGTATCCGGACTCCTTGAACATCGCGCACCCGCTGGCCAGCAACGCACACGCCGCCGCGCCTGCAATCGTGCGAACCCGCCCCAATCGATTCATCTTGTGTCGCTCCTTCCCCTCATGCCGCATCAGTGCTGAAACGCGGCGAGCGCGGACAGCACGGTCATGATCCCGGGCCCCGCAGTCACGATCAACAGCGCCGGCAACAGCGTGACGATCATCACGCCGGTCATCTTCACCGTCAGGCGGCCGATCTGTTCGCGCAGCGTCGCGCGACGCCCTTCACGCAGACGGTCGCCGAATTGTTTCAGCGGCTCTTGCACCGCGCCGCCATGCTTGTCGACCTGAATCAGCAAGCGCACGATCGCGCGTAGATCCTCGTTGTCGAAACTACTCGTGAGGCGTTGCAGCGATTGCTCGCGCGTGCGCCCGGCCGCGAACTGCCGTTGCGCGACGCCGAGTTCCCACGACAGCACCGGCAACATCGTCTGAAAATCGTGCGTAACGACCTGGATACTCTGGTCGAGCGACAGGCCGACGCCCTGCAGCAGTCGCAACATGTCGACGAGCAGCGGCAGTTCGGCCACAATGCTGCGCCGGCGCGCGGTCGCACGTCGCCGCACGTAGATTTTCGGCAGCATATAGCCGGTCACGAGCGCGACGGAGATCCACAACGGCCAGCGTGTCTGCTGTCCGCGACCGATCAGTACCAGCACGGCGAGCGCCGGCAGCAGGATCGCGCAGACGATGCGCGCACCGACGAACAGCGCTCTGGCGCGCACGTCGACGAAACCGCACTGCTCGAGCAACTGGCGATCTTCGTCGGCGATCAGATACCTGCTGAAGCCGGTCTCGAGCCAGCGCATCCCGACGCCTTCGAAGCGTTCGCGCAGCCCCGCGAAACGGACGCGCTGCGCCGCAGGCGGCGCCGCGTCGCGCGCAGGCTCCGCGGCACCGGCGCGCGCGGCGGCCGCCTCGACCGCCGCCGCCCGGCGATCGAGCGCATCCACCAGCGCGCGCTCGGCACGCTGCACGAGCACGATGCGGACGATCGCGAGCGCGGCGAGCAGCAGCACGCCGACCGATCCGAGCACCAGCGCAAGTGCGCCTAGACGGTTTGCATCCATCGCTTCACCTCAGCCGCGCGATCCGGTACAGCCAGAAACCACCGACCGCCTGCAGCACGAACGCCAGATAAACCATCTGCCGCCCGTTTTCGTCGCTCCACATCGTCGTGAAGTAGCGCGGGCTCGTGGCGATGACGAAGCTGCCTACCGCGATCGGCAACAGCGCCAGCACCCATGCGGACAGCCGCGTTTCGGCCGACATCGCGGCCAGTTCGCGTTCCGCCTGCTCGAGATCGCGCATGAACGTCGACATCCGGTCGAGCATCACGTCCGCCCGCCCGCCGTAGCGGACCGACAGACGCAGCACCGCACCGACCAGTTCGAATTCGCGGATACGGTAAGTGTGCGCGATGTGCAGCATCGCGCGATCGATCTCGACACCGGAGCGCAGCATCCGCGACACGTCGTCGAGGCAGCGGCGCAGCGGCATCTCGGCCGTCTGAAGCGCCGACTGGAACGCCGCCGGCACGCTGTTCCCGAGCGTGACGAGCCGCACGATCCCGTCGAGAAACGACGGCAACTGACGGACGATCTTCAGGCGGCGCCGGCTAACGCGCGACGTGATCCACAACACGATGAGCACACTGCCCGCAACGACCGCGGCCACCGCGGCGATCACGCCGCCCGCCATGCCGGCCCACAACGCGAGCAGCCCGAGGACCACGAGCGCCAGCATGAAGCCGGTGCGCACTTCATCGAGGCCCGCACGGTCGGACAGCACGGCCCACGCACCGAACGCCGACGCGCGCCAGCGCGCGAACCTCTGTTCGGGATCCTGTGCATTCGCCGTACCGGCCGCCGGCGCGCGCGCGGTGCGCGTTTCGCCGGCTGCGGCCGCGGCGCGCGCGCCCTGTCCCACCCGGCTGTCGAAGAACCGCTGCGCATGCGCACGCCCTGCCCGCACCTGGCTTGCGCGCCACAGCAGCAACCCGGCCGCCGCGCAGATCAACGCGAACATCAGCGCGAGCAAGGTGGCGCTAGACATTGAAGCCTCCGCCTCGCCCGAAGTGGCCACCGAACCCACTGCCGCCAGACGACACCAGCGTGCTGCGGAAACGTGCCAGCTTCGGCGAATGCGGATGAATACCGAGCGATTCCCAATGATCGATCTCTTCGCCCTCCGGCGTGACGCGCGCCTCGTAGCGATACAGCTCCTGCGTCGATACGATGTTGTCCGACATGCCGGTGACTTCGGTGATCGACAGGATGCGGCGGCGGCCGTTGGAGAGCCGCCCGATCTGCACGATGAAGTCGATCGCATTGGCGATCTGCCGCCGCAGGCTTGCTTCTGTGCCCTGAAAACCTGCGAAACCGGCCAGCATCTCAAGCCGGTACAGGCATTCGCGCGGCGAACTGGCGTGCACCGTGCCCATCGATCCGTCGTGGCCGGTATTCATCGCCTGCAGCATTTCGAGCACTTCGCCGCCGCGCACTTCGCCGACGATAATCCGGTCCGGCCGCATCCGCAGCGTGTTCCGCAGCAGGTCGCGAATCGTCACGATGCCGCTGCCGTCGAATCCGCCGGGACGACTCTCGAGCCGCACGACGTGCGGGTGATTCAACGACAGTTCGGCCGTATCCTCGATCGTCACGACGCGTTCCGCCATCGGGATGTGGAACGCCAGCGCGTTCAGCAGCGACGTCTTGCCCGAACTGGTGCCGCCCGACACGAGGACGTTGCAGCGCGCATCGACAGCGGCCTCGAGCAACCGGCCGATTTCCTCGTTGTAGGTGCCGTTGCCCAGCAGATCCTCGGGCTTCAGCGGGTCCTTGCGGAACTTCCGGATCGACACGACCGGGCCGTCGATCGACAGCGGTTCGATCACGACGTTGACCCGCCCTCCGTCGGGTAGCCGGGCATCGACCATCGGGTTCGATTCGTCGAGCCGCCGGCCGACCGGCGCGAGAATCCGTCGCACGATCCGCAGCAGATGCGCGTTGTCGGTGAAGCGGATCGGCAGCTTCGACAGGATCCCGTGGCGCGACACGTAGATGTCGTTGTAGCCGTTAATCAGGATGTCCTCGACATCCGGGTCCGCCAACAGGTCTTCGATCGGCCCGAAGCCGGCGAGCTCCTTCGTCAGCGCCTCGGCTACCGCGCGCACCTCGCTCTCGTTGAGCGGGATGCGCCGCAGCCGCACGAAGCTGTCGATTTCGAGATCGACGAACTGGTTGATCGCCTGTCGCGACCACCGGCCGAATTCGGCACCCAGCTCCTCGATCCGCGTGAGCAGATGCTCGTGCGCGGCATTCTTGATGTCGTGGAACTGTTGCGTTTGCGAGAACGGCGCTGCGCCGTCGGCAAATTGAATGTCGTGTGGCATCGCTTACGACCGCTTCGTTGAGGATTGAATGATTCGCCTGAGCGCCGAAAGGCCGCCGGCCGCACGCTGTGTCGCTCCGTGCGCCGGCGCGCCCGCGAGGCGCTCGACCAGCGGCCCGAGCGCACGGACGTACGGATCGCGTTCCGCGACCTCGGCGATCAGCTTGCCCTGGTTCGCCGCATGCCCGATCGACACGCGCCGCGACGGCAGCGTCGCGACCAGCGACAGGTCGAGCCGTTCGGCGATCTGCGCGGGCATCAGCCCGAGCTCGGCGTCAAACTGGTTGACGACGAGCCGTATCCGGTCGGTCGCCGCGCCTGCCTCGCGCAACCCGTCCAGCATCTCGACCGCCGATACCACCGATGCCACGCCTTGGTCGCACACCAGCCATGCTTCGTCCGCCAGGTTCACGACCTGCGCGATGAATTCGCGATTCGGGAAGCCGCCGAGATCGACGATCTGATGATCGAAGAACGCGCGCAGCCGGTTCAGCAACGCCGCGCACGACGCCGTCGCCACGTCGCGCAACTCCGCGAGATTCGGCGGCAGCGTCGTCAGCGCGACGCCGCTCGAATGACGCGCGAGCGCGGTCGTCACGAACGTGCGGTCGATCCGGCGCAGGTTGCGCACGGCCTCGACGAAATGGAATTCGCAGCGCGTGTTCAGAAACAACGCGCCATCGCCGGCCGGCAGCCCGAGATCGAGCAGCGCCGCCGTGCGTGCCGGGTCGGCCGGCCGCCGCTGCATCAGCACCGACAGGTTCGCGGCGAGCGTGCTCACGCCCATTCCGGCGCGTGCGCCGAGCAACGCGGCGACCTTCCCGTGGCGATTGGCCGGCTCGCCGACGTTGTCGAGCAATACGCGCGTGATCCGCAGCGCCTCGTCGGCCGGCGCGGAAAAATCGACGAAATCGCGCACGCCCGCGCGCAGCGCGGCGAGCGCCCCTTCCGGTTGCGCGAGCGAGCCCAGTGCGACGACCGGCACGCCCGGATGCGCCGCACGTACCGCGGCGACCACCGTACTTGCCGCCGCGCAATCACCGGAAAAGTCGATGAACACCAGTGCCGGATTCAGCACGCCGATACGCTGCGACAGCGCGGCGCCGTCGAGCGGCACGCCTTCGACCGCACCGGCGGACACGAGCGATTGCGACAACCAGTGCACATGCTCCGCGAGCGCGGATGCACAGACAAAGTAGTCGGTGACGGCGGGCTCAGCCAAAGAATAGGTTCTCGCATTCATCTTGGATACTCCCCATGCAGCAAGGCATCGCGTCGTGCGCGACGGCCTGCGCGGTCCGGTAACGATTCGGCGCGCTCATTTCGAGAACCCCGGCCCCGCGTCCGGCGATGCCATGCCGCCCAGATACGAACGCCACACCGGACCGTCGCGCTGCTCGGACAGTTCGCCCGGCGTCGCCGGCAACGGCGCTCCCTGCGCGATCGGTGCAACGAGATGCGGCGTCACGATGATCACGAGTTCCTTGTCGTTCTGCTGGTAGCTCAGATTCTTGAAAAACGCGCCGATGATGGGCAGATCGCCCAGGAACGGCACCTTGTTGACGTTGGATGTCGTCTCGCGGTCGATCAGGCCACCGATCACGAAGCTCTCGCCGTCGCCGAGCTCGACCGTCGTATCCGCGCGCCGCGTCGTCAGCGCCGGCACCTGCACGCCGTTGATCGTGATCGAATGGACGAAGTCGAGCTGGCTCGACTCGGGCGCGACCTTCAGCGCGATTCGCCGCGGGTTCAGCACGGTCGGCGTGACCGTGAGCCCGACGCCATAGGGTTTCCATTCGATCGAGATCGTGCCGAGCGATTGCGGCACCGGCACCGGAATCTCGCCGCCCGCGAGGAAGTTCGCGCTCTGACCGGACAAAGCGACGAGCGTCGGCTGCGCGAGCACGCGGGCCAGGTTGTTCGCCTCGAGAATCGACAGGTCTGCGAACAATCCGTGCGACACCGAATTGACCACGAGGTTGAACGCCGACGAAATCGGCACGTTCGCGTTGTAGGTGAGCGAACCGCCGCCCGGCGTACCGGTAATCGATGTCAGCCCCGTCGGCGCGAAGGCCCCGAATGCAAAGCCGTTGCTCTGCTTGAAGAAGTTCAGGCCCGCCTGCTTCAGCACCGAACGGCTGAATTCGACGACACGCACGTCGACCTGCACGACGTTCTTGCCGGAGATCGTCGACGCATCGAGCGTCGTCCCCTCCTTGCCGGCGACCGTCTTCGCCGCATGGATTGCCCGCTGATGCCCGTCGAGCGTTCCGGCCGCACCGCCGATCACCGTCGCGCCGCCGTACGTGTTCACGCTCGGCGACGTGCCATCCAGCAGTGCCCGCGCCGCACCGCTCGTGACGTTAACGTTATAGACGGTCGGTTCGTCGCGGCCGCGCTCCCAGATCATCACGTTCGTCGCACCGGCATTCTTCGCCACCAGCAGCACGCCTCCGCGCCCACCCTTCACGACGAGCACGTCGGCCACCGACGGATCGCCGACCGCGACCCGCTGCAGCGCCCGCCCCGTCGCAAGCTGGCGCTGCGCGCCGACCGCAAGGCTGATCGTGCTGCTCGTGTCGGCCGCATCCGACAGCGGCGGCATCGCCAGTGCGCTCAATGCAATAGCCAAACCAATCAGTTTCTTTTTCATTGTTTTGCCGTCTTCGTCCCGCTCAATAAGCGACCGTTTCGGTTCGCCCACCCCGAATCACTTCGATGCTGCCGCCGCCCGGATGCCGCGCGACCACCCGCGGCGCCGCACGCGGCGCCGGCGCCATCGTCGCGCTCTTCGACAACTCGCTCAGCATCATGCCGGCTGCGGCAAGCGCCGACGGGCTCTTGTCGTCGCCGACGCGAACCGCGACGGTTTGCGCCGCGACGTCGTCGTCGCGCGGACTACGCAGCGCGAGCACGAGCCGGCCGCTCTGCTCGGCGAGCGTCAGCGCATCGACTTGCGCCGTGGGCACGGCCAGCACCGCGGTCCGCGTGCCGATCACCGAGCCGTTCGAACTGTCCCGCTCCGTCGTCGCATCGCCAAACGACAGCACGCGGACCTTCGACATCAGCAGCCGCGCCTGCGTATTCACGATCTCGGCCGTCGACGTCCCGCCGATCGCCACACCGGTGCCGTCGCGCTTCAGATTCACGAACACGTCGACATAGTTGCCGGGTCGCACGCGGTTGCCGACCGCGTTGGTCTCGTCGACCTTGATCGCCACGGCGCGCTCTCCCGGTGCGATCTGCTCGGCGAGGCCGGACGACAATGCGCTCGCGACGACGGCCGCCTGCGCGGGAATGTCCGCTGCCGGGATGCGGCCGACCAGTTGAAGCGGATCGGCGAACGCCCCCTGCGGCGCGGCGGTCGACTGCTGGACCTTCAGCGCATCGGCCGGAATCGGCTGGCCGGCTTGCAACGTCCGCGTCGTCACGACCACCGGCACGCTCTGCGTCGCGACCGTCGCCGCAACCGGTGCCACGTCGGCCGGCTTGCGACCGAGCATCCACGCATAGACGCCGAGCAGGATCGCGATCGCGATCAGCAAGCCCGCAATGATCTTCGTCAGGTTGTTGGCCATGATGTTGTTATGTTTCCCCGCTACTCACGATTGAATTCTCCGCGCAACGTCGGCAAATAGGCGCCCTCGACCCGGCACGACGCCGTCGCTGCCGTCTATATGATGTTGACCGGGCTGATCTGCACCATCGCGGTTCCGGTGAGTGTCGACGGCACCGGCAACAGCGAACCGAGCAGCGGGAACGACGGAATCAGCGGGCTCTGCGAGTACGGGTAGGTCAGCGTGATCTGTACGCACAGCATCGTCGCGTCGTACGAACAGGTGCCTTGCCGCGTGGGCGAGCATGTCGACCCTTTCAGCCAGGTGGTCAGGTTCGTCGCGGCCGTGCATGCGGCCTGGGCCCGCGCCGCCAGCGCGGCCTGCTGCGCGGCCTGCACCGACATGGCCGCACCGACCTGCTGATAGTTCAACGCAGCACGCGCGCCCTCCGTTGCGGCAAGCGTCAGGTTTTGCTGGGCCGCGAAGATCATCCCGTACGTGATGATCGCGTACAGGATCAGGAAAAACACCGGCAGCATCAGTGCAAATTCGATCGCCGTCGAGCCGCGCTCGCGACGCCGCATCCCGGATACCGGACGAACCACCGTCATTGCATTCCCCCGGTCGCGATCCGGTACACGCACCACAGCACCGCGGGAATCACGAGAAACGCGGCATACGGCGAGGCCGGGAAACGGGCGATCTGCATCGTCGGGGAACGCCGCTGCCACAGTGCCGACACTGGCGTACGGGTGACGAAGACCAGCGTGCCCGCATGCGCAAATGCCAACAGGCTCGCGACGATCCAGAGCCACAGCAACGCATGCGGGCCGCACCACGCGCCCAGTACCGCGAATACCTTGACGTCCGCGGCACCCATGACGCGCAGTACAAAAAACGGGAAAAGAGCGAGAAAGCCGACGAGTACGCCAATGAACGCCTGATTCAGGGATATGCCGAATGGATTATGTCCGACGAGCACAAATGCGGATACGCATCCACCGATCACCAGTGAATTCGGTATGCGCCTATGTCGGATGTCCGCGAGCGCGACGAGCGTCGCCCACGCGAGGAAAACCCCGACGCCAGTTAGCAGGATCATTTACGCCCCGAACGGCAAAACTTACCGCGCGGATTGCCGAAGCAATCCGCGCCCCTGACAACAGGGAAATGAGCAAAGCTCGTTCGTTATGCCTTCGGCAGCTGGCTCGCGATGAAGCTGAACGCCCCGGTGATGCCGCCCGTCAACGTGGTCATGGCGGTCACGAGAGCGACTGCGATAAGTCCGGCGATGAGACCGTACTCGACTGCGGTAACCCCGTCTTCTTCCTTAAGGAAACGCTTGATGATTGCTTTCATTTTATTCCTCGTGCCTGTATTTACGTTTTCTGGCCTTTATACGTATACATCCCCGCATATCTGGCCGTTTGCCCCAACCGTTCGCCACATCTGCTGTAACGTCGACCGGGTGCGCTTTCTTTATAGGTCGCCCCGAAGGGCATTGCTCACGATTTGATGCAAGTTAACATTCGCGATAGCGCTCCTCCTCGAACGTAGTGTACCGAACCGTACATTTCCTTACATCTGCTCCCGATTCTATATCCGATCGTATTTAAGTTCCAACCTCTTTTAACCGCTCTGACGGGAAAAAAGACCAGGAGCACGATGTATTTGTACGGCGTTTCGGTACGACTTACACATAGGATTTACGATAGGTTAGATGTGCACGCCTAATCCATCAGTAAAACCATTGTCGTGTCCACCAAGCCTGCGCGGGACCCACGTTACGCCGCACGCGTAACGCCAATGTTGCGACGTTACGTTACGAAACAACCGAAACCATTCTCATTCATCCGCTCTTAAACAGATTCAACAATCTTTCAGTTTCCGTAACCCCCTTTTCCGACAAGGAATTGCCTCGTTTAAAACCTGTTGTCGACCCGTCGGGCAGCGAAATGGCACGACAGTTGCAGAGTAGTCCTCGCATCACTCAACACAACGCAGTTCACAACACATTTTTAATGCGAGGAAGAAATGGACATTAAGGTTATCCCTCATGGCGTGTTCCGGACGACTCTGATCGCGGCCACCGTTGCAGCCATGCTCTCCCTCTCCGCGTGCGGCGGCTCCGGTTCGATCAGCAAGGGCGTCAGCGGCGGCTCCAGCTCGGGCGGCGGCGATACGATCTCCACGTCGGGCGGCAACGGCACGAGCGGCACCTCGGGTACGAGCGGTACCTCCGGCACCAGCGGCAGCTCGGGCACCAGCGGCAGCTCGGGCACGAGCGGCACAAGCGGCACGTCCGGCACCAGCGGCACCTCGGGTACGAGCGGCACGTCGGGCACCAGCGGAACCTCGGGCACGAGCGGTACGTCCGGCACCTCGGGTATCTCGTCGAACGCCGTGGGAACTGTCCTCGCACAAAGCGGCAACATCATCACGAATGCCGGCGGCACCGTGTCGGGCCTCGGCACCGTCATCGCCGGCCAGTCGCTGCCGGGCGTCAATCCCGCCACGACACAAGCCGCGGGCGGCATCGTGCAAAGCGTAGGCGGCGCGGTCACCGCGCTGGGCAACGGCCTCGGCAGCGGACTCGGCCAGCTCGGTGCGACGAAGGATCCCGTCGGCACCACCGTCGCCAGCACCGGCGGCGTGGTCAATCAGCTCGGCGGCGCAGTCACGCAAACCGGCAATCTGGTCACGAGCCTCGGCAGCGGCCCGCTGTCGCCGCTCGCGCCGGTCACGGGCGCCGTCGGCGGCCTCGTATCGACGCTCGGCGGCGCCGTGTCGAACGGCGGCACCACGCTCACCAACGTGCTGTCGACCGGCCCGATCCAGCAGGTCACGCAAACGGTCAGCTCGGCCATCACGCCGATCACGACGATGGTCGGCCAGACGACCCAGACGATCGGCGCGGCAACCGGCCTCGGCGCACCGGTCAACACGCTGCTCGGCACGATCGGCAACGGCCTGAACCAGGCCGGCGCCCTGCTCGCGTCGACGGGCGGCAACCCGGTCACCACGGGCCTCGGCGGCACCGTCTCGTCGACGGGCAACACCGTGAAGGCCGTCGGCGGCCTGCTCACGGGCAGCACCGGCGGGGCGACCAACCCGCTCGCCCCGCTCACGGGTCTCGTTTCCACGGTGACCGGCGCACTCGGCGGCGCAACGGGTGGCGGCAGCGGCCCGCTCGCACCGGTCACGGGCCTCGTCTCGACGGTCACCGGCGCACTGGGCGGCGCAGCAGGCGGCGGCAGCGGCCCGCTCGCACCGGTCACGGGCCTCGTCTCGACGGTCACCGGCGCGCTCGGCGGCGCAACAGGCGGCGGCAGCGGCCCGCTCGCACCGGTTACCGGCCTCGTCTCGACGGTCACCGGCGCGCTCGGCGGCGCAACGGGCGGCGGCAGCGGCCCGCTCGCACCGGTTACCGGCCTCGTCTCGACGGTCACCGGCGCGCTCGGCGGCGCAACGGGCGGCACCAGCGGCAGCCCGCTCGCGCCGGTCACGGGTCTCCTCGGCGCGGTCACGGGTGCGCTCGGTGGCGTCACGGGTGGCGCCGCAGGCAGCAGCCCGCTCGCCCCGGTCACGAACGCCGTCTCCACGGTGACGAGCACCGTCGGCGCACCGGCGCTGAGTGGCGGCACGGGTACCGTCACGAACTCGGGTTCGTCGTCGAACCTGCTTGCGCCCGTCACGTCGCTGATCGGCGGCCTGCTCGGCGGCACGCACAAGTAATCCGACATCCATCCATCGAAAAGACAGCGAGGAGCCCATCATGTCCCAGCAACGTTCCATCACGACGGTCGCCCTGCGCCAGTGGCGCGCGCCCCTCACCGCCTTCGCCGCAGCGTGCCTGCTGGCCGCCTGCGGCGGTGGCGGCGTCAGCTCGCCGCCGACCAGCAGCAACGACAACAACAACCCGAGCACGAGCGGCACGTCCGGCACGAGCGGTACCAGCGGCTCGCCGACGGGCACCAAGGGTGTCATCAGCACGGTCGGCCAGACGGCCACGGACCTCGGCAGCACGGTCGGCAACATCAGCCTGCCAGGCCTCGGCGACGGCGTGACGAAGGGTGTCGGCAGCACGCTGTCCAGCACCGGCACGATCGTCGGCGCGGCGGCCGATGCCGTGAGCAACGGGCTGGGGCAGATCGGCTCGACGAAGGATCCGGTCGGCACCACGGTGGCCGGTCTCGGCAACGTCGTCGGCGCGACCAGCAACACGGTGTCCGGCCTGAGCTCGACCGTCAAGGCGCTGGGCACGGGCCCCCTGGCGCCGCTCGCGCCGGTCACGACGCCGGTCGGCACCGTACTCGACACGGTCGCCAACGGCCTGACGGCCGCCGGCACGACGATCGGCTCGACGCTGTCGTCGGGCGCCGTGCAGCAGGTCACGCAGCCGATCAGCTCGGCGATCACCCCGCTCGTGATCACCGCCGGCAAGGTCACGCAGCAGGTCGGCACGACGACCGGCCTCGGCCAACCCGTGTCGGGCCTGCTCGGCCAGATCGGCGGCGCCATCAGCTCGGCCGGCAAGCAGGTCGGCAGCACGTCGAGCCAGCCGCTCGTCGGCGACGTCGGCCAGCTCGTGAGCGCGGTCGGCAATACCGTGACCAACACCGGCGGCCTCGTCAATCCGAACGGCCCGAACGGCGCGGCACCGATTCCCGGCCTGATCACGAGCCTCGTCGGCGGCTCGACGGCAACCGTCCAGAACGGCTCGTCGTCGGGTTCCGGTTCGACGAACCCGCTCGGCGGCCTGCTGTCGGGTCTCGGCTCGACGCCGCTCGGCTCGCTCACGGGCGCAGTCGGCGGTGCAACGGGCGGCTCGGGCAGCGGTCCGCTCGCGCCGGTCACGAATCTCGTGTCGACGGTCACGGGTACGCTCGGCGGCGCAACGGGCGGCGCAGGCAGTGCAAACCCTCTCGCGCCCGTCACCGGTTTGCTGAATACTGTCACCGGAGCAGTAGGCGGCGCAGCGGGATCCGGGGGCTCGAGCCCGCTCGCGCCGGTCACGTCGCTGGTCGGCAGCGTGTCGGGTTCGGCATCGTCGGGCAGCGGTTCGACGGGCCTGCTGGCACCGGTCACGGGGTTGCTGGGTACGTTGGGTAGCGTCGGCAAGTAAGGAGGACGGTCGCGCCATCGCAGCCGGAGCGAATGGCGCAGCCGTACGAACACAACCGGCATGGCGGCACGCGGCGCGCGACACCCAGATGTCGCGCGCCGGCATTACAAAGAAGACGAAAAGCAAGGCCTACGAGGAAGAACAATGAAATCCAGACTCGACAGATGGATGATGCTGCTCGCCATCGCGGCGGCAGGCACGGTACAGGCGCAAACGCGCGTCGGCGGCAATCCGCTCGACTCCCTTCCCCAGATCAACGCACCGAAGACGGGCCCGAACGTCACCGTTCAGGTCGCGCCGCAGGCGCCGCAATTGCAGGCGCTGCTGTCGCGGCACCTGACGCCGAAGACGTTTCAGGTCGAAGGCGTGAAGTCGATACCGTTCGAGGAAATCACGCGCCGCTTCACGCCGCTCGTCGGCAAGGACATTACGATCGGCGAGCTGATCGAAACCGCCAACGGCGTGACGAAGCTGTACCAGGAACGCGGCTACGCGCTGTCGTTCGCGTTCGTTCCCGCGCAGACGTTCGAGAACGGCGTCGTGCGCATCACGGTGGTCGAAGGCTATGTGTCGGACGTCAAGGTCACCGGCAAACCCGGCGCGATGGAACCGAAGATTCGCGCGATTGCTGCCCACATCACGGACGATCGCCCGCTGCGCCGCGCGACGTTCGAACGCTACGTGAACACGTTTGGACTGCTGCCAGGCCTCACGGTGAAGGCGAACGTGCCGCCGCCGCAGACCACCGACGGTGCGACGACGCTCGAACTCGCGGTCGATCGCAAGCCGTTCAACGTCAGCACGGGGATCGACTTCAACCACCCGGGCGTCCAGGGCCTCATCACCGCGACCGAAAACGGCCTCACGCGGTTCGGCGAACAGTTGAGCATTTCGGCGCTCGCGCCGCCGGGACGCGACAAGCAGACCTACTTCGCGTTCAGCGGCGCGGTGCCGGTCGGCAGCAACGGCCTGATCACGCGCCTCGATGCCAGCACGTATCGCGGCAAGCCGACCGACAACCCGGGATTGCCTTCGACCGTCGAGCGCACCGTCAAGAACGAGAAACTGGGTCTTTCGGCTTCCTATCCGATCTTGCTGAACAATCAGCGCAGCCTGCTCGGCACCGTGTCGGGTTATGCGTCGCACAACGAGGACCGCTACCAGAACAAGATCAACGGGGCGACGCTCGACAACCGGTCGCAGGTTCGTGTTCTTCAACTGCAGCTTGACTACACGAGTGTTCAGCCGAAGCAGGTGCAAAAATTGAGCGTCAACGTCGCCAAGGCATTCGACATCCTCGGTGCATCGAAGTCGCAGATCGGTACGAACGGCGGCACTACAATAAACTATGACGACCCGATCTCGCTGACCTTCGTTCGCACCGGCGCGACCTTCACGCAGACGAACGAATGGCCGTTCCGGATCGGCACGTCGGTGTCGCTGACGGGGCAATACAGTCCCGACTCGCTGCCGACGTCCGAACAGATCTCGTTCGGCTCGACCCGTTACGCGCTCGGCTACCAGCCGGGCGAAACGTCGGGCGACTCGGGCTGGGGGATGTCGCTGGAAATCAACCGCGGCTTCACACCGGGCTGGACGTATTTGAAATCGATCACGCCGTACATCGCATACGACATGGCGCGCGTGTATCTGCACGCGGGCACGCCCTCGCCGAACCGCATGTCGTCGGTCGGCATCGGCGTGCGGCTCACGGACAGCCGCTACTACAGCCTCGACCTGAACGTCGCCAAACCGGTCGGCGATGCGCCGGTCGAAAGCGCGTCACGCAGCCCGCGCATCAACGCCGCATTCTCTTATCAGCTCAACTGATCGGTCACCAAAGTCACGAACGGCCAGCGTCATGCTGGTCGTTTCGATTAGAGTCCCCTCTATCAAACGCAGCGTGCGGTTTCACGTATTCTGGCGAAGCTCGCAACATGCCCGCCCCATGCAGACGGTCGTGCGAGCGAATCGAACAGACATGCAAAACAAGGAGGATGACAATGATTCGACTGACCCGCCCGTTGCGGGCGATCGCCATCGCCGGCGCCCTGCTCGCGTGCGCAGCCCCCACGTTCGCACAAGCCGACAGCCCGATCGGCATGTGGCAAACGATCGACGACAACACCCATCAACCGAAGGCGCTCGTGCAGATCGCCGAGGACGGCGACGGCGCGCTGACGGGCAAGGTCGTCAAGGGCCTCGGCGCGAACGATACGCCCGATCGCCGCTGCACCGCGTGCACGGACGAGCGCAAGGATCAGCTCATCAAGGGCATGACGATCATCAAGGCGATGAAGAAGGACGGCGACCACTGGGACGGCGGCAACATCCTCGACCCGGAGAACGGCAAGGTCTACAAGTGCAAGATGACGCTTGAAGACGGCGGCCAGAAGCTCGTGGTGCGCGGCTACATCGGCGTGTCGCTGCTGGGCCGGTCGCAAACCTGGGTTCGCCAGCAATAACGCCATACGCGTCAGAACGCGCGGCTCAGCTGAGCGCGGTTCAATGAAAAATCGGCCTGCGACGACGTCGCCAGGCCGATTTCTTTTGGTGCGCGCGCAACGAAAAAACGATGACCCTCATGCCGCGTGCTTCATTGCATCCGATGCATAGCTACCCGGCGCACGATATGCGGGCGCCGCGTTGCTACGCGCCTCCGCCGCCTTCGATTGCGTGTGCTTGCGCATCCGCGCGGACAGTTCATTGCACAGATTCATGCCGGCGTCGCCATAGAGTTCACGCATCACGTTCATCAGCGTGCCCGTTTCATGCCACACCTTGAAACGGCGATGACATGTTTGATACGACGGGTAACGGCGCGGCATGGCCGACCATGTCGCGCCACTGTAGATCACCCAGAGCACACCGTTGAGCACGGCCCGCGTATTGGCTAACGGCCGGCCGCGCAACTCGGTGCGCGGCTGCATTTCGGGCAGAAGCGGCGCGACGCAGCGCCATTCTTGGTCGGTCAAATCGCGATACGGTGTCATGGACATCTCCAGCCTTAATAACCATGACACCACAATATCGGCTCACCTCAACGATGAATATAAGACAAATCCGAAAATACCCGGAGATCGGCGAAATCTAACCGAAATTGACGTTTAAATGCCGCTAATTGCCCGAGCCGGCAAGCGGCTCAGGTCAACGACGTATCGACGATGCGGCGCGGCGTTTCGAGATACTCCTTCGACTGCATCTCGACGATGCGCGAGACCGTACGCGCGAATTCGTTGGCCATCGGCCCTTCGACGTACAACGCCTCGGCCGGCACCGCCGCGGACATCAGCAACTTGACCTTGTGGTCGTACAGTACGTCGATGAGCCAAGTGAAACGGCGCGCTTCCGACGCCATCCGCGGCGACATCTGCGGCACCTCGGACAGCACGATCGCATGGAAGCGACTCGCCAGCTCGAGGTAATCGTTCTGCGAACGCGGGCCGCCGCACAGCGTCGCGAAATCGAACCACACGACGCCGTCCGCCTTGCGCAGCGCCTTCAGCTCGCGCTTCTCGATATGCAGGATCGGGCTCTCGTCGGGCACGGCCGCGAGCTTGCCGAATGCATGTCGCAGTTCGCGATCGGCCTCCGCGCCGAGCGGCGTGTGATACATCTTCACCTGCGCAAGGGTGCGCTGACGATAGTCGACCCCCGCGTCGACGTTGAGCACGTCGAGCTTTTCCTTGATCAGCGCGATCGCCGGCAGCATGCGGTCGCGATGCAGGCCGTCCGGATACAGGTCGTCGGGATCGTAATTGGACGTCATCACGAACTGCACGCCGTTGTTGAACAGGCGGTCGAGCAGGCGATACAGGATCATCGCGTCGGCGATGTCCGATACGTGGAACTCGTCGAAGCAGATCAACCGATAGCGTTTCGCGATGCGTCGCGCGAGTTCGTCGAGCGGATCGGCCTGCCCTTTCAGCTCCTCGAGCTCGCGGTGCACTTCGCGCATGAATTCGTGGAAATGCAGGCGTGTCTTGCGCTGCACGGGCACCACCGCGTAGAAGCTGTCCATCAGGAAGCTCTTGCCGCGGCCGACACCGCCCCACATGTAGACGCCGCGCGGGAGATCCGGGTGATTGATGAGCTTCTTGAACGCGTTCGAGCGGCGCGCCTTGTAGTCGACCCATTCGTCGAAACAGCGCTGCAGGCGATCGACGGCCGCGCGCTGAGCGGGATCGGACTGATAGCCGCGCGTGGTCAACTCGCATGTGTAGTATTCGGTGACGTTCATCAGGGCAAACCGGAAAAAACAAAGGCGAGCGGGAAAACCCGCCCGCCCTCGTCATGAGACGGTTGCGCCAGCCGGTGGCCGGCCGGCGCTATACCGCGCTCAGCTGTTCAGCGAGCGCTTGTCGACGGCGAGCGCCGCTTCGCGCATCACTTCCGACATCGACGGGTGCGGATGGCAGATGCGGGCGATGTCTTCCGACGCCGCCTTGAACTCCATCGCCACCACGGCTTCCGCGATCAGGTCCGACGCGTTCGCCGCGATCACGTGCACGCCGAGCAGCTCGTCGGTCTTCGCGTCCGCGATCATCTTCACGAAACCGTCCGGCGCGTTCATGCCGAGCGCGCGGCCGTTGATCGAGAACGGGAACTTGCCCGTCTTGATCTCGCGACCTTCCGCCTTCAGCTGCTGCTCCGTCTTGCCGACCCATGCGATTTCCGGGTACGTGTAGATCACCCACGGAATGCAGTTGTAGTCGATGTGCGGCTTCTGGCCGTCGATCACTTCCGCGACCAGCACGCCTTCGTCTTCCGCCTTGTGCGCGAGCATCGGGCCGCGCACCACGTCGCCGATCGCGTAGACGTTCGGCACCGCCGTGCGGCAGTGGTCGTCCACGTCGATGAAGCCGCGCTCGTTCGCCTTCAGGCCGATGGCCTCGAGGCCGAGATTGTCGGTGTTCGGCACACGGCCGACCGACACGATCAGGCGGTCGGCGTCGAGCGTCTGCGCGTTGCCGTCCTTGTCCGTGTAGGCGATCGACACGCCGTTCGCGGTCGTCTTCACGTCGCCGATCTTCACGCCGAGATGGATGTCGAGTCCCTGCTTCTTGAACAGCTTCGCCGCTTCCTTCGCGAGGGCTTCGTCGGCCGCGCCGAGGAACGCCGGCAGCGCTTCGAGCACCGTCACGTCGGCACCCAGGCGGCGCCACACCGAGCCGAGCTCGAGGCCGATCACGCCCGCGCCGATCACGGCGAGCTTCTTCGGCACCGAGTCGAACGTCAGCGCACCTTCGTTGTCCGACACGATCTTGTTGTCGACCGGAATGTTCGGCAGATGACGCGCCTTCGAACCCGTCGCGATGATCACGTTCTTCGCGGTGACGACTTCGGTTTCACCCTCGCCGCTCACTTCGATCTGCACGCCGGCGTCGGTCTTGCCGGTGAACTTGCCATGGCCCTTCAGCCAGGTGATCTTGTTCTTCTTGAACAGGAACTCGATCCCGCTCGTCATCTTCTCGACGATCGCGTCCTTGCGGCCGAGCATCTTCACGACGTCGATCTTCACGCCGTCGACCGTGATGCCGTGGTCGGCCAGGTGATGCGACGTGTTCTCGAACTCTTCCGACGATGCGAGCAGCGCCTTCGACGGGATGCAGCCCACGTTCAGGCAGGTGCCGCCGAGCTTCAGCGCGCCGGCCGGGTTCTTCCACTTCTCGATACAGGCAACGGTCTTGCCGAGCTGCGCGGCGCGAATCGCGGCGATGTAGCCGCCGGGGCCGGCGCCGATCACGACGACGTCAAATTCCTTGGACATGACAATCCTTTCCACTTGTACGCCCGCAGGTTCGCGCGTAGGCGCGAACCTGCGGAACGGGTCGATGCAGTGAGACTCGGCTTACAGGTCGAGCAGCAGACGTGCCGGATCTTCCAGCGCATCCTTCATCGCGACGAGCGACAGCACGGCTTCGCGGCCGTCGATGATGCGGTGGTCGTACGACAGCGCGAGGTAGTTGATCGGGCGGATCACGATCTGGCCGTTTTCGACGACCGGACGCTCCTTCGTCGCGTGCACGCCGAGGATGGCCGACTGCGGCGGGTTGATGATCGGGGTCGACAGCATCGAGCCGAACACGCCGCCGTTCGAGATCGAGAACGTACCGCCCGTCATTTCCTCGATCGACAGCTTGCCGTCCTTCGCCTTCTGGCCGAATTCGGCGATCTTCTTCTCGATCTCGGCGAGGCTCAGTTGATCCGCGTTGCGCAGGATCGGCACGACCAGGCCGCGCGGCGAACCGACCGCGATACCGATGTCGAAGTAGCCGTGATAGACGATGTCGTTACCGTCGATCGACGCGTTCACGAGCGGGAACTTCTTCAGCGCGTGCACGGCCGCCTTCACGAAGAACGACATGAAGCCGAGCTTCACGCCGTGTTCCTTCTCGAACTTGTCCTTGTACTTGTTGCGCAGTTCCATGACCGGAGCCATGTTGACTTCGTTGAACGTCGTCAGGATCGCGTTGGTCTGCTGCGATTCGAGCAGGCGCTCGGCGATCCGCGCACGCAGGCGCGACATCGGCACGCGCTGTTCCGGACGGTCGTTCAGCCAGGTCGCTGCCGACGCCGGCACCTTCACTTCCGGCAGCGCCGGCTTCGCGGCGGCGGTCTTCGCCGGTGCGGCGGCCGGAGCAGCCTTCGGTGCGCTGCCTGCGGCCAGCGCGTCGCCCTTGGTAACGCGGCCGTCGCGGCCCGAACCTGCGACGTCGCCTGCCGACAGGCCCTTCTCGGCCAGCAGCTTCGACGCGGCCGGCGATGCAGCAGCCGAGCTCGACGCGGTTGCGGCGGCCGGCTGGGCTGCCGGTGCGGCTGCAGCGGGTGCTGCCGCCGGCTTCACTTCGGCCGCGCCTGCCGCTGCTTCGGCGGCACCTGCCTTCGCTTCGGTGTCGATCGTCGCGATGATCTGGTCGGCAACGACGGTGTCACCGTCGTTCTGCAGCACTTGCGCGAGCACGCCCGCGGCCGGCGCCGGCACTTCGAGCACGACCTTGTCGGTCTCGAGCTCGATCAGGATTTCGTCCTGCGCGACTGCTTCGCCCGGCTTCTTCTTCCACTGCAGCATGGTGGCTTCCGATACCGACTCGGAAAGCTGGGGGACTTTGACTTCTACGATAGCCATGTGATTTTCCTGGATGCTTAATCTGGGGTATGACGAGGTTCGTGCGATTCTTTCGGCCGGTGCGGCGCGCGACGCGCCCGGGGGCCAAAAGGGACGGGAAAGCGCCGCGCGCCTTCCCGTTTCGCTTGACGTCGGTTATTTCGCGATCGATGCGCTCTTCAGGCGGCCGAATGCACCTTCGATCAGGGCCTTCTGCTGCTCGTAGTGCTTCGCGTAGTAGCCAACCGCCGGCGAGGCCGAAGCCGGACGGCCGCTGTATGCCAGCTTCTGCCCTTCCTTCATGCCTTCCTTCAGGTGGTGCTCGACGTAGAACCAGGGGCCCTGGTTCTGCGGCTCGTCCTGCACCCAGACCACTTCCGTCGCGTTCTCGTACTTCTTCATTTCGGCTTCGAACTGCTTGTGCGCGAACGGATACAGTTGCTCGATACGGATGATCGCGACGTCGTTCGCCTTCGCTTCGCGGCGGTGCGCGACGAGGTCGTAGTACACGCGGCCCGAGCATGCCAGCACGCGCTTCACCTTCTTCGCGTCGATGCCGCCGTCGGTTTCGCCCAGCACCGGCTGGAACGAGCCCTTCGCCAGTTCCGACAGGTCCGACACGGCTTCCTTGTGACGCAGCAGCGACTTCGGCGTGGCGACGATCAGCGGCTTGCGGAACAGGCGGATCATCTGGCGACGCAGCAGGTGGAAGATCTGCGCCGGCGTCGTCGGCTGGACGACCTGCATGTTGTGGTCGGCACACAGTTGCAGGAAACGCTCGATACGCGTGGACGAGTGTTCCGGCCCCTGGCCTTCGTAGCCGTGCGGCAGCAGCATCGTGAGACCCGACACGCGGCCCCACTTCACTTCGCCCGACGAGATGAACTGGTCGATCACGACCTGCGCGCCGTTGACGAAGTCGCCGAACTGCGCTTCCCACAGCACGAGCGTGTTCGGCTCGGCGGTCGAGTAACCGTATTCGAAGCCCAGCACCGCTTCTTCCGACAGCACCGAATCGATCACCGTGAACTTCGCCTGACCGTCGGCGATGTTCTGCAGCGGCACGTACGTGCCGTCGTTCCAGCGTTCGCGGTTCTGGTCATGCAGCACCGCGTGACGGTGCGTGAACGTGCCGCGGCCCGAGTCCTGGCCCGTCAGGCGCACCGAGTAGCCCGATGCGACGAGCGACGCGAACGCGAGGTGTTCGCCCATGCCCCAGTCGAGCGGCTGGTCGCCGCGCGCCATGTTGCGGCGGTCGTTGATCACGCGCTCGACGAGCGGGTGAACCTTGAAGTTTTCCGGGACCGTCGTGATGCGTTCGCCGAGGCGCTTCAGTTCGGCGAGCGGCACGGCCGTGTCGGCTGCGTCCGTCCACTTGCGGTTCAGGAACGGAACCCAGTCGACCGCGTACTTGCTCTTGTAGTTCGACAGGACCGGATCGACGGTGTGGTGGCCGTCGTCCATCGCCTTGCGGTACGCCTTCACGTAGTTGTCGGCGTCTTCCGCGGTGATCACGCCCTGCTGCACGAGCTTCTCGGCGTACAGCGCACGGGTGCCCGGGTGCTGCGCGATCTTCTTGTACATCAGCGGCTGCGTGACCGCCGGCGTGTCCTGCTCGTTGTGACCCAGCTTGCGGAAGCAGACGATGTCGATCACGACATCCTTGTGGAACTGCATCCGGTAGTCGATCGCGATCTGGATCGCGAGCACGACGGCTTCCGGATCGTCGCCGTTCACGTGCAGCACCGGCGCTTCGATCATCTTGACGACGTCGGTACAGTACAGCGTCGAGCGCGCGTCGCGCGGGTCGGACGTCGTGAAGCCGATCTGGTTGTTGATGACGATGTGCAGCGTGCCGTGCGTGCCGTAACCGCGCGTCTGCGCGAGGTTCAGCGTTTCCATCACGACGCCCTGGCCGGCGAAGGCCGCGTCGCCGTGGATCTGCACCGGCAGCACTTGCAGGCCGTCTTCGTCGCCGCGACGGTCCATCCGTGCCTTCGCGGAACCTTCGACCACCGGGTTCACGATTTCGAGGTGCGACGGGTTGAACGCGAGCGACAGGTGGACCGGGCCGCCTTCCGTCGACACGTCCGACGAGAAGCCCTTGTGGTATTTCACGTCGCCGGCCGGCAGGTCGTCGACGTGCTTGCCTTCGAATTCGGCGAACAGGTCGGCCGGCATCTTGCCCAGCGTGTTGACGAGCACGTTCAGACGGCCGCGGTGAGCCATGCCGATGATGATTTCCTGCACGCCGCTCTTGCCCGCGTGCTGGACGACTTCGTCCATCGCCGCGATGAAGCTTTCGCCGCCTTCGAGCGAGAAGCGCTTCTGGCCGACGTACTTGGTGTGCAGGTAGCGCTCGAGGCCTTCGGCGGCCGTCAGGCGATTCAGGATGTGCTTCTTCTTGTCGATCGAGAACGACGGCGTCGCGCGGGTCGACTCCAGACGCTCCTGCCACCAGCGCTTCTGTTCCGGATCGCTGATGTACATGTACTCGGCGCCGATCGTGCCGCAGTACGTGTCGCGCAGGCCCTTGACGATGTCGCGCAGCGAAGCCTGGTCGAAGCCGAAGTACAGGTTGCTTGCGCTGTACGTCTGGTCGAGGTCGCCTTCGGAGAAGTCGTAGAAAGCCGGTTCGAGTTCGGGAATGGCGGGACGTTCGCGACGCTTCAGCGGATCGAGGTTGGCCCATTGCGAGCCGAGGAAGCGGTAGGCGCTGATCAGCGACTGGACGTGCACCTGCTTGCGTGCGGTCGCGAGATTGCTCGTGCTTTCGCGCGGGATGAAGGCATTGGCCTTCGCACGCTCGGCGAACGATTCGACGATCGGGAAGTGAGCGACGTCATTGGCGTTCGAGCCGTCCGTCGCGGGCACGTTCTGCAGCGCGTCGAAATACTCTCGCCAGTTCTCCGGCACCGACGCCGGATTGTTGAGGTATGCATCGTACAGTTCTTCAACGTACGAAGCATTGCCGCCGAACAGATAGGAGTTCAGCTGGAACTGCTTCATTACATCTGACATTTTACGCTCACCTTTCTTCGAGCTTCTCGAGAAATAGCGGGTTACTCAACCTTCCGCGACACGGCCTGACCGTTTAGCGGATTGCGAATCAAGTCTTGCTTGGAAGGACCTAAAACTTGCGTGCGCGCAGCATATCACAGAACCGATACCGGAGTTCACGGCGAAATGTGCCTGAAAGCACCGTGCGGCGGGGTTTTGCCGAATTGCCGCGACCCGCGGGAACAGTGTTTTTCAGACACTCCGGCTCCGCGACGCGCGGATACAAAAAAGGCTGCCCGAAGGCAGCCTCTTTCATCGTGCGCGGGAACAGTCGATGCTTAGTCGACCGCGCCCTCGCGGCTCGCGCGGCGACGCTCGTGCTCCTTCAGGAAGCGCTTGCGCAGGCGGATCGACTGCGGCGTCACTTCGACGAGTTCGTCGTCGTCGATGAATTCGACCGCGTATTCCAGCGACATCTGGACCGGCGGCACGAGACGCACGGCTTCGTCGGTACCCGACGCACGCACGTTGGTCAGCTGCTTGCCCTTGATCGGGTTCACGACGAGATCGTTGTCGCGGCTGTGGATGCCGATGATCATGCCCTCATACAGCGCGTCGCCCGGCTTCACGAACATGCGGCCGCGATCCTGCAGCTTCCACAGTGCGTAGGCAACCGCCGCGCCGTCGTCCTGCGAGATCAGCACGCCGTTGCGGCGCTCGAACACCGAGCCGTCCTTGACCGGTGCGTACGAGTCGAAGATGTGGCTCATCAGGCCCGTGCCGCGCGTGAGCGTCAGGAATTCGCTCTGGAAGCCGATCAGGCCGCGTGCCGAGATCTTGTATTCCAGACGCGTACGGCCGCGGCCGTCCGACGCCATGTCGAGCATTTCGCCCTTGCGGCGGCCCAGCTCTTCCATCACGCCGCCCTGGTGTTCGTCTTCGACGTCGACCGTCAGCAGCTCGTACGGCTCGTGACGCACGCCGTCGATTTCCTGCATCACCACGCGCGGACGCGACACGGCCAGCTCGTAGCCTTCGCGGCGCATGTTCTCGACGAGAATCGTCAGGTGCAGTTCGCCGCGGCCCGACACTTCGAACACCGTTTCGTCGCCGGTATCCTTCACGCGCAGCGCGACGTTGTGGTTCAGTTCCTTCATCAGACGATCGCGGATCTGGCGGCTCGTCACGAACTTGCCTTCGCGGCCGGCGAGCGGCGACGAGTTGACGAGGAAGTTCATCGTCAGCGTCGGCTCGTCGACGGTGATCATCGGCAGCGCTTCCGGCGTGTCGACCGCGCAGATCGTCGCGCCGATGCCGACGTCTTCAATACCGTTGATCAGCACGATGTCGCCCGCTTCGGCCGATTCGACCTGCACGCGCTCCAGGCCCTTGAACGACAGCACCTGGTTGATCTTGCGGTTCAGCACGTCGCCTTCCGGGCCGAAGCGCATCACGACCGGCTGGCCCGGCTTGATGCGGCCGCGCGTGATGCGGCCGACGCCGATCCGGCCGACGTACGTCGAATAGTCGAGCGACGTGATCTGGAGCTGCAACGGCGCTTCCGGATCGGCCGGGCGAACCGGCACGTGCTCGAGGATCGCCTCGAACAGCGGGCGCATGTCGCCTTCGCGCGCGGCCGGGTCGAGCGACGCGTAGCCGTTCAGGCCCGATGCGTAGACGATCGGGAAGTCGAGCTGCTCCTCGGTCGCGCCGAGCTTGTCGAACAGGTCGAAGGTCTGGTTGATCACCCAGTCGATCCGCGCGCCCGGACGATCGATCTTGTTGACGACGACGATCGGCTTCAGGCCGAGCGCGAGCGCCTTCTTCGTGACGAAGCGCGTTTGCGGCATCGGGCCTTCGACCGCGTCGACGAGCAGCAGCACCGAATCGACCATCGACAGCACACGCTCGACTTCGCCGCCGAAGTCCGCGTGCCCCGGCGTGTCGACGATGTTGACGTGCGTGCCTTCGTATTCGACCGCGCAGTTCTTCGCGAGAATCGTGATCCCGCGCTCTTTTTCGATGTCGTTCGAGTCCATCACCCGCTCCGCAATCTGCTGGTTGTCGCGGAAGGTGCCGGACTGGCGGAGCAGTTGGTCGACGAGCGTGGTCTTGCCGTGGTCGACGTGGGCGATGATGGCGATATTGCGAAGGGCGCGGGTCATAGAAACCTGGAAATCGTTTGAACGCGCAAACGCGCGCGCTCGTTTTTCACGGAGCGCGCGCGTTGCAGCTTGAAGAGCCACAAATTATAGCACGTGCGCGTGGCGAGAGCTGACCCGCGCGTTGCAACGCAGCAAAACGGGCTATCCCGGCCTCCTTTCCCGAACCAACCAACCGGCTTCCCCCACCGTGGCCGAACGAAAGACCTTATCGAAATAAGGGATTCTCGCCGGACAGAGCACGCGTTTTGCCGTTCGATTAACATTTGCCGCGGCAAGCAATTGTGCCTATACTGCTGCCTAGTCAACTATTGCAGCTTCAGGGTTTTATGTCGGATTCTCCTACCCCACCGCCCGTTTCGTCGCTGTCCACGTATCAGATGAACGACAGCGTCGGCTATCTGATGTCGCGCGTGAAGTCCGTGATGACCAACCTCGTCACGCAGCGCACGCAGGAAGAGCTAGGCATCACGGGCACCCAGGCGAGCATGCTGTTCATGATCGCGGTCGGCAGGTGCTCGACAGCTGCCGAACTCGCGCGCGAATACGGAATCGACGCAAGCGCGGTCACGCGCCTGCTCGACCGGGTCGAGAAACGCGGCCTGCTGTCTCGCGTGCGCAGCATCGAGGACCGGCGCGTCGTGCGCCTCGAACTCACCGACGAAGGCCGTGCGCTGGCCGAACGGTTACCGCCCATTTTTCGCAGCGTGCTCGACCAGGTGCTGGACGGGTTTACGCCGGAAGAAGTCGGGTTCCTGAAGAGCATGCTGCGCCGCATTCTCAGCAACTATTGCGAGACGGCCGGCGGTAGCGTCACGTAATAGTTGCCATAACAATTACTTTTGACAGATTAATGTAAGGAAATCCTTGCAGTGTCCATCATTCATTCCGAGTCAGAGGTTAGCGCGATGAAAACCTCCCCGTTGTCCGTGCGCGCCGGGTCGTGCCGCGCCGCCGTCGCCGCCGCGGTCGCCGCGTTGGCGCTGGCGGGCTGCGCGAATTACATCGGCATCAAGAGCGACAAGCAGATCGCCGCCGCGTCGCAATTCGAATCCGCCCAGAGCCTGCCGGCCCAGGGCGGCCAGTGGCCGGCGCTCGACTGGGCCAGCCAGTTCGGCGATCCGCAACTGCCGAAGCTGATCGACGAAGCGCTGCAGGGCAACCCGTCGATCGCACAGGCGCAGGCGCGCATCGCGAAAGCCTCGTCGTACATCGAATCGTCCCGCTCGAACCTGATGCCGAAGGCCGAAGCCAGCTATTCGTGGACGCGCGAGCTGTATTCGTCGAACGCGCTGTTCCCGCCCCCGTACGGCGGCCAGTGGTACAGCGAGAACAATGCGCTCGCCAGCGCCTCGTGGGAACTCGACCTGTGGGGCAAGAACCGCGAACGCCTGCACACGGCCGTGTCGCAGGAAAAGGCCGCCGAAGCCGACATGCAGCAGGCGCGCATCACGCTCGCGTCGTCGGTCGCGCGCACCTACAACTCGCTCGCGCAGCTCTACGCGCTGCGCGACATCGCGCAGCGCGAGATCACCAACCGCGAAACGGTCGGCAAGATCACCGACGGCCGCGTCTCGGCCGGCCTCGACACCAACGTCGAACGCCAGACGGCCCGCGGCAACATCGCGACGACCCAGGCTTCGCTGTCGGACCTCGACGGCCAGATCACGACGGTGCGCTACCAGCTCGCCGCGCTGCTCGGCAAGGGCCCGGATCGCGGCCTGCAGATCGCGGCGCCCGTGATGAACCCGAGCGGCGACGTCACGCTGCCCGGCAACCTGCCGGCGGATCTCGTGTCGCGCCGCCCCGACATCGTCGCCGCGCGCTGGCAGGTCGAGGCCGCGATGCACGACGTGAAGGAAGCGAAGGCCGAGTTCTACCCCAACGTGAACCTCGCAGCCGGTTTCGGCTTCGATGCGTTCGGCTGGGGCAAATTCCTGAACTTCGCGAGCCGCCAGGCGCAGTTCGGCCCGGCGATCCACCTGCCGATCTTCGATGCCGGCGCGCTGCGCGCCCAGCTCAAAGGCCGCTACGCCGATTTCGACCTGTCGGTCGCGAACTACAACCAGACGCTGATCAGCGCGCTGAACGACGTCGCGACGCAGGTCGCGTCGATCCGTGCGGTCGATCGCCAGATGGGCGACGCCCAACGTGCGCTCGACGCATCGACGCGCGCGTACGATCTCGCGGTCATCCGCTACAAGGCCGGCCTGTCGCCGCAACTGCAGGTGCTGACGGCGGACAGCAACCGCCTCGCATCGGAGCAGACGGTGACCAACCTGAAGATGCGTCGCCGCGACATGCAGCTCGCGCTGATCAAGGCGCTCGGCGGCGGATTCGACGCGACCGGCACGCCGCTCGCCGCGCCCGACGCCGCCACGCCGACCAAACAAGCCGCCAACTGAGCCGGCGCCACCACTACGCAGACACTCGAAATAACGGACGGAGAAAATCGCCATGAGCGACCAACAAAACGCCGCCAGCGCGCAGCCGCAGAACAACGGCAAGCGCAAACGAATGATGACGCTGCTCGTCGCGGTCATCGTGATCGCGGCCATCGCATACGGCCTGTACTACTTCCTCGTCGCTCGCTTCCATGAAGACACCGACGACGCGTACGTGAACGGCAACGTCGTGCAGATCACACCGCAAGTCACCGGCACCGTGATCGCCGTGAAGGCGGACGATACGCAAACGGTCAAGGCCGGCGATCCGCTCGTCGTGCTCGATCCGGCCGATTCGCAGGTCGCGCTGCAGCAGGCGGAAGCGAACCTCGCGCAGACGGTGCGCCAGGTGCGCGGCCTGTTCGTCAACGACGACCAGTATCGCGCGCAAGTCGCGCTGCGCCAGTCCGATCTGTCGAAGGCGCAGGACGACCTGCGTCGCCGCCTCGCCGTCGCGCAAACGGGCGCCGTGTCGCAGGAAGAAATCTCGCACGCCCGCGACGCGGTGAAGGCCGCGCAGGCATCGGTCGACGCCGCGCAGCAGCAACTCGCATCGAATCGCGCATTGACCGCGAACACGACGATCGCATCGCACCCGAACGTGATGGCCGCCGCCGCGAAGGTGCGCGACGCGTACCTCGCCAACGCGCGTAACGTGCTGCCGGCGCCGGTCACCGGCTACGTCGCGAAGCGCTCGGTGCAGGTCGGCCAGCGCGTGTCGCCCGGCAACCCGCTGATGTCGGTGGTGCCGCTCAATGCCGTGTGGGTCGACGCGAACTTCAAGGAAGTCCAGCTGAAGCACATGCGCATCGGCCAGCCGGTCGAGATGACGGCCGACATCTACGGTTCGTCGGTCACGTACCACGGCAAGGTCGTCGGCTTCTCGGCCGGCACGGGTTCGGCGTTCTCGTTGCTGCCGGCGCAGAACGCGACCGGCAACTGGATCAAGGTCGTGCAGCGCCTGCCGGTGCGAATCGAGCTCGACCCGAAGGAACTCGACAAGCATCCGCTGCGCATCGGCCTGTCGATGCAGGTCGACGTGGACATCAAGGACGAACGCGGCGACCAGCTCGTCAACGCGCCGAACACCGTCTACGAGACCAATGTATTCGCGAAATACGGCGACGAAGCCGACGCCGAAATCGCGCGCATCATCGCCGAGAACGCCGGCGGCAATGCATCGACGCCGGTCGCGGCGAAGCAAGGCAGCGCCGCGAAAATGATGTAACCGTTCCGACTTCGGAAAGACAACCGACATGGCACAGGCTCCTGTCTCCCACCCGCCCCTGCAGGGCGGGCAACTCCTGCTCGGGACGATCGCGGTATCGCTCGCGGTGTTCATGAACGTGCTCGACACGTCCATCGCGAACGTCGCGATCCCGACCATCTCGGGCGACCTCGGCGTGTCGTCCGACCAGGGCACGTGGGTCATCACGTCGTTCGCGGTCGCGAACGCAATCTCGGTGCCGTTGACCGGCTGGCTGACCGATCGTTTCGGGCAAGTCCGTCTGTTCCTCGCATCGATCATCCTGTTCGTCATCTCGTCGTGGATGTGCGGGCTGGCGCCGAGCCTGCCGTTCCTGCTCGCGTCGCGCGTGCTCCAGGGCGCCGTCGCGGGCCCGATGATTCCGCTGTCGCAAGCGCTCCTGCTATCGAGCTATCCGCGCGCGAAGGCGCCGATGGCGCTCGCACTATGGGCGATGACGACGCTGATCGCCCCCGTCGCGGGCCCGATTCTCGGCGGCTGGATCTCGGACAACTATTCGTGGCCGTGGATCTTCTACGTCAACATCCCGGTTGGCATCGCCGCCGCCGCCGCGACGTGGGTGATCTACCGCAGTCGGGAGTCGGCCGTGCGCCGTGCGCCGATCGACGGCGTGGGCCTCGCGCTGCTGGTCGTCTGGGTCGGCTCGCTGCAGATCATGCTCGACAAGGGCAAGGACCTGGACTGGTTCGCGTCGACGACGATCGTCGTGCTCGCGCTGACCGCTGTCATTGCTTTCGCGTTCTTCGTGATCTGGGAGCTGACCGCCGAGCACCCGGTCGTCGACCTGTCGCTGTTCCGCATGCGGAACTTCACCGGCGGGACGATCGCGCTGTCGATCGGATACGGCCTGTACTTCGGCAACCTCGTACTGTTGCCGCTGTGGCTGCAGACGCAGATCGGCTACACCGCGACCGACGCCGGCCTCGTGATGGCGCCGGTCGGGTTGTTCGCCATCCTGTTGTCGCCACTCACCGGGAAGTATCTGCCGCGCACCGATCCGCGCTTCATCTCGACGGCATCGTTCCTCACGTTCGCGCTGTGCTTCTGGATGCGGTCGCGCTACACGACCGGCGTCGACGAATGGTCGCTGACGCTGCCGACGCTCGTGCAAGGCATCGCGATGGCCGGCTTCTTCATCCCGCTGGTATCGATCACGCTGTCCGGCCTGCCCGGCCACCGTATTCCCGCAGCGTCCGGCCTGTCGAACTTCGTGCGGATCATGTGCGGCGGCATCGGCACGTCGATCTTCCAGACCGCGTGGGATCATCGGAACAACTTCCATCACGCGCAACTGGTCGAGCAGGCGAACCCGTACAACCCGACGTTCAACCAGGCCGTCACCCAGATGGGCAATCTCGGGCTCACGCGGGAGCAGGCACACGGCCTGATCAACAACATGGCCACGCAGCAGGCCGCGCAGCTCGGCGTGAACGATCTGTTCTACATTTCTGCGGCGATCTTCGTGCTGCTGATCGGACTGATCTGGATCACGAAGCCCGAACGCGCGGGCGGCGGCGATGCGGGTGCGGCGGCATCGGCCGCACACTGAGCGCCACGTTCAAGGCAACGCACCCAACAAAAAACCCGGTCGATTTCGACCGGGGTTTTTCGTTTCGACGACGGCGCTTGCGCACCTCGCATCACTCAGCCGTCACGACGAGCCGTTCCGGTGCGAGCACGCCGTTCGCCTTGCGCGCGACGCCGAGCAACCGCGTTGTGTCGTACACGCGCACGCGCTCCCCTTCCGCCGCATCGATCGAATCAAGCGCCGACAGCGGGAGGCGTTGCCCGTGGAGAAAGCGCTTCGCGGCGGCTTCGTCGAGGCGCACCAGCGGAAACGTCGACAGCAGCGCATCGACCGGCTGCAGCCACGCATCGCGCGCCGATTCAGCAGCGTCCGACAGCGCATCGAGCGTCACCGCATGCTCGAGCGTCAGCGCGCCGACGCCCGTGCGACGCAGCATCGTCAGATGCGCGCCGCAACCCAGCGTCTCGCCGATATCCTCGGCCAGCGTACGCACATACGTGCCTTTGCTGCAGGTCACGCGAAACGTCACGTCGGGCAGCTCGCAGGCGAGCAGTTCGAGCAAGTGGATCGTCACGTTGCGACCTTCCCGCTCGACGGTCTGGCCCGCGCGTGCGTATTCATACAGCGGCTTGCCGTCGCGCTTGAGCGCCGAATACATCGGCGGGATCTGCACGATGTCGCCGGTGAAGCGTACGAGCGCGGCTTCCACCGCCGCACGATCGCATTCGACCGGCCGCGAGTCGATCACGTCGCCTTCCGCGTCGCCGGTGGCCGTGCGCTGCCCGAGACGCATCGTCGCTTCATAGGTCTTGTCGGCGTCGAGCAGATCCTGCGAAAACTTGGTCGCTTCGCCGAAACACAACGGCAGCAGACCCGAAGCCAGCGGATCGAGCGTGCCGGTATGGCCGGCCTTCTTCGCGAGAAGCAGGCGCTTCGCGCGAATCAGCGCATCGTTGCTGGACAGGCCGACCGGCTTGTCCAGCAGGAGAACGCCGTCCAGCACGCGCCGGGGCACGCGCGGACGTTGGGGTGCTGCATTCGTCATAGGCCCGTCGAGCTCAGTCGTCCTTGGCAGGCGCGTCGGCCTCGTCGTCGTCCTTCGCACGCGTCGAGTTCGCTTCCTTGATCAGGCGCGACATTTCGACGGCCTTCTCGATCGTCTGGTCGTAGTGGAAATGCAGCGTCGGCACCGTATGGATGTGCAGGCGCTTGAACAGCAGGTTGTGCAGGTGACCCGACGCATGGTTCAGCGCCTCCTGCGTCTTTTCAGGATCGCCGGTGAGCGCCGTGAAGTAGACCTTCGCGTGCGCATAGTCCGGCGTGAGTTCCACGCTCTGGATGGTCACGATGCCAATGCGCGGATCCTTGACCTCGCGCATGATGAGTTCGGACAGATCGCGCTGAATCTGGTCGGCGATCTGAACGTTGCGATTGGGGGAAGTACGTTTCCTGGACATGATCGATCCGTGATCCGTTTATCAGGATGAAGCAGCGGCCGTTTTCGGCACGCCACCATGAAAATGGGCGGGACAGGCCCAAGCCTGCCCCGCCCATGAGCCGATGCGCGACGATTACAGCGTACGCGCGACTTCGGTCACTTCGAAGACTTCGAACTGGTCGCCTTCGACGATGTCGTTGAAGTTCTTCACCGACATACCGCACTCGAAGCCTTGCTTCACTTCCTTCACGTCGTCCTTGAAGCGCTTCAGCGATTCGAGTTCACCCGTGAAGATCACGACGTTGTTGCGCAGCACGCGCACCGACGACGAGCGCTTGACGATACCGTCCGTCACCATACAGCCGGCGACCGTGCCGATCTTCGGTACCTTGAACACCTGACGCACCTCGACCATGCCGGTGATGACCTCGCGCTTCTCCGGCGCCAGCATGCCCGACATCGCCGCCTTCACCTCATCCACTGCGTCGTAGATGATGTTGTAGTAGCGGATATCGATGCCGTTCGCCTCGGCCAGCTTGCGTGCCTGAGCATCCGCACGCGTGTTGAAGCCGATGATGACCGCCTTCGATGCCGTCGCGAGGTTGACGTCGTTTTCGCTGATGCCGCCCACCGCGCTGTGCACGATCTGCACGCGCACTTCGTCGGTCGACAACTTGAGCAGCGACTGCACGAGCGCTTCCTGCGAACCCTGCACGTCGGCCTTGATGATGAGCGGCAGGTTCTGCACTTCGCCTTCGCCCATCTGCTCGAGCATGCTTTCCAGCTTCGCGGCCTGCTGCTTCGCGAGCTTCACGTCGCGGAACTTGCCCTGACGGAACAGCGCGATTTCACGCGCCTTGCGCTCGTCCGGCAGCACGATCACTTCCTCGCCCGCACCCGGCACTTCCGACAGACCCTGGATTTCGACCGGGATCGACGGGCCGGCTTCCTTCGTCGGCTTGCCGTTCTCGTCGAGCATCGCACGGACGCGGCCGTAGGCCGTACCCGCCAGCACGATGTCGCCGCGGTTCAGCGTACCGGACTGCACGAGGATCGTCGCGACCGGGCCTTTACCCTTGTCGAGCTTCGCTTCGATCACGATGCCCTTGGCCGGCGCTTCGACCGGCGCCTTCAGTTCCAGCACTTCGGCCTGCAGCAGCACGTTCTCGAGCAGATCGTCGATGCCCGCACCCGTCTTGGCCGACACCGGCACGAACGGCGAATCGCCACCGTACTCTTCCGGCACGACGCCTTCCGCGACCAGCTCCTGCTTGACGCGATCGGGGTTCGCGTCCGGCTTGTCGATCTTGTTGATCGCGACGACGATCGGCACGCCACCCGCCTTCGCGTGGGCGATCGCTTCCTTCGTCTGCGGCATCACGCCGTCGTCGGCTGCCACCACCAGCACCACGATGTCCGTCGCCTTAGCGCCGCGTGCACGCATTGCCGTGAACGCTTCGTGACCCGGCGTATCGAGGAACGTGATGACGCCGCGCGGCGTTTCGACATGGTAAGCGCCGATGTGCTGCGTAATGCCGCCCGCTTCGCCCGCTGCAACCTTCGCGCGGCGGATGTGGTCGAGCAGCGAGGTCTTGCCGTGGTCGACGTGACCCATCACCGTGACGACCGGCGGACGCGGCAATTGCTCCGCATCGGTACCGGTTTCGCCTTCGACGAGCAGCGCTTCCGGATCGTCCAGCTTCGCCGCAACCGCGCGGTGGCCCAATTCCTCGACGATGATCATCGCCGTTTCCTGGTCCAGCACCTGGTTGATCGTGACCATCTGGCCCATCTTCATCATCACCTTGATGACTTCGGAGGCCTTGATCGACATCTTGTGCGCGAGATCGGCAACCGACACGGTTTCCGGCACGTGCACTTCGCGAACGATCGGTTCGGTCGGCGCCTGGAACGTCGAGCTGTCCTGGTGACGGCCGCGACCCTTCGGGCCGCCGCGCCAGCCGCGGTCGACGCCGCCGCTCGAGTCGCCGCGCGTCTTGATGCCGCGGCGCTTCGATGCGTCGTCCTGCCAGCCGCCCTTGCCTGCGCCCGGCTTCTTGTTGCGGTCACCCGCACCTGCCGGCGCCTGCGTGGTAGCCGGAGCCGCCGCACCGGCCGGCTTCTTCACGGCCGGACGCGCCTGCGCACCCTCCGGCTTCGCCGGCTTGTGCAGCGTGCCCTTCGCTTCAGCCGGCTTCGGCGGCTCGACCGGCTTCGGCGGCTCGACTGCCTTGACCACGGCCTTGCGCGGCGTGTTCATCATTTCGCGGATCGCGCGTGCTTCGGCTTCCGCCGCCGCGCGACGCTTGCTGATCTCTTCCTGCTCGGCGCGCGCCTTGTCGGCTGCCTCGCGGGCAGCGTCCTCGGCCTTCTTCGCCGCTTCGCGCTGGGCCGCGCGTTCGGCGGCCGCGCGTGCTTCGTCCTGCGCGGACTGCGTCGGCGCCGTTTCCTGCTCGGCAGCAGCAGCCTGCTGCGCTGCCGCCTGCTGCTGGGCCGCGGCGGCTTCCGCGGCGGCACGCTTCGTCGCCGCTTCTTCCTCGGCGCGACGGCGCTCGGCCTCGGCCGCTTCCTCGCGGGCACGGCGTTCGGCTTCCTCGCGCTCCAGGCGTTCCTGGCGCTCGCGCAGTTCCTGCGCCTGCTTCTCGAGCAGCTCGGCCTCGCGGCGCGCCTCTTCCTCGCGACGCTTCAGTTCTGCATCGTCGTCCGCTTCGGCGACCTGCGCCTGACCCGGTTCCGCACCTTCTGCCACGTCGTCGCGCTTGACGAACGTACGCTTCTTGCGGACCTCGACCTGAATGGTGCGAGCCTTGCCCGTCGCGTCAGATTGCTTGATCTCCGACGTATGCTTGCGGGTCAGCGTGATCTTGCGCTTGTCGCCGTCGGTTGCGCCGTGCGACTTGCGCAAATGATCGAGCAGACGCGCCTTGTCCGCTTCGGACAGCGCATCGTCTTCACTCGCTTTCTGGACGCCCGCTGCCTGCAGCTGTTCGAGCAGCACACCAGCAGGCATTTTCAGTTCCGCGGCAAATTGGGCTACGTTGTTACTCGCCATTCATTCCTCTTAGTGCAAGGACCGATTCCTTGCGGTTAGCATCGGGTCAGGCCATACGGCCGCCATCAAATCAGTGCGCCATGGTCATTTCTCACTGGAACCAATGTTCACGTGCTTTCATGATCAACGCCTTAGCGGCATCCTCTTCCATTCCGGTCATGTCGACCAGTTCATCTACAGCCAGTTCGGCGAGATCGTCGCGCGTCTGCACGCCGTGTTCGGCCAGCTTCGCGAGCAGCTCCGGCGTGATGCCGTCGAGGCTCTTGAGATCCAGCGCTGCGTTCTCGACCTTTTCTTCGTTCGCGATGGCCATCGTCAACAGCGCGTCGCGTGCGCGGTTGCGCAGTTCGTGCACGGTGTCCTCGTCGAACGCCTCGATTTCGAGCATTTCGTTGAGCGGCACGTACGCGATTTCTTCGAGGCTCGTGAAGCCTTCGTCGATCAGGATGTCGGCAACTTCTTCGTCGACGTCGAGACGCGCCATGAACAGCGCACGCAGCCGGTCGCGCTCTTCGCCCTGCTTCAGCGCGGATTCATCCGGCGTCATGATGTTGATCTGCCAGCCGGTCAGTTCGCCGGCAAGGCGCACGTTCTGACCGCTGCGGCCGATCGCGACAGCCAGCTCGTTCTCGTCGACGACGACGTCCATCGAATGCTTTTCTTCATCGACGACGATCGACTGGACGGCTGCCGGCGCGAGCGCGCCGATCACGAACTGGGCGGGATCTTCCGACCATAGCACGATGTCGATGTTTTCGCCACCGAGCTCGTTGCGCACGGCCTGCACGCGGGAACCGCGGATGCCGACGCAGGTGCCGATCGGATCGATCCGCTTGTCGTACGCGATGACGCCGATCTTCGCGCGCACGCCCGGGTCGCGGGCGGCCGCCTTGATCTCGAGCAGGCCCTGCTCGATTTCCGGCACTTCCATCTCGAACAGCTTCATCAGGAACTCGGGCGCCGTGCGCGAGAGTTCGATTTGCGGGCCGCGCGCGGTGCGGTCGACCTTCGCGATATATGCACGCACGCGGTCGCCCACGCGCAGGTTTTCCTTCGGGATCAACTGGTCGCGGCGCAGCAGCGCCTCGACACGACCCGATTCGACGATGAAGTTGCCCTTGTCTAGGCGCTTCACCGTGCCCGTCATGATCTTTTCGCCACGCTCGAGGTAGTCGTTCAGGATCTGCTCGCGCTCCGCGTCGCGCACCTTCTGCAGGATCACCTGCTTCGCGGCCTGCGCGCCGATGCGACCGAATTCGATCGACGGAACGGGTTCCTCGACATACTCGCCGACTTCGACGTCGGGATTCTGCTCACGTGCTTCGAACAGCAGGATCTCGCGATCCGGCTCCTGCAAGCCTGCCTCGTCGGGCACGACGAGCCAGCGACGGAAGGTTTCGTGCTCGCCGCTTTCGCGATCGATATGGACGCGGATTTCGGCGCCTTCGTCGAACAGCTTCTTGGAAGCGGACGCGAGCGCAGCCTCGAGGGCGCCCAGCACCACATCCTTGTCGACGTTTTTCTCGCGCGCCAGCGCATCCACCAGCATCAACACTTCGCGACTCATTATTTGCGGCTCCTAAAGTCAACTTGCGGAATCAGGCGGGCTTTGTCGATATCGGCCAGCGTGAAATCCAGCATGGCTGCCTCGCCCTTCTTCCCCTCAAATTCCAAACCGATCGTTTCGCCGTTCGGCGCGTGCAGAATGCCCCGGTACGTCTTGCGCCCGTCCAGCGGCTTTTTCAAGGTCACGGAAACTTCGCTGCCGGCGAAGCGCTCGAAGTCGGCCAGCTTCTTCAACGGGCGGTCGAGCCCCGGGGACGAGACTTCGAGCCGTTCGTAATCGATGTTTTCGACCGTCAAGACGTGCTGGAGCTGACGCGTAACCTTTTCGCAATCTTCGAGCGAGATGCCGGCAGGCTGATCGATATAGATGCAAAGCATGCCGCGCCCGGTGCGCTCGAGTTCCACCAGCTCGTAGCCGAGCCCGGTGACCGTGGTTTCTATCAGTTCCGTCAGTTGCACAGTGTCCTCTCAGGTGTTCGCGCCCGCCGCTCGCGATTCACCCGCGGGCGCGCGCCTTAGCCGGCGCAGGAAGCGCTACCCGAGATGCCAAACCGTTTCAGCAAAAAAAAATGGGCGGAACGCCCATCTTCTTACTGGTGGTCGCACCTGAGCCGCACATTGAATCCGTACGCCCAGCGACTCCGCGATTATAGCGATTTTTGGCGCAAACGCCAAGCCAGCCGGTAACAGCAGCGCGCCGGCGGCCTTTACGGACCGAAAATGCGAAATCGAGCTGCCCGATCGACCGGTAACACCCTACCGCACCGGTGATCATCGCTGTCGCGGCACGCGACATGGATGCAGCCAAACCCGCCAACGCAATGCGCCGATCGCCCCGACCGGCCGGACGCCGGCCAGCCGACGAATCGGCGGCGTAGCGCCGCCGCACGCCAATCAATTAATAGACGCTCAGCGGCTGCGCGTACGACTGCGCTGCGGACGCTGACCGCCGCGCGGGCCGCCGTTGCCGGCGCCTTCGCCACGATTGCCGTTCGGATTGCGATTGCCGCCGCCCTTGCTGCCGCCGCGCTTGCCGCCCGCGCCATCGCGCTTCGGGCCTGCGCCATATGACGCGCGATTGCCGTCGACATCGCGACCGCCGCCCGCGCGGTTGCCATCACGGCCCCCGCCCGGGCGATTGCCGTAACCCGACGGCGTGACCGGCAGGCTGCCGTAGCCGCTCAGGCCCGGCAGGCCCGGCCCGCCGCGTCGGCCACCGCCGCGACGCGGCTGGTCGAGTTGCCCATGCGTCGTCAGCACCGGCTCGCGACTGATGAAGCCCATCGACGTCTCCATCGGATCGGGCTGGCGACGCTCGGTCGGACCGGCGCCGCCGCGCTTGCCCTTTTCCTCGGTCGGGGCCTTCAGGCCGACGGTCGCCATCAGCTTGCGCACCTGCGCGTCGTCGAGCTCTTCCCAACGGCCACGCTTCAGGCCGCGCGGCAGCGGAATCGGGCCGTGACGCGTACGGATCAGCCGGCTCACCATCAGGCCGACCGCCTCGAACATCCGGCGCACTTCGCGGTTGCGGCCCTCGGCCAGCGCGACGTGATACCAGTGGTTCGTGCCTTCGCCGCCGCCATCGCGGATGCGCAGGAAATTCGCCGGACCGTCGTCGAGCTCGACGCCGTGCAGCAGCTTCTGCCGCATGCCTTCGGCCAGCTCGCCGACCACACGCACCGCGTACTCGCGCTCGACGCTGTAACGCGGATGCATGAAGCGGTTCGCGAGATCACCCGAGGTCGTCAGCATCAACAGACCTTCGGTATTGAAGTCGAGACGGCCCACTGCAAGCCATTTCGCCGTCTTCATCGGCGGCAGACGGTCGAACACCGACGGACGGCCTTCCGGATCCGCGTGGCTGACGATCTCGCCCGTCGGCTTGTGATACAGCAGCACGCGCGGCGGCTTGTTCGGCAGCTTGCGCTTGACCGGCTTGCCGTTGATCCGCACCTGGTCGGTCGGCATGATCCGCTGGCCGATGTGCGCGGGCTCGCCGTTTACCGACACGCGGCCGGCGACGATCAGCTCTTCCATTTCGCGGCGCGAACCCATGCCCGCTTCCGCCAGCACCTTGTGGAGCTTCGGCGCGTCGTCGTCCGGCGACAGCACGCGCTTGTTCGCGGGCTGGGCGCGGCCGCGGCGCAGCATCGGCGCACGTACGCCGCCCCCCCCCGCGGAGTTGTCCGCGTCGAAGGCGGGCGACGTCACGTATGCGAACAGTTCGTCCTGGGACGCATCGCCGTCCGCTGCCTTCGCCGGGCCGCCTTCGGCCTTCGGCGCACCGCGACGGCCCTGGCCGCCCTGCCCGCCCTTGGCCGCGCCTTCGCGCTTGGCGGCCGGCTTGCGACCGCCCTTGGCCGCGCCTTCCTTGCGCGGCGCACGGGCCGGCTGCGCGTCGGCAGCGTCGGCCGGCTGCGCCTCCGCACCCTCGGCGCCCGGCTGCTCGCCTTCGGCGCCCTTCGACTTGGCCGCCGCGCGACGCCGCGCGATCAGGCTACGCGGGCCGCGCCGCAGACCGCGGCGGGGACGCTCGTCGCCACCCGCGGCCGAAGCATCCTGCTCCGGCGCATCGTCGGCACGCGCTGCCTGCACGGCAGGCGCGGACGATTCAATATCGTGGATATCTGTCAAAACAACCTCAAAATGTCAGGTCTCGCGCCCGGCGCGGGCGCGGCAAGAAGTTGGCCGCGATCAGGCGCGACGCTGTTCGGGTTCTGCTTCGTCGTCCGGAAGCGCGTCGGCGCCGATGGGCGCACTGGCGCTTCGTACGGCATCCGCGAGACTGTCGGACGTGTCGTCCAGCGTCTCGTCGTCCGCAGGACGGGCACGGGAGGCGTCGGCCTGATCGGCCTCGCCGGACATGTCGCCGGCCGCTTCCGCCCCGTCTCCGGCAGCCGCTTCGGCGGCCGGCTTGCGATCTTCCTCGCTCCAATCCGCACGCTGCGGCTCGGGCTGCACATCGGTCGGCACTGCTTCGGTGCCCACCCGTTCCGTCTGCTCCGCTTGCCCACGATCAGCATCGAGCGTATCGCGACTCGGAATTTCCTGCGTCGACGCGACGTCGGCCCCTTCTTCGGCCGACTCGCCGGCGGGCGCTTCATCCGCCAGCGCCTGCGGCACGTCGGCCGCCGGCATGTCGCCATCGAAATCCATCGCCTGCTGCGCGAGCAGCGCGGCCTCGATGTTCGCGGCCGGCTCTTCGAGCGCAGGCAGGTCGTCGAGCGCCTTCAGGCCGAGATCGTCGAGAAACTGCTTGGTCGTCGCATACAGCGCCGGACGCCCCGGCACGTCGCGATGACCGATCACCTCGATCCAGCCGCGGTCCTCGAGTTGCTTGACCACTTGCGTATTGACCGTGACGCCGCGAATCTCTTCGATGTCGCCGCGCGTGACGGGCTGCCGGTACGCGATGATCGCGAGCGTTTCGAGCACCGCGCGCGAATATTTCGGCGGCTTCTCGGGATGCAGGCGATCCAGATAATGACGCATCGCCGGCTTGCTCTGAAAGCGCCATCCGGTCGCCAGCGCCACCAGTTCGACACCGCGACCGGACCAATCCTGTTTCAGATCTTCGAGCAACGTGCGGACCGTGTCAGCCGACACGCCGTCGGCAAAGAGCTTGCGCAAATCGCCGAGCTTCAGCGGTTCCTGCGCGCAGATCAAAGCAGTCTCGAGGACGATCTTCGCCTCTTGGGTATTCATGCAGCTAGGCCAGACCCTGTGGTCAAACGAACCGGATCAACAAACAGACGAAAGGAACGGAAGACGCGCTCGCCCGATTCTGATCGGTCATATTGATGGGAGCACGAACCGGGGGCGGCGAACCAACAACTTCAGGCCAGGCCCAAACCGGACGGAACAGCACGGCTCAACGACGGAACCGCGTGACTGAGCGCCATATTACGCAAAATTGCCCGGTGCGTAAAGATGAGCGGAACAGGCCGCCGCCCGGCCGGCGCGCCCGCTCCGTCCCCGCTTCAGCGGACGCCCGCGCCATGCGCCAGGAACCGGCGCAGCCGCTCGACGCCCGCGTCGAGCCGCGCCGGATCGCACGCATAACACCAGCGCACGAACCCTTCTCCCTCCGGGCCGAACGCGCGCCCGGGCGCCAGGCCGAGCCCCGCGTCGCGCACCAGCGTCTTGCAGAACGCGAGGCTGTCGGCCGCGCCCGGCAGCCGCAGGAACAGGTACATCGCGCCCGGCGGAGGCGGCACCTCGACGCCCGGCAGCGTCCGCAGCGCGGCGACCAGGTGGTCGCGCGCATCGCGCAGCGCCATGACGAACGACCGCACGAACGGCTCGCCGTCGCGCAACGCGACCTCGGCCGCTGCCTGCACGAAGCCCGGCGCACACGACGTGTTGTATTCGACGAGCTTCGACAAATCGCCCATCACCGACGCCGGCGCAATCAGCCATCCGAGCCGCCAGCCCGTCATCGCCCATGCTTTCGAGAATGAATTCACGACCACGACGCGCTCGTCGCGAGACGCGATGTCGAGAAACGACGGCGCGCCGCCCTCGTCGAATGCAAGCCGCTCATACACCTCGTCGGCGACCAGCCAGATGCCGTGACGACGGCAATGGGCGAGCACGGCCTGCTGATCGTCGCGCGACATCGTCCAGCCGGTCGGGTTGTTCGGCGAGTTGATCAGCAGCATCCGCGTATCGGGTGTCAGCGCCGCGAGCAGCCGACCGACATCGAGCTGCCAGCCCGCGTCGCCGTAGTCGAGCGGCACGCAATCGACCTGCGCGCCGAGAATCTTGGGAATCTCCACGAGATTGGGCCACAGCGGCGTGACCGCGACGACACGCTCGCCCGGCCCGACCAGCATCTGGGCGGCCAGCATCAGCGCACTCACGCCCGAACTCGTCACGGCTACCGTGTCGGCCGCCGTCGCGCCGTGACGCGCGCCGACGTAGGCCGCGATCGCGTCGCGCAGCGGCGCGGTGCCGAGATTGTGCGTGTAGAACGTCGCACCATCGCGCAGCGCCGCCGCCGCGGCGTCGCGGATGAAGGCCGGCGTCACGCGATCGGATTCGCCGAACCAGAACGGCAGCATGTCCGGCACGCCGAAGCCGGCGTTCGCGACCTCGCGGATCAGCGACGGGCGCAGCGCGTGCACCGCGGTGCGCGCCGCCGGCACGTCGTTCGCCGGGAAAGAACCTTCGGAATGCGTCATCGAGAGCCACCACCGAGGAACACGATCCGCGTAGTGTACCGGCCGGCAAGCCGGACCAGCGCACGCCGATGCGCGTCAGTCGAGATCCTCGGCCCGCGCCGGCATCTGCCGCACCAGCTCCCAGATCGCCTGCGCGGCGGGCGACAACGACCGGTCGCGGCGGCGCACCAGCTCGACGGTGCGTTCGGTGCGCGGCGTGAGCGGCCGCGCGACGAGCGTCGAGCCGGCGGGTAGCGGCAGCGACAGCCACGGCTGCACGCTCACGCCCACACCGGCCTCGACCAGCCCGAACACGGTCGCCGAATGCCCGAGCTCCTGCATGACCGTCGCGTTGACGCGATGCGTGGCCAGCGCCGCATCGATCAGCGGCCGGCTGCCCGACGCATGATCGAGCAGCACCAGGCGCTCGCCGTCCAGGGCCGTCCACGGCACCTCGGCCCGCGCCGCGAGCGGATGGTCGGCGCGCGCGACGAGGCAGAACGAATCGGTCATCAGCGGCTCGCAGACGAGATCGCCGACCGTCAGCGGCCCGATCACGACGCCGAAGTCGGCTTCGCTCGACTTCACCTTGCGCAGCACGTCGCTCTGTACGTCGTCGCGCAGGCCGAGCGTCACGAACGGGAACTGGCGCTCGCACGACGCCACCACGCGCGGCATCAACCTGCATGCGATCGTCGGGCTTGCCGCGACGATCACGCGCCCGCGACGCTGCTCGCCAATCTCGCGAATCTCGCGCAGCGTGTCGTCGAGATCGTCGAGCAGGCGCGACACGCTCGCGATCAGGTTTCCGCCGACGTCGGTCAGTTGCACGTCGCGGGTCGTCCGGTCGATCAGCTTCAACCCGAGTTCGGCCTCGAGCTCACGCACGCAACGGCTGACCGCGGACTGCGTAAGCCCGATCTCGTCCCCCGCCCGACTGAAGCTCTTGAGCCGCGCGACCTCGATGAACACGCGAAGCTGGCGCAGCGTAACGTTCATGTCCCGACCTCATCAATCGCCGATATCGATGCGTGATTCTAATGTGCGACGCCGTCCGGGGTGAGCGAATCCGGCCCCCGCCGTCCATGTTTCGCTGCGGTGCAATAGATTCGCAAACGCACGTGACATGGGCGAATTGCACAAGATTGGTGATTGTCCCGATTTGCTGACGGGTTATTTTGGCGTCTTATACGCCCCTAGCTGACTTAGCCGTTAGCTCGCTGCCAAGCGGCTCTCGAGGGATTCACCTCCGACATGGCACGCTTCGTGCATTACCTTGCGCACAGGGTGCAGGTTACGTCGGACGGAAGAGCAGAAACGCCGCTGCCGGCCAACCGGACGCCCCCACCCGGCACTCGACGATCGAGTGCTTGAAGAGTGCGCGGCGCAGGGCAGCGCACCGGAGTTAGCTTCGCTGAGGTGAGGACATGATGCTGTTCGACGATTTGAGAGATAACGAGTGGGCGCTGGTCGAGGGTCTGTTTTGCTCGGAGCCCGCGCGCAGTGAGCGGCGCGGCCGTCCCCGCGTGGAAGCCCGGTCGGTGGTCAACGCCGTGCTGTGGGTGCTGTCGACGGGTGAAGGCTGGTCGAAACTGCCGGGCCGCTATCCGTCCCCGCCGACCTGCCGCCGCCGCTTCGACGAATGGCAGGCTGACGGCACGCTCGCCGAAATCGTGAAACGACTCGGCACGAGCGGCCGGCAAATCTCGCTGCGCGGACGCATCGGCGCAAGCGCGGCGAAGCCGCCCGCCCCGCCGAGCCGCGACCGGCTGCGCGGCGCCTTCTGGACCAATCCGGAATCCTGGCGCGCGCCCGTCAAGATGGCGTAACGAATGCTCGATCGGGCGGCTTCGGCCGCCCGCCGTCTTTCTGCGATGCGACCTGGTTGCGTCGCATGCATTGCCGTCGATTACCGTTGTCGCGCCGCGAAACATCTATTTACCAATATTTACAGCAAGCCTGCACTCCCACGCTTACCTTAGCGTCATATCAACAGGCCGCACGGACGGCTTGAGAGGGAGCCCCGCCATGAAAACAATGTCACTGCTCGCTGCATGCGGCATTGTCGTTTCCGTGGCGCTCGCCGCTCCGACCCATGCCGACGATCGCGTGAAGCCGCCCCATCGCCAGCAGGATCACCGCAACAGCCTCCGCCAGCCCCCGGCCGCCAACCCGGCCAGCCGGCAAACCGTGCCGCGCGGCGACTTGCGCGGCGACATCGCCAGCAACGCGCGGGCGCGGATCGGCTCACAGCCGCCGGGCATGTCGCGTCATCCGTAGTCCTGCCGGTTTCGAGATTTCGCCAAAGAAAGTGCCCGCATCGGGGAACTGCGCCGCATGCGGCGAGTCACATCGTTGCCATGAGCACAGCGTGGCAGCAGCAAAAGTATCCGGTACGCCCGTATCCTCGCGATACGGGCTTTTTTTTGCATCGCAGCTACGTGGTGTTGGGAGGGATGAAGCCCGCTACAGGCGGCTTTCGAGAATCGCCACGGCGCTCGCTTCGCTCAACGCGTAGTCGTCCATGCGGCGATCAGTCCAGGAAAGTAATTTCTCGGCCTGCTCGAGGCGCGAGAATTCGGCTCGACCGCTGTCGGTCAGTATGGCAATGTCGACCGGGGCATGAAAGCCCGGTGCGGGGGCGACGGTCTTCTGCCTGACCGTGTCCATCAGCCCGAGCGACCGGAGATACTCGAACACGCCCGGGCGGCGTGCCCACGGTACCTGGCGGTACTGCACTCGTCTCAATGCGTCGAGCACCGCTTCGTTGGAATACGTGGCCATCTCGATTCTTTCTTAAAGTGCAGCGACAATGCGAAGCGGCGCGCCGGGCGGGGTCTCCGCCCGCCGAAACCGCCACCGGTTCTGGAGGCCGACGTTGTTCGGCATCGCGTCAGGGCCGTATCGTCAGCCGTCCATAAAAAGACACCATACCCCAATCAAATTGATTCTGTTCGATTCATTTGTACTTCTCTTCACCGCTTTCATGCTCTGCCGCAAGCAGCGTCGAGCCATTTCGATCGCCGCCGCGGCGCTGTTCTGGCTGCTCGCGACGGGCTGGCTCGCGGCGCCGCTGATCGCCTGGACCGAGGCCGGCGTCACGCCGGTCGAGCGCCCCGACATGCATGGGCGCACCACGCTGATCCTCATCGGCGCCGGCACGCACCGCACCGACACCGGATTGCAACCACCGCCCGACGGCGCTGCGCGCATCCGCAAGGTCGCGGCGCTCTATCGCACGTGCCGGCAGCAAGCCGCGCGCTGCACCGTCGTGATGTCGGGCGGCGACCCGCAACATCACGGCGACACGGAGGCGGCCGTCTATGGGCGCCAGCTCGTCGCGCAAGGCGTGGCGCCCGCCGACCTCGTGCTCGAACCGAACAGCCGCACGACCTACGAAAACGCGAAATTCACCGCATCTATACTACGCTCACAGTATGACGACGCGCGCATTCTCGTCACGTCGTCGTATCAGATGCGCCGGGCCCTGCTCGATTTCCGCCGTTTCGGCATCGACCCACAGCCCGTTTATGCGAATCTCCGACGCGCGCAGACGGGCTGGCTGCCGCGCTGGCGCAATGTGGTCAACGCCAACCAGGCGCTGCACGAGCTGGTGGGAATCGCGCAATTCCACGTGTATCGCTGGCTCGGCTGGTTTTGACGACACCGAGAAAACCGGCGCGAAAATCGCGCCACCGCCCCGGATGGCAGACGCGTGACGACGTGCGCGAAGTGTTGCGCGACTTCAACGGGGCCTTGCGTCGTGCGACGATCCGGTGCACATTGATCCGTCACTTTTGTTACACTCGACACGCACTCGACTGCAGTCGCCAGACGAAACGGCAACACTCGGGTTCATCACCACTTAGCGGAGGTAAAGCAATGAAGAAGACGTCCCTGGCTATCCTGGTAGCGATGTCGGCGCTGACTGGCGCAGCGTATGCGCAAGAGAGCACGCAGATCCAAACCATCACCGATCCGGCGAAGATTGCCGAGATCGAGCAGCGCGCACAAGCGCTGCAACAGCAACAAGCGGCCGAAGCGGCTCAGCCGGCGGCGCAGGAAGAGCATCACCACGGCAAGAAGGGCGCGCATCACAAGGCAGCAGCAAAGAAGGCCGCCAAGAAGGCGAAGGCTGCAGACGCTGCCAGCCAGTAAGTTCGGCGGCACCGCACCAGCGAAAAGCCGAATCCGGGCAACCGGGTTCGGCTTTTTTGGTTGCGGCGCCTGCGCGCTGTGCTAAAGTCGCGCACCGAAATTTTCCACCCGTGCGCACCCCGGTGCGGAGGACAGCATGAGCAACATTCAACTCGACATCGAGTGGACCGAAGCCGCCACTCGCCAGATCAAGCAACTGATGCCCCGCGGCTCGGCGGACGCGTTCCTCGCGCTGCCGCCGATCGAGTGCCTGCCGATGGAGGGCGACGTGCTGTTCCTCGGCCCGCAAGGCAAGCAGCAACCGTTCATCGTTGCCGAGCGCCAGTATCACCATGACGGCGACGCCGACTGGACGATCATCCTGATCCTGGACGTACCCGGCACGTCGCACTGACGCGCTGCCGCGACCGGACACGTCCGGTCGCCCCGCCCGGCTCACGCTCAGACGAGCTTCGACAGCACGCGGATTTCGGAACGCTCGATCCAGTCCGCGGCCGCTTCGCGATAAGCGAGAATATGCGCGGAACGCGCATGAGCAGCCAACGCCTCCTCGCTCTCCCAACGCTCGACGAATACGAACCGCTCGGGCTCCTTCAGATCCCGGTGCAGGTCGTACTGTAATGCGCCGGCTTCGTTGCGGGTCGGCTCGACGATTCCCTCGAGCGCGGTGCGCAGTTTTTCCTCCGCGCCGGGTTTCGCCACGATCAGCGCCACGACTGCAATTTCCGCCATTCCCGCCTCCGTCATCCCAAAAAGTCCGAGAATACGCGAATCCCGTAGCCCGCATCGGCTCCGCCGATAGGGCATGACGATGGCGCCAAAAAAATAGCCCGCGCTTCAGAGAAGCGCGGGCGAAACCGTCGCCCTACGAGGATAGGCGACGGGGCCATCGAGATCCGCACGCTGGCGCGGATCGTCATCTGTTGCGCGGACGCTTGTCGCGTCCGCATATGAAAGCGTCGAGACCGTTGTTCGGCGCACGCGACGCACGCTCCGGACGCTGACGCCCACCTCCCTGTTCTAGCGATTCAAACCTATAAAGCAGGTTGCGTGCCAGGCGTGACATGCGCGACATTCCGTTGATTTGAAAGGACAATTTTTAAGATCGGCGACAATGTGACACGTGTTCTGTCGTCGTAACGCCCGGACGTTACGTAACGTCACGAGGCTAAGCCGAACCACCCGCACAATCGCCCACGCTGCCGAGCGACCATGAAAAAAGCCCGCCGAAGGCGGGCTTTTCGAGGGTGCGGGAAACGCCGGGATCAGCGGAGCTGATTCACGAGCAACCCCATGATCTGGCGAGCCGGCGACGACGTGTCGATCGCACCCGCATCGTCGACAACCGCGACGCGCGTCTGGTCGGCCGTGAGCGCCTTCACGTTGACGCGATACTGCTTCGCCTGCTTTTCCTTCTTGCCGTGGAACAGCTGGCTCCAGAAGCCCTGCTCGGCCGAGCTCAGATCCTTCGGATCGACATAGCGCACGAAATACAGGCCCTTCGAGCGATCGCGATCGTCGACCGTGAAGTTCGCGCGATCGAGCGCGAGACCGACGTGCAGCCACGACCGGTCGTACGGCTCGCCGAGCGTGACTTCGGACGGCACGGCCGCTTCAGCCGCGTCGTTGCCTTGCGCCGACGTGCGCGACACGTTCTGCGCGGCGATTGCCGCAGCGGCCTTCGACGACGCGTCGGCATCGGCCTTCTTGTCCTTCGGCACCGCGTTGTCCTTGATGTTCGCGATCGGCGGCTCGCCATTCTTCGCGCGCTGCTCGTTCTGCGCGAGCACGGCCATCAGCCGCTTCAGGTATTCCGTCTCGAGCGCCGGATCGTTCGGCTTCGGCTCCCACTTGCTCGAATCGTTGTTCGCGCCGGTGATCGCCTCGCGCATCCCCTTCTGGCTGATGAACACGTAGGTGCCGCCGTTCGGCGCCGAGTCGAGACGCGTACGGTACTTGTTGCGCTCGGCCGTCACGTACGAATTGCCCATCGCCTTCGAGATCACGCTGCGAATCAGGCCGTCGTTGATCTGCGGATGGGTTTCGTTCCAGTCGGTTTCCATCACGCCCTTGTCGCGCTGGTCGACGACGAGCAGGAAGCCCTGCTCCTGCCAGAAACGGCGAACCTGCGGCCAGATGGCGGCCGGTTGCTTGCCGTCGATCACGAGCCAGCTTTCGGTGCCGTCGCGCTGGATATGCATGCCGGCCACGGCCGGCGCGACGGTGTCCAGCGCCGGCGCGGCCTGCTGGACCTGCTTGAGCGCGGACAGGGAAGTCGCGCCGCCCTGGGGCGGCAGCGAACGCTGATCGGCCGTCTCGTCGAGCATGTTGGGCGGCACTGCGAGCGACGCTTCCTTCGATTTCGAATCGCTCTTGTAGTCCACTTTCGTGGGCGACGACGTACCGCAACCGGCGACGAGCGCGCCGGTGGCGAGCACTGCAGCGAACCGCATGGTAAGACGAAGATCAGTCATGTTCGGGGAATCCTCTTCCGCTAAATCACGGCGCTTTCCGTGGATCAACCTTGCATTTTACCGGGGCCGCGCTGCGATGTGCAAAAAAGCGACGGCCAAGAAAAAACCCGCGTCAGCTTGAACTGACGCGGGTTCTTGTCTGGTCGGGGCGAGAGGATTTGAACCTCCGACCACCTGCACCCCATGCAGGTACGCTACCAGGCTGCGCTACGCCCCGAAAGAAAAAAATTATAACAGACAGTTTCCCGATTTAGAACGGGTCGCATGCATTTTGTGCATGTTCTCGTGAAATTTTTTGGCGCGATCGCAGCGATGCAAGCAATCTGCGGCACCGCTCCCGCGTCGCCGTCACCGCTTGCGCGCAACGCAGATGACCGTCAGGCCCGCGACGCGGTTGAAGCGGAACATCGGCAGCTCGATGCGGCAGATCGTCTTGAGCAAGCCATTGACGAACGGATGATGACGGCGCAATTGCGACGCAGGCTCGCGCGGATGCGAACGCGCCCGCTCACCCAGCCGCAGTGCGGCCGCGAGCGGAAACGTGAGGCCGAAATAATAGGCGCCGTGCTCGACGTCGAGCCCCGCGCACTGGACCACGTCCTCGAGGCCGCCGAGCGTGTACCTGCGCTTGTGCTCGAGAAAATCGTCGTGGCCGCTCCACAGGAACTGGAACGCGGGCACCGTGATCAGGAACCGGCTGCCCGAAGGCGCGCCATTCACATACTGCGTCAGCAGCCCGACGTCGTCGTCGACATGCTCGAGCACGTCCATCAGCAACACGAGATCGGCGTCGAATCGATCGACGGAGCGCCGATAGTGGATCGGCTTGCCGGCCGCCTCGCCGTCGCTGTCGTCGGCGTAGCTCGTATCGACACACCATGCTTCCGTCGCCGGCGTGCGCTCGAGCAAATGCTTCGAGAAAAAGCCCGAGCCCGCACCGACGTCAAGTATCCGGTTCGCGCCCGACGCGCCCAGGAACCGGCGAATGGCGCTCGCCTTCGACGCGTAGTACCAGTGATCGCCCACCCCCGCACCCAGTACATCGACTTCCTTCAGGTCCATGGCGCTTCCCCGTGATGGCTGCCGTATTGTGATGTCGATCCCGCCACTGATGCCGATCTTACCTCGCCGCCATGGCCGATCGTATCCGTCGATGCCCGGGGCCGCGCCGCTTCGGCATCCGGTGAAACCGGCACGGCCAACGCCGGCCGTGGGTTTTCAGCAGCGCATCGAAAGACGCCGGCCGGCGTCCGGACAAACCAAACGACCGTTTGATCCGGCCGCCGATCCACCACGAATCCATTGCCAGACAGCCCGCGGACGCGTCGCGCGCGGGCGCCCGTTGTTTGGTAACGCCGCTCTAGCGCGCTATGACACACTGCACGGCATCGACGCTCGCGCCGTGCAGTGGCGCGCGCCGCCGTCGATCAAGACAAGACAAGACATGGAGACAGACGATGCGGAATGCGGTCCGGCGCGGCCATCGCTCGCCTTTGGCAATTTTCGACCGGGTTGCCGGCTTGGGACGCAGAGCCGCCCCGCGATCCCACACGACCTCCCGCGTGGTCGGCTGCGGCGCGCTGGCGCTCGCGCTGCTGTGTGCCGGCTGCGCGGAATCGGCCGCGCAGCGCGACAGCAACACGTCCATCGCATCGACGAAGATCGAGCGCACGAAGGCCGAGCGCCTCGCGCGCGAGCAACAAATCGCGCGCACCGTGCCGTCGCTCGCGTCGATCAGCCTCACGCAGCCGCGCCCGTTCACGCTGCGCGACTCGGGCCAGAACGGCGCAATGACGTTCCTGCGCGACGTCGATTTCCGCGTCGTCAACAATCTCGGCTTCTTCATTCATCAGTTGTCGGCCACGCTCGTGCCCACGCAGGCCGGCGCACCGATCGTGTTCGACGATCCGACGAGCTTCGAGATCGACGTGCACGAAGGCACGGTCACGCTCGACAACGCGAAGCTGACCGCCCTCTTCAACACCTACATCTTCGGTTATCGCAACGCGCCGCTGCGCAAGCTCGCGGTATCGGCCGGCGACGGCGTGATCCATCTGCAAGGCGAGATGCAGCGCGACGGCTGGGTACCGTTCTCGCTGACCGGCACGCTCGCGATCCGCGACGGCAGCCAGCTCGTGTTCCACCCGACCGGCGTACGCGTGTCGGGCCTCGACGCGCAGCCGGTGATGCGCGCGGCCAACGTGAAAATGGCCGATCTGCTGAAGGTGCAGACGCCGATCGCGCAACTCGCCGGCGACGATCTCGTGATGGCGGTCGACAAGCTGATGCCGCCGCCGCGCCTGAAGCTCGCGATCACCGCCTTGCGCGTGACGCCGGCGGGCCTCGACCTGACGCTCGACGACGGCACGCATGCCGGCTTCGCGATGCCCGCGAACGCGCCGCAGCAGGCCATGTATATCCGCGGCGGCGACGTGAAGTTTATGCGCTCGATGCCGATGAACGCGGACATCCTGATCGGTCCGCTCGACACGTCGAAGCGCGACCAGACGTTCGTGTTCGACCTGTATCACTATCGCGACCAGGTATCGGCCGGCTACTTCAACTTCGACGAAAGCGGCGCGATGGCGATCCGGATGCCTTCGTATGCGGGCCCGGCCAGCGGCGCGCTGCTCGGCAACGCGGCCGCGCGCCTGAACGACAGCTTCCTCGCCGCGCAGCAAAGTGCGCTGCGCGACGTGCGCCAGCACTGGGAAGCGTACGCGCTCGCGGCGGACGCCGCACGGCCCGGCATGCAGAAGGTCGCGATGCGGCGCACGTCGACGACGCCGTTCAACGAACGGCACGTGTCGAACCGCAACCCGACGATCCATCTGCGCAACGTCGACTTCAACCTGTCCGGCGATATCGGCTTTCATGTCGAGGATCTCGACGTGGAACTCGTGTCGAAGCGCGCCGGCGAACCCGTCGATCTCGACGATCCGAACCAGTACGACATCCGCATTCTCGGCGGCACGGTCGTCGAGTCGTGGAAGGCGATGTCGGCGCTCTTCAACGACTACCTGCTCGACTATTCGCCGCGTTCGCTGAACGACCTGCAACTGAGCGCGGACGGGCAGAACCTGCGCGTCCGGGGCGGCATCAAGCTGTGGAATCACGTGCCGGGCGTCTGGCTGCCGACCGACATGAAGGGCTCGCTGACGGTGCTCGACGACCGCCACCTCGCATTCAAGCCGTCGCAGGTGTCGGTGCTCGGCATCCCGCAGGCGACGCTGCTGCGCTCGCTCGGCATCGAGCTCTCGTCGCTGACACCGCTGCGGCGGCGCGGCGCGGAATTGCGCGGCGACACGCTCGTGCTCGACCAGTACACCGTGTTCCCGCCCCCCGTGCTGAACGGCAAGCTCAGCCAGGCGACGGTCGAGCGCGACGGATTGCGCCTCACGTTCCGGCGCGCCGCGGGCGCGCCCGCGCCGAAGCGGCCGCAGATCGATGCGCCGAGCTACATGTGGATGGAAGGCGGCGACATGAAGATGTTCAACGTGCTCGAACTGAACGTGCGCGCGCTGATCCGGAATTCGGCCGAGGCCGGCCCGATGCGGTTCGACCTGTACGGGTACCGCAACCAGGTCGCGCAGGGCTCGGTGCGGATGCTGCCGGACGGCACGCTGGTCGTCGACATGGGCCAGAAGAATCCGCTCGCATCGCGCTGATCCGCAGGCACGATCCGCATGAAAAAAGCCCGGTGGCGGTCGCCAACCGGGCTTTCCCAGGCATTCTGCACGCCGTGCGCTCAGCCGTGTTTCAGGCCGTCGATCACGTCCAGCAACGCCTGCCGCAACGCGGTCACATCGACGTTGGCGCCCGACTTGGCCGCGCCGCGCGCCTCGGCGGCCTGCACATCGGATTCGACCGGCTCCGCCGCGGCCCGCTCGCTGCCCGGCGAATCGAGCCGGTTGCGCGCGCCGTTGATCGTGAATCCCTGCTCGTACAGCAACTCGCGAATCCGCCGGATCAGCAGCACTTCGTGATGCTGGTAATACCGCCGATTGCCGCGCCGCTTCACCGGCCGCAGCTGCGTGAATTCCTGTTCCCAGTAACGCAGCACATGCGGTTTGACCCCGCACAGCTCGCTGACTTCGCCGATCGTGAAGTAGCGCTTCGCGGGAATCGGAGGCAAGACGACTTTCTCAACCGTGGTGGTCATCGTCGGTTAACCGTCGGTAAGGGTGCGCGGCGGCCGCGCGGGGCGTCGGCGCGCGTCTTACTCCGCGCCGTTTTCGACCAGCGCCTTCAGCTTCTGGCTCGCGTGGAAGGTTACCACCCGGCGGGCCGCGATCGGAATCGCCTCGCCCGTCTTCGGATTGCGGCCCGGACGCTGCGGCTTGTCGCGCAGCTGGAAATTGCCGAATCCCGACAGCTTGACGCTTTCGCCGTTTTCGAGCGCATCGCGGATCACTTCGAAAAACGCCTCGACCATGTCCTTCGCTTCACGCTTGTTCAGCCCGACGCTGTCGAACAGCAGCTCCGCCAGTTCCGCCTTCGTCAGCGTCGGCGTCTCGGTGGACGCCGGCGCCGAAGCGTCGCGGTTCATGGCGCTGCGTTGCGCCGTCAGGAGGGCTTCGAATTCACTCGAGGTCATGTCGTTCATATCTGCCATACAGCGCGTTGAATCAAAACTTACGATGGAAAAAAGCCGCCCGCGAGCGGGCGGGCCTTCTCCTTAGCCGCGCAGGCGCGCACCAGCACGAGCCATGCGCTCGACCAGCGTCTGGATCGCCTGATCGACGACCTCGTCCTGCAGCGTGCCAGCCGCGTCCTGCAACGTCACGCGGAAGGCAAGGCTCTTCTCGTTCGCGGCAAGACCACCGGAAGTATTTGATTTTGCACGAAATTCGTCGAAGAGTACAACCTTCTGAACGAATCGGCAGGCGTCGTCGGCCAGCGCCTTCTTCATTTCGTCGAAAAGTGCCTGAACCTCGACCGCCTGATCGACGACAACGGCGATATCGCGACGGACCGGCGGGAATTTCGACACGTCGGTCGGCGCGGGCAGCGCACGTGCCGTGAGCGCATCCGCGTCGATTTCGAACATCACCGGCGCGTGCGGCAGCTCGTACTTCTGCATCAGGCGCGGGTGCAGCTCGCCGATCCAGCCGACCGCGCAACCATCGACCTCGATGCGTGCGCTGCGGCCCGGATGAAGGGCCGGATGCTCGGCCTTCACGAAACGCGCGGCCGCCGGCGCGAGCAACGCCTCGAGATCGCCCTTCACGTCGAAGAAATCGACCGCGCGGGTCGCGACGCCCCACTGCTCGTCGAATGCCGGACCGTACGCCAGCGCGCCGACGCGCTTCGGCTGCGCATGACCTTCGACCGCCAGTTCACCGGCCTTCACCGACGGATCGGCGACGAACACGCGCCCCGATTCGAACACGCGCACGCGATCGGCGCGCCGGTTCAGGTTGTGACGCAGCACGGCGATCAGGCTGCCGAACAGCGTCGTGCGCATGACCGACAGCTGGCTCGCGATCGGGTTCAGCAGCCGGATCGGGTGGTCGTTGCCCGCGAAATCCTGCTCCCACTCCGCATCGACGAAGCTGAAGTTGACCGTTTCCGCGTAGTCGCGCGCGGCGAGCGCGTGACGGATGTCGTGGATCGAACGCCGCGTCTCGTGGGTCGCGCGCATTTCGCTCGTCGCGACCGGCGGCCGCGCCGGGATCTTCTCGAAGCCGTAGATACGCGCCACTTCCTCGATCAGGTCTTCCTCGATCTCGATGTCGAAGCGGTGCGACGGCGGCGTGACGAGGAACGCGTCGTCTTCACGCTCGAACGGCAGGCCGAGACGCGTGAAGATGTTCGCGATCTCGTCGGCGTCGATCTTCACGCCGATGATGCGGTTCGCGCGCGACACGCGCATCTTCACCGGCGCGCGCTGCGGCAGGTTCACCGCCTGATCGTCGACCGGGCCGGCCTTGCCGCCGCAGATCTCGAGGATCAGTTGCGTGATGCGCTCGACGTGCTCGACGGTCGTCGCGTAATCGACGCCGCGCTCGAAGCGATGGGCCGCATCGGTCGAGAAGTTGTACTTGCGCGCGCGGCCGCGGATGCTGTCCGGCCACCAGAACGCGGCTTCCAGATAGATGTTGGTCGTATCGAGCGTGACGGCCGTGCTGTCGCCGCCCATGATGCCGGCCAGGCTTTCGACCTGACGATCGTCCGCAATCACGCCAACCGTTTCGTCGAGTTCGACCGTGTTGCCGTTGAGCAGCTTCAGCGATTCGCCGCGCTTGCCCCAGCGCACCTCGATGCCGCCGTGGATCTTGTCGAGATCGAACACGTGCGACGGACGGCCGAGTTCGAACATCACGTAGTTCGAGATGTCGACGAGCGCGGACACGCTGCGCTGGCCCGAGCGCTCGAGGCGCTCCACCATCCACTGCGGCGTCTTCGCATGCGCGTTCACGCCGCGGATCACGCGCCCCGAGAAGCGGCCGCACAGATCGGGCGCGGCGATGCGCACCGGCAGCGTGTCGTCGAGCTCGACGTTCACCGGGCGGATGTCGACCGGCGTCAGCGGTGCGCCGGTGATTGCGGCCGTCTCGCGCGCGATACCGAACACCGACAGGCAGTCGGCCTTGTTCGGCGTCAGCTTGATTTCGAAGATCGTGTCGTCGAGATTGAGGGTCTCGCGGATGTCCTGGCCGACCGGCGTGTCTTCCGGCAGGATCAGCAGCCCGCTGTGATCCTCGGACAATTTCAGCTCGCGCGCCGAGCACAGCATCCCCTGGCTCTCCACTCCGCGCAGCTTCGACAGCTTGATCGCGAACGGCTTGCCGCCCTCTTCCGCCGGCGGCAATTCCGCGCCGACCAGCGCGACCGGCACCTTGATGCCGGGCGCCACGTTCGGCGCGCCGCAGACGATGTTCAGCGTCGCGCCGGTGCCGGCGTCGACCTGGCAGACATTGAGCTTGTCCGCATCCGGATGCTTGACGACTTCGAGCACGCGGCCGACGACGATCTTCGACGTCGGCGGCGCAGCCTTGCTCAGCGATTCGACTTCGAGCCCCGCCATCGTCAGCGCGTGCGACAGCTCGTCGGTCGTCAGCTGCGGGTCGACAAAGGTTCTCAACCAGGATTCAGGGAATTGCATGGATGTCTACGTTCGAAACAGGTTAGATCGACGCCCGGGCCCCGCGGAAACGTCCGTCGGGGCGTGCGCGGGCACAGGTCGGCGCGGCGAGCGGCGTTACGCGAACTGGCGCAGGAAACGCAGGTCGTTCTCGAAGAACAGCCGCAGATCCTGGACGCCGTAGCGCAGCATCGTCAGGCGCTCGAGGCCGCTGCCGAACGCGAAACCGATGTAGCGCTCGGGGTCGAGGCCCATGTTGCGGATCACGGTCGGATGCACCTGCCCCGAGCCGGAAATTTCGAGCCACTTGCCGGCGTTCTTGCCTTGCTCGAACATCATGTCGATCTCGGCCGACGGTTCCGTGAACGGGAAATACGACGGACGGAAGCGCACGAGGATGTCGTCGCGCTCGAAGAATTTTTTCAGGAAGTCGGTATAGACGCCCTTGAGGTCGGCAAAGCTGATGTTTTCGTCGATCCACAGCCCCTCGACCTGATTGAACATCGGCGAGTGGGTCGCATCGCTGTCGACGCGATACGTGCGGCCCGGCGCGATCACCTTGATCGGCGGACGGTTCATGCGCGCATAACGCACCTGCATCGGGCTCGTGTGCGTGCGCAGCAGCAGCTGGCGGCCGTCGGCATCCTTGCCTTCGACGTAGAAGGTGTCCTGCATCGAACGCGCCGGATGGTTCTCCGGGCTGTTCAGTGACGTGAAGTTGTACCAGTCGGTCTCGATTTCGGGGCCGTCGGCCACATCGAACCCGATCGAGCCGAAAATCTGTTCGACACGCTCCCACGTGCGCATCACCGGGTGCAGGCTGCCTGCACCGGCGCCGCGGCCCGGCAACGTCACGTCGATCGCTTCGGCGGTGAGGCGCTGATTCAGCAGCGCGTCGGCCAGTGCCTGACGACGGGCGGTGAGCGCGGTTTCGACCTGCTGCTTCGCGACGTTGATGCGTGCGCCTTCGGTCTTGCGTGCTTCGGGATCGAGCTTGCCGAGGCCCTTGAGCAACTCGGTCAGCGCACCCGATTTGCCGAGAAATCGGGCTTTCTCGTTTTCGAGCGTGGTGATGTCGGCAGCCTGTTCGAAGGACTGCTGCGCGTCGGCGACAATCTGGTCCAGATCCATAGATCCCATCATTTCCAACGTCATTCGGTCTTGGCGAGCGAAATGGCCTCGCCAAACAAAAAAGGGGCTCGGAAGAGCCCCGTTTTCGCTGCAGCGGCCGAGACTACCGGAACCTCGCTGCAACTAACCACGCAGTGCTAATTTCGCAATTAGGCTGCAACGGCGGCTTTCACCTGCTTGACGATCGCAGCAAAAGCAGCCTTGTCGAACACCGCCATATCGGCCAGCACCTTACGGTCGAGTTCGATCGACGCCTTCTTCAGGCCGTTGATGAACACGCTGTAGGTCATGTCGTGCTGGCGAACTGCCGCGTTGATACGCGTGATCCACAGTGCGCGGAACACACGCTTCTTGTTGCGGCGATCGCGGTACGCGTACTGACCAGCGCGCATCACCGCCTGCTTGGCGATGCGGTAGACGTTATTGCGGCGGCCGCGATAACCCTTGGCCAGGTTGATGATCTTCTTGTGGCGGGCCCGTGCGGTTACCCCACGTTTGACTCGAGGCATGTTTCTCTCCTTGGAGTATCAGTTGAGGGGTTACGCGAACGGGAGCATCGCGCGGACGGAGTTCAGATCGGAATCGTGAACTGCCGTTGCGCCGCGCAGATGGCGCTTGTTCTTCGTGGTTTTCTTGGTCAGGATGTGACGCTTGAAGGCTTGACCGCGCTTGACGGTACCGCCCGGACGCACCACGAAGCGCTTTGCAGCGCTCTTCTTGGTCTTCATCTTAGGCATGACGAACAACTCCAGTTTATTAGATGGCGATGGGTGTGCGGTTGGCTTGCGCCCTTGACCCGCCCTTCGAAACCCAGTCCACTTGTGTACGGCGGCCCGCTTGCGCAGCCGCCGTCATCGTTGGCGCGCCGCCCTGACCGGGCAACGCGCCGAACCACTGTCGAACCTGCGCGCGATGCGCGCGGGCCCGTTACTTCTTTTTCTTCGGCGAGAGCACCATGATCATCTGGCGCCCTTCCATCTTCGGCATCTGCTCGACTTGGCCGACTTCCTCGAGATCCGTGCGCAGACGCTCCAGCATCCGCATACCGATTTCCTGGTGAGCCATTTCGCGGCCGCGGAAACGCAACGTGATCTTCGTCTTGTCGCCCTCTTCGAGGAAGCGCACGAGATTGCGGAGCTTGACGTTGTAATCCCCGTCATCGGTACCCGGGCGGAACTTGACTTCCTTCACCTGGATGACCTTCTGCTTCAGCTTCGCTTCGTGCTGCTTCTTCGATTCCTGGTACTTGAACTTGCCGTAATCCATCAGACGGCAAACCGGCGGCACCGCTTGCGGCGCGATCTCCACCAGGTCAACATCCAGTTCTTCCGATTTACGGAAAGCGTCAGCGAGTTTTACGATACCGAGCGGTTCGTTCTCGATCCCGACCAGGCGCACTTCCGGCGCAGTGATTTCACCGTTGATGCGGTGCGACGACTTATCAGTAGCGATGTTACGTTTCCTCTAAAAATTAAAAAAACGAGCCGCGCTGCCAGGGCGGTTACTTGAACGAGCGCAGGTCTTCCTGCAAACGCTCAACGAAGGCTTCGACCGGCATTACGCCAAGTTCGACGCCGCCACGGGCACGCACGGCTACCGTTTGCGCATCACGCTCCTTATCGCCCACGACGAGGAGATAAGGCACCTTTTCCAGCGTGTGCTCGCGTATTTTATAGCTAATCTTCTCGTTGCGCAAATCGGCCGCCACTCTAACCCCTTGTTTTTGCAACGTTTGGGTCAGAGCCTGCGCATATTCCGCCTGACTTGCGGCGATATTGAGCACAATTGCCTGGTACGGCGCGAGCCAGACCGGCATTGCACCAGCGTGGTGCTCGATCAAAATGCCGAGGAAACGCTCCATCGACCCGACGATCGCACGGTGCAGCATCACCGGCCGGCGGCGGCTGTTGTCCTCCGCCACGTACTCGGCACCGAGGCGCTCCGGCAGCACCATGTCGAGCTGCAGCGTGCCGCACTGCCACGAGCGGCCGAGCGCGTCCTTGATGTGGTACTCGATCTTCGGGCCGTAGAACGCACCCTCGCCCGGCAATTCTTCCCACGTGAGGCCGCAGGCCGTCAGCGCATCGCGCAAGCCCTGCTCGGCGCGATCCCACGTTTCGTCCGTGCCCGCACGCTGGTCGGGGCGCAGCGACAGCTTGATGTCGATGTGATCGAAACCGAAGTCCTTGTACACGCTCATGGCCAGCGTGTTGAACGCGATCGATTCCGAGATGAACTGGTCTTCCGTACAGAAAATGTGCGCGTCGTCCTGCACGAAGCCGCGCACGCGCATCAGGCCGTGCAGCGCGCCCGACGCCTCGTTGCGGTGGCACGAGCCGAATTCCGCGTAACGCAGCGGCAGGTCGCGATACGAGCGCAGGCCGTGCTTGAACACCTGGACGTGGCCCGGGCAGTTCATCGGCTTGATCGCGTAGTCGCGCTTCTCCGACTCCGTCGTGAACATGTTCTCGCGATAGTTCTGCCAGTGGCCCGACGCCTCCCACAGCGAGCGGTCCATGATCATCGGCGTCTTGATCTCGAGGTAGCCGGCGTCGTTGACGCGGCGGCGCATGTACTGCTCGACCTGCTGCCACAGCGCCCAGCCCTTCGGATGCCAGAACACCATGCCCGGCGACTCTTCCTGCATGTGGAACAGGTCGAGCTGCTTGCCCAGCTTGCGGTGGTCGCGCTTTTCCGCTTCCTCGAGCATGTGCAGGTACTGATCCTGGTCTTCCTTCTTCGTCCAGGCCGTGCCGTAGATGCGCTGCAGCTGCTCGTTCTTCGAATCGCCGCGCCAGTACGCGCCTGCGACCTTCATCAGCTTGAAGACCTTCAGCTTGCCGGTGGACGGCACGTGCGGACCGCGGCACAGATCGGTGAAGCCGCCGTGCGAGTACAACTTGATTTCGTCGCTTTGCGGAATCGATTCGATGATCTCGGCCTTGTATTTCTCGCCGATGCTGCGGAAATAACCGGCCGCCTCGTCGCGCGACACGACACGGCGCGTGACCGGCTCGTCCTTCTTCGCGAGTTCCTGCATGCGCTTTTCGATCTTTTCGAGATCTTCCGGCGTAAACGGGCGGTTGTACGAGAAGTCGTAATAGAAACCGTTGTCGATTACCGGGCCGATCGTCACCTGCGCGTCCGGATACAGTTCCTTCACCGCATACGCGAGCAAGTGAGCGGTCGAGTGGCGGATGATGTCGAGGCCGTCGGCATCCTTGTCCGTGACGATCGCGAGCGATGCGTCGCGGTCGATCACCGTCGACGTATCCACGAGCTCGCCATCGAGCTTGCCACCCAGCGCAGCCTTCGCCAAGCCGGGACCGATCGAGGCTGCAACCTCGGCAACTGTCACCGGATGCTCGTATTGTCGAACTGAGCCGTCAGGCAAGCGTATCGAAACCATAGCAATCTCCGTGATGCCGACAGTGGGCGGCAGACCAGGTACGCGAGATCAAACTCACGCGTCAAAAATTCGCGACAAAAAAAATGCGGCCCCGCTTTCGAGGGGCCGCATTCGATACTTCACTCAAACTGAAAGGGCGAAAACGTTCCTCGACTAGCGTCGCTCCGAAGTGGTTTCGGTCAACGTTCGCGGTGTCATAACCGTATTCGCCTTGTTCGCGTTGAGTTGTGTACTGCATTGAACACCCGGAGGCCGGGCATTCTCAATTCGTTGGTAGGCTCGATTGGATTCGAACCAACGACCCCCACCATGTCAAGGTGGTGCTCTAACCAACTGAGCTACGAGCCTAGAGAAGCTAAGATTATATGGAGTGGTTACGGGCTTGGCAAGTGTTTTATGCGGTCGCAGCAAAACGACGCGGATCCAACCCCATCAGGATTTCCGCTCTGCCCGCACGACGCCCTGCACCTCGCCGAGCAGCGTGCACGCGCGCTGCACCTGCGCCGAATTCGACACCTCGACCGTGAACTGCATGAATGCCGCATTGCGGCGGCTTTGCGTCTTCACGCCCACGACGTTGATCTTTTCGCGCGCGAACACTTCGGAGATATCGCGCAGCAACCCTTGCCGGTCGCTCGCCTCGATCATCAGGTCGACCGGATAGACGGATGCGCCGCGCCCGCCCAGCACGTCGGCCGACCAGGTCGTCTGCAGCACGCGTTCCGGCGCGCGCTCGACCATCCGGCGAAACGTCGGGCAGTCGGTGCGATGGATCGACATCCCCTTGCCGCGCGTGACGAAACCGCTGATCGGATCGGGCGGCGCCGGACGGCAGCAGCGCGCCAGTTGCGTCAGCAGCGCGTCGACGCCGACCACCAGCACGCCGGTCGACGCGCCGTGCGCGACGCTCGCGCCGCTGCTGCGCTTCTCGAAATCAGCCGGCGCCTCGGGCGCCGGTTCCGGCGGCGGCGCGTCGGACAGCGCGTGCTCGACGTTGCGCAGGCTGAATTCTTCCTTGCCAACGACCGAGAACAGTTCCTCGGGCGACTTGAAGCCGAGCTTCGCGGCGAGGTTGTCGAGGTTGACCGACGTCTTGCCCTCGCGCTGCAGCGTCTTTTCGACGAGCGCGCGGCCGTGCGCGACGTTTTCTTCCTGCTCGATCGAGTTGAACCACGCGCGGACCTTCTGCCGCGCGCGCGAACTCTTCAGGTAGCCGAGCTGCAGGTTCAGCCAGTCGCGCGACGGTCCGCCTTCCTTCACCGCGACGATCTCGACCGTCTGGCCGTTCGCGAGCGACGTGTTCAGCGGCACCATCGCGCCGTCGACGCGCGCGCCGCGGCAGCGATGGCCGAGCTCGCTGTGCAGGTGATACGCGAAATCGACCGGCGTCGCGCCCTGCGGCAGCGCGATCACGCGCGCCTGCGGCGTCAGCACGTAGATGTGGTCGTCGTCGAGCGACGTCTCGCGCAATTGCGCCCACGCCTGGTCGCCCGATACCTCGGTGCCGTCCTCGACGTCGTCCTTCCATGCGAGCAACTGGCGCAGCCACGCGATCTTCTCGTCGTACTTGTCACTCGCCGAGAACTGGCCGCCATAGCCGCGCGCGCCGGCCTCCTTGTAGCGCCAGTGCGCGGCGACGCCGTACTCGGCGAAACGATGCATCTCCTGCGTGCGGATCTGCACTTCGAACGCGCGGCCGTCGTCGCCGATCACGACCGTATGCAGCGACTTGTAGCCGTTCGGCTTCGGCCGCGAGATGTAGTCGTCGAACTCCTTCGGCACCGGCTGCCACAGGTGATGCACGATGCCGAGCACCGCGTAGCAATCCTTGATGTCGGGCACGATCACGCGGAATGCGCGCACGTCGTACAGCTCGGAGAAATCGAGCTCCTTGCCGCGCATCTTGCGCCAGATGCTGTAGATATGCTTCGGCCGGCCGCTGACGTCGGCCTGGATGTGCGCTTGCGCGAGCTCGTGCTGCAGCCGCGCGATCGCCTGCGTGACGTACGCCTCGCGCTCGATGCGCTTCTCGTCGAGAAGCTTCGCGATCCGCTTGTAGGTGACGGGATCCTCGAAGCGGAACGCGAGATCCTCGAGCTCCCACTTCAGTTGCCAGATACCGAGACGGTTCGCGAGCGGCGCATAGATCTCGAGCGTCTCGCGCGCGACGTCGGGCGGCGGATCCAGCTTCGCGGCCGCGTAGTAGCGCAGCGACTGCAACCGCGACGCGAGCCGGATCAGCACCACGCGGATGTCCTGCGCGAAGGCGAGCAGCATCTTGCGCAGCGCCTCGATCTGCGTGCGCCGCTCTTCGGCCGCGTCGCGCCCGGAGTCGGGCCTCGCGGCGTTCTGCGCGGCGCGCAGGCTGACGGTGCCGAGCCGCAACAGCTTGCGCACGTCGGACACGAGCCGCGCGACTTCGTCGCCGAAACGCTCGGTCAGCTCGCGCTCGGGATCGCTCAGGTGCGGCGTCAGCACGAACAGCGCGGCGGCCTGCATCGCGTGCGGATCGACGTTCAGCGTGCGCATGATCGCCGCGGTGCCGGCCGAGTGATCGGCGAGCAGCTCGCCCGACGACAGGCGCGCGTCGCCGGCCCGCTCGCGCACGAACGCGAGCACGTCGTCGAACGACGGCGCCGCGACGGGAGAAGCGGAAACGGATTCGGTCATTGCACGGCCTGCCGGATTACGGTCATCGTCGGATAACGCTCAGCTCCGCTGCGCGGCGACGACCACGATCTCGACGAGCAGCGCCGGATCCGCGAGCTTCGCCTCGACGGTCGCGCGCGGCGGCGTGTTGCCCGGCGCGACCCATGCGTCCCACTCGGCATTCATGCCTTCGAAGTTTGCGAGATCCGAAATGTAGATCTGCACCGACAGCAGATGCGCCTTGTCGCTGTTCGCTTCGGCGAGCAGGCGGTCGATGTGGCCGAGCACTTCGCGCGTCTGGCCGCGGATGTCCTGCGTGGTGTCTTCGGCGATCTGGCCGGCCAGATACACGGTACCGTTGTGGATCGCGGTTTCGGAGAGACGGGCCCCGACGTGGTGACGAATGACTGCCATGGAATGTTCCGGTCGTGATGGGTAGGAATTCGGGCGGCGGCACGGCCCGCGGGCCGCCGAACTGCATATTATGACGCGTTTATGCGTCGCCTTCGACGAAAAACCGCCGCGCGAGCGCAATCTGGTCCGCGCTGACGAACGCCGGCGCGTGGCCCGCACCCGGAATCTCGACCTGCGTCACATGCCGGCCGCGACGGACCATTTCGGCCGCCGTCTCGCGCGACAGCAGGTCGGACGTCTCCCCGCGCACGACGAGCAGCGTCGCGTCCGTCGTCTCGATCGCGCGCCACAGCGCGGCCTCGCCGAGCGCGGCCAGTTCGGGCGTCGTCGCCTTGAACGGCTCGGCGATGCGCGGATCGTAGCGCATCGTCCAGCCGCCTTCGGGCAGTTCGTGCAGCAACGGCCCGTTGATCTCGCGCCACTCGTCGGCGCTCAGCGCACCGAACGGCAGCGATAGCGACGTCAGATAGTCGACGCCCTCCTGCTCGGTCGCAAAGCGCGGCTGCACGCCGAGGTACTCGCCGATGCGCGTCAGCGAATCGGGCTCGATGCGCGGGCCGACGTCGTTGACGATCATCCGGCGCAGCGGCGAACCGGGCAGCCCGGCGAGCGCCATGCCGATCAGGCCGCCCATCGACGTGCCGAACCAGTCGACCGATTCGACGTCGAGCCGGGCAATCAGCGTCACCATGTCGGCCACGTACTGCGGAATCGCATAGAGCCGCGGATCGGCCAGCCGGTCCGACCGGCCGCGCCCCGCGACATCGGGGCAGACGACGCGATACGTATCGGACAGTGCGGCGGCCAGCCGGTCGAAATCGCGGCCCGAGCGGGTCAGGCCGTGCACGCAGACGAGCACGCGCGAATTCGCGGGGTCGCCCCACTCGGTATAGGCGACGTGGTGGAGGCCGGCCGTGCTCGCGCACTGCACGCGCCGCTGGCGGGGAACCGGGGGATTCGCTGGGGTCGTTGGCATCGTTGGCATCCTGTCGAACGGGGGGCGACGCGCGGGGCAACGCTTGCGGCGCCCGATGCAAACGATTGTAAACCGCTTCGGAATGACGGGGCGCCACGCACCCGGCCCGCTACCCGGAACGGGTTCAGTCGTGGCGGCGCCACGCGTCACGCAACTGCTCGCGCAGGAAATCGACGAACGTCCGCACGCGCAACGGCACGTGACGGCCGCCGGGATAGACGGCATGCAGCGGCGCGGCGGACGCCGCGAAGGCCGGCAGCACGCGTACGAGCCGGCCGGCGTCGAGATCGGCGCCGACGTCCCAGATCGACTTCAGCGCAATACCCGCGCCCTCGAGCGCCAGCGTGCGCGCCGCGCCGCCGTCGTTGGTCAGCAGCGCGGCCGTCACCTCGACCGCCACGCCGCCTTGCGTGCCGTCGAACCGCCATTCGGCACGCGGCTGGTCGCCCATCACGATGCATCGATGCGCACGAAGCTCGGCCGGATGGGCCGGCGCCCCGTGCGCCGCGAGATAGCCGGGCGCCGCGCACAGCACGCGATGATTCGGCGCCAGCTCGCGCGCGATCATCGTCGAATCGGCAAGATTGCCGATCCGCACGGCGACGTCGATGTCGGATGCGAGCAGGTCGACGACCGTATCGGTCAGCATCAATTGCACGGTCAGTTGAGGATGTCGCTGCTGAAAGGCCGCTACAAGCGGCGCGATCCGCAGGCGGCCGAGCTCGCCAGGCGCCGTCACGCGCAGCACGCCGCTGACCGTGCCACGGCGATCGCGCATCAGCGTTTCCGCATGCTCGATCTCGGCGAGGATGCGCAGCACCTGCGCGTGAAACTGCGCGCCGTCGTCGGTGAGCGTTTGCTGCCGCGTCGTCCGGTGCAGCAGGCGCACGCCGAGCCGCGACTCGAGATGCGCGAGCCGCTTGCTGACGACGGACAACGACAGGTCGAGCTCGCGCGCCGCCGCCGACAGGCTGCCGGCGGACACGATCCGCGCGAAGGTATCGAGCGCCGGGAAATCGTCGATCAGCGTCATAGCGCTCGCCTCACCCCAACCTTTCCTTTTTTCGAATAATCCATTCGCATTTTGCCCGTATTTGCATTCAGAACGGAAACCTACCATACCTGTTCCGCGTCGTCGCCTGACGCTTTCACAGGACCCTCGAAACCATGTCGATCCGCCTTCGTTCGGCCACCCGCCCCGTCGCGCACGCATTCGCGGCAGCCGCTTGCGTCGTGGCGCTCTGGCCCGCCGCCGCCCATGCCGCCGATCTCGTCGCGCCGCACACCCTGACCGTCGCGGCAGGCTTGCCGGCCGCGCAGGCCCGCGCACAAGTGCTGGCCGCGCGCCGCTACGGCAGCTTCTGGAATACCGGCGACCCCGCGCTCGCCCGCGCCGCGCTCGCAGACGACTTCACCGACCGCACGCTGCCGCCCGACCGCGAACAAGGCGTACCGGGGCCGCTCGCGGCCTCGAGCACGATGCGCGGCGCGATCCCCGACTTGCGCTGCGACATCGAACAGATGATCGTCGCCGGCGACCGGGTCGTCGTGCACCTGCATTTCCGCGGGCATTTCACCGGGGCGTTCAACGGAACGGCCGGGCGCGGGCAGGCGATCGACTTCATCGCGACCGATATCTATCGGATCGACCACGGCCGGATCGCCGAAAACTGGCACATCGAGGACAACCTGACGCTGATGCGTCAGCTCGGGCTCGTCGGCTGACGGAGGGAACGATGACTCACGATAACGACACTTCCGCGACGCCTCTGCCGCGCCGCACGTTCCTGGCCCAGGCCGGCGCCGGGCTCGCGGCCGGCGTCGCGCTGGCCGCGGGCACGTCCGTGGCGGCCACCGCCGCGCCGACGCCGGCGCCCGCGACACCGGGCGCCACGCCGTTCTGGCCGAACGGCGCGCGGCTCGTGATCTCGATCTCGATGCAGTTCGAGGCGGGCGGTCAACCGCCCACGGGGGCGGACAGCCCGTTTCCGGCCGTCGCGTTCCCGCCGTCGGTGCCGGTCGATCTCGCCTCGGCCACCTGGTTTGCGTATGGCTACCGGGAAGGCATTCCGCGGCTGCTCGATCTGTGGGACCGGCACGGCGTGAAAGTGACGTCGCACATGATCGGGGAAGCCGCGCGCCGGCACCCCGAACTGGCGCGCGAGATCGTGTCGCGCGGCCACGAAGCCGCCGCGCACGGCCCGACGTGGCGCGCGCAATTCACGATGAGCCGCGACGACGAGCGCCGCTTCCTGACCGAAGCGCGCGACATGGTCGAAGCGGTGACCGGCCAGCGCCCGACCGGCTACAACTGCAACTGGCTGCGGCGCGGGCCGCATACGCTGTCGCTGCTGCAGGAACTCGGCTACCTGTATCACATCGACGACGTCAGTCGCGACGAACCGTTCATCGAGCTCGTCGGCGGTCGCGATTTCGCGGTGGTCCCGTACACGCTGCGCAACAACGACATCCTGCTGATCGAAGGCCGCAACTACTCGCCGACGATGTTCCTCGAGCAGATCAAGCTCGATTTCGACCAGTTGTACGCGGAAGCCGGACAGCGGCGCAGACTGATGTCGATCAGCGCGCACGACCGGATCAGCGGCACGCCGCAGATGGTCCGCGCGTGGGACGCCTTCCTGCACTACGCTCGATCACACCCGGGAGTCGCTTTCATGCGCAAGGACGACATCGCGCGCTTCGCGCTGCACAGCCCGTCGACGCTGCGCGAGACCGAAACGATCTAACCGGATTCCGCTCAGCTCATTCCGTTTAACTCATCATCCAGGAGATGACTTCCATGAACGATCCGCTCCACGGAAAGAACGTACTCGTCGTCGGCGGAAGCTCCGGCATCGGCGCCGCCACCGCCACGGCATTCGCGCGGCGCGGCGCGCATCTGACGATCGCGTCGCGCGACCCGGCCAGGTTCGACGTCGACGCCATCCCGGGCGCGCAGGTGCGGACCGCAGCGCTCGACATCACCGATACGGCGGACGTCGACGCGTTCTGCGCGCGCGCCGGCCGGTTCGACCACGTCGTGATTTCAGCCGCGAAGACGGCCACGGGCCCGGTCCGGGCGTTGCCGCTGGCCGACGCGCAGGCAGCGATGGACAGCAAGTTCTGGGGCGCCTATCGCATCGCCCGCGCGATCGATATCGCGCCAGGCGGCTCCCTGACGTTCGTGTCGGGTTTCCTCAGCGGGCGGCCGAGCGCGTCGTCCGTCCTGCAAGGCGCGATCAACGCGGCGCTCGAGGCGCTCGCCCGCGGGCTGGCGCTCGAACTGGCGCCGGTTCGCGTGAATACCGTGTCGCCGGGCCTGATCGCGACGCCGCTGTGGGACAAGCTCGCACCCGACGCCCGCGACGCGATGTACGCGGGCGCCGCCCAGCGGCTTCCGGCGCGCAGGGTCGGCCAGCCGGAGGATGTCGCGAACGCGATCCTGTATCTGGCGGCCACGCCTTATGCAACCGGCTCGACGGTACTGATCGACGGCGGCGGCGCGATTGCGTGACACGTGCGTGCATGACAAAACGCCCCGCGTTCCGTCGGGAACGCGGGGCGTCGAGGTCATGCACCAGGGTAGTGCTCAGGCCACGGCGCTGACGTCGAGCGGCGCGCCCGTCTTCGCCTGGATCTCGTCGACGCTCACGCCGTCGGCGAGTTCGAGCACCTTCAACCCGGACGGCGTCACTTCGATCACGCCGAGATCGGTGATGATCAGGTCGACCACGCCGACACCCGTGAGCGGCAGGTTGCATGCCTCGAGGATCTTGTGCTGGTCGCCCTTCGCGACATGCTCCATCAGCACGACGACACGCCCCACCCCCGCGACGAGGTCCATCGCGCCGCCCATCCCCTTGATCATCTTGCCGGGGATCATCCAGTTCGCGAGGTCGCCCTGCTTGCTGACCTGCATCGCGCCGAGGATCGCGAGGTTGATGTGGCCGCCGCGGATCATCGCGAACGAATCGGCCGACGAGAAGATCGACGAACCGGGCAGCGTCGTGACGGTCTGCTTGCCGGCGTTGATCAGATCGGCGTCGACTTCGTCTTCGGTCGGCGACGGGCCGATGCCGAGCAGGCCGTTCTCCGACTGCAGCCACACCTCGACGCCGTCCGGCACGTGGTTCGCGACGAGCGTCGGCAGGCCGATGCCGAGGTTCACGTAGAAGCCGTCCTGCAGTTCCTTCGCCGCGCGCGCGGCCATCTGGTCACGATTCCAGGCCATGTCAGTCTCCTTTCGCGCGTACGACGCGTTGTTCGATGCGTTTTTCCGGCGTCGCATTCAGCACGATGCGCTGCACGAAGATCCCCGGCGTATGAACCTGATCCGGATCGAGCGTGCCGTTCTCGACGATCTCCTCGACCTCCACCACGGTGATCTTGCCGGCCATCGCGCACATCGGGTTGAAGTTGCGCGCGGTGCGGCGGTAAATGAGGTTGCCGGACTTGTCGGCCTTCCACGCCTTGACGAGCGCGACGTCGGCCGTCAGCGACGGCTCGAGCACGTAGTGGCGATCGCCGAACTGGCGCGTTTCCTTGCCTTCCGCGATCACGGTGCCGTAGCCGGTATTCGTGAAGAACGCGGGGATGCCCGCGCCGCCCGCGCGCAGCTTCTCGGCGAGCGTGCCCTGCGGCGTGAATTCGAGCTCGAGTTCGCCGGCCAGGTACTGGCGCTCGAACTCCTTGTTCTCGCCGACGTACGACGAGATCATCTTCTTGATCTGGCGCGTTTCCAGCAGCAGGCCGAGGCCGAAACCGTCGACGCCCGCATTGTTGCTGATGCAGGTGATGCCCTTGACGCCCGAATCGCGCAACGCCGCGATCAGCGCCTCGGGAATGCCGCACAGGCCGAAGCCGCCCACCGCGAAGGTCTGTCCGTCGCGGACGATCCCCTCCAGCGCGGCAGCCGCGCTTGGATAGACTTTGTTCATCAGTTGTCCCTTCCTCTATGGAAACCAGCAAAACCGGTTCACGCGCCACGTGGCGCAAGCCCGCCGCACCATTCTATGCATGCGCGGCGATGCCTGCGTCGAGGCGCGCTTTTTATGTCGCGACGAACGCCGCGAGATGCCTGAAAGGGTACGATGCGGCGCGGATGCGGCACAATACGCAAAAATACATAAGCATTTCCCTCCGCCCCCCGCGCCATGCCCGATCTCGATTACCAGACCGCCTTCCACCTCGCGCCGCTCGGCCTCGTGCTGTCGCGCGACCGCGTGATCGAGGACTGCAACGACGCACTCGCGTCGATCTTTCGCTGCGCGCGGGCCGACCTGATCGGACAATCGTATGCGGTGCTCTACCCGTCCACGGACGAATTCCAGCGAATCGGCGAGCGCATCGCACGCGTGATGGTCGCGAACGGCGTCTATTCGGATGACAGAATCATGAAGCGCGCGGACGGCGAACTGTTCTGGTGCCACGTGACGGGCCGCGCGCTCGACCGCACCGAGCCGCTCGCGGCCGGCGTCTGGACCTTCGAGGATTTGAGCGCGACGCGCCGCGTCGCGGTCGAACTGACCCCGCGCGAGCGCGAGATCGCCGCGCAGCTCGCGACCGGCAAGACCAGCAAGCAGATCGGACGCGTGCTCGACATCAGCTCGCGCACGGTCGACATCTACCGCGCGCGGCTGATGCGCAAATACGGAACGAACAATACGCCGGAGCTGCTGCAGCGCCTGCTCGGGCAGTGAACGCGCCTTGCGTCGCGGCGCGCGAATGACGATCGGCCGCACACGGCGGCCGATTGACGGACACCACCGGCCCGGCGCGCCACCGGCGACCCGGTGCGCGCCGCCTGTCGATATGCACGCTCAGCCGACTTTCGTCGCCAGCGCGTGCTCGATCGTGTCGCGCAGCAAGGGCGGCAGCGGCACCGACTTGCCGAGCGCGTAGTCGACCCACACGCAACGTGCGTTGCCGCGTGCATAGACATGCTGCGGATCGTCCGCGCGCGTGAGCTCGAACCCGGTGTCGAAACTGCTTCGGCCCGGCTTCGCGGCCGACATCCTCGCGATCACGTCGCCCGGATAGTGCAGCTGCTTGAGGAACTCCATCGACGCGGTGACGATGACGGGCCCCTGCCCTTCGCCGTTGCCGCCCGCAATGCCGAGCTGCTCGAACCACGAGATCCGCGCCTGCTCCATGTAGCGGAAATAGACCGTGTTGTTCACATGGCCGAATGCGTCCATGTCGCCCCAGCGGATCGGCATCGACATCTCAAAAACAGGGGAGTAATCGCTAGTTGCACTCATTGCAGTCTTCTTTGTTGCGAAATGTCATCCGCTCACGCAAGGCCGAAGCCGTCGTCCGCGGAGATGATCGAGCCATTGATGAACTGCGACTCGTCGGCCGCGAGCAGCAACAACAGCCCGTCGAGATCCTGCGGCTTGCCGACGCGCCGGCGCGGCAGCATCGACTGCAGCTTCTGGCCCTGCTCGGTTTCCCACAGGTAATGATTGATTTCGGTATCGATATAGCCCGGACAGATCGCGTTCACGTTGATCCCGTGGCGCCCCCACTCCAGCGCCATCGCGCGCGTCATCTGCACGACCGCGGCCTTGCTCATCGCGTACAGCCCGATCTGCGGGAACACGCGCAGCCCGGCCACCGACGCGATGTTGATGATCCGGCACGGCGGCTTGCCGTTGCCGCCGCCGTTCGCGCGCATGATCATCCGCTTCGCGACTTCCTGCGCGACGAAAAATGCGCCGCGCGTGTTCGTATCGAACACGAACTCGAAATCCGCCGGCGTGATGTCGACGAGCTTCTGCATCGTCGACACGCCCGAATTGTTCACGAGGATGTCGATCGTGCCGGCTTCCGTCTCCGCATGCGCGACGGCCGCCTTGATGCTCTGCACGTCCGTCACGTCGAGCGACACGACGTGCGCGGCGCCGCCCGCCGCCTCGATCTCCGCGCGCAACTCCTTCAGGCGCTCGACGCGGCGGCTCGCGAGCACGACCTTCGCGCCCGCCTGCGACAGCACTTGCGCAAAACGCTGCCCGAGGCCGCTCGACGCGCCGGTGACCAGCGCGACCTTGCCTTCCAGATTGATCGATCGACCCATTTGCACATCCCCTTTCGATGTCGTTGCGCCAGCCCGGGCGGCACAGCCCGGGCGGCATTACCCTAGCACAAAAAATAGAACGATCGTGCTAATCTACTTGCATGTTGTTGCGGCAAGCGTTTCGTTTCGCAGACAATACGCTCCCGAATAAAAGCATTCTAACGGTTAGAGGAACGCCAATGACCCCCGCAAGCCTCATCGAGCAATACGGCCCGCGCGAATCGATGGAATACGACGTCGTGATCGTCGGCGGCGGCCCCGCCGGGCTGTCGGCGGCGATCCGGCTCAAGCAGCTGGCCGCCGAGAAAGGCACCGAGATCGGCGTGTGCGTGCTCGAGAAGGGTTCCGAGATCGGCGCGCACATCCTGTCGGGCGCGGTGATGGACCCGCGCGCGATCACCGAGCTGTTTCCCGACTGGAAGGAACGCAGCGCGCCGCTCGACGTCGAGGTGAGCGAAGACCGCTTCCTGTTCCTGTCCGAGAAGAGCGCCGTCACCACGCCGAACTGGGCGCTGCCGGACAACTTCAAGAACCACGGCAACTACGTGATCTCGCTGGGCAACGTGACCCGCTGGCTCGGCCAGCAGGCCGAGGCGCTCGGCGTGGAGATCTTCCCCGGCTTCCCCGCTGCCGAGATTCTCTACAACGACGACGGTTCCGTGAAGGGCGTCGCGACCGGCAACATGGGCGTGGGCAAGGACGGCGAGCCGACCGAGAACTTCCAGCTCGGCATGGAGCTGCACGCGAAGTACACGCTGTTCGCCGAAGGTTGCCGCGGCCATCTCGGTCGTCAACTGATCTCGAAGTTCAAGCTCGACGCGAACGCCGATCCGCAGGCGTACGGGATCGGCATCAAGGAACTGTGGGAAATCGATCCGGCCAAGCACAAGCCGGGCCTCGTGATCCATACGGCCGGCTGGCCGCTGAAGTCGGACACGTACGGCGGCTCGTTCCTGTATCACATGGACAACAACCAGGTCGTGGTCGGCTTCGTGGTGGGCCTGGGCTACACGAACCCGTACCTGTCGCCGTTCG
>NZ_JAUJPV010000023.1:0-130518 GCF_030481585.1 Burkholderia sp. AU45388 | reverse complement strand
ATAAACCTGACTTACTTTAGTGTGAGACTCTTGATACTTTCGCTATCTGATCCGAGGATCAGCTCGCTGCCATCAAGCGCCCACACTTATCGGCTGTTAATTTTTAAAGAGCATTTCTGCGAGGAACTCCGTGTTTCCCGGCAGCGCTGCGTTTTCAGCAGCAGAGAAGCGAGATTATGAACCGTGTTTCGCAGCCCGTCAACAACTTTCTACACGACTTCGTTGCGACTGCGGGGCTCAACTTCCTGTGCCGCCCAGGCTCGCTACCTCCGAACCCCGACAGCACTGCTTCCCTTCCTCTCGCGCCGCGTTTGCGTTAGCGCGAAAGAGGCGTGATTCTAAGCAGCTCACGTCGTGAGCGCAAGGGGCTCGCAGCAACTTTTTCACACACGCCGCAGTTCGGCCGTCCGGCCATGCTTGGCCACGAGACCGCTTATGGTGCAAAGAACGGACTAGAATGTGAGGTTCTTCGCCTCTTTCTATATACGTCTTTAATATGCGCCAGCGAATCGCCAAACGCCTCCCCCCCGATGCCGACAAATTGGTCGGTCTGTCACTTGCGCTCTTCGCGTCGGGCAGTCGCATCGAGGATCGCTTCTGGGAAGCGAAGCTCGATACGCTGCTCGCCAAGATTGTCCGCAACGGCAATCAGACCACGCTCGACGCCGCGCTCGACCATCTTCAACAGAATCATCCCGACGCCTACGGCGCGCTCGCCGACATGGCCGAGACGCACAGCGAGTCGATGGTGATCGAACACGACGGCCAACCGTACGATGCGCTGCTGGTCGCCGTCCCGGTTCTCGCCTGGACACGCTACATGATTCCGTCGGGACCGCTCAAGGGCGACGTTGCCGACGCGCTGCGAACGCACCTGCAGGCGCACGTGCTCGCGAACGGCACCCTCGTCGGGCTCGCACCGTTCCTCTACAGCATCGACCAGTTGCCGCGGCACCATGTCGAAACCTACCGGCTGGCCCAGCAACTCGCCCATGCGGCAATCGGCCAGCACGCCCCGAAGCTGAGCTTCGGCGACCTGCCGGAAACTTCGCCGATCCTGGCCGATCCGCGCTTCCTGCTGGCGGTCGTCGCCGCGCCGGCCGGCGCGCCGCTGTTCCGCTGGCAGGAAGAGGAAAACGGTAGCCGGATCGAGCGCGGCCAGTGCCTCGAACAATGGACGGCTCAAGGCGGCCCGAACCTGTCGATCGCGCTGCCCGGCTGCGAGTTCGAATGCCTGCTTCCGGACGCGTACTACTCGGCCTGTCGCGATGCGGACGAACGCGTACGCCCGCACACCGTCCGAACGGCCATTCGTTATCTATTCGACACACTTGGTGCAGCGCCGCAAGAGCTGCGCGCGGTGGTCGCCGGCTTCGGCGAACGTCGTATCGACGAGTATCGCGTCGGCTTCACGCGACGTGCGAGCAACGACGTGATCTACGGTGTCGTGTGGCCGCTCTACGGCCGGGAAAACGGCGACGTATCGGTCGACAACGCGACGCTCGAAGGCGAAGCGCCGATCGAGGGGCCGCTCGAGGAAATCGTGAGCCTGCTGAAGGAATGCGGCGTAACCGACGTCCGGCGGCACGCGGGCCGCTTCGAACCCGAATACTGCGACGACTGCGGCGTGCCGCTTTACGCCGATCCGCTCGGCGAAATCGTCCATGCGGAAATGCCGGAAGACGCGTCGCCCGCCCAGCCGCACTTCCACTGACCCGCCCCGCAGGCTCAGAAAACCTGCGCCGCCCAAAGCCGCTTTCGGTTCCTGCCGAAGCGGCTTTTTTCTTGTCCGACGCCCGATCGCTCAAAATTTCGAACTTTTCCTAAGCCTTTCAGCCAAGCAGACATCGTGTAAGGTCTTTGTCATTATCGGGGCCAGCTTATCCCCGACGGCAGTCAATGACTCACTTCACGGAGGTTGAATATGCGGTTCTTGGTACTTAACTCAGACGCCGAACGGCGTGACGGACTGAAGACCCTGTTGCGGCAGATCGACCGGCACGCCAGCATCAACGATGCGCCTGACGGTTTCCAGGCACGCCGGCTGCTGCGCACCCAGCGTTTCGACCTCGTCGCGATCGACTGGCTGGACGTCGGCCGGATCAGCGAGCTTCAGGCACTCGGCAATGCGTGCTCGCCCACACCGGTCGCCGTTCTGGTCGACGACATCTCGCCAGAAGCCATCCAGCGCTTTTTCAATTACGGCGTCGCGGGCGTGATCCCGCATTCCACGCGGCCGCACCTGATCGTGCGTGCGCTCGAGATCGTCCTCTTGGGCGGACATTACATTCCGCCGATCGCCCTCAGCCTGCTGCCGTCCACGGCAACGACGACGGCCCGCCACGACGCCCATTTCCAGACGCTCGCCGGCTCGCTGCCCCGGCGCCCGCCGACCGGCCTCCTGTCGCCGCGGCAAGCACAGATCATGCGGTTCGTCCACATGGGCAGCACGAACAAGATGATCGCCCGTACGCTCGGCATCAGCGAAGGCACGGTGAAGATCCACCTCGCGAGCATCTTCCAGCAGCTCGGCGCCGCAAACCGCGCCGCCGCGGTCGCGATCTACAACGGCTGGCTGTCGCCCCATCTCGAGGTGCTGCTGGCGAACCGCAACCGCGCCCGTAAACCGGTCATCGGGGAACACGGCCCGGCTCCGCTGCGGACACAACGGCATGACCGTCCGTACCCGTTGCCCACCGCGAATGCCGGCACGCAGGACCTGCCGCTCGCCGCCGAGCCGCCGGCACGATTCCGGCGCGGACGCTAGGCAAACAGTCTCGATATTGCGACGGTCGGGCATGTGGAGGCTCCCACCTTTGATGCTCAACGAGTAATATGGACGCATGGGTTTTCTTTTCACACCGCTTCCGCTCTGGGTTGGCATCGGTGGCTGGATCGCCGCCGTGGCTCTGCTCGCGCTCGCGATCTGGAATCGCCCCTTCGTACGCCTGCAAGACGCCACGCTCCAGCACGTGTGGCTCGCGCTCGTCACAGCGATCGCGGTCCTGTGGGCCTCGAACGCATGGCTCGAAGATGGCATCGTCATGCATCTGCTCGGCGCAACGTTGCTCGTCACGCTGTTCGACTGGACACTCGCCCTGGTCGCGATGGGCGCCGTCACCGCGATTGCCGCGATCATCTTCGACGCGCCGTGGCAAGGCATCGGCCTGACCTATCTGATCTACGGTGCGCTGCCTGTCGGCGTGTCGGCGTTGCTGCAACGCGCCGCGCTCGCCTGGCTGCCGCACAACCTCGCGTCGTTCATCACCGGGCAGGGCTTCCTGTCGCCCGCGATCGCAATCGTTGCGGTCGCTGCCGCGGCGGCCGGTGTCCAGCTCGCGCTCGCGGACGGCGTGCCCGTCGTGATTCCAGCCGGCTATCTGCTGAACACCGCGCTGCTCGCGCTCGGCGAAGCCTGGTTCACCGGCATGGCAACGGCACTCATCGCCGTCTATCGCCCCGCGTGGGTCACGACCTTCGACGTCCGGCGCTACCGCCTCGGCGGCCCGCGCGCCTGAATTTCCACCGCATCGGCCCGGCGCACACGCGTATCGGCGGCGCTTGCGCGGCGCGCGCCGAATACGCCACCTACTGCCGCACAACTTTTTTACGCTAAGATTGAACTCCTGTTCTTCATCGGGCATCTATACGTGCCCGACGTCTTCTTCGCTCCTCACCAATAACCAGATGGACAGCTCACCTGCCTCGCTCCGGATTTTCCGGGCGCTCGGCAAGCTGGCAGCCTGTATCGCGGGCCTGTCGCTTGCGCTTCCCGCACCGGTATTCGCCGACCTGCTCGACCAGCGTTCCGAACTGATCAACAAATTCGTCGACGAGATGCATGCCGATCCGCTCGCCGCCGATTGTGCAGCGCACGGCAGCTTCATCGCCAGCACGTCGACGGCGTTCGATCGCGTCGATTTCGCGCCGAACGCATTCGACGGCGGCAACGCGACGATCACGCCGTGGAACGACTCGTTCGACCAGGGCAAGCAGCGCGTGAAAGTCGACAACATCGTTACCGTCGACGGGCTCGGCATCCACAGCGACGGCCGCGATCCGACGCCGCTGAAATTCCGTTGCGGCTATGTCGGCCAGCAAATGCTCGCGTTCAGCTGGAACGACCCGGTTCCGCCGCTGAAGCCGCGCGTCGAGCGCTCGTCTTCGACGAAGAAGTTCAAGGGCAAGTCGCACCGTGGCAAAGCCAAGGCGAAGGCATCGGGCCGCGCCGGCAGCAAGAAGGCCGTCGCGACGAAGAAATCAAGCGGCCAGAAGAAAGCCGTGAAGAAAAAAACCGCGAAGAAGTCCTGATACGGCGGAGCGGCAACGACAGCAGCAAAAAAGGCCGGTGCATCGCAAGATGCGCCGGCCTTTTTCATGCAACGACGGCTGCGCTTACGCGAACGTGTCGACGTGTACGAGGATCGCGGCCAGCATCGCCGCGCCGAGTGCCGCGCTACGCTCGCCGTTCCAGCCAACGCGCTCGTCGGGCAGGTTCGCGTTGTCCTTGAACGGCATTTCGAGCGTCAGCGACAGGCAACCGAACTGGTGGCCAATGTACTTGGACGCGAGCTTCAGCGCATCTTCCTTGTACTTGCTCGCCGCGTAGCCGTGCTCGGTCTGGAAGTCGGGACTGGCGACCTTGAACGCGTCGATGAACGCGGCCTGCTCCTTGCCCTGCTGCTCGGTGAAGCTCGGCAGCATCTCCGAGCCGGCGACGAACACGTACGGCAAATCCTCGTCGCCGTGAATGTCGAAGAACATGTCGCAACCGATCGCATGGATCGCATCGCGCACGGCCAGCACTTCGGGGCTGCGTTCCGCATCGGGCGCCATCCATTCGCGATTCAGGTTCGCGCCGGCCGCATTGGTGCGCAGGTTACCGTGCACGCTGCCGTCCGGGTTCATGTTCGGGACGATGTAGAACGTCACGCGATCGTACAGCTTGCGCGCGACCGGATCGCCGGCCCAATCGCCCCATCCGGCCAGCCGCTTGACCAGGCCTTCGACGAACCACTCGGCCATCGATTCGCCCGGATGCTGGCGCGCAATGATCCACACCTTCTTCTTCGGCGCGCCATCGGTTTCCGGCGTGCCGAGCGTCAGCAGCGACATCGGACGGCCTTCGACCGTGCGGCCGAGCTCGACGACGCTCGCCTGCGGCAACTGCTGGACCGCGCCGAGAAACGCCGCGTGACGCTCTTCCGAGTACGGTTCGAAATACGCGTAGTAGATGCTGTCGAACTCGGGCGTATGGTCGATGGTCATTGTCTTGCCGTCGAACGTCGTCGGCACGCGAAACCAGTCGACGCGGTCGTAGCTCGCCACCGCGTGGTAGTTGCGCCAGCCCGACGGATACGCGCATTCGGCTGCGTTCTCGAACGTCATCACGCATCGCTCGCCGCGCGCCCCCGTCAAGCGGTAGTAAAACCATTGCGCGAATTCCGAACGATTGTCGCCGCGCACGCGCAGCCGGATTGCGTCGGGGCTGTCGCACGACACGACGTCGATTGCGCCTGCGTCGAAATTACTGGTGATCGAAACAGCCATCTGTCTATCTCCTTTGTCGACCAGCGTTAGCGCTTCAGCGCTTATGCTGGTCCCATGCAAAGCGGTCGACCAGCGTTAGCGCTTCAGCGCTTACGCCGGTCCCATGCAAAGCGGTCGACCGAAGCAGGCACGTACCGCCTGTCCGGCCTCATGCATGCACCGGCCGTCTCGTGAACGGCCGGCTGGGTCACTCGCCGATGCGCCGGCGATATACGTAAGTCGAATCGTTCGACGCCGCCGCCTCGAACGCATAGCCTTCGGCCGCGAATGCCTTCAGCGCCTTCGGGTCGGCGATACGGTTCTCGACGACAAAACGCGCCATCAGCCCGCGCGCGCGTTTCGCATGGAAACTGATGATCTTGTAGCGGCCGCCCTTCCAGTCCTCGAATACCGGCGTGATGACCGGCGCGGCCAGCAGTTTCGGCTTGACCGACTTGAAGTATTCGGTCGACGCGCAATTGACGAGCACGCGCGCCGCGCCGCTGCGCGTCTCGAGCTGCTCGTTCAGCGCCCGCGTGATGCGGTCGCCCCAGAACGCATACAGATCCTTGCCGCGCGCGTTCGCGAAACGCGTGCCCATCTCCAGCCGGTACGGCTGCAGCAGGTCGAGCGGACGCAGCAGCCCGTACAGGCCCGACAGCACGCGCACGTGCTGCTGCGCATAGTCGAGATCGGTCGGCGACAGCGATTTCGCGTCGAAACCCTCGTAGACGTCGCCGTTGAACGCCAGCACGGCCTGCTTCGCGTTGGCCGGCGTGAAGGTCGGCGACCAGTCGGCGTAGCGCTGGAAGTTCAGGCGCGCGAGCGGATCGGAAATATCCATCAGCGCCGCGATGTCCTGCGGCGACAGCTTGCGCAGGCCGTCGATCAGTTCCGACGCGTCGTCCACGAATGCAGGCTTCGTGTAAGACTGGACGTGCGCGGGCGTCTCGTAGTCGAGGGATTTGGCGGGAGAGAGAACGATTATCATAGAGGCTCGCTGGCACGCCGTGCCTTGCGGTCAGACGAAAACCACCGATTGTAACGAATGACCCGCTCTCTCGCCCCGCACGCCGCACGCCGCGTCGTGCTCGACTCGAACGTCTGGATCGACATCCTCGTCTTCGACGACCCCGCTACGCGCCCGATCCGTACCGCGCTGGAGCGCGGCACGCTGGCCGCCGTGATCGACGGCCGCTGCCTGACCGAACTCGAATACGTGCTCGACTATCCGCAGTTCCAGTCGCGCGCGATTGACAAGGCTGCCGCGCTCGCGACCGTCGCCCGGCTCGCGAGCCTCGTCGAACCGTCGCCCGTCGACGCCGACGCGCCGCCGCTGCCGAAGTGCAAGGACCGCGACGACCAGAAATTTCTCGAACTCGCCCACGCCGCGCAGGCCGAGTGGCTCGTGTCGAAAGACCGCGCGCTGCTGAAGCTCGCGAAGCGCACCGCACGCGACTTCGGTTTCCGGATCGCGCAACCCGCGCCGTTCGTGGAAGCCTGCGCGCTCGACGCCGCGCCGCCCGCCACGGCGACGCCGGCCTGACGCCTCCACCCGAATTCGACCGTCTCGATGAACGTTCCTTCAGATATGCCAACGACTCCCGTTTTCCCGTCGCGCCTGCCGAATGTCGGCACGACGATCTTCACGGTCATGAGCGCGCTTGCCGCCGAAAAAGGCGCGGTGAACCTCGGCCAGGGTTTCCCCGATTTCGATTGCGATCCGCGCATCGTCGATGCGGTCGCCACCGCGATGCGCAACGGGCACAACCAGTACCCGCCGATGGCCGGCGTCGCGCCGCTGCGCGACGCGATCGCCGACAAGATCGCGCAGGTGTACGGCCGACGCTACGATCCGGGCACCGAAATCACCGTGACGGCCGGCGCGACGCAGGCGCTGCTGACGGCGATCCTCTGCGCGGTGCATCCGGGCGATGAAGTAATCGTCGTCGAGCCGACCTACGACAGCTACCTGCCGTCGATCGAGCTTGCCGGCGGCAAGCCCGTGTTCGTCACGCTGGACGCGCCCGACTATACGATCCCGTTCGACCGTCTCGCGACCGCGATCACGCCGAAGACGCGGATGATCCTGATCAACACGCCGCACAACCCGACGGGCACCGTGTGGCGCGAGGCCGACATGCGCAAGCTCGAGGACATCGTGCGCGGCACCAACGTGCTGATCCTGTCCGACGAGGTCTACGAGCACATGGTCTACGACGGCGCGCGCCATGAGAGCGTCGCGCGCTACCCGGAGCTCGCCGCGCGCAGCTTCATCGTGTCGAGCTTCGGCAAGACCTATCACGTGACGGGCTGGAAGGTCGGTTACGTCGCAGCGCCTGCGGCGCTGACCGCGGAATTCCGCAAGGTCCACCAGTTCAACGTGTTCACGGTGAACACGCCGATGCAGATCGGGCTCGCCGACTACCTGCGCGACCCGGCGCCGTACCTGTCGCTCGCGGGCTTCTATCAGCGCAAGCGCGACTTCTTCCGGGCCGGCCTCGAGCGCACGCGCTTCAAGTTGCTGCCGTGCACGGGCACGTACTTCCAGTGCGTCGATTACTCGGCGATCAGCGACCTGCCCGAAGCGGAATTCTCGAAATGGCTCACGTCGGAGATCGGCGTGGCCGCCATTCCGGTGTCGGCGTTCTATCACGAGCCGCACGAATCGGGCGTCGTGCGCTTCTGCTTCGCGAAGCAGGAAAGCACGCTCGCATCCGCGCTCGAACGGCTCGCCCGCCTGTAAGACCCGGACGGGCGGCCGTACGCCGCCTGTCAGAAACGCTTACGAACGCACGACGTTCGCCGCTTCGACATACGCCTTGCGCTCGGCTGCCACGCGTTGCGCGGCCGGGCGTTCTCCCACCGTCTTTGCATGCGCCTTCCAGTCGATGCCGGCATCGAGCAGGAAGTCGCGCCCGAAGACGGCCTTCGTCGCCATGCCGACGACCGGCAGATGAACCCACGCGGCGATGTCCGCCAAGCCGAACGATTCGCCGAGCACATACGGCGAAAACCGCGTCATCTGCTTGAATGCATCGATCGCGCGCGGCAGGCGCTTCTCGACGTGCGCCTTCGTCCCGTCGCTCACCTTGCCGCCGAAAAACGCTTCCGTGTACACCTCGCGCGCCATCCATTCGAGATACAGCTCGAGCGTCTCGACGAGTTCGCGCACCTTCGCCGCCGCGAACGGGTTCGCGGGGAAAATGCCTTTCTCGGGATAGCGCGCCGCCAGGTATTCGATGATCGCCTGCGACTCGAACAGCGCGCCCTCTTCGGTCCTCAGGAACGGAATCTTGCCGAGCGGCGAATCGGCAAGCTGCGCCGGATCGCTGATCGGGAAACCGCACATCGCTTCCTCAAACGGAATGTCATGCTCGAGCAGGACGAACTTCACCTTGTTGTAATAGTTGGACAACGGAATACCGCACAGCTGTAGCATCGGTGTCTCCTTCCTTGCTGAAACGCGGCCGCATCGAAACCGGCCACATCGGGATTCATCGCGCTGAAAAGCACGGCCGTGCTAGTCTAAAGCAAGTCGTGCGTTCGTCACGACAACATTACCTCCGCTGCGGCGTCGGCCACGCCTGCCCGCGCGACACACGCGGCGTCGCCGCCGCGCCATCCGATGGAGACACGCTCGCATGAGTGCTGAACTGCTGGCCTCGCGTCCGCCCGAGAGCGATTCGACGCTCGTCCTCACGCTGTCCAATCCCGGCGCGCGCAACGCGCTGCATCCCGACATGTACGCGGCCGGCATCGAAGCGCTCGCCACCGCCGAGCGCGATCCGGCGATTCGCGCCGTCGTGCTGACGGGCGCCGATCGTTTCTTCTGCGCGGGCGGCAACCTGAACCGGCTGCTCGAGAATCGCTCGAAGGATCCGTCCTTCCAGGCCGACAGCATCGATCAGCTCGCGGCATGGGTCACGGCGATCCGCGCGTCGACGAAGCCGGTGATCGCGGCCGTCGAAGGCGCGGCGGCCGGCGCGGGCTTCTCGCTCGCGCTCGCGTGCGACCTGATCGTCGCCGCACACGATGCGAAATTCGTGATGTCGTATGCGCGCGTCGGCCTGACGCCCGACGGCGGCGGCTCGTGGTTTCTCGCCCGCGCGCTGCCGCGTGCGATCGCAGCCGAGATCCTGTTCGAAGGCACGCCGGTTTCCGCGGAACGCCTGCATGCACTCGGCGTGGTCAATCGGCTCGCCGCGCCCGGCACGGCGCTCAGCGACGCACTGGCCCGGGCCGACGCGCTCGCCGACATCTCGCCGAATGCGCTCACGCGCATCAAGTCGCTGCTCGACGACGCCACCGCGCAACCGCTGGACGCGCACCTCGTCACCGAGCGCGATCATTTCGTCGCGTCGCTGCATCATGCGGACGGGCTCGAAGGCATCACCGCGTTTCTGGAGAAGCGCCAGCCGCGCTACAAACGCTGATCCGCCGCGTCGCACGCCACGGCACGCGCCTCCATCCGGAATCCGAGTATCTCGCGGGCCGCACGTACACGATCGCGGACATCGCAACGTTCCCGTGGACGCGCTCGTGGCAAAACCAGGGCATCGTGCCGGACGAGTGGCCGAACGTGAAGCGCTGGCACGAGGCGATCGCCGCGCGACCGGCCGTGCAGCGCGGCATCGAGGTGCGCGCGTCGATGCGCAAGGCGCTGCAGGACGACAAGGCACGCGAGGTGCTGTTCGGCGCAACGCAATGCGCGAAGCACTGACCCGCACGTGGTGGACGGAGCGGCCTCCGTGCATGCCGCTCCGTGCTTCAGAAGTAATGCAGTGTGATGAACTCCGCCGCGCATACCGGCAGCGGCGCGTCGGGGTGCTCGACCTGCACCGATACCGACCACGTCACCTGGATGCCGCCGCGCGCGGCGTCCGCGGTCTCCTTCACCGCGAACAGCGCACGCGCGCGCGCCCCGACCGGCACCGGCTTCAAGAACCGCACGCGGTTCAGCCCGTAGTTCACGCCCATCTTCTGCTCGAAGCGCATCGCGTCGGTCATCAACGCCGGAATCAGCGACAGCGTCAGGAACCCGTGCGCGATCGGCCCGCCGAACGGCGACTCGCGCCGCGCGCGTTCGGGGTCGACGTGAATCCATTGATGATCGCCGGTCGCGTCGGCGAAACCATCGACGCGCGGCTGGTCGATCTCGATCCAGCCGCTCGCGAGCGGTTCCGCGCCGATCCGCGCCTGCAGCGCCTGCGCGGAGGCGATCAGCGGCAAGGTCACGTCGATCATGGATTCGCGCCCCCCGGATGGCGCAGCCCGAAAATCACCTTGGTGTGCACGGAGATCACCGTCTCGCCGGCTTCGTTCACGCCGATCCATTCCGTCGACACGATGCCGCGGTCGGGCTTGCTTTCCGACACGCGTTTGTCGTGCACCTTCTGGTACATCGTGATCGTGTCGCCGGCGCGCACCGGCTTCAGCCAGCGGATCGAATCGATGCCCGGCGAGCCCATGCTGGTCGAATCCGGCCCGAGCTTCTGGACCAGCAGGCTCATGAATACCGAGCACGTATGCCAGCCGCTCGCGACGAGTCCGCCGAAATGCGAGGCCTTTCCCGCTTCCTCGTCGACATGGAACGGCTGCGGATCGTAGCGCCTCGCGAACGTCTTGATGTCGTCGGCCTCGAACGTGTAGCGGCCCACTTCGGTGGTGCTGCCGACCACCAGATCTTCGTAACTGATGCCCACTGATGAGTCTCCTTGTCTGGCGCGCTCGCGCGTCGCCGTCATGCTACGTCGGTCTGCGCGAAATCGGGCAGCGCCGCGATGCGGGCGAGATGATGATCGGTATCGCCGAGCGTCGTCTCGATGATCGACAGCCGCTTGAACAGGTGCGCGGCGGCCACCTCGTTGGTCACGCCCATGCCGCCGTGCAGCTGGACCGCCTGCTGGCCGACGAAGCGCGCGGCCGCACCGACCCGCGCCTTCGCGGCCGACACGGCCTTGCGCCGCGCGTCGGCGTCGCCGTTCGCATAGCGCACCGCCGCGAGATAAGTCAGCGAACGCGCCTGCTCTGCATGAATCAGCATGTCGACCATCCGGTGCTGCAGCGCCTGGAAACGCGCGATCGGCACGCCGAACTGCTCGCGCGTCTTCGTGTATTCGACCGTCGCGCGATTCAGTTCGTCAAGTGCGCCGACCGCTTCCGCGCACAGCAGGAAGGTCGCGTAATCGGCGATCTGCTCGAGTGCCGCGGCGTCGCGCGCCCGGCCCGTCAGCAGTCGGCCCGGCGTGTCGTCGAACGTGATCGTCGCGGCACGCTGGCCGTCGATGGTCCGGTAGTCGACTACCTTCGCATTGGCCGCATCGCGTTCGACGACGAAGAGGCCGATGCCGCCGTCGTCGACCCGTGCGGGTACGATCCACACATGCGCTTGCGCGCCGTGCTGCACCACCGACTTGGTGCCGGTCAGCCGGTACGTGCCGCCCTGCTCGCGCGCGTGCGTGTCGAGTTCGTACAGGTCATAGCGCGCGTGGGGTTCGTGGAACGCGACCGCCACGCGCTTGTGCCCCTGCGCGACCCCCTCCAGCAGCGCGGCATCGTCACCCGTGCCGGAGCCGGCGATCCGCAACGCCTCGACGCCAACCGCCGTGGCCCAGTACGGCTCGATCACGAGCGCGCGGCCGAGCGCCTGCATCACGACCAGCATGTCGACCGGCCCACCGCCGAAGCCGCCCTGTGCGTCGGGCACGGGCAACGCGGTCAAGCCCAGTTCGGTGAATGCGCTCCACTGCGCGTCCGACACACCGGTATCGCTGTGCACGATCGCCTGGCGCGCTTCGAAGCCGTATTGCTCGCCGAGATACCGGCGCAGCGCGTCGGCGAACTGCTGCTGCTCATCGGTAAAGCTGAAATCCATGGTTGTCTCCGTTCCCTGATCACAGCCCCAGAATCATCTGCGCGATGATGTTCTTCTGGATCTCGTTCGAACCGCCGTAGATCGACGTCTTCCGGTAATTGAAGTAGTACGCGGCAAGCGGCGCCGCATCGTCGTCGCCCGCGATGCTGTGCTCGCGCTCGCCGTCGAGGAACGGCACGTCGAACGGGGCGGCCAGCGGGCCGATCGCTTCGACCATCAGCTCGGTGAGCGCCTGCTGCACCTCGGTGCCCTTGATCTTCAGCATCGACGCCTCGGGGCCGGGCCCCTTGCCGCTCGTCTCGCGGCTGACGACGCGCAGCACCGTCACTTCCAGCGCCATCAGCTCGACTTCGAGCGCCGCGACCTTCGCGGCGAACACGGGATCGGCGAGCAACGGCTTGCCGTTCTTGCGCTGGTTCGATGCGACGCGCTTCAGGAATGCGAGCTCCCGCTTCGACGCGCCGACACGCGCGATGCCGGTGCGCTCGTGGCCGAGCAGGTATTTCGCGTAGGTCCAGCCGCGGTTCTCGTCGCCGACGAGGTTCTCGACCGGCACCTTCACGTCCTCGAAGAACACCTCGTTGACCTCGTGGTCCTCGTCGAGCATCACGATCGGGCGCACCGTGATGCCGGGCGTCTTCATGTCGATCAGCAGGAACGAGATGCCTTCCTGCTTCTTCGCGGCCGGATCGGTGCGCACGAGGCAGAACATCATGTCGGCGTACTGGCCGAGCGTGGTCCAGGTCTTCTGGCCGTTCACGACGTAGTGATCGCCGTGGCGCTCGGCGCGCGTGCGCAGCGACGCGAGGTCGGACCCGGAACCCGGCTCCGAGTAACCCTGGCACCACCAGTCCGAGCCGTCGAGAATACGCGGCAGATAGTGGCGCTTCTGCGCTTCGCTGCCGTATTTCATCAGGACCGGCGCGACCATCGACACCCCGAACGGCAGCACGGTCGGCGCACCGATCCGCGCGCACTCCTCGTCCCAGATGTGCCGCTGCGTCGCGTTCCAGCCCGGGCCGCCGTATTCGACCGGCCAGGCGGGCGCGGACCAGCCGCGCTGGCCCAGAATCCGGTGCCAGCTCGCGAAATCCTCACGGTCGAGTCGTTTGTGATCGAGTACCTTGGCGCGCAGTGCGTGAGGCAGGTTGGCCTCGAGCCAGGCGCGAACGTCGGCGCGGAACGCGTCGTCGGCGGGGGAATAATCCAGATCCATGCGCAGTGTCTCCTCGCCGCGGCCGTCCGGCCCGGCCAAGGACACACTGCGTACGTCATTGCAGCGGTTCTTTCAGCGCGGCAGGAATCGGCAGCGGCATCACGTCGATGCCTTCTTCGACCAAGGACTGCGCATCCTCCGGCGTCGTGACGCCGCGAATGCTGCGTGCGGGCGCCTCGTTGTAATGGATGCGCCGCGCTTCCTCGGCGAAGCGCTCGCCCACGTTCTCGGTCTTCTCCAGCACCTCGCGCAGCGCGCGCATCACCTGCGCCTGCAGCGCACGGGGATCGGCCGGCTGCGCCTGCGTCGCGCCCGACAGGTTCAGGCGCGGCGCGGACGGCATCCGGTTGATCTCCGTCGTTCCGCACACCGGGCATTCGACCAGCTTGCGGGACAACTGCGCTTCGAATTCATCGGCGGAAGCGAACCAGCCTTCGAACCGATGACCGTGCGGGCACTGTAAATCGAGGACCTTCATGCTGAATCAGGGCGTGTGACGAGTGTAGCGCAAAAAGCGGTTTTGTGAACGGTCGTGCTAAATCCCGATCGCGCGGCACGAACGCGCCGCGTCACCGGATTGTAACGCGGCGCCCCGCCCGCCGCTGACGCCGTGCTCAGGGCGTGACGACCGGCCCGAGCGGCCACGTACCGGACAGCACCTTGTCGAGCCACATCGTGCCGATGATCGTCTTGACGTCGGAGATCTGGCCGGTGCGCACCCATTCCTGCAGGTCGGCCAGCGTCGCGGTGAAGGTTTCGAGAAATTCGCCTTCGTCGAGCTTGCGCTCGCCGGCCGTGAGCCCGCGCGCGAGGTACAGATCGATGAATTCGGTCGAATAGGAAATGATCGGATGAATGCGGGCCAGAAATACGTATTCGCGCGCCGTGTAGCCCGTCTCCTCGCGCAGTTCGCGCGCCGCGCACGCGAGCGCACCTTCGTTCGGATCGAGCTTGCCGGCCGGGAATTCGGCCATCACCTTGCCGATCGGATAGCGGAACTGGCTCTCCATCAGCACGCGGCCGTCGTCGAACAGCGGAATCACCATCACCGCGCCCGGGTGCTGCACGTATTCGCGCGTGGCCTTCTTGCCGTCCGGCAGGCGGACGGTGTCGCGCTTGAGCTTGAGGAACGCGCCTTCGAAGATCGCCTCGCTCTCGAGGCAGGTTTCGGTCAGTGCGGCGTCGTGATTGGGTAGTTCGGCCATCGGCGGCTCCTGAATGAGCACGACGGACGGCCGAAGCCGTCAGCGTCGTTTGACGAGATACTGGAACGTGAAGCCGGGAAACGCGAACACGACGAAGAGACTGAACGTGATCGCGTAAAACTGCCAGCCCTGTTCGAAGCGGTTGCCGGCGCGCGACTCGAGCCAGAAGCCGAGCGCACCGACGATGAAGTACAGCACGATCAGCTCGCCGATCCGCACCCACGCGTTCTTCTTGGTCGCGCCGAACGGCACGATGGCGAAGAGGCGTTGGTTCAGGAACGGCAGGTTGGCGCAGACGAGCGCCAACAGCACGATGAACCAGCCGGCTGCCGACATTACAGCGGCAGCGTGTGACGGATTGCCTGCAGGCAGGCGGTCAGCAGCGGGCTCGGAATCAGGCCGAGCACGACGACCGCCAGGCCGTTCAGCACGAGGATCGTGCGCTTGCAGAAATCGCCCGAGATCGGCGTCGAATCCTGCGGGGCATCGAAGTACATCAGCTTCACGATGCGCAGGTAGTAGAACGCGCCGAACAGCGACGTGATCACGGCCAGCACGGCCAGCCACGTGAGACCCGCGTTGACGGTCGCCTCGAGCACGGCGAGCTTCGCGTAGAAGCCGACGGTCGGCGGGATGCCGGCCAGCGAGAACATCATGACCATCATCACGAACGCGAACACCGGGCTGCGTTTATTGAGGCCCTTGAAGTCGTCGATCGTTTCCGCTTCGAAATCGCGGCGCGCGAGCAGCATCACCACGCCGAACGAGCCGAGCGTCGTGATCAGGTAGACGATCGCATAGAACATCGCAGAGCTGTACGCATTCGCCGGTGCCGCCGCGTCGCCCTTCACGATGCCCGCGAGCAGGCCGAGCAGCACGAAGCCCATGTTCGAGATCGCCGAGTACGCGAGCATCCGCTTGATGTTGCGCTGGACGATACCGGTGATGTTGCCGACGATCAGCGACAGCGCGGCGAGGATCACGAGCGCGGTCTGCCAGTTCTGTGCGAGCGGCAGCAGGCCCATCACCAGGAAGCGCAGGCCCCACGCGAACGCGGCCACCTTCGGGCCGCCGCCGACGAACAGCGTCATCGCGGTCGGTGCGCCCTGGTAGACGTCCGGCACCCACATGTGGAACGGCACGGCGCCGAGCTTGAACGCGATACCGGCGACGATAAAGACCACGCCGAACATCAGCACGGCGGCGTCGGTGTTGCCGCTAACCGCCTTGTACACCTCGCCCAGCTCGAGCGAGCCGGTCGCGCCATACAGCATCGAGATGCCGTACAGCACGAAGCCCGACGCGAGCGCGCCCAGCACGTAGTACTTCATCGCCGCTTCGCTCGACTGCGCGGCATCGCGACGCAGCGCGATGACCGCGTACAGCGACAGCGACATCAGTTCGAGGCCGAGGTACAGCGTCAGGAAGTTGTTGCCCGACACCATGACCAGCTGACCGAGCAGCGAGAACATGCCGAGCAGGAACACGTCGCCGCGGAACATGTCGCGATCCTCGAGGTACTTGCGCGAATAGACGAGCGAGACCGCGAAACCGAACGACACGACAGCCTTCATCGTGCTCGCGAACGAGTCGACGACGACCATCTTCGAGAAGAAGTAGTACTGCTGCGGGTCGAGCGCCTGGACCGAGAACCACACGCCGGCGACGACCGACGAGACGACCGCGATCAGATAGGTCAGGCGGCGGCCGGAAGCACCGGTAAAGGTGTCGTTCAGCCATGCGACGACGATGGCGGCCATCACCAGCGCGTCAGGCAACAGAACATTCATAGAGGCGTTTTGCATGATCTTGAGTTCCTCCGCTCGCGATTACTGGGCCAGCGGCAGCTTCGACTGCGCGACGTGGGAGAGGAGGTTTTCCACGGAAACGTGCATCACGTCGGTGAAAGGCTTCGGATACAGGCCCATCAGCAGCGTGAACGCGGCAAGCACGGCCAGCATCAGGAATTCGCGACGGCCGATGTCCTTCAGCTTGGCGACGTGATCGTTCGCGACCGCGCCGAAGTACACGCGCTTGTACATCCACAGCGTGTAGGTCGCGCCGAGGATCAGCGTGAACGCCGCTCCGAAGGCGATCCAGAAGTTGTACTGGACGGCCGCGAGAATCACCATGAACTCGCCGACGAAACCCGACGTACCCGGCAGGCCGCAGTTGGCCATCGAGAACAGCATCGCGAATGCCGCGAACTTCGGCATCACGTTCACGACGCCGCCGTAATCGGCGATCTGGCGCGAGTGCACGCGGTCGTACAGCACGCCGATGCAGAGGAACATCGCGCCCGACACGAAGCCGTGCGAGATCATCTGGATGATCGCGCCTTCGACGCCGAGCTGGTTGAAGATGAAGAAGCCGAGCGTGACGAAGCCCATGTGCGCGATCGACGAATACGCGACCAGCTTCTTCATGTCGGCCTGCACCATCGCGACGAGGCCGATGTAGATCACCGCGATCAGCGACAGCGTGATCACGACGGGCGCCAGGAAGTGGCTCGCGTCAGGCGTGATCGGCAGCGAGAAGCGCAGGAAACCGTAGGCGCCGAGCTTCAGCATGATCGCCGCCAGCACGACCGAGCCGCCCGTCGGCGCTTCCACGTGCGCGTCCGGCAGCCACGTGTGCACCGGCCACATCGGCACCTTCACCGCGAACGCGAGGAAGAATGCAATGAACAGCAGGATCTGCGGCGTCATCGCGATCTTCGCGTTCTGCCACGTCGCGAGGTCGAACGAGTGGGTCTGCGTGTACAGGTAGATCAGCGCGACCAGCATCAGCAGCGAACCGGCCAGCGTGTACAGGAAGAACTTGAACGCCGCATACACGCGGTTCGGGCCGCCCCACACGCCGATGATGATGTACATCGGGATCAGGGTCGCCTCGAAGAACACGTAGAACAGCAGGCCGTCCGCCGCCGAGAACACGCCGATCATGATCCCGGACAGGATCAGGAACGCCGCGAGGTACTGCGCGACGTTTTCGGTGATCACCTCCCACGCGGCGATCACGACGATCACCGTGATCAGCGCGGTCAGCACGACGAACCACATCGAGATGCCGTCGACGCCGAGGTGATACGCGATGTCGAAGCGTTCGATCCAGGTCGACTTCTCGACGAACTGCAGCGCAGCCGTGCTCGAGTCGAAGCCCGTGATCAGCGGGATCGTGACCGCGAGGCCGAGCAGCGCGCCGATCAGGGCGACCCAGCGGGCCGTCCCCGGATTTTTGTCGTTACCCACCGCCAGCACGAGGAGGCCGAAAACGATCGGCAGCCAGATCGCGGTACTGAGAATCGGAAAAGCGTGCATTAGTGTTGTCTCCCCGCCTTATTTGCCGCCGAGCGTTACAAACAGGGTCAGGAGCCCCAGCATGCCGATGATCATGGCGAACGCGTAGTGATAGATGTAACCGGATTGGAGGAAGCGGATCACGCCGGCGAACCAGCCGATGAACCGGGCGCTGCCGTTGACGAGGCCGTCGATCACCACGACGTCGCCCTCCTTCCACAGGCCGCGGCCGATCGCCACCGAACCGCGGGCGAACACCACTTCGTTGATCTTGTCCAGGTAGTACTTGTTGTCCAGCAGCGTGTAGATCGGGCCGAACGCGCGGCGGATCGACGCCGGCAGCTCCGGACGCTTCAGGTACAGGAACCACGCGACGACCACACCGGCGAGCGCGAGCCACACCGGCAGGCCCGACACCGAGTGCAGGCCCATGCCGACCCAGCCGTGGAATTCTTCGGCCATCTCGGCCAGCGCCGGGTGGTTTTCGCCGATGAAGATCACCTTGTCGAATGCGACGCCATGCTGGAAGAAATCGCCGAACAGCATCGGGCTGATCGCGATCGCGCCGATGATCACCGACGGGATCGCCAGCAGGACCAGCGGCACCCACACGACCCACGGGGTCTCGTGCGGCTCGTGCGCGTGGTCGTCATGACCGTGGTCGTGGCCATGGCCGTGATCGTCGTGGCCATGTGCGGCGGCCATGCCCATCGGCGATTCCGGATGCTTCGGCTGACGGAAACGTTCTTCGCCGTGGAACACCAGGAAGTACATGCGGAACGAGTACAGCGCCGTGACGAACACGCTCGCGACGACCGCGAAGTACGCGAAACCCGAACCCGGCAGGTGCGACAGCTTCACCGCGTCGATGATCGAGTCCTTCGAGTAGAAGCCCGAGAAGAACGGCGTGCCGATCAGCGCGAGCGAACCGACGAGCGACGTGATCCACGTGATCGGCATGTACTTGCGCAGACCGCCCATGTTGCGCATGTCCTGGTCGTGGTGCATGCCCATGATGACCGAGCCGGCGCCGAGGAACAGCAGCGCCTTGAAGAACGCGTGCGTCATCAGGTGGAACACGGCGACCGGGTAAGCGGACACGCCGAGCGCGACGGTCATGTAACCGAGCTGCGACAGCGTCGAATACGCGACCACGCGCTTGATGTCGTTCTGGACGATGCCGAGGAAGCCCATGAAGAGCGCCGTGATCGCGCCGATCACCGTGATGAACGACAGCGCGGTATCCGACAGCTCGAACAGCGGCGACATGCGCGACACCATGAAGATGCCGGCCGTGACCATCGTCGCCGCGTGAATCAGCGCCGAGATCGGGGTCGGGCCTTCCATCGAGTCCGGCAGCCACACGTGCAGCGGGAACTGCGCCGATTTACCCATCGCGCCGATGAACAGGCAGATACAGGCGACGGTCAGCAAGCCCCAGTCGGTGCCCGGGAAGTGCAGGCTCGCGAGTTCCGCGCGCTTCGCGAACACTTCGCCGTAGTTCATCGAGCCGGCGAACGCGAGCAGCAGGCCGATGCCGAGCAGGAAGCCGAAGTCGCCCACGCGGTTCACGAGGAACGCCTTCATGTTCGCGTAGATCGCGCTCTCACGCGTGAAGTAGAAGCCGATCAGCAGGTACGACACCAGACCCACCGCTTCCCAGCCGAAGAACAGCTGCAGGAAGTTGTTGCTCATCACGAGCATCAGCATCGAGAACGTGAACAGCGAGATGTACGAGAAGAAGCGCTGGTAGCCGTCTTCTTCCGCCATGTAGCCGATCGTGTACACGTGCACCATCAGCGAGACGAAGGTCACGACGACCATCATCATCGCGGTCAGCGAATCGACGAGGAAGCCGACTTCGAGCTTCAGCGAACCGACGTTCATCCATTCGTAGACGGTCGCGTTGAAACTTGCGCCGCCCATCACGTCGAAGAAGACTTTCGCCGACAGAAGGAACGCGATCAATACGCCGAGGATCGTGATCCGGTGTGCGCCCTTGCGCCCGACTGCGTTCCCGAACAGCCCCGCAATCAGCGAGCCGGCCAGCGGAGCGAGCGGAATCGCCAGCAGCAGGTTTTCATTGAGTGTCGTTGACATAACAGCGTTGCCTGAAATTAACCTTTGAGCTGATCGAGATCCTCGACATTGATCGTGTCGAGCTTACGGAACAGGGTCACCAGAATCGCGAGGCCGATCGCGGCTTCCGCTGCGGCGACGGTCAGCACGAAGAACACGAAGATCTGGCCGTGCACGTCGCCGAGGTAATGCGAGAACGCGACGAAGTTGGTGTTCACCGCCAGCAGCATCAGTTCGATCGACATCAGGATGATGATGACGTTGCGGCGGTTCAGGAAGATCCCGACGATCGCGATCGCGAACAGGATCGCGCCGAGCACAAGGTAGTGAGCAAGGGTCAGCATGGTTTTCTTTTCCTCCGCTTAGCCGTTGGTGCCCGAACCGGCTTCGCTCTGCGCCGTTTCCGGCAGCGGCTTGTCCGCTTCCATCTTCACGAGGCGCACGCGGTCGTTGCGGCGCACCTTGACCTGATCCGACACGCGCTGGCGCTTGCTGTCCTTGCCCTTGCGCTCGGTCAGCCCGATCGCGGCAATGATCGCGACCAGCAGCACGAGACCGGCGATTTCGAACGCGAAGATGTAGTCGGTGTAGATCACCTTGCCGATCAGGCGCGTATTCGACCAAGTGGCCATCTCGCCCGTCGCCATCGCATGTACGGTATGCGTGTCGCCGTAGCCGCGCCACAGGATCAGCGCGGTTTCGATCACGATGATCGCGCCGACCACGGTCGCCATCGGTACGAAGCGCTTGAAGTCGCGGCGCAGGTAGTCGATGTTGATGTCCAGCATCATCACGACGAACAGGAACAGCACCATCACCGCGCCCACGTAGACCAGAACCAGCAGGATCGCGAGGAACTCGGCTTCCAGCAGCATCCAGATCGCAGCGGCGTTGAAGAACGCCAGCACAAGGAAAAGCGCAGACGCCACCGGGTTGCGCGAAGTGATCACCTTCAGCCCTGATACCACCAGGAGCAGCGCGAAGATGTAGAACAGTACGGTCGTGAATTCCATGATTACCGGTTCATCGTTAGGCCATAGTCAGGCGCGGCTTGCGGAACGCCCGCACCCGTCGCGGCGGCTCGGCCCGTTCATGCCGGGCCGGCACTGCAAACACAATCAACGATACGGCGCGTCGGCAGCCTTCGCCGCTGCGATGTCCTTCTCGTAGCGATCGCCCACCGCAAGCAGCATATCCTTCGTGAAATACAGGTCGCCGCGCTTTTCGCCGTGGTACTCGAGAATCTGCGTCTCGACGATCGAATCGACCGGGCAGCTCTCTTCGCAGAAACCGCAGAAGATGCACTTCGTCAGGTCGATGTCGTAGCGCGTCGTGCGGCGCGTGTTGTCGGCGCGCGTTTCCGATTCGATCGTGATCGCGAGCGCGGGGCACACGGCCTCGCACAGCTTGCATGCGATGCAGCGCTCTTCGCCGTTTTCATAGCGGCGCAGTGCATGCAGCCCGCGGAAACGCGGCGAAATCGGGGTCTTCTCTTCCGGGAACTGCACGGTGAACTTGCGCTTGAACGTGTAACGACCGGTCAGCGCGAGCCCCTTCAGCAGCTCGGTCAGGAAGAAGGTCTTAAAGAAGTGTTGGATAGCCGTCATGATTTCGTCCTTACTTCGCCCAGATGTTCAGCGGCGACATCATCCAGAAGCCGACCACGATCACCCAGACCACCGTGACGGGCAGGAACACCTTCCAGCCCAGACGCATGATCTGGTCGTAACGGTAGCGCGGGAACGTCGCGCGCACCCAGATGAACACCGACAGCAGCGCGAAGACCTTCAGCACGAGCCAGAAGATGCCCGGGATGAACGACAGGAATTCGAACGGTGCATCCCAGCCGCCGAGGAACAGCGTCGCAGCCAGCGCCGAGATCACGATCATGTTGATGTACTCGGCGAGGAAGAACAGCGCGAACGCCATGCCCGAGTAATCGATCATGTGACCCGCGACGATCTCCGACTCCCCTTCCACCACGTCGAACGGGTGACGGTTCGTTTCGGCGATGCCCGAGATGAAGTAGACGACGAACGCCGGCAGCAGCGGCAGCCAGTTCCACGACAGGAAGTTCACGCCGTGGCCGGCGAAGAAGCCGTGCTGTTGCGAACCGACGATTTCCGACAGGTTCAGGCTGCCGGCCGTCATCAGCACGAGCACCAGCGCGAAGCCCATCGAGATTTCGTACGACACCATCTGTGCCGCGGCGCGCATCGCGCCGAGGAACGCGTACTTCGAGTTCGACGCCCAGCCGGCGAGAATCACCGCGTACACGCCGATCGACGAGATCGCCATCGCGTACAGCAGGCCCGCGTTCACGTTCGCGAGCACGGCTTCCGCCTGGAACGGAATCACGGCCCACACGGCGAACGCCGGCACGACGGTCATCACCGGTGCGATCAGGTACAGCCAGCGGCTGGCGGCGCTCGGCTGAATGACTTCCTTCAGCAGCAGCTTCAGCACGTCGGCGATCGGCTGCAGCAGGCCGCCGGGGCCGACGCGGTTCGGGCCGAGACGCACGTGCATCCAGCCGATCAGCTTGCGTTCCCACAGAATCAGGTACGCGACGCACAGCAGGATGACGACGGAGACGACGAGGATGCGCACGACTGCCCACACCGTCGGCCACGCGAAGCCGAGAAGCTCGGCCCCGCCCGCGTTGATCGTATCGAACAAGCTCATTTACGCCTTCTCCACCACCAGTTCACCGGACAGGCTGCCGAGCGCCGCGCCGGCAGGCGTCGCCGCCGACACGCGAACGACCGTCTCCGCAAGATTCGCGTCGCGCACGGCCGGCAACTGCACCGCACGCTCGCCCTGGCGCACGCGCACGGCGTCGCCTTCCTTCAAGCCCAGCTTGTCGAACAGCGCGGCCGGCAGGGCTGCGGCGTTCGCCGCCTTCGCGGCGGCCGTCAGGTGCAGCGCACCTGCGCGGCGCACGAGTGCGTCGGCGTGATAGATCGGCACGTCGGCCAGGCGCTCGAAACCGCCGTTCGCGGCATTCGCCGCGGCACGGGCCGGCGCGACCGACGTCTGGTTCGACAGGCGGCCCGCGACGCCGGCTTCGCCGAGCGCGGCGACACGCACTTCTTCCGCGGTCTCGTATTCGAAGTTCGGCAGGCCGAGCAGGCTGCCGAGCACGCGCAGCACCTTCCAGGCCGGACGCGTGTCGCCGAGCGGGCGCACGACGCCGTTGAAGCTCTGCACGGTGCCTTCGGCGTTGACGAACGTCCCGGCCGTTTCGGTGAACGGCGCAACCGGCAGCAGCACGTCGGCGTAGTCGAGGCCGTGCTTGAACGGCGACATCACGACGACCATTTCCGCCTGGTTCAGCGCGGCCAGTGCCTGCGCCGGATCGGCGGTATCGAATTCCGGTTCGACGTTCAGCAGCACGTAGCCCTTGCGCGGCTGCGCGAACGCCTCGCGTGCGTTCAGGCCGCCTTCGCCCGGCAGGGCACCGACGACGTGCGCGCCGACCGTGTTCGCCGCTTCCGTCAGGAAGCCGAACGTGGCGCCGGTGTTCTCGGCGATCCACTGCGCGACGGCGTGCAGCTTCGCGAATTGCGGATGACGGACCGCCACGTTGCCGAGCAGCACCGCGCGGCGCTCGCCGTTCGCGAGCGACTGCGCGACGGCTTGCGCGGCCGGCGATGCGGTGACGCCAGCCAGCGCGTCGGGCAGCGCGACGCCGCGCAGTTGCGCGACGGCCGCGGCGATGCCGGCCAGCTCGTCGAGCCATGCGGACGGCGCGGCGACGAGGCGTTGCGCGGTCGGGATCAGCGAATCGTCACCGGTCGCGTGCAGGAAGTGCAGCTTCGCGCCGTTCTTCGCCGCCTGACGCAGGCGCGATGCGAACAGCGGATGGTCGCGGCGCAGGAACGAACCGACGACGAACGCGGCGTCGACGTTCGACAGATCGGCGATCGGCATGCCGAGCCACGGTGCGCCCTGAACCGGCGCCGAGAAATCCTGCTGACGCAGACGGAAGTCGACGTTCGGCGTTTTCAGTTCGCTGGCGAGCTGCTTCACGAGGAACAGCTCTTCCGCGGTGCTGTGTGCGCTCGCGAGCATCGCCAACGCGTTCGCGCCGTGATCCGCGGCGATGCCCTTCAGGCCCTTCGCGACGTATTCGAGCGCGGTCTGCCAGTCGGTTTCGATCCACTGGCCGCCCTGCTTCAGCATCGGCTTCGTCAGGCGCTCTTCGCCGTTGAGGCCTTCATACGAGAAGCGGTCCTTGTCCGAGATCCAGCATTCGTTGATGGCCTCGTTCTCGAACGGCAGCACACGCATCACGCGGTTGTTCTTTACCTGCACGACGAGGTTCGCGCCGACGGAATCGTGCGGGCTCACCGACTTGCGGCGCGACAGTTCCCACGTGCGGGCGCTGTAGCGGAACGGCTTGCTGGTCAGCGCGCCGACCGGGCACAGGTCGATCATGTTGCCCGACATTTCGGAGTCGACCGTCTTGCCGACGAACGTCGTGATTTCCGAATGCTCGCCACGGCCCAGCATGCCGAACTCCATCACGCCGGCGACTTCCTGGCCGAAGCGGACGCAGCGCGTGCAGTGGATGCAGCGCGACATTTCTTCCATCGAGATCAGCGGGCCCACGTTCTTGTGGAACACCACGCGCTTTTCTTCCGAGTAGCGCGACGACGACTTGCCGTAGCCGACCGCCAGATCCTGCAACTGGCATTCGCCGCCCTGATCGCAGATCGGGCAGTCGAGCGGATGGTTGATGAGGAGGAATTCCATCACCGACTGCTGCGCCTTCACGGCCTTGTCGGACTGCGTATGGACGATCATGCCGGCCGACACGGGGGTCGCGCAGGCCGGCACGGCCTTCGGCATCTTCTCGACTTCGACGAGACACATCCGGCAGTTGGCCGCGACCGACAGTTTCTTGTGATAGCAGAAGTGAGGAATGTACGTGTCCGCCTTGTGCGCAGCCTGGATCACCATGCTGCCTTCGGGCACCTCGACCTTCTTGCCGTCTATTTCAAGTTCAACCATGATGGTGAATGGTCCTTAACCTATTTCCGCCCGTTCGCGCGTTTGCCCGACCGTGCGCTCAAATTCCGCAACCGGGTGTTTCGCTTCAGGCCGCCGCAGCCGAAGCCACATGCGGCGCGTGGCCGCCGACCATGCAATGCTTGTGCTCGACGTGGTACGCGAATTCGTCCCAGTAGTGCTTGAGCATCCCGCGCACCGGCATCGCCGCCGCATCGCCGAGCGCGCAGATCGTGCGACCCATGATGTTCTCGGCCACCGAGTTCAGCAGGTCCAGATCTTCCTGGCGCCCTTCGCCGTGCTCGATACGGTTCACGACGCGATACAGCCAGCCGGTGCCTTCACGGCACGGCGTGCACTGGCCGCACGATTCCTCGTAGTAGAAGTACGACAGGCGCAGCAGCGAACGCACCATGCAGCGCGTCTCGTCCATCACGATCACCGCACCGGAACCGAGCATCGAGCCCGCCTTCGCGATCGAATCGTAGTCGAGATCCGTCTGCATCATGATGTCGCCCGGGATCACCGGCGCCGACGAACCGCCCGGAATCACGGCCTTAATCTTCTTGCCGCCGCGCATCCCGCCGGCGAGCTCCATCAGCGTCGCGAACGGCGTGCCGAGCGGCACTTCGTAGTTGCCCGGACGCTCGACGTCGCCCGACACCGAGAAAATCTTCGTGCCGCCGTTGTTCGGCTTGCCGATCTCGAGGTAATTCTGCGGCCCGATGGACAGCAGGAACGGCACCGCGGCGAACGTCTCGGTGTTGTTGATCGTGGTCGGCTTGCCGTACACGCCGAAGCTCGCCGGGAACGGCGGCTTGAAGCGCGGCTGGCCCTTCTTGCCTTCGAGCGACTCGAGCAGCGCCGTTTCCTCGCCGCAGATGTACGCGCCGTAACCGTGGTGCGCGTGCAGCTGGAACGAGAATTCCGAGCCCATGATGTTATCGCCGAGGAACCCGGCCGCGCGCGCTTCATCCAGCGCGGCTTCGAAGCGTCGATACACTTCGAAGATCTCGCCGTGGATGTAGTTGTAGCCGACGGTGATGCCCATCGCGTATGCGCCGATGGCCATGCCTTCGATCAGCGCGTGCGGGTTCCAGCGCAGGATGTCGCGATCCTTGAACGTGCCCGGCTCGCCTTCGTCCGAGTTGCAGACGAGGTACTTCTGCCCCGGGAACTGACGCGGCATGAAGCTCCACTTCAGGCCGGTCGGGAAGCCCGCACCGCCGCGGCCGCGCAGGCCCGACGCCTTCACGTCGGCGATCACCTGCTCGGGCGGAATCTTTTCTTCGAGAATGCGGCGCAGCTGCTTGTAGCCGCCGCGCGCAACGTAGTCTTCGAGATGCCAGTTCTCGCCGTTCAGACCAGCGAGGATCAGCGGTTTGATGTGACGGTCGTGGAGGGACGTCATTTCGAGAGCTCCTCAAGCAGCTGGTCGATCTTCTCGCGGCTCATGAAGCTGCACATTCTGTGATTGTTCACCAGCAGCACCGGCGCATCGCCGCACGAGCCCATGCATTCGCCTTCCTTCAGCGTGAACTTGCCGTCGGGCGTGGTCTCGCCGAAGCCGATGCCCAGCTTCTGTTTCAGGTAGTCGGCAGTCGCTTCCGCGCCGCCATGCGGGCCGAGCTGGCACGGCAGGTTCGTGCAGAGCGTGATCTTGTGCTTGCCGACCGGTTTGAGCTCGTACATCGTGTAGAACGTCGCGACTTCCTGCACGGCGACGGCCGGCATGCCGAGATAGTCCGCGACGAACTGCATCAGTTCGGGCGACAGCCAGCCATGCTCTTCCTGAGCCACGGCCAACGCCGACATCACGGCGGACTGTTTCTGATCGGCGGGATACTTCGTCAACGCTCGATCGATTTCCTTCAGGCCTTCAGCTGAGATCATTTTCAGACACGACTCTTTCAATTCCTACCGAACGAACAACCTGCCGCACACTGGGGTGCATGGACGGCAGACCTGGCGCTCACTCTGTTGACAGCTTGCGAAGCCGCGCCGGTTCGGCGCATACCGCTTGTGACTTCACGTGTGACTGACTGCTCGCCGCCCGCGCGCGCGGGCGGCGCAACCCTTAGCGATCGATTTCGCCGAACACGATGTCCTGCGTACCGATGATCGTGACGGCGTCGGCGATCATGTGACCGCGCGCCATTTCGTCGAGCGACGCCAGGTGCGCGAAACCCGGCGCGCGAATCTTGAGGCGATACGGCTTGTTGGCGCCGTCCGACACGAGATAGATGCCGAACTCGCCCTTCGGATGCTCGACCGCCGCGTACGCTTCGCCTTCCGGCACATGGAAACCTTCGGTGAAGAGCTTGAAGTGGTGAATCAAGTCTTCCATGTTGGTCTTCATGCCGACGCGCGACGGCGGCGCAACCTTGTGATTGTCCGTCATCACCGGGCCCGGATTCTTGCGGAGCCACTCAATACACTGTTTCGCGATGCGGATCGACTGGCGCATTTCTTCGACGCGCACCAGATAGCGGTCGTAGCAATCGCCATTCACGCCGACCGGCACGTCGAAATCCATCCGATCGTACACTTCGTAGGGCTGCTTCTTGCGCAGGTCCCACGCGATGCCCGAGCCGCGCAGCATCGGGCCCGTCAGGCCCATCTGCAGCGCACGTTCCGGGCTCACCACACCGATCCCGACCAGACGCTGTTTCCAGATCCGGTTGTCGGTCAGCAGCGTTTCGTATTCGTCGACGCACTTCGGGAAGCGCGTGAAGAAATCGTCGATGAAGTCGAGCACCGAGCCGCTGCGCGCTTCGTTCATCTTCGCGAGCGCCTTCTCGTTGCGAATCTTCGACGCCTTGTATTGCGGCATTGCGTCAGGCAGATCGCGATAGACGCCGCCCGGACGATAGTAGGCCGCGTGCATCCGGGCGCCGGACACCGCTTCGTACACGTCCATCAGGTCTTCGCGTTCGCGGAACGCGTACAGGAACACCGCCATCGCGCCGACGTCGAGCGCGTGCGCGCCGATCCACATCAGGTGGTTCAGCACGCGCGTGATTTCGTCGAACAGCACGCGGATGTACTGCGCGCGCTCCGGCACTTCGATGCCGAGCAGCTTTTCGATCGCGAGCACGTAGCCGTGCTCGTTGACCATCATCGACACGTAGTCGAGACGGTCCATGTACGGCACGGACTGGATGAAGGTTTTGGATTCCGCGAGCTTTTCCGTCGCGCGGTGCAGCAGGCCGATGTGCGGATCGGCACGCTGGATGACTTCGCCGTCGAGCTCGAGCACGAGGCGCAGCACGCCGTGCGCTGCCGGGTGCTGCGGGCCGAAGTTGAGCGTGTAGTTCTTGATTTCTGCCATGACGCCCCCTTAATGTTTCAGACCGCCATAGCGATCCTCGCGGATCACGCGCGGCGTGATTTCGCGCGGCTCGATCGTCACCGGCTGGTACACGACCCGCTTCTCTTCCGGGTCGTAACGCATTTCGACGTAGCCCGACACCGGGAAGTCCTTGCGGAACGGGTGACCGATGAAGCCGTAGTCGGTGAGGATGCGGCGCAGGTCGGGGTGGCCTTCGAACACGATGCCGTACAGGTCGAACGCTTCGCGCTCGTACCAGTTCGCCGAGGTCCAGATGTCGACCAGCGACGCCACGATCGGCAGATCGTCGTCCGGCGCGAACGCGCGCAGGCGCAGACGCCAGTTGTTCGTGACCGACAGCAGGTGCGACACGGCCGCGAAGCGCGGGCCGTCGTAGGCGCCGTCGCCGAAGGTCTGGTAGTCGACGCCGCAGAGGTCGATCAGCTGCTCGAAACGGAGCTTCGGATCGTCGCGCAGCGTCTTTGCGACTTCGAGGTAATCGCTCGCCTTCACGACGAGCGTCAGTTCACCGATCGCTTCGGTGAGGCTCACCACGCGCGCGCCGAGCGCGGCTTCGAGGTTTGCCTTGAGAGTCTCGATTTTGCTTGCCATATTGAGGGGACGCTCGGGGCTTTATTGACGGGCGATGGTATTGGTGCGGCGGATCTTCGCCTGAAGCTGGATCACGCCGTAGACCAGCGCCTCGGCCGTGGGCGGACAGCCCGGCACGTAGACGTCGACCGGCACGATCCGGTCGCAGCCGCGGACCACCGAGTACGAGTAGTGGTAATAACCACCGCCGTTTGCGCACGACCCCATCGAGATCACCCAGCGCGGCTCGGCCATCTGGTCGTACACGCGGCGCAGCGCGGGCGCCATCTTGTTGCACAGCGTGCCGGCGACGATCATCACGTCCGACTGACGCGGGCTCGGACGGAACACGACCCCGAACCGGTCCAGATCGTAACGGGCCGCGCCCGCATGCATCATCTCGACGGCGCAACACGCGAGCCCGAACGTCATCGGCCACAGCGAGCCGGTACGCGTCCAGTTGATCAGCTTGTCAGCCGTCGTGGTGACAAACCCTTCCTTCAAGACCCCTTCGATACTCATTTGCTTTCCACTCCAGACGAGCGACCGAGCGTGGCCGCCCATGCAAACCGGCGATTAACCCATCACTCCCAGTCGAGGCCGCCTTTCTTCCAGATATAGGCAAAGCCCAGCAGGAATTCGAGCAGAAAAATCATCATTGCGATGAAACCCGGCCAGCCGATGTCCCGGAGCGCGACGCCCCACGGGAACAGGAATGCGGTTTCGAGATCGAAGATGATGAACAGGATGGCGACGAGGTAATACCGAACGTCGAACTTCATCCGGGCGTCTTCAAAGGCTTCGAAGCCGCACTCGTACGGTGCGTTCTTCTCGACGTCCGGCTTGTTGGGACCAAGGAGCTTGCCGATGCTGACCAGCGCTATACCTAAACCAGTGCCCACGAGGAGGAACAACAAGACGGGGTAATAGGCTGCGAGGTTCAAGGCAATCCTCTATCGGTTGGTTCTGAGCGTCCGGAGAATACCACTTCCGGCGGAAGGAATCATTTCGGAGTACAGGCGATCGCAAGACAACCGCAAGCACACCCCAGAAATGAAAAATGCCAGCCACTAGAAGCGGCTGGCATTGAGTAACTTTGGTGCCGACGGCGAGACTCGAACTCGCACAGCTTTCGCCACTACCCCCTCAAGATAGCGTGTCTACCAATTTCACCACGTCGGCACTGCATGCAACTCGGGTTGTGCTGCTTGTTCCCGCGAATCGCTTCAAGAATTAAATTCTAACCCGAGTTCCAGATTTGTTCAACGCACAACCGCAAAAAAATTAACTTTTTATTTCGGGACATCCTGGCCCGGCGCGCTCGCGGCCGAACCGGCTGCAGCGGACGCCGCGACGGCCGGCGCCGATGCCGCGGGCGCCGATGCCGGCGCGGTCGCGGCCGTGCCGAGCACGCCTGCCGACGGCGTCGACTTGTACGAACCGAGGTACGTCAGCGCAAGCGTCGAGACGAAGAAGATCGCCGCGAGAATGCCCGTCGTGCGCGACAGGAAGTTCGCCGAGCCCGTCGCACCGAACAGGCTGCCCGACGCGCCGCTGCCGAACGCGGCGCCCATGTCGGCACCCTTGCCGTGCTGCAGCAGCACCAGCCCGATCACACCGAGTGCAGACAGCACCTGCACCACAATAATCAACGTCTTGAATAACAGCATCACACCCACCCGATTGGATCGGGCGACCGGACCGACCGGCCGCCGTCATGGTTCAATTCGATCTCGGACCGCTCAATGCGCGGCCCGGCAGATCGCCAGGAAATCTTCCGCCTTCAGCGACGCGCCGCCGATCAGGCCGCCGTCGATGTCCGGCTGCGCGAACAGCTCTTCCGCGTTGTCCGGCTTCACGCTGCCGCCGTACAGCACGGACACGTCCGCCGCCCCCTTCGCCGCGAGACGCGTACGCAGGAACGCGTGCACGTCCTGCGCCTGCGCCGACGTCGCGCTCTTGCCCGTACCGATCGCCCAGACCGGCTCGTACGCGACGACGATGCGCGCGGCTTCGTCGGCCGTCAGCACGGCCAGCACCGCGTCGAGCTGCGCACCGACGACCTGCGCCGTCGCACCCGACTCGCGCTCGTCGAGCGTCTCGCCGACGCACACGACCGGCGTGAGGCCCGCAGCGAGCGCGCGTTGCGCTTTCGCGGCGACCGTCTCGCTGCTTTCGCCGTGATACGCGCGACGCTCCGAATGGCCGACGATCGCATACTGCGCGCCGAACTCCGCCACCATCGCGGCCGCCACCTCGCCGGTAAACGCGCCTTGCTCGTGCGCGGACACGTCCTGCGCACCGAACGCGACACGGCCACCGCCGAGCTGCGCCTGAACCTGCGCGAGATACGGGAACGGAACACACACGCCGATGGACGTTTCAGCCGCCACCGCGCCCGCACCCTGCACCACTTCGTTCAGCAGCGCCTGGTTGCCGGCCAGCCGGCCGTGCATCTTCCAGTTGCCGATCACTCGCTTTGTTCGTTGTTTCGACATCGTGTCCGTCTCGTCACTATCTTGTCATTAACGTGCCGGAACCCGGCCGTCAGGTTGGATCTGGCGAAGCAAACCCGCGATTTTACTGCGCGCGGCTTGAACCGGTCAAACCGCGTATGTCAAGCCCGCCACCCGGGCCCTCATGCGTTCGCGCCCCAATCGAGCACGATCTTGCCGATGTGCTCGCCGCTCTCCATCAGCGCATGCGCCTGCGCGGCCTCGCCGGCCGGCAGCACACGGTAGATCACGGGTTTAATGCGACCGTCGGCGAGCAGCGGCCATACGCGCGCCTTCAATTGCGCGGCGATGCGCGCCTTGAACTCGACCGGGCGCGGGCGCAGCGTCGAGCCCGTCACTGTCAGCCGGCGGCGCAGGATCTCGTTCAGGTTGACCTCGGCCTTCGCGCCGCCGAGCAGCGCGATCAGCATGAGACGACCGCCGTCCGCGAGCGCGGACAGCTCGCGCGGCACGTACGAGCCCGCCACCATGTCGAGGATCACGTCGACGCCTCGATCGTGCGTCAGCGACTTCACGACCTCGACGAAGTCTTCGGTCTTGTAGTCGATCGCACGCTCGGCGCCGAGCGCCTCGCACGCGCGGCACTTGTCGGCGGTGCCGGCCGTCGCGAACACGCGAAAGCCAAGCGCATGCGCGATCTGGATCGCCGTCACGCCGATGCCGCTCGAGCCGCCCTGCACGAGCAGCGTCTCCTGATCGCCGCCCTCGCCCGCGCCGAGCTGCGCACGGTCGAACACGTTGCTCCACACGGTGAAAAACGTTTCGGGCAGCGAGGCGGCCTCGATATCCGTGAGGCCGTCCGGCACCGGCAGGCACTGCGGCAGCGGCGCGACCGCATATTCGGCATAGCCGCCGCCCGCGAGCAGCGCGCACACGCGATCGCCGAGCTTCAGGCCGAACGGGTTCAGCGCCGCATCGGACACGTCCCCGCCGACGATCTCGCCCGCGACCTCAAGGCCCGGCAGATCCGACGCCCCCGGCGGCGGCGCATAGGCGCCCTTGCGCTGGAACACGTCGGGCCGGTTCACGCCGGAAGCCGCCACCTTGATCAGCACCTCGCCGCGCTTCGGTTCGGGGCGCGGACGCTCCGCGAGCTTCAGCACGTCGGGGGCGCCGAATTCGGTGATTTCGATGGCTTTCATGGTGAGAATCGCTCCAGGATCGGAATCGGATGGCACGCCCGCGCGCACGGCGGCGGGCGCCTCGCCGGCGCTGCTGCGCCGCACAACGATGCTACAGAAAAAACGGCCGGCACGCTTTCGCACTGCCGGCCGTTGATCCGCCTGTCCGCTTACTGCTGCGGCGGCGTATCCGACTGCGCTGCCGCCGCTGCTTCATTCAGCAGCGCCTTGGCCGACAGACGCACGCGACCCTTCTCGTCCGTCTGGATCACCTTGACCTTCACCTGCTGGCCTTCCTTCAGGTAGTCGTTGATGTCCTTCACGCGCTCGTTGACGATTTCCGAGATGTGCAGCAGGCCGTCCTTGCCCGGCAGCAGGTTCACGATCGCACCGAAATCGAGCAGCTTGAGCACCGTGCCTTCGTACACCTGGCCGACTTCGATTTCAGCCGTGATCTGCTCGATGCGCTTCTTCGCTTCGGCCATGCCTTCGCTGCTCGTGCTCGCGATCGTCACGACGCCGTCGTCCGAGATGTCGATCGTCGTGCCCGTTTCCTCGGTCAGCGCGCGGATCACCGAACCGCCCTTGCCGATCACGTCGCGGATCTTTTCCGGGTTGATCTTGACCGTGATCATGCGCGGCGCGAATTCCGACAATTGCGTGTTCGCGCCGGACACCGCCGACGTCATCTTGCCGAGGATGTGCATGCGGCCTTCCTTCGCCTGCGCGAGCGCGACCTGCATGATTTCCTTCGTGATGCCCTGGATCTTGATGTCCATCTGCAGCGCGGTGACGCCTTGCTCCGTGCCCGCGACCTTGAAGTCCATGTCGCCGAGGTGATCTTCGTCGCCGAGGATGTCGGTCAGCACCGCGAACTTGTTGCCTTCGAGGATCAGGCCCATCGCGATACCCGCGACGTGCGCCTTCATCGGCACGCCGGCGTCCATCAGCGCGAGGCAGCCGCCGCACACCGACGCCATCGACGACGAACCGTTCGATTCGGTGATTTCCGACACGACGCGGATCGAGTAGCCGAATTCGTCGGCGCTCGGCAGGCACTTGACCAGCGCGCGCTTAGCCAGACGGCCGTGGCCGATTTCGCGGCGCTTCGGCGAGCCGACGCGGCCCGTTTCGCCGGTCGCGAACGGGGGCATGTTGTAGTGGAGCATGAAGCGCTCGCGGTATTCGCCTTCGAGCGCATCGATGATCTGCTCGTCACCCTTCGTGCCGAGCGTCGCGACGACCAGCGCCTGCGTCTCGCCGCGCGTGAACAGCGCCGAGCCGTGGGTACGCGGCAGCACGCCGGTGCGGATCTCGATCGGGCGCACGGTGCGCGTGTCGCGGCCGTCGATGCGCGGCTCGCCGTTCAGGATCTGCGAACGGACGATCTTCGCCTCAATGTCGAACAGCACGTTGCCGACCGTTGCCTTGTCGGCCGCGACCGTACCGGCCGCCAGCGCGTCTTCCTCGAGCTTCGCCGACGTCGCCGCGTAGACTTCCTTCAGCTTCGCCGAACGCGCCTGCTTGTCGCGCAACTGATAAGCGGCGAGCAGATCGTTCTGCGCCAGCTCGGTCACGCGTGCGATCAGCGCCTCGTTCTTCGGCGCCGGCTGCCAGTCCCACTCGGGCTTGCCGCCGTCGCGCACCAGTTCGTGGATCGCGTCGATCGCGATCTGCATCTGCTCGTGGCCGAACACCACGGCGCCCAGCATCACTTCTTCCGACAGTTGATCGGCTTCCGACTCGACCATCAGCACGGCGCGCTCGGTACCCGCGACGACGAGGTCGAGGCTCGATGCCTTGAGCTGGTCGCGCGTCGGGTTCAGCACGTACGCGTTGTCGATGTACGCGACGCGCGCGGCGCCGACCGGGCCGTTGAACGGCAGGCCCGACACGGCGAGCGCGGCCGATGCGCCGATCAGCGCGGGGATGTCCGCCGGGATTTCCGGGTTCACGGACAGCACGTGGATCACGACCTGGACTTCGTTGTAGAAGCCTTCCGGGAACAGCGGGCGCAGCGGACGGTCGATCAGGCGCGACGTCAGCGTTTCATGCTCCGACGGACGGCCTTCGCGGCGGAAGAAGCCACCCGGGATCTTGCCGGCCGAGTAGGTCTTCTCGAGGTAGTCGACGGTCAGCGGGAAGAAATCCTGGCCCGGCTTCGCCGACTTCGCGCCGACGACGGTTGCCAGCACGACGGTGTCCTCGACGTCGACGATCACGGCGCCGCTCGCCTGGCGGGCGACTTCACCGGTTTCGAGGCGCACCTTGTGCTGGCCCCATTGGAATTCCTTCACGACCTTGTTGAACATGGACATGGTTGCTCCTTTGTATTCATGCATTTCATTCGCCGCGCCGGCCATCCCGCGCGGCGGCGTCCCGACCGAATCACCCGGAGCAAGGTGTGTTTTTTATGCCATTCCAGCGCGGCGCTCAGGCAGCGACGCGCTGGAATGACACAAATCCTGCCCCGGTATCGATCGCGGCGGCGGCCCCGCACGAACGTACGGGACAGCCTGCGATGCGTGTGACGCTACGCACCGCGCAAAAACAAAATGCCTGCATCAGCGGACTGACACAGGCATCTTGCTGGCGGCAATCGCCTCGATTACTTACGCAGACCCAGCTTCTCGATCAGTGCGCGGTAACGGTCGGCATCCTTGCCCTTGAGGTAGTCGAGCAGCTTGCGGCGGCGGCTCACCATGCGCAGCAGGCCGCGGCGGCTGTGGTGATCCTTCGCGTGGGTCTTGAAGTGACCCGTCAGTTCGACGATACGTGCGGTCAGCAGTGCGACCTGGACTTCGGGCGACCCCGTGTCGTTGGTACCGCGGGCGAACTGAGCAACGACTTCCGACTTCTTGATATCTGCAACAGACATGTGATTTCCTTTCTAACTGAACAGGCGGACACGGAAGAATGGCCGTGCCGTGACTTACAACCGGCGCGCATTGTAGCACAACTCGGTGCCGTTCTTACCGCTTCCCGTCACGGGCGCGTCATCGAACACGTCGACGGCATCTCCGTGCGTTGCGCCGGCACCGCGAGCACCGTCCGGAAGCCATAGCCCGACCCCTCGTTGTCGAAGCGCACGCCCGGCGTGCCCGCCTTGTCCATTTCCATCACGTAAAGGGGCTGGATCAACTGGTGATCCTGCGCGCGCATCCGCGACGCGTGGAAGCCGTCGTCGAACGACAGCCCCTCGAGCGCGTGCGCGACCGCGACGGGGTCGGCCGAACCCGCGCGGGTCATCGCGGCGGCCAGGATCTGGATCATCTGGCTCATCCGTCGTACCGGGTAATCGTCCTGGGCGGCCGGGAAACGGGTCCGGAACGCGCGGTAGAACGCATCGGACGCAGCGCCGCCCGCGTTCGGGTGCCAGTCGGCCACCGCCACGACGCGGCCGACACCCGCGTCGCCGAGGGCCGCCGGCGCGCCGAGGCTGTTGCCGTAGAACGTATAGAACTTCGCGTTCAGCCCCTGTTCGCGCGCCGCCTTCACGAGCAGCGTGAGGTCGTTGCCCCAGTTGCCGGTCACGACGGCGTCCGCGCCGCTCGCGCGGATCTTCGCGATATACGGCGAGAAATCCTTGATCCGGCCGATCGGATGGAATTCGTCGCCGGCGATCGTCACGTCCGGGCGCCGCGCGGCCAGCGCCTGCCGCGCGAGGGTGCTGACGTCGTGGCCGAAGCTGTAGTCCTGGTTCAACAGATAGACCTTGCGCAGCGCACGATCGCGCGCCATCACGTCCGCGAGCGCCGCCATCCGCATGCCGGCATGCGCATCGAAGCGGAAATGCCAGAAACTGCAGCGCGCGCCGGTCAGCGCGGGATCGTCGGCCGAGTAGTTCAGGAACAGCATCCGGTTGTCCGGATCGCGTGCGTTCAGCTTGTCGAGCGCCGCGACGAGCGCGGCCGCGACGGCGGAGCTGTTGCCCTGCGCGACGAAGCCGACATGGCGATCGGCGGCCGCGCGCAACTGCACGAGCGCCTCCTCGGGGCTGCCCTTGCTGTCGAGCACGACGAGCTCGAGCGGGTGCGCGCCATCGCGCAGCTTCACGCCGCCCGCCGCGTTGACCTGCTCGACGCCGAAACGCAGGTTGCGCTCGACCGCCGCGCCCGCGTTCGCGAACGGGCCCGACATCCCTTCGATCAGCGCGATCCGCACCGGCTCCCCGCCGGCAAACGCGGACGCCGCCAGCATCCACCCCGCGCCCCACGCGAGCGCGCACCGCTTCCATCCCTGCATCGGCCACCTGCCCTTCAATCTGCCCGAGAAGCGCGGATCATAGGCCGCGGCGCCCGCCGCCCGCAAGCGCGACGGGCGGCGATCCGCACCGATTTTTTCCGCGCGATGCGCGATCGCGCGCCGTCCGTGATAAAACGGGACTTGTTTCCGTGTTCAGGAGAATCCGATGCGCTCTCGCATTCCCGTGCGCCTGCCGGTACTGGTCGCTTGCACGGCCGCGCTGCTGGCCGGTTGCGCGCAACCGTGGCAGCAATACCAGGCCGGCCAGGACGAGTCGGCGATCGTCGCGCGCATGGGGCCGCCGCGCGAGATCTACGACCTGCCGGGCGGCGGCAAGCGCCTGATGTGGCCGACCCAGCCGATGGGCGAGATCACGGTCGCGGCCGACGTCGACGCGGCCCACCGGATCGTCAACGTGCGCCAGGTGCTGCAGCCGAGCGAGTTCTATCGCGCGGAGATCGGCAAGTGGACGAAGACCGACGTCCTCGTCAATTTCGGACGCCCGGTCGAGACGTCCTACTTCCCGCTGATGAAGCGCGAGGTGTGGACGTACCGGTATCTCGAGGACAACGTCTGGTACATGATGTACAGCTTCTACTTCGATCCGCAGGGCATCCTGCGCACCACGCAGAAAACGCCGGACCCGCTGCACGATCCCGATCGCCGCACTCTGTTCTGATCGATTGCGCATTGACGCGCAATTGTCGCAATGGCCATTTACGAATGATTGCGTGAATGGCCATTTCTTTTTTTCCGCTGCCTTATTTAATTTCGCGAATTACACGGAAAACTTTTCCGATCGTTAACATTTCGATGACAATACGCTGAACGCCCCGTCATGCGGGCGCCCGCGCATAAACAGGCATATCTGACGCATATCATGCGTCTCACTGGTGCATGCAATGCACTACGCCCAATCAATTTGAAACAATTTGTTTCAACCCACCCGGACTGCTAGGGCATACCCCTAATATCAGTCGAAATCGAACCTTTCAACTTAGAAAGAATGTCGTTCCGTCGTTTCGAGCGATATTTATTCGCCTTGATCACAAAGGAGTCCTCATGAACCGCCCCAAGAGCATGCTGGTTGCCAACATTGCCTGGGCCCGCGAGACGCGCGAACACACGCCGGGCTTCTTCGACGCGCTCGCGCGCGGCCAGAACCCGCGCGTCCTGTGGATCGGCTGCGCCGACAGCCGCGTGCCGGCCGAAACCATCACGCACTGCGCGCCCGGCGAGCTGTTCGTCCATCGCAACATCGCGAACCTGTTCCAGCCGGACGACGACAATTCCGCCAGCGTGCTCGAGTACGCGGTGCGGGTGCTGAAGGTCGACCACGTGATCGTGTGCGGTCACTACGGGTGCGGCGGCGTGCGCGCATCGCTGCTGCCGCCACCCGCCGACCTGCCGCACGTCGCGCGCCGCATCGCGCCGCTCTGCGCGCTCGCGCGGCGCCATCGCGACGCGCTCGACGGGCTCGACGACCTGGCCGCCGCCGATCGCCTCGCCGAGCTGAACGTGCTCGAACAGGTGCGGCTGCTGCGCGCGTCGCCGATCGTGCGCGGCCGCGAACGGCCGCCGCTCGTGCACGGCTGGATCTTTTCGCTCGCCGACGGCCGCCTGAAGGAGCTCGATTCCGGCTATGCAGCACCGCCGGCCGAAGCCGACGCCGAAGCCGAAGCCGAGCCCGAGCCTGTTGCGACCGCCGCCGCGCTCGGTTGACCCGCGCCGCCCTCCACGCCAACGACACCACCCCAACCATGAAACTGAACGAGCGCCTGTCCACCCTGCCGCGCGACATCGTCGCCGGCATCGTCGTTTTTCTCGTCGCGCTGCCGCTCTGTCTCGGCATCGCCAATGCCTCCGGCGTCGAACCGTTCGCCGGGCTCGTGTCCGGCATCGTCGGCGGCATCGTCGTCGCGCTGCTGAGCGGCTCGTCGCTGTCCGTCAGCGGGCCGGCCGCCGGCCTCGTCGTGATCGTCGTCGAAGGCATCGCGCAACTCGGCAGCTTCTCCGCGTTCCTGCTCGCGGTGCTGCTGTCCGGCGTGCTGCAGTTCGGCTTCGGCATGTTGCGCGCCGGCCGTTTCGCCGCCTACGTGCCGTCGCCCGTCATCAAGGGCATGCTCGCCGCGATCGGCCTGCTGCTGATCGTGAAGCAGATTCCGTTCGCATTCGGCATCGGCGGCCAGCCCGCGCAATCGTTTGCGAGCTGGCTGGCGCTGCCGACCGCATGGGCCGCCACGGCGATCGCGCTTGCGTCGCTGGCGCTGCTGATCGCATGGGACACGCCGGCACTCAAGCGCTTCGCGTGGGTGCGTTCGGTACCGGCTCCGCTCGCGGTCGTCGTGCTCGGCATCGGCGCGACGCTCGTGCTCGGCATGGTCGCACCGGCAGCCGCGCCGGGCGCCGCGCATCGCGTCACGCTGCCCGAATTCGACTCGTTCGCGGCGCTCGCGGCATCGCTCAAGCATGCGGAACTCGGCCCGAACTTCGCGCACCTGGTCAATCCGGACGTCTGGCGGGTTGCGATCACGCTCGCGGTCGTCGCGAGCCTCGAGACGCTGCTGTGCCTCGAAGCGGTCGAACAGATCGATCCGAAGCGGCGGCCGACGCAACCCGATCGGGAGCTGAAGGCCCAGGGCGTCGGCAATCTGGTCGCGGGCGCGGTCGGCGGCCTGCCGATCACGTCGGTGATCGTGCGCAGTTCGGCCAACGTCAACGCCGGCGCGCAAAGCCGGATGTCCGCGATCGTGCACGGGATCCTGCTGCTCGCGAGCGTATTCGCGCTCACCGGCCTGATCAACCTGATCCCGCTCGCGAGCCTGGCCGCGATCCTGATCCACACCGGTATGAAGCTCGCGAAACCGGCGCTGTTCCGCTCGGTGATGAAGCAAGGCCCGGCCGCGTTCGCGCCGTTCGCCGCGACGATCGTCGGCGTGCTCGCAGTGGACCTGCTGTTCGGCATCGCGCTCGGCCTTGCGTGCAGCGTGCTGGCCGTCGCCGTCGCGAATCTGAAGAGCCCCGTCACGCTCGCGCAGCATGACGACCACTTCCTGCTGTCGTTCCGCAAGGACGTGTCGTTTCTGGGCAAGGTGCAGGTCAAGCACCACCTGCGGCACATTCCGGACCGGGCGGCGGTGATCATCGACGCGACGCGTGCCGACTACATCGACCACGACGTGCTCGAACTGCTCGATGGGTTCGTCGCCGATGCGCCGCGGCGCGGGATCGCGGTCGAGTTCCGCCGGCGTCAGCCGGCGGCACGCACGGCTGCGCGCCGCTGGCTGTTCCGCGCGCCGGCCGCCGAATGAGCGGCCAATGAAAAAACGCCCCGGGCGGCGCAGGGCCGCACGGGGCGTTTCGGAGCCGTGTAACGCGCGCGCGGCGGCGCGCGACGCTTACGAGCGCTGCGGGTTGACCTTGTCGTCCTTCGAGTGCAGCTTGTTCAGCGCGGAAATGTACGCCTTCGCGGATGCGGCGACGATGTCCGGATCGGTGCCGACGCCGTTGACGATCCGCCCGCTCTTCGACAGCCGGACCGTCACCTCGCCCTGCGCCTGCGTGCCGGTCGTGATCGCGTTCACCGAGTACAACAGCAGCTCGGAGCCGCTACCGACTTCGCCCTCGATCGCATTGAACGTCGCGTCGACCGGGCCGTTGCCGCGCGCCTCGCCGGTCACTTCCTTGCCCTCGACCGCGAACACGACCTTGGCCTGCGGCTGCTCGCCCGTTTCCGAACGCTGCGACAGCGACACGAACTTGAAGTGCTCCTGCTCCTGCGCGAGCGCCGATTCCTCGGACACGATCGCGATGATGTCCTCGTCGAAGATCTCCGCCTTGCGGTCGGCCAGATCCTTGAAGCGCATGAACGCGGCATTCAATTCGGCTTCGCTGTCGAGCGATACGCCGAGTTCCTGCAGGCGCTGTTTGAACGCGTTGCGGCCCGACAGCTTGCCGAGCACGATCTTGTTCGCGGTCCAGCCCACGTCTTCCGCGCGCATGATCTCGTAGGTGTCGCGCGCCTTCAGCACGCCGTCCTGGTGGATGCCCGACGCGTGCGCGAACGCGTTCGCGCCGACCACCGCCTTGTTCGGCTGCACGACGAAGCCGGTGATCTGCGACACGAGCTTCGACGTCGGCACGATCTGCGTGGTGTCGATGCCGACGTCGAGGCCGAAGTAGTCCCTGCGCGTCTTCACGGCCATCACGATCTCTTCGAGCGACGTGTTGCCCGCGCGCTCGCCGAGGCCGTTGATCGTGCACTCGATCTGGCGCGCACCGCCGATCTTCACGCCGGCGAGCGAGTTCGCGACCGCCATCCCGAGGTCGTTGTGGCAATGCACCGAGAAGATCGCCTTGTCCGAGTTCGGAATGCGCTCGCGCAGCGTCTTCACGAGGTTGCCGTAGAGTTCCGGCACGCCGTAGCCGACCGTGTCGGCGATGTTGATCGTCGTCGCGCCTTCGGCGATCACGGCTTCCAGCACGCGGCACAGGAAGTCGAGATCCGAGCGGCTGCCGTCTTCCGGCGAGAATTCGACGTTGTCGGTGAACTTGCGCGCGAAACGCACCGCGAGACGCGCCTGCTCGAACACCTGGTCCGGCGTCATCCGCAGCTTCTTCTCCATGTGCAGCGGCGACGTCGCGATGAACGTGTGGATCCGCGCGCTGTTGGCCGGCTTCAGTGCGTCGGCGGCGCGCTGGATGTCCTTGTCGTTGGCCCGCGCCAGCGAGCAGATCGTGCTGTCCTTCACGAGACCGGCGATCGTGTGGATCGCGTCGAAATCGCCGTTCGAGCTGGCCGCGAAGCCGGCCTCGATCACGTCGACCTTCATCCGCTCGAGGTGCTTCGCGATGCGGATTTTCTCTTCCTTCGTCATCGACGCACCGGGCGATTGCTCGCCGTCACGCAACGTCGTATCGAAAATGATCAGCTTGTCTGTCATGGGGGGCTCCAGGGCTCTTTATACGGAAGTCAAACGTAATGAGATCGCGCCACCGCTGGCGACGCTCAACAACAGACGAGGCTTGAGACGGGGGGCGAGAACGGTCAGCGCGGCAGGCGCGCCAAAGCTAGCGCGCGTAGCGGCGCACCGGCTAGAAGGAGGGAGAAGCGGGGAAATGCGGTCATGGCGGAGACTATAGCGACATTCCGCTGGCCGCGCAATCGGACGGCACCCGGGAATCGACGCGGCCCGGCTCGAAAAAGGGGCAAATGAAAACGGCGGCTCCGAGGCCGCCGTTTCCGGGCAGATCAACGATCGTGCGCGGCGTCAGTGATCGCGCTGCGACGAGCGCGCCGGATTCGCCCGCCCACGAATGGCCATGTAGGCCCAGAACACGTAGCCGGACAGCCCGTACAACACGAACAGGCAGAACAGCATCAGCGGCGGATCCGACGACACGAGCACGAACGCGACGACGACGAGCAGGATTGCCGCGAACGGCACGCGGTGCCGCACGTCGAGCGCCTTGCCGCTGTAGAACGGCGCGTTCGACACCATCGTCACGCCCGCGTAGATCGTCAGCGCGAACGCGACCCATGGCAGCCAGCCGAGCTTCATCGGCACGCGGTTGTCGGTCGCGAGCCACACGAAGCCCGCGATCAGCGCGGCGGCGGCCGGGCTCGGCAGCCCCTGGAAGAAGCGCTTGTCGACGCTGCCGATGTTCGTGTTGAAGCGCGCGAGGCGCAGCGCGGCGCCCGAGCAATAGACGAACGCGGCGAGCCAGCCCCAGCGGCCGAGATCCTTCAGCACCCACTCGTACATCACGAGCGCGGGCGCGACGCCGAACGACACCATGTCCGACAGGCTGTCGAACTGCTCGCCGAACGCGCTCTGCGTATGCGTCATGCGCGCGACGCGCCCGTCCATCCCGTCGAGCACCATTGCGACGAAAATCGCGATCGCGGCGATCTCGAAGCGCACGTTCATCGCCTGCACGACCGCGAAGAAGCCGCAGAACAGCGCGGCGGTCGTGAACGCGTTCGGCAGCAGATAGATGCCGCGCGTCTTCAGGAACCGCTGGCGCGCGGCGCGGCGGCTTTCGAGCGGCGCCGCATCGGGCGCCATCACCTTGTTGCGGCGGAACGGGCGTGGCGTCTGGCCGGAGCCGTTACGCGGCCGACGCGGTTTGAATGCGGCCATCGTGCGCCCCGCCCCTTACTGTTCGAGCTCGGCGAGGATCGTCGACGACGCGTAGACCTTCTCGCCGATCGACACCTTCGCGCGGCTGCCGAGCGGCAGGTACACGTCGACGCGCGAACCGAAGCGGATGAAACCGTAGCGCTGGCCGCGCGACAGCGGCTCGCCGGCGCGCACGTAGCACAGGATCCGGCGCGCGATCAGGCCGGCGATCTGCACGGACGTGACGGTCTTGCCGCTCGCCGTCTGGATCACGACCGCGTTGCGCTCGTTCTCGGTCGACGCCTTGTCGATCGCCGCGTTCAGGAACGCGCCGGGGAAGTACTCGACCTTCGAGATCGCGCCATCGACCGGCGAACGCTGCGAATGGACATTGAAGACATTCATGAACACGCTGATCTTCAGCGCTTCGCGGTTCGCGTACGGATCCTGCGCGGTCTCGACCGCGACGATGCGGCCGTCCGCCGGGCACAGCACCGCGTTCGGCTGCGCCGGGATCGGGCGCTGCGGATCGCGGAAGAACTGGACGACGAAGACGAGCAGCAGCCAGAACGGCCACGCGAAGCCGAAGCCCCCGACGGCATGGATCAACAGCGCGATGACGGCTGCAATCGCGATGAACGGCCAGCCTTCGCGCGCGATGATCGGATGAGGATAGTTCATGGATTCGTTCTGTGTTCGGTGAATTGCAAAGCCCGTAGCATAACAAAAGCCGCCCGGGGCACTGCTGCCTTCGGACGGCTTTTTGATGCCGGCCCTTCGCTTGAAGGGCCGGAACAGCACCTTTTGCTGCTGACGGTGCTTAGTTCTTCGTCTGGTCGACGAGCTTGTTCTTCGCGATCCACGGCATCATCGCGCGCAGCTTCGCGCCGACCTGCTCGATCTGGTGCTCGGCCGTCAGGCGGCGGCGCGACTGCAGCGTCGGCGCGCCTGCCTTGTTCTCGAGAATGAAGCTCTTCGCGTACTCGCCCGTCTGGATGTCGGTCAGGCACTGCTTCATCGCCTTCTTCGTCTCTTCCGTGACGACGCGCGGGCCGGTCACGTATTCGCCGTACTCGGCGTTGTTCGAGATCGAGTAGTTCATGTTCGCGATGCCGCCTTCGTAGATCAGGTCGACGATCAGCTTCAGTTCGTGCAGGCACTCGAAGTACGCCATTTCCGGCGCGTAGCCGGCTTCGACCAGCGTCTCGAAACCTGCCTTGATCAGCTCGACGGTACCGCCGCACAGCACGGCCTGCTCGCCGAACAGGTCGGTTTCGGTTTCTTCACGGAAGTTCGTCTCGATGATGCCGGCACGGCCGCCGCCGTTCGCCGCCGCGTACGACAGCGCGATGTCGCGTGCCGCGCCCGACTTGTTCTGTGCCACAGCGATCAGGTGCGGCACGCCGCCACCTTGCGAGTACGTGCCGCGCACGGTGTGGCCCGGTGCCTTCGGCGCGATCATGATCACGTCGAGGTCGGCGCGCGGAATCACCTGGCCGTAGTGGACGTTGAAACCGTGCGCGAACGCGAGCGCCGCGCCTTGCTTGATGTTCGCGTGCACTTCCTTCGCGTACACGTCGGCGATCTGCTCGTCCGGCAGCAGCATCATGACGACGTCCGCGCCCTTCACCGCCTCCGCGACTTCCTTGACCGACAGGCCGGCGTTTTCGGCCTTGCTCCACGACGCGCCGTCCTTGCGCAGGCCGACCGTCACGTTCACGCCGCTTTCCTTCAGGTTCAGCGCGTGTGCATGGCCTTGCGAGCCGTAGCCGATGATCGTGACTTGCTTGCCCTTGATGAGGGAGAGGTCGGCGTCTTTGTCGTAGAAAACGTTCATGATGGTTCCTTCGCTAATTCAAAAAATTCAATAATTCGTTCGGATGGAATACTGCGGGCCGGGACATGACGGCGCACCCGGCGTGCCATTTTTGGCTATGTCGGCATCACACCTTCAGGATGCGCTCGCCGCGTCCGATGCCGGAGCTGCCGGTGCGCACGGTCTCGAGGATCGCGCCCGCGTCCAGCCCCTGGATGAATGCGTCGAGCTTGTCGCTCGCGCCCGTCAATTCGATCGTGTAGGTCTTCTCGGTCACGTCGATGATGCGGCCGCGGAAAATATCCGACATCCGCTTCATTTCTTCACGCTCCTTGCCCACTGCACGTACCTTGATCAGCATCAGCTCGCGTTCGATGTGTGCACCGTCGGTCAGGTCCACCACTTTCACCACCTCGATCAGGCGGTTCAGATGCTTCGTGATCTGTTCGATCACGTCGTCGGAGCCAATGGAAACGATGGTGAGCCGCGACAGCGATTGGTCTTCGGTCGGCGCCACCGTCAAGGTTTCGATGTTGTAGCCGCGTGCGGAGAACAGGCCGACCACGCGCGACAGCGCGCCCGGTTCGTTCTCCAGCAGGACGGAAATGATGTGTCTCATGTTCGCTTCTTCCAGAATGTGTCCGTGTCGATTCACTCGCGCCGCGCGCCGCCGCGTGCCGCACCGCCCTTCGTGAAGGCGGCCGCATCGGGCCGGGCGCGCGTCGCGCCGTTACAGATCTTCCGATCCGAGCAGCATCTCGGTGATGCCCTTGCCGGCCTGTACCATCGGCCAGACGTTTTCGGTCGGATCGGTCTGGAAGTCGAGAAACACGGTGCGGTCCTTCAGGCGCAATGCTTCCTTCAGCGCCGGCTCCACATCCGAAGTCTTTTCGATCCGCATGCCGACGTGGCCGTACGCTTCGGCGAGCTTCACGAAATCGGGCAGCGCATCCATGTACGAATGCGAATAGCGCTTGCTGTATTCGATCTGCTGCCACTGGCGGACCATGCCGAGATAGCGGTTATTCAGCGAAATGATCTTCACGGGCGTGTCGTACTGCAGGCAGGTCGACAGTTCCTGGATGCACATCTGGATCGAGCCTTCGCCCGTGATGCACAGCACGTCGTCGTCCGGATGGGCCATCTTCACGCCCATCGCCGCCGGCAGGCCGAAGCCCATCGTGCCGAGGCCGCCGGAGTTGATCCAGCGACGCGGCTTGTTGAAACGGTAGAACTGCGCGGCCCACATCTGGTGCTGGCCGACGTCCGAGCACACGAACGCATTGCCGTCCGTCAGCTCCCACGCCTTCTCGACCACGTACTGCGGCTTGATGATCTCGCTTTCGCGGTCGAACTTCAGGCAGTCCTTCGCGCGCCAGCCCTCGATGTCCTTCCACCATTGCGCGAGCGCCTCGGTGTCGGGGCCATGCTCGGCCGTCTGCAGCTGCTCGATCAGCTCCTTCAGCACTTCCTTCACGTCGCCGACGATCGGAATGTCGACCTTCACGCGCTTCGAGATCGACGACGGGTCGATGTCGATGTGAATGATCTTGCGCGGGCGCGACGCGAAGTGCGCCGGGTCGCCGATCACGCGGTCGTCGAAGCGCGCGCCGATCGCGATCAGCACGTCGCAGTGCTGCATCGCCATGTTCGCTTCGTAGGTGCCGTGCATGCCGAGCATGCCGAGGAATTTCCTGTCCGACGCGCGATAGCCGCCGAGACCCATCAGCGTGTTCGTGACCGGGTAGCCGAGCAGATCCGCGAACTGGTTCAGTTCACGCGACGCATCGGCGAGGATGATGCCGCCCCCCGTATAGATGTACGGACGCTTGGCCGTCAGCAGCAGCGACACGGCCTTGCGGATCTGGCCCGAATGGCCCTTCGTGACGGGGTTGTACGAACGCAGCGACACGCTCTTGATCGGCTCGTACTGGCACGGCGTCTTCGAGATGTCTTTCGGGATGTCGATCAGCACCGGGCCCGGACGGCCGGTGCGGGCGATGTAGAACGCCTTCTTGACGGTTGCCGCGAGGTCGCGCACGTCCTTCACGAGGAAGTTGTGCTTCACGCACGGACGCGTGATGCCGACGGTGTCGCATTCCTGGAACGCATCCTGACCGATCGCGGCAGTCGGCACCTGGCCGCTGATCACGACCATCGGGATCGAATCCATGTATGCCGTTGCGATGCCGGTCACCGCGTTGGTGACACCGGGGCCGGACGTCACGAGACAGACGCCGACGTTGCCGGTGGAGCGCGCATACGCATCGGCTGCGTGCACGGCCGCCTGTTCATGGCGCACCAGCACGTGCTGAATCTTGTCCTGCTTGTACAGCTCGTCGTAGATGTAGAGAACCGAGCCGCCGGGGTAGCCCCAGATGAATTCGACGTTTTCGTCGGCCAGTGCCTTCATGAGCACGGTGCCGCCGATGGAGTCGCTATCGGGAGGGGAAAGGGGTTCCGACGTGGAGAATTCCGCGCTGGGCATGTTCATTTTGACCTTTCGAATTTTCGGCAAAAAATTGATCGGGTGCTCTCTGCCGGGCTTGTGGCTCGGGTTCAAGCGGCGCGTCCAGTTTGAAGGGCGGGCTTCTTGGGCCAGCCTCAAATGAGACCATCACTTCATGTTGCGAATCGCTGACGATAGCGGGTCGCGATGGGGCCGTCAAGCAAAATATCCCGCAGCGCATCATGCGCGCCGCCCGGCGCCCGGCCGGCGCGGCTCGCGCGCAACGTGCGGCGCCCGACCCGGTGCCAAGCCGCGCGAAAATTTGATAGCATCCGCGGGTTTTACGAAATTTTTCGACCTTTTACACCACGCAGCGGGCCGCAGCGCATACCTTCACGGAATGGCATCAGACAAGGAACTCGCCGACTTTCTGGCGGGCGTCGAAAGGCGCGCGTTCAAGCAGGCTGCGTACGCCGTACGTGACGACGATGCATCGCTCGACATCGTGCAGGACGCGATGATCAAGCTCGCGGAAAAGTACGGCGACCGGCCGGCGGCCGAGCTGCCGCTGCTTTTTCAGCGGATCCTGCAGAACGCGATCCACGACTGGTTCCGCCGGCAGAAGGTCCGCAACACGTGGGTGACGCTCTTCTCGTCGCTGAACAACACCGACGACGACGACTTCGACCCGCTCGAAACGCTTGAATCCGCGGACGACAACGCGGGCGTCGAGAGCAGCGAGCACCGCCTCGAAAGAGAGCAGGTCCTGGCCCTGATCGACGAAGAAATCCAGAAGCTTCCGACGCGTCAACGGGAAGCGTTCCTGATGCGTTATTGGGAAGATATGGATGTCGCCGAGACTGCCGCCGCAATGGGGTGCTCCGAGGGCAGCGTCAAGACGCACTGCTCGCGAGCCACTCATACCCTGGCGCAAGCGCTCAAGGCCAAAGGAATCACGCTATGAGCTCCGCAAACCGAGAACACGAATTCGCGTTGAAGGTGCGTCGCGCGCTGGACGAGCGCGCGGCCGCGCTGCCTGCCGCGACCACCGATCGGCTGGCCGTCGCCCGCCGGGCCGCGCTCGCGCGCAAGAAGCCCGAAGCCGCGAGCGCGCCGGTGTTCGTGCCGGCCTTCGCCGGCGCGGCCGGCGCCTACGGCCCGACGCCCGCGAACCGCGTGCCGACGTCGTTCGCCCGCCGCCTGCTGCGCGCGTGGCCGCTCGCGTTGCTGCTCGCGGGGCTCGTCGGCATCGCGTACTGGGAAGACATGCAGCGCACCGCCGAACTCGCCGACATCGACGCGGCGATGCTCAGCGACGACCTGCCGCTCAATGCGTATCTCGATCACGGGTTCAACGCGTATCTTTCGCGCGCTCACTAACAGACAATAACGAGGGGATCGCACGGGTGAGTCAGAAGCGCGGCCTGGCCGTATTTTTCGGATGCGTGATCGCGATCGCCGTTTCCTACGTCGCCACGTATCCCCGATTCCACCCGGCCCCCGCGACGGCGCCCGTCGCGACCACCAGTCCCGCCGCGCCCGCGTCGACCGCGACCGGGCTGACCGCCGAACTCCCGCCGCTGCCCCTTCCGCTGCCGTTGCCGGCCGCCACCGGCCCGCTGTCGTGGGCACGCCTCACGCCGGCGCAGCACGCGGCCCTCGCGCCGTTCGCCGACCAGTGGGACGGCTTCAGCGATGCCCGCAAGCGTAAATGGCTGAAGATCGCATCGCGTTTCGCGAAGTTGTCGCTGGATAACCAGAAACGCCTGCAGGAGCGGATGACCGAGTGGGCGAAGATGACGCCCGAACAGCGCCGCGTCGCGCGCGAGAACTACCAGAGCGCGAAGGAGCTGTCCGCGCAGGCGCGCGAGCGCGCGTGGAAGGCCTACCAGCAACTCCCCGAGGAGCAGAAGGAACGGCTTGCCGCCGCCGAGCGCCGCCGCCGGCCGAGCGTCGTCAGCGCGCCGCCGACCGTCGCCGACCGTGACGTCCGCCGCCTCGTCAACTCGCACGAACACCCGGCGAGCGGCGCGGCTGCCGCCCCGGCGCCCGCGTCGACCGGTGCCGCCGCGCAGCCGGTGCCGGCATCGTCGACGTCCGGCACCGCATCGGCACCGGCCGCGGTCGTGCCGGTGTCGCCCGCCGACGCGCCTTCGCTGTTCAAGGGCTCCTGAGCGGCCGTGGCGAACGCCCGCGCGCCCGAGTCCCCGGCCGCCGCGCCGTCCGTACGGCGGCGCCTCGCCGCGCTGCTCTACGAAGGCGTGCTGCTGTTCGGCGTCGTGTTCTTCGCCGGGCTCGCGTTCAGCCTGGCGACGCAACAACGCAACGGCCTCGTTCATCACAATCTGCTTGCCGCGTGGATCGCGCTCGTCGTCGGCGCGTATTTCGTGTGGTTCTGGACGCACGGCGGCCAGACGCTGCCGATGAAAACCTGGCGGCTGCGGCTCGAATCGTCGAGCGGCCGGCCGCTGAGCGCCGGCCACGCGCTCGTCCGCTACGCGCTCGGCTGGCTGTGGTTCCTGCCGCCGCTCGCGCTGCACCCGCTGCTCGGCCTGTCGGTACCCGTCACGCTCGCGCTCGCCGCCGCATGGATCGTCGTGTGGGCCGGCGCCGCCCGCTTGCACGCCGGCCGCCAGTTCCCGCACGACCGGCTCGCGCGCACCCGCGTCGTCGCGATACCGCGCTGACGCGCCACATTCGCCAGACGAAAGCCGCTCGCCCATCCCGCCCCCGATCGAGCCGGACGGCCTTGCCGGACAAGCGCCGGCCGTTCGGTGCGGCAGCTAACGCAACGCCCGCTCGTTCACGGCTAAACATCCTTCAACGGTCGTAATAAGAACGTCTCGTGACTGTCACGGCACAGTCACGCCCGCATGGCGGAATGCCGGGTAATGTCAACCGGCGCGAGTCATGCATGGGCCAGAAAACGTCCGCGACTTCATTGTTTCGTCATCCCATCGGCGCCCGCGCCGCCACCGCGTTCCTGTCCGGTTCGGGGGCAACCGACGGCGTGGTGTCGCACCAGCCGCCGGTCGCGCACACCACGCAGCACGACGACCCCGAGCCGTCCACCCATCGCTACCGCACCATCTGGCTGTCCGACATCCACCTCGGCTCGAGCGGCTGTCAGGCGCCCTACCTGCTGGATTTCCTGCGTCACAACGACTCGGAATACCTGTACCTCGTCGGCGACATCATCGACGGCTGGCAACTGAAAAAAGGCTGGTACTGGCCGCAGGCGCACAACGACGTCGTGCAGAAGATCCTGCGCAAGGCGCGCAAGGGCACGCAGGTCGTCTACATCCCCGGCAACCACGACGAAGGCGCGCGGCAGTTCTGCGATCTCGCGTTCGGCGACATCCAGGTGCGCGGCGAGGCGTTCCACACGACGCTCGCGGGCAAACGTTTGTGGATCGTGCACGGCGACCTGTTCGACGGCGTGATCCAGCACGCGAAATGGCTCGCGTACCTCGGCGACACGCTCTACACGCTGATCCTCGTGCTGAACCGCTGGTTCAACCGGATCCGCAGCCGGCTCGGCTTCCAGTACTGGTCGCTGTCGCAGTACCTGAAGCACCAGGTCAAGAACGCGGTCAACTTCATCTCGCAGTTCGAGACCGTGATGACCGACGAGGCGCGCCGCCGCGGCTGCGACGGCGTCGTGTGCGGCCACATCCACAAGGCCGAGATTCGCGACATCGACGGCGTGATGTACTGCAACGACGGCGACTGGGTCGAAAGCCTGTCCGCGCTCGTCGAAACGATGGAAGGCGAATTGAAGATCGTCTACTGGACGGTGATGCGCAGCGCGCCGTCGGAGACCACGTCGCGCAAGGCCAAGGCCACTGCCTGACACAACCCTACTTACAGGACATGCCGCGATGAAGATCATGATCGTCACCGACGCGTGGGAACCGCAGGTCAACGGCGTCGTGCGCACGCTGAAGAGCACCTCCCGCGAACTCACCGCGCTCGGCCACCGCGTCGAAATGCTGACGCCGCTGGAATTCCCCACGGTGCCCTGCCCGACCTACCCGGAAATCCGCCTGTCGATCCTGCCGTACCGCAAGCTGCGCGCACGGATCGATGCGTTCGCACCCGACGCGCTGCACATCGCGACCGAAGGCCCGCTCGGCCTCGCCGCGCGGCGCTATGCGCGCGCCCGCAAGCTGCCGTACACGACCGCCTACCACACGCGCTTCCCGGAATACGTGCAGGCGCGCTTCGGCATTCCGCTGGCGGCGACCTACAAGTTCCTGCACTGGTTCCACGGCCCGTCGCTCGCGGTGATGGCGCCGACGCCGGTCGTCAAGCAGGACCTCGAGAAATTCGGCTTCACGAACGTCGTGCTGTGGACCCGCGGCGTCGACCTCGACATCTTCCGGCCGATGGAGTCGAAGGTGCTCAACACCGCGCGGCCGATCTTCCTGTACGTGGGCCGCGTCGCGATCGAGAAGAACGTCGAGGCGTTCCTGCGCCTCGACCTGCCCGGCTCGAAGTGGGTCGCGGGCGAAGGCCCCGCGCTCGCGGAGCTGAAGTCGCGCTACCCGGAGGCGAACTATCTCGGCGTGCTGTCACAGACGGAGCTCGCGAAGGTGTATGCTGCGGCCGACGTGTTCGTATTCCCGAGTCGCACCGACACGTTCGGCCTCGTGCTGCTCGAAGCCCTCGCCTGCGGCACGCCGGTGGCCGCGTATCCCGTCACGGGCCCGATCGACGTGCTCGGCGGAGGCGATGCCGGCGCGATGCACGAGGACCTGCAGGAAGCCTGCCTCGAGGCGCTGAAGATCGAACGCACGACTGCGCGCGCGTGGGCGGAACGCTTCTCGTGGCGCGCCGCATCCGAGCAATTCGCGTCGCATCTGAAGCCGCTGCCGAAGACCGCGTACTCGCCAGCCGAAGGTGCAGCCGTTTGAAACGAGACCTGAACGACAAGATCCCGCCCCCCGCCGCGACGCCGTCGCGGCACCGCCCGTTCGACGAGGAAGAGCCGCATGCCGACGCGGACGTGCAACCGCATGAGCCGCTCGGCCCCGACGACCGGCTCGCGGCGCTGCCGCCGAATCCGTACAAGCGCCACCGCGGCATCACGCGTGCGTGGTTCGCGCTCAAGCATTCGCTGAACGGCTTTCGCGTCGCGATCCGCGAGGAAAGCGCGTTTCGCCAGGAACTCACGCTCGCCGCGCTGATGCTGCCGATCGGCGCATTCGCGCCGGTGCCGGCCGCGTCGCGCGCGCTGCTGATCGGCTCGGTGCTGCTGGTGCTGATCGTCGAGCTGCTGAACTCGAGCGTCGAAGCCGCGATCGACCGCATCTCGCTCGAGCGCCACGAACTGTCGAAGCGCGCGAAGGACCTCGGCAGCGCGGCCGTGACGGTCGCGCTGTTCGCGTGCGTGACGACGTGGGGCTTCGTGCTCGGGCCGGTCGTCGCACGCTGGCTCGGCTTCTAGGCAAGCGCCGGGCGCCTTTCGCCACGCCCGCATGCGGCGCCGCACCATGCGCCGCGCGGGGGCCGCGATCACGAAATGCCCCGACGTGGCGAAACCCCGGTTTATAATCGTCCGCCAGACATAGAACAGCAACCCGCGCCGGACGAATCACGCAGCATCGATTGCAGCGCCCGCCAGTCCGGCACACACAGGGCCGGACGACATGGAAGCGAAACCTCCCCGCCGCACCCGCGAACGGATTCTCGAGTTGTCGTTGAAACTCTTCAACGAGATCGGCGAGCCGAACGTCACCACCACGACGATCGCCGAGGAAATGGAAATCAGTCCAGGCAACCTGTACTACCATTTCCGCAACAAGGACGACATCATCAACAGCATCTTCGCGCAGTTCGAACAGCAGATCGAACGGCGGCTGCGCTTTCCCGAAGATCACCGTCCGACGATCGACGAAACGTGGTCGTACCTGCAGTACATGGCCGATTTCATGTGGACCTACCGGTTCCTGTATCGCGACCTCAACGACCTGCTCGCCCGCAACCGCACGCTCGAGACGCACTTCAAGCAGATCATCAGCCACAAGGTGCGCTTCGCGCACGACATGTGCGAGCTGCTCGTCTCCGATGCCGAAATGGTCGCGACGCCCGCGGAGATCGAGGTCATCGCCACCAACATGGCGGTGATCTCGACGTACTGGCTGTCGTACCAGTACGTGATGCATCCGCGCAAATACAACGATCAGGACGCGATCCGCGAAGAGCTGCACCAGGTCAGCATGCACGTGATCTCGATCATGGCGCCGTACCTGCGCGGCCGTTCGCGCCAGCTGTTCGACGATCTCGTGTCCGGCAAGCTGCCGAAGCGCCAGTTCACCGACTACCTGCCGCCGCGCGACGGTTCGCCGCGCCCGGCGGGCGGCCCCGTCGCCACCGGCCAGGCCCCCGCCAAGGACGCGAAGCAATGAAGGCGGTCTGCGTTTACTGCGGCTCGTCGTCCGGCGTGCGGCCCGTCTATGCCGACGCCGCGCGCGCGTTCGGCCGCGCGCTCGTCGATGCGGGCCTCACGCTCGTATACGGCGGCGGCCGCGTCGGCCTGATGGGCGTGATCGCCGACGAAGTGATGGCCGCCGGCGGCCGTGCGGTCGGCGTGATCCCCGAGTTGCTGGTCGACAAGGAAGTCGGCCATACGGGGCTGTCGGAACTGCACGTCGTGCCCGACATGCACCATCGCAAGAAAATGATGGCCGACCTGTCCGACGCGTTCGTCGCGATGCCCGGCGGCGCCGGCACGCTCGAGGAGCTCTTCGAGGTCTACACGTGGGCCCAGCTCGGCTATCACCGCAAGCCCGTCGCGCTCTACAACATCGATTCGTTCTACGATCCGCTGATCGCGCTGCTGCGTCATACGGTCGACGAAGGCTTCATGCGGCCGGCCTATTTCGACGCGCTGTGCGTCGAACCGGAACCCGTCGCGCTGATCGAGCGGCTGCGCCGCTACCAGCCGCCCGCCCGCGACAAGTGGGCGCCCGACGCCGCGAAGTAACCGTCACCGGAAACCGCACGCGATGACCGCACCGTCCGACCGCAAGGCTGTCCTCGTCACCGGCGCGAGCCGCGGCATCGGCCGTGCGACCGCCGTGCTCGCGGCCGAACGCGGCTGGGACGTCGGCATCAACTATGCACGCGACGCAGCCGCGGCCGAACTGACCGCGCAGGCCGTGCGCGACGCGGGCGGCCGCGCGTGCATCGCCGCGGGGGACGTCGCGAACGAGGCGGACGTCGTCGCGATGTTCGACACCGTTGCGGCCGCGTTCGGGCGCCTCGACGCGCTCGTCAACAATGCCGGCATCGTCGCGCCGTCGATGCCGCTCGCCGACATGCCCGCCGACCGCCTGCGGCGGATCTTCGATACCAACGTGCTCGGCGCCTACCTGTGCGCGCGCGAAGCCGCGCGTCGGCTGTCCACCGACCGCGGCGGCCGCGGCGGCGCGATCGTCAACGTGTCGTCGATCGCGTCGCGGCTCGGCTCGCCGAACGAGTACGTCGATTACGCGGGCTCGAAAGGCGCGGTCGATTCGCTGACGATCGGCCTGGCCAAGGAACTCGGCCCGCACGGCGTGCGCGTCAACGCGGTGCGCCCCGGCCTGATCGAGACCGATATTCATGCAAGCGGCGGCCAGCCAGGCCGCGCGGCCCGGCTCGGCGCGCAGACACCGCTCGGCCGCGCGGGCGAAGCGCGGGAGATCGCCGAGGCGATCGTCTGGCTGCTAGGCGATGCGGCGTCCTACACGACGGGCGCCCTGCTCGACGTTGGTGGCGGCCGCTAAGCTGACGCGCGGCGCAACAATAAAGCGATCGAAAACGCCATGGTCGCCGCGCCACAAATCTCCACAATTCCGCGACACTTCCAGTAAACATCCGTAACAATTCCGTGCTCTACTAGCGGCCATTCAGACAGGTGTCTCAAACACGCTGTCCGTTACCCGGATGTAGCCCCTTATCGGTCCAGCCCATGTCGCCGGACCGGCTCGACTCGACCCGAGATCTTTTCCATGCCTGGAACCGCAGCGCCCAGCCGGCGACGCACGCCCGTGCCCGCCCCGGCCACGCACACCCGCTCGACCGCCGATACCGACGTCATCGCGACGCTGGACGTCGCCGGCACGCCCGTCGCGGCCTCGACCGCCGCCATCAGCGCCCCGCGCGACCGCTCGCTGCTGCTCGGCTGGCGCGCATGGCTGTTCGTCGTCGCGCTGGTGTGCGCGTACACGCTGCCCGGCGTGCTCGGGCACGATCCGTGGAAACAGGACGAAACCTACACGTTCGGCATCATCCAGCACATGCTCGAGACCGGCGATTTCGTCGTGCCGACCAATGCCGGCCTGCCGTTCATGGAAAAACCGCCGCTTTACGCGTGGGTCGCGACCAGCCTCGCGTGGCTGCTGCAGCGCGTGATGCCGCTGCACGACGCGGCGCGCCTCGCGAGCGCCTTGTTCGCCGCGCTTGCGTTCGGCTTCATCGCGCGCGCGGCCCGCGTGGCCAGCCGGACCGAGAGTTGGTTCGACCTGCGCGTGATCGGCCCGGTCGTGCTGAGCGCGAGCACGCTCGTCGTCATCAAGCACGTGCACGACATGATGACGGACGTCGCGCTGTTTGCCGGCACCGCCATGGCGTTCTGCGGACTGCTCGAACTCGTGATGCGGCACGTCGCGCGTGCGCAGCAGTTGCGTCACGGGCTGCCGGCGCATCCGGCGGGCCGCTGGGCCGCGCCGATCTTCGGCGCGGGCGTCGGCATCGCGCTGATGGCGAAGGGGTTGTTCGTGCCGCTCGTGTTCGCGGCCACGCTCGTCTGCACGGTGGTGCTCTATCCGGCCTGCCGCACCCGGTCGTTCGCCCGCGCGCTCGGCGTCGCCGCGCTCGTGTTCGCGCCGTTCGCGCTGATCTGGCCGACCGCGCTGTTCCTGCGCTCGGAAACGCTGTTCATGACGTGGTTCTGGGACAACAACGTCGGCCGCTTCTTCGGCTTCTCCGTTCCCGAGCTGGGCGCGGAAAACGACAAGCCGTTCTTCATCCTGCGCGCGTTCCTGCTCGTCGGGTTCCCGGTCGCCCCGCTCGCGATCGTCGCGCTCGCCCGCGGCGCATGGCGCGACTGGCGTACGCCGCGCATCGCGCTGCCCGTGATGTTCGCCGGCATCGGGCTCGTGGTGTTGCAGGTGTCCGCGACGTCGCGCCAGCTCTACATCCTGCCGTTCTTCGCACCGCTCGCGCTGGTCGCCGCGCAGGCGATCGACCGCCTGCCGCGCCGGCTGCATCTCGCATGGGATTACCTGAGCCGCCTCCTGTTCGGCACCGTCGTCGTGCTCGCGTGGGCGATCTGGGCGGTAATGGCCGATCCGGCCGCGCCGCGCGCGAGTCTCGCGCTGCTCGGACGCTGGCTGCCGCTCGACTGGACGATGCCGATCCAGCCCGCGCTCGTGACCGGCGCGCTTGCGCTAACGGTCGGCTGGCTGACGCTGCTGCCGAAGCTGCGCACGACGGGCCTATGGCGCGGCGCGCTGTCGTGGGGCGCCGGCGCGCTCGTCGCGTGGGGGCTCATCTATACGCTGCTGCTGCCGTGGCTCGACGTCGCGAAGAGCTACCGTTCGGTGTTCGACGACCTGAACGCGCATCTCGCGCTCGAATGGAACGACGGCGACTGCATGGCGAGCCTGCACGGGCTCGGCGAATCGGAAGCGCCGATGCTGTATTACTTCTCCGGCATCCAGCACACGCCGATCGACGACGCGAAGACGACGCGCTGCACGTGGATGATCGTGCAGGGCGTGCGGGCCGTCGATCCGGCGCCCGGCGACGAATGGAAGCTGTTCTGGACCGGCGCCCGCCCGGGCGACAACGACGAACTGCTGCGCGTCTACGTGCGCACGCCCGAACAGCACCAGCGGTGACACAGGGCGGCGCGATGCGCTGCCCTTGCCGCCTTCACGTTCTTCTTCGGCACGGGCCGCGTTCATCCGTCCGAGCGACCGGCGCGCAGCCTTTGCTGCAATACCGGCGCCGACACGAACCCGCAAGCGTCCCAGGGTTCGCCGCGCCCTCCCCTCATCCCGCCGACATCCGGATCATCAGAACGACGAGCCGGGCTCCCGCAGAAACGCCGCTTCCTCGTCGGTCGACGCACGGCCGAGAATCGCGTTCCGGTGCGGAAAGCGGCCGAAGCGCTCGACGACCGCCGCATGCAGCAACGCGTAGCGGTGATAGCGCTCACACCCGGCCTCGTCGCGGATGCCCGCGCACAGGCGCACGGCCTCGCGCTGGCTCTCGACCGACTCGTCGTGCTCGAACGGCAGATACGCGAACGCACGGTGATGCCCGCTCGGCAACCGCGCGTCCCAGCCGGCCGCGACGACGCGGCGGGCCAACGCGAGCGCCTTCGGATCGGCGGCAAACGCGCGCGGCGTGCCGCGATGGATGTTGCGCGAGAACTGGTCGAGCACGACGATCAACGCCAGCGCGCCCGACGGCGAATCGGCCCAGTGATCGCACGCGCCGTCGCACGCAGCGTCGAGCAGCGCGCCGTAACGCGTGCGCAACACGTCGTCGAACGCCGCGCCGCCATTGAACCAGACTTTGCGGTTCTGCCCGAACTCGGCCGAGCCCGGCGCGCCGAACCAGAAATCGAGAATTTCCCGTGCCTGCGGATCGAGCGTCGCCGCGCCCGCTTTCCCGGTATCGATCGTCATGCAAACTCCAGAACGAGGCGCCGCGTGCGCGCACTCTTCTTTTCCAGTTTCGCGACCCGCAGCCCGCCGATTTCGGACGTGTTGCGCACGTGCGTGCCGCCGCACGGCTGCAGGTCGACGTTCTCGATGCGCAGCAGCCGCACGCGGCCGAGACCCATCGGCGGCTTCACGCTCATCGTGCGCACGAGTTCGGGCCGCTCGGCCATCTCGTCGTCGGTGATCCACTCGGTCGTGACCGGATGCGCGCCGGCGACGAAGCCCGCGAGGCGCCGCTCGACGTCGTCGCGGTCGATCGCGTCGGACGTCGCGAAATCGAGCCGCACGTAGTCGACCGTCACGCTGCAGCCGTCGACCGCGTACGGCAGCACCGCGCACATCAGGTGCGCGGCCGTATGCAGGCGCATGTGCCGGTAGCGGCGCTGCCAGTCGATCGCCGCGACCACGCGCGTGCCGGGGGCGAGCGTCGCGATGCGCGCGTCCTGGCCCGGCGCGGGCACGTGCACGGCGTCGTCGGGCGTCGCGCCGTCGAATTTCGCCTTGCGCGTATCGGCAATCGCGATCGTGCCGCCGTCGGGCAGCGTCAGCGTGCCGGTGTCGCCGGCCTGGCCGCCGCCGAGCGGATAGAACACGGTGCGATCGAGCCGGATGCCGTCGTCGCCGACGGCCTCGACGATCGCGTCGCATTGCGTGCGGTACGCGTCTTCGCGAAACAGCGCTAGTGTCGTCATCGGACGAGCCTCGTATCGATGGGGGAAGCGGCCAGTGTCGCGCCGGGCCGCACGCGCGCCCAGACGCAGATCGTCCCGCGCACGGGCAGCGGCGTACCGGTCGATCAACCGGGCCGGTTGCGCATCCAGTCGGCCGTGTCGTAGAACGAATGCATGAGCCGCTCGCGCAGCGGCTCCGGCAGCCCGACATCCTCCATCGCCCACGCCATGCAGCGCAGCCACTGGTCGCGCTCGACCGACGCGATCGGGAACGGCAGGTGCCGCGCGCGCAGCCGCGGATGACCGAACCGGCTGATGTAGTGGTCGGGGCCGCCGAGCCAGCCGCACAGGAACCAGAACAGCTTGTCGCGCGAACCGTCGAGCGACGGCGGATGCAGCGCGCGAATCTGCGCGAACTCGGACTCGAGGTCCATCAGGTCGTAGAAGCGGTCCACCATTTCGCGCACGCGGGCTTCGCCGCCCACGAGCTCGAACGCCGTCGGCTGCGACGGCGCATCGTCATTCACATCGGTCATACGGATAGTCGGAAAACGGGATCTTCGGGGCCGCCGGCGACGCTCATGCGTCGCGCAGCGACTGCAGCGCGGGGCGCCGCAACACATTATGCAGGCTCAGCCAGCCGGCCGCACCGGCGCAGACGACGCCGGCCGCGATGCCGGCCGGCACGAGCCACGGATCGACGGCGAGCTGGAAGTCGAACACGCGCGACGCGAGCACCCAGCCGACCGCGATCGCGCCCGCCGACGCCAGCACGCCGGCCAGCGCGCCGACCACGACGAATTCCGCGCGCTGCACCGCATTGACCTGCGCGCGCGACGCGCCGAGCGCGCGCAGCAGCGCGGCCTCGCGCACGCGCTCGTCGCGCGAGCCGGCGAGCGCGGTGTACAGCACGAGCACGCCGGCCGCGAGCGTGAACAAGAACAGGAACTGCACGGCGCCGACCACCTGCAGCATCATCCGCTGCAGTTGCGCGAGGATCGGCGCGACGTCGATCGCGGTCAGGTTCGGGTAGCGCGCGATCAGCGGATCGAGCAGCGCGGCGTTCGATGCGGGCAGATGGAAGCTCGTCAGGTAGACGGCCGGGAAATCCTTCAGCACGGGCGGCGGCATCAGCACGAAGAAGTTGACGCGGAACGAACCCCAGTCGAGCTTGCGCACGCTCGTGATCGGCGCGTCGACCGTCAGCCCCGTCACGTCGAAGCGCAGCGTGTCGCCCGGTTTCACGTTCAGCGTCTTCGCGAGGCCGGCTTCGATCGAGATCTGCGGCGTGGCCGCGGTGCCGAACCAGTCGCCTTCGACGATCCGGTTGTCGGACGGCAGTTCGGTCGTATACGACAGGTTGAATTCGCGATCGACGAGCCGGCGCGCCTCTTCCGACGGGTACGCGTCCGGATTCACCGGCTTGCCGTTGATCGCGACGAGGCGGCCGCGCACCATCGGCGCGGGCACCGCGTCGCGCACGCCGTGCGCGGCCAGATAGGCGGCGACATCGGCGCGCTGATCGGGCTGGATATCGATCAGGAACTGGTTCGGCGCATCGGGCGGCGTCGACTGCCGCCAGCCCGCCACGAGGTCGTTGCGCGTGATCGCGATCAGCAGCAGGCACATCAGGCCGAGCGCGAGCGCGGTGATCTGCAGCGCGCTGGCCGTGCCGCGCCGGTGTAGCGACGCCAGCGCGTAACGCCAGCCGACGCCCGCGGCCACGCGCGCATTGCGCACCGCGCGCGCGGCGGCGAACAGCAGGAGCCGCGCGATCAGCGCGAATCCGACCAGCGCGCCGGCAAAACCGCCCGCGACGATCAGGCCGAGCTTCAGGTTGCCGGCGGCCGCGATCAGCAGCCCCGCGAACAGCACGACACCGATCGCATACCCGGCCCATGCGGTGCGAGACGCGTCGCCCCAGTCGCGCCGCAGCACGCGTACCGGCGGCACGCGCGTGAGCGGCACGAGCGGCGGCAGCGCGAAACCGAGCAGCAGCACGAGCGCGGCGCCCATGCCGATCAGCGCCGGCCACAACGTGGGTGGCGGCAGCACGACGTCGATCAGGCTGCCGAGCGCGGCCAGCAGCGCCCAGTGGCCGCCGTAGCCGAGCACCGCGCCCGCGGCGCCCGACACGACGGCGACACCGACGAATTCGAGCGCGAACAGCGCGCCGAGCGTGCGGCGGCTCACGCCGAGGCAGCGCATCGTCGCGCAGCCGTCGAGATGGCGCCGCATGTAGCGCTGCGCGGCCATCGCGATCGCGACCGCCGCGAGCAGCGCGGTCAGCAAGGCGACGAGCGTCAGGAAGTGGCGCGCGCGATCCAGCGTCTGCCGCACCTGCGGCTGCCCTTCCTGCAACGACTCGAGCCCGACGCCGCGCAGTTTCCCGCCGTCGACGCGCGAGTGCGCATAGGTTTCGAAGCGCGCGACGGCCGCTGCGTCGCCGGCGACCAGCAGCCGGTACGTGACGCGGCTGCCATAGCCCGTGAGCCCCGTCGCGGCAAGCTCGTCCGCGCGCATCATCAGCCGCGGCGAAAAATTGACGAACGAAAAGCCGCGATCGAGTTCGCGGGTGATCGCCGCCGCGACCGTGAACGTGCACAGCCCGACGCGCACCGTATCGCCCGCCTTCAGATGCAGCGCGTCGAGCAGCGCCGGGTCGGCCCACACCGTGCCCGGCGCGGGGATCGCGGAGGCCTTCTGCGCGGCGGTGGCGCCGGCCGGCAGGATTTCGACCGCGCCGCGCAGCGGATAGCCGGGCGACACGGCTTTCACGGCCGCGAGGCGCGACGGCGCGGCGTCGGCGGCCTGGCCGCCCGCGGCGGACGCGATCATGCTCGGGAAGATGGCGGTCGTCGCGGTACGCAGGCCGAGCGCGCGCGCCTCGCGGTCGAACGACGGATCGACCGGACGATCGGCGCGCACGACGAAATCGGCGCCGAGCATCTGGCGCGCGTCGCGCTCGAGGCCCTGGCGCAGCCGATCGGCGAGAAAGCCCACGCTCGTCAGCGCCGCGACCGCGAGCACCAGCGCGAGGACCAGCAGTGTCAATTCGCCCGCGCGCCAGTCGCGCGCGGTCATCCGGGCAGCCTGGTGGATCAGGTCGCGCAGGCCGAAGCGGCCGGCATGCGCGCGCCCGTCATGGCCGGGGTGCCCGGCCGGCGGCTGCGCCGCGTGTTGCGGCCCCTTCAATCGCGTTTCCCTCCGATCGAGTTGAGCCGCGACACCATGTGGTTCGCCATCCCGCGAAAGCCGCCCGACACGCCGCGCCACAGGCGCGGCAGCGCCCACGCCGACGCCGCGATGAACGCGGCGAGCAGCACGAGGAACGCGAGCGGAACGAAGAACGCGAGGACGAGCCCGCCGACCACGAGACCGTCCTCGGTCGACGACGCGACCCAGTTCGAAATCGGTTCGGGAGACAGGTTGATCAGCGCGCGCGTGCCGGCTTTCGCCACGTGCGCGGCGCCGGCGAGCGAGCCGCCGGCGAGCCCCGCGACCGCCAGCATGGTCGGATCGGCATGGCCGAGCGCGCCGGCCGCGAGCACGGCGCCGGCCGGAATGCGGATGAAGGTATGCACGGCATCCCACAGCGAGTCGAACGCGGGGATCTTGTCGGCAAGGAATTCGGTGACGGCGAGCACGGCCGCGGCGCCGATGACCCACGGCGACATCAGCACGGCCAGCGTGTCGGGCAGATGGAGCCAGCCGAACCGCGCCAGCACGCCAGCGATCAGCACCGTCAGGTACAGGCGCAGGCCGCTCGCCCACGCGAGTCCCGCGCCGAGCGAAATGGCTTCGATCATGGCCCTCTCCTTGCACTTTCCGTGCGTTTTGCCGATTGATCGGATCGGGGCGGACAGACCGGCCGCGCGGCGCGTGGCGGCCGGCCCCGCGTGCCGCGAGCAGCACGACGGGATTCAGGCCCGAATACGTTCCATTATAGACAGGCTGGACCGGCGACCGGCGCAATTCCGCGGCGCGGGGCGGCGGCCCGGCACATGCGCGCCCGGGATACCGTCGTCAGCCGGCCGACGACAATTTCAGGCCGACCAGCCCCGCGACGATCAACGCCGCGCTCGCCACGCGCGCGACGCTCAGCGCCTCGCCCATCATCACGATACCGAACACGAACGCGCCGACCGCGCCGATGCCCGTCCACACCGCGTATGCGGTGCCGAGCGGCAACTGGCGCATCGCGACCGCGAGCAGCCCGAAACTGGCCAGCGCCGTCACGATCGTGAACACCGACGGACCGAGCTTCGTGAAGCCGTCCGACAATTTCAAGCCGGCCGCCCAGGCCACTTCCAGCAAACCGGCGATCAACAACCATACCCACGCCATCTCGACGTACTCCGTACCGGATGGGGCCGTCCCCGTCGAAGCGAATGTCCCGGGGTCGTCCCCGGGCGGCGCCGAGTATAACAACAGGCTTACAGGCTTGCCCTCGGCCGATACGGGGCGACCGGCCGGCCGCGGTCAGTTCGCCACGCGCTTCGGCGCGACGCCGCCGACGCAGCGGTCGTCGCGATACAGCGCCCACTCCTCGCACACGCGGCCATCCTTGAACAGGCACATGCCGACCTGCCCGCTCGACAGGTTGCGGATCACGTGGCGACCGCCGAGCTTCTCGCAGTTGACCGATGCGGGATTGGCCAGCGCCATCTGCGCGGGCGGCTGCTGCCCGGGCGGCAACGGCTGGGCGAACGCGCCGGGCGCAGCGAGCGCCAGCGCACAGATGACGACCGGACGGACGGACATTGCACGCTCCTCGTTTTCGTTCGGGGAACGGTCAGGATAGCGGGGATTGCGCAGCCGGTGTGCAAGGCCGGCGCTCATCGCGAGACTGTCGCGCCGACGCAACCCTGTCGGCGCGGCGTCACGGCCGCATGGGCCGCCGCCCACCGCCCGTCACACGGCGCCGACGAGCCGATAGCCGACGCCCGTCTCGGTGACGATGTGCTCGGGCTGCGCGGGATCGGCCTCGAGCTTCTGGCGCAGGTGCGCCATGTAGATGCGCAGGTAGTGATGGCTCTCGACGTGCGACGGTCCCCACACGTCGCGCAGCAGTTGGCGATGCGTGAGCACGCGCCCCGCGTGACGCACGAGCGTCGCGAGCAGCCGGTATTCGAGCGGCGTCAGGTGCACGATCGCGTCGTCGCGCCACACCTGGCGCAGCGCGAGATCGACGGTCACGGCGCCGAAGGTCACCTTCGGCGACTCGTTCGCCCCGCCCTGGTTGCGCCGGCGCAGTTGCGCGCGAATCCGCGCACGCAGTTCGGACACGCCGAACGGCTTGGTCAGGTAGTCGTCGGCGCCCGCGTCGAGCGCGGCGACCTTCTCCTCTTCCTGCGTGCGGGCGGACAGCACGATCACCGGCACCTCGGACCAGCCGCGCAGCTCGCGGATCACGTCGAGGCCGTCGGTGTCGGGCAGGCCGAGATCGACGATCACGAGGTCGGGCTTGCGCGTCGCCGCGTCGATCAGCCCCTGCTTGCCCGTCTCGGCTTCGAACACCGCGATGTCCTCCTCCTCGAGCGCGGCGCGCACGAAGCGGCGGATCTGCTTTTCGTCCTCGATCAGGACGACGGTCAGGCTGGGTTCACTCATGGTCGGGCAATGACTCGGATGGGGGCGATGCGGCCGGCAGGTCGGATTCGTCGTCGGGCACGGCCGGCGCGGCCGGCGGCGTGTCGACCGGCAGCGTGAACCAGAAGCGCGCGCCCGTCACGCGGCCGTCGGGCGCGGTGCGGTTGAGCGCGCCGATTTTACCGCCATGCGCCTCGACGATCGCGCGGCAGATCGCGAGACCGAGCCCGATGCCCGGCGTCGCCGATTCCTTCTCGCCGCGCGTGAACTTGTCGAAGATGCGTACTTCCATCCCGGCCGGCAGGCCCGGGCCGTGATCGTCGACGTGCACGCGCACGAACGGGCTCCCGTAGGGCTGGCCGTCGTCGGTCACGCGCTCCGCGCCGATCTCGAGCGACGTATCGGGCGGCGTGTACTTCGCCGCGTTCTCGAACAGGTTGGTAAACAGCCGCTCCATCAGCACCGCGTCCATCTGCAGCAGCGGCAGGTCGGCCGGCAGCGCGACGCGCACCGGATGGCGCGCGAGCACCCGGCGGCAGGCGGCGAGCGCGGCGCCGACGGTTTCCTCGAGCAGCGACCACTGACGCTTGAGCTGGAGGCTGCCGGCCTGCAGCCGCGCCATGTCGAGCAGGTTCGTGACGATGCCCGTCATGCGTAGCGCCTCGTCGTGAATCGCGTCGACGAGTTCGCCCTCGCGCTGCGCGAGCCGCCCGGCCGCCGCGGCGTCGCCGGCCTGCGCGGCCGCGCGTCCGTTCGCGAGCATCGACGAAAAACCGACGATCGTCGTGAGCGGCGTGCGCAGGTCGTGCGAGATCGCCGACAGCAGCGAGTTGCGCAGCCGCTCGGACTCCATGTTGACGAGTGCGTCGCGCGCGATCTCGACGTAGTGCACGCGTTCGAGCGCGAGCGCGATCTGCGCGGCGAATGCGTCGAGCATCCGCTGCTGCTCGGGCACCTCGAGTTCGCGCGGCTCGCGCGACGCGACCGCGAGCACGCCGCGTGTGCGCATCGGCGCCTTCAGCGGCAGGTACAGCGCGGCCGTCGCCGGCAGCGTATCGGTGCCGCGCCCGGCCGGCTTCTGCTGGTCGTACACCCACTGGCCGACGTCGCTGTCGAGCTCCGCGCCCGTCAGCGTGACGGCCGCGTCGGGCTCCTCGATCTTCTGCCGCACCTGGTCCGCGCTGTCGGGCAGCAGGAACGCGACGCGCGCGCGGAACACCTCGCCCACGTGGCGGCTGCCGATCTCGACGATCTGCTCGGTCGTCAGCGCCGCGCCGAGCTCGCGCGCCATCGCGTAGATCGCGCCGGTGCGGCGCTCGCGGCGCTGCGCGACGCTCGCCTGGCGCGTGAGCGTCGACGTCAGGTGGCTGATCACGAGCGACGTCAGCAGCATCCCGAAGAAGGTCAGCAGGTATTGCGTGTCGCTGACCGAGAACGACATGCGCGGCGGCACGAAGAAGAAATCGAACGCGGCCACCGACAGGAACGACTGCAGCACGCCCGGGCCGCGGCCGAGCCGCACCGCCGAAAACACCACGCCGAGCAGGTACAGCATCACGAGGTTCGTGAGGTCGAGCCGCCCGGACACGACGCTCGCGACGACGGTGATCGCCGCGCAGATCGCGGCCGCATACGCGTAGTGGCGCGGCGGCGAACGGTGCGTGCCGAACTGCGCGAACGCATCGCGCCAGTCGCGTGCCCGCGCGTCGAGCGGCGCGGCGCGCGTCTCGTCGCTCGCGGACGCGCGGATCAGCATCAGGTCGACGTCGCCCGCGCGCTCCGCCAGTTGCTCGCCGAACGGCCGCGCGAAGCGGCGCGCGAGCCCGACCTTCGGCGAGCCGCCCGCGACGAGCTTCGACACGTTGCGCACCTTCGCATAGCCGATCAGCGCGGCGACCGCGTCGGCGCCTGCGAGCGTGGCCGTCTCCGCGCCGAGCTCGGCCGCGAGCTTCAGCGCGTCGAGCGTGCGCTGCCGCCGCGCGTCGGGCAGCCGCTGCAGGCGCGGCGTCTCGACGTACACGGCGATCCAGTCGGCCTTCAGGCTCGCGGCGAGGCGCGCCGCCGCGCGCACGAGCGTCGGCGCTTCGGGGCCGGGCCCGACGCACACCAGCAGCCGCTCGCGCGCCTGCCAGATGCGCTGGATCGAACGATCGGCGCGGTACTCGCGCATCTGCGCGTCGACGCGATCGGCCGTGCGCCGCAGCGCGAGCTCGCGCAGCGCGATCAGGTTGCCCTTGCGGAAGAAGTTGCGCACCGCGCGCTCGGCCTGCTGCGCGAGATAGACCTTGCCGTCGCGCATCCGGCCGAGCAATTCCTCGGCCGGCAAGTCGACGAGCGTGACTTCGTCGGCCGCGTCGAACACGCGGTCGGGCACGGTCTCCCACACGCGGATGCCGGTGATCGCGCCGACCACGTCGTTCAGGCTCTCGAGGTGCTGGACGTTGACGGTCGTATACACGTCGATGCCCGCGTCGAGCAGCTCGTAGACGTCCTGCCAGCGCTTCAGGTGCCGCGCGCCCTGCACGTTCGAATGCGCGAGCTCGTCGACGAGGATCAGTTGCGGCGCGCGCGCGAGCGCCCCGTCGAGATCGAATTCGACGAGCGAGCGGCCGCGATAGTCGAGGCGGGCGGGCGGCAGCACGTCGAGGCCGTCGAGCAGCGCGGCGGTTTCGGCGCGGCCGTGCGTCTCGACGATGCCGACGACGACGTCGACGCCATCCTGCCGGCGCTGGCGCGCGGCCTGCAGCATCGCGTAGGTCTTGCCGACGCCGGCGGACGCGCCGAAGAAGATCTTGAGCTGGCCGCGGCGCTGCTTTTCTTCATCGCGCTGCAGCTTGTCGAGGAGTTGGTCGGGATCGGGGCGGTTCATGCGTCAGGAGGGCGACGCGCCGGATGGCGCGCGAGATAGGGCCATTGTGGTTCCAAATCGCCGCAAAAGGCAAAGACGGCGCGAGCGCCGTCGGAACAAGGTCGGGCCCGGCGCGCGGCAAGCCGCGCCGGGGAGCCCGCACGCACGCTCGCTCAGTGCTCGGCCTGCGCCGCATCGAGCGCGAGATTCAGCTTCAGCACGTTCACGCGCGGCTCGCCGAGCACGCCGAACTGGCGGCCCGTCGTGTTCGCGGCGACGAGCCGCGCGACCGCGTCCGGCGCCAGGTGGCGCGCCTTCGCGACGCGCTCGACCTGGTACGCGGCCGCGGCCGGCGTGATCTCCGGATCGAGGCCGCTGGCCGACGCCGTCACGAGGTCGACCGGCACCGGCGTCGACAGGTCGGTGCCCGCTTCGCGCAGCGCGGCGATGCGCGCCTTCACCTGGTCGGCGAGCGACGGATTCAGCGGGCCGAGGTTCGAGCCGCCGGAGCCGGCCGCGTTGTACGGCATCGGCGCGGTGGCCGACAGCCGGCCCCAGAAATACTTCGGCGCATCGAACTGCTGGCCGATCAGCGCGGAGCCGACGACCTTGCCGTTCTGCTCGATCAGGCTGCCGTTGGCCTGCGACGGGAACACGGCCTGACCGAACACGGTCATCACGGCCGGGTAAGCGAGCCCCGTCACGGCGGTCAGGATGACGAACAGCACGACGAGCGGGCGAATCAACGATTTCATGATGGTTCCTTCAAGGACGGCCGGCTCAGGCCCAGCCGAGCGCGGCGAGCGTCATGTCGATCAGCTTGATGAACGGGAACGGCAGCAGCACGCCGCCGAGGCCGTACACCAGCAGGTTGCGGCGCAAGAGCGACGCGGCGCCGAGCGGCCGGTAGGTCACGCCCTTCAGCGCCAGCGGAATCAGCGCGACGATGATCAGCGCGTTGAAGATCACCGCGGACAGGATCGCGGACGCCGGCGACGTCAGGTGCATGATGTCGAGGACGCGCAGTTGCGGATAGGTCGTCACGAACGCGGCCGGGATGATCGCGAAGTACTTCGCGATGTCGTTCGCGATCGAGAACGTGGTCAGCGAGCCGCGCGTCATCAGCATCTGCTTGCCGATCTCGACGATCTCGATCAGCTTCGTCGGGTTCGAGTCGAGGTCGACCATGTTGCCGGCTTCCTTCGCCGCCTGCGTGCCGGTGTTCATCGCGACCGCGACGTCGGCCTGCGCGAGCGCCGGCGCGTCGTTGGTGCCGTCGCCCGTCATCGCGACGAGGCGCCCGGCCGCCTGGTGCTCGCGGATCGTCGCGAGCTTGGTTTCCGGCGTCGCTTCCGCGAGGAAATCGTCGACGCCCGCTTCCGCCGCGATCGCCGCGGCCGTCAGCCGGTTGTCGCCCGTCACCATCACGGTCTTGATGCCCATCTTGCGCAGCTCCGCGAAGCGCTCCTTGATGCCGCCCTTCACGATGTCCTTCAGCTCGATCACGCCGAGCACGCGCGCCGCCCCGTCCTGCAGGTCGGCCACGACGAGCGGCGTGCTGCCGCGGCGCGCGACGTCGTCCACCGCGCGGCGCACTTCTTCGGGGAAACGGCTGCCGTGGGTTTCGACGTAGCGGCGGATCGCGTCGGCCGCGCCCTTGCGGATCTCGCGGCCGGGCAGATCGACGCCGCTCATCCGCGTCTGCGCGGAAAAACCGAGGAACGTCGCGTGCAGTTGCGCCATGTCGCGCTGGCGGATGTTGAAGCGCTCCTTCGCGAGCACGACGATGCTGCGGCCTTCCGGCGTTTCGTCGGCGAGCGACGACAGTTGCGCGGCATCGGCCAGCGCTTCCTCGGTCACGCCCGGCGCCGGCACGAACGTCGATGCCTGGCGGTTGCCGAGCGTGATCGTGCCGGTCTTGTCGAGCAGCAGCACGTCGACGTCGCCGGCCGCTTCCACCGCGCGGCCCGACGTCGCGATCACGTTCGCCTGCATCATCCGGCTCATCCCGGCCACGCCGATCGCGGACAGCAACCCGCCAATCGTCGTCGGAATCAGGCACACGAGCAGCGCGACGAGCGCGGTGATCGTCACCACGTGGCCGGCCTTCATCGCGTCGACCGAGAACATCGAGAACGGCAGCAGCGTCGCGGTCGCGAGCAGCATCACGATCGTCAGCGCGACGAGCAGGATCGTCAGCGCGACCTCGTTCGGCGTCTTCTTGCGCTTCGCGCCTTCGACCATCGCGATCATCCGGTCGAGGAACGCCTCGCCGGGGTTCGCGGTGACCCTGACGACGATCCAGTCGGACAGCACGCGCGTGCCGCCCGTCACCGACGAGAAGTCGCCGCCCGATTCGCGGATCACCGGCGCGGATTCGCCGGTGATCGCCGATTCGTCGACCGACGCGACGCCGTCGACGACCTCGCCGTCGGCCGGGATCACGTCACCGGCCTCGACCAGCACGACGTCGCCTTTGCGCAGGTCGGACGCGGTCGTGATGCGGATCGGCGACTTCGGATGCGGCTCGTTGAGCTTCTTCGCCATCACGTCCTTCTTCGCGCTGCGCAGCGACGCGGCCTGCGCCTTCGAGCGCCCTTCGGCGAGCGCTTCGGCGAAGTTCGCGAACAGCACGGTGAACCACAGCCACAGCGCGATCGCGAGGATGAACCCCGCGGGCGCTTCGGCCTGGCCGGAGAGCGCCGCGATCCACAGGATCGTCGTGAGGATGCTGCCCACGTACACGCAGAACATCACCGGGTTGCGGAACTGCGTGCGCGGCGTGAGTTTCTTGAACGAATCCACGATCGCCGGGCGCAGCAGCGCCGGATCGAACATGGACCGTGTTGCGGAATGTTGAGTCATTGCGATCTCTTCAATCTCTTCAGTCTTTTCAATGTGTCGCCATGCGGGCGCGTCACGCGCCCAGCCACATCATCAGGTGCTCGACGCCCGGGCCGAGCGCGAGCGCCGGCACGTAGGTCAGCGCGCCCACCAGCATCACCGTGCCGAGCAGCAGCACGACGAACAGCGGGCCGTGCGTCGGCAGCGTGCCGCTCGTCACCGCGATGCGCTTCTTCGCGGCGAGGGAACCCGCGATCGCCAGCACCGGCACGATCGTGCCGAAGCGGCCGAACCACATCGCGATCGCGGTCATCCAGTTGTAGAACGGCGTGCCGACCGTCAGGCCCGCGAACGCGCTGCCGTTGTTGTTCGCGGCCGAGCTGAACGCATAGAGGATTTCCGAGAAGCCGTGCGGGCCCGGGTTCGCGATGCCGGCCTTGCCCGCGTCCGCCAACACCGCGATCGACGTGCCGACCAGCACGAGCAGCGGCGTGAGCAGCACGACGATCGACACCATCTTCATCTCGTACGACTCGATCTTCTTGCCGACGTATTCCGGCGTGCGGCCGATCATCAGGCCGGCGACGAACACCGCGAGCAGCGCGAACACGAGCATCCCGTAAAGGCCGGAGCCGACCCCGCCGTAGATCACCTCGCCGAGCTGCATCAGCAGCATCGGCACGAGGCCGCCGAGCGGCGTCAGCGAATCGTGCATCGTGTCGACCGCGCCGCACGACGCGGCCGTCGTCGCGACCGTGAAGATGCCGCTCTGCGCGATCCCGAAGCGCGTTTCCTTGCCTTCCATGTTGCCGCCCGGCTGCAGCCCGCTCGCCGACTGGTCGACGTGCAGCGCGGCGAGCGTCGGGTTGCCGCCCTGCTCGGCGTTCACCTCGACGCCGATCGCGACCGCGAACGCGACCGTCATCGCCGCTAGCACCGCGATGCCCTGCCGGCGGTCGCCGATCATGCGGCCGAACACGAGACACAGCGCGGCCGGGATGATCAGGATCGAGAAGATCTGCAGAAAGTTCGCGAACGGCGTCGGGTTCTCGTACGGGTGCGACGAGTTCGCGTTGAAGAAGCCGCCGCCGTTGGTGCCGAGCATCTTGATCGCTTCCTGCGACGCGACCGGACCCATCGCGAGCGTCTGCTTCGTCAACGGCGTCGGCACCGTGACCGCGTTACCCTTGTCGTCCTTCACCGGGTTGCCCTGCGCGTCGAGCTTCGGCGCCGCATAGGTGCTCGTCTGCAGCACCGGCACGTCCCGATACGCCTTCATGTTCTGAATCACGCCCTGGCTCATCAGCAGCGCGGCGATCACGACCGACATCGGCACGAGCACGTACATCGTCACGCGCGTGAGGTCGACCCAGAAGTTGCCGATCGTCTGCGCGGTGTGGCGCGCGAAACCGCGGATCAGCGCGATCACGACGACGATGCCGGTCGCCGCCGACAGGAAGTTCTGCACGGTCAGGCCGAGCATCTGCGTCAGGTAGCTGACGGTCTGCTCGGGCGTGTAGTCCTGCCAGTTCGTGTTGGTGACGAAGCTGACGGCCGTGTTGAACGCGCCGTCGGGCGTCATCGCGCCGAATTGCTGCGGGTTGCCGGGCAACAGGCCCTGCAGGCGCAGCAGCCCGTACAGGAACAGCGCGCCGAGCGCGTTGAACGCGATCGTCGCGATCGCGTACTGCTTCCAGTTCATCTCGCTGCCCGCATCGACGCCGGCGACGCGGTACAGCACGCGTTCGAGCGGCCCGAACACGCGCACGACGCGCGAGCTACCGTCCATCACCGCGCTCAGGTAGCGCGCGACCGGCACGGCCGCCGCCAGCAGCACGGCGATGAACAGCAGCGTCTGCAACAGATTGTTCGCGTTCATTCGATGTCCTCCGCGCGCAGCAGCGCAAAGACGAGATACGCGAACAGCAGGGCCGTCGAAGCGCCCGCCAGCCAAAGCATCCAGGTCATGCGCGCCCCCCGCGACCGTATTGCGCGAGCTTGTCGCAACCGGCAAGCAAACCGCGGATCAGCGCGGTGAAGAGCACCAGTGCGCCGATGAAAACCCCATCCATTTTTGTTCTCCGTCGTCGAAATCGGACGACTGGAACCTTATGGGAACGCGCGTAAAGGGCGGGTCAAAGGTGTCGGGGCGGGTGTAAAAAACACGTAAACGCGTGCGGCGGGGAACGGCGGGCCGAACGTGCGGCGGGACGTCGGGCGGGTCGGGAGGCAGGTCGGGAGACAAGACGGGCGGCACGCCGGCGCCGCCCGCAACGGGACGTGCCGGCGTGGCGCCGGCACGAACGGGATGCGTCAGGGAACGAGGATCGTCGAGCCGGTGGTCTTGCGCGCTTCGAGATCGGCATGCGCGCGGCCGACTTCCGCGAGCGGGTAGCGCTGGTTGATGCTCGTCTTGACCTTGCCCGACAGGATCACGTCGAACAATTCGGCGGCCGCGGCCTCGAGATCGGCACGCTTCGCGATGTACGAGAACAGCGTCGGGCGCGTGAAGAACAGCGAGCCGCGCGACGAGAATTCCTTCGAGTCGATCGGCGGCAGCGGGCCCGACGCGTTGCCGAAGCTGACGAAGTAGCCGAGCGGCGCGAGGCTGTCGAGCGAACCGACGTAGGTGTCCTTGCCGATCGAATCGTAGACGACCGGCACGCCCGCGCCGTGCGTGATCTCCTTCACGCGCTGCGTGAAGTTCTCGCGCGTGTAGACGATCGGATGATCGCAGCCGTGCGCCTTCGCGAGCCCGGCCTTCTCGTCGGAGCCGACCGTGCCGATCACGGTCGCGCCGAGCGCCTTCGCCCACTGGCACACGAGCAGCCCGACACCGCCGGCCGCCGCGTGGATCAGGATCGTGTCGCCGGCCTTCACCGGGTACGTGCGGCGCAGCAGGTAATGCGCGGTCAGGCCTTGCAGCATCACCGACGCCGCGTCGTCGTAGCTGATCCCGTCCGGCAGCTTCACGACGCGCTCGGCCGGCATCACGCGCTCCTGCGCATAGGCGCCGGGCGGCTGGCCGACATAGGCGACGCGGTCGCCGGCCTGGAACCCAGTCACGCCGTCGCCGACGGCCGTCACCTCGCCCGCCGCCTCCATCCCGAGGCCGCCGGGCAGCGGCTGCGGATACAGGCCCGTGCGGAAATACACGTCGATGTAGTTGAGCCCGACCGCGTGTTGCCGGATGCGGACTTCGCCCGCCTTCGGCGCGCCGACCTCGACATCGACCCACTTCATCACGTCCGGGCCGCCCGGCTGGTCGTATCGGATTGCTTTCGGCATCGTTTTGCTCCTCTTCTGTCTGTCAGTCAGGAAAATCCGGGGCGCCGATGCGCGCGCCACACCGATTCGTGGGAGTGCCGGCAGGCGCGCGTGGCGACGCACGATTCTCGCGCGTCGCCGCCGTCGGTGCATGGCCCTGCCGCCGGCAGGGACAATCGCGCCCGACCCACGCCTAGCAAACGTCCTGCATGTTCCGCGCCAGATCGTCGAGCAGCATCCGCGCGGTCGCGACGTTGGTCGCGACCGGCACGTCGCGCACGTCGCACGCGCGCACCAGCGCGGTGATGTCGGGGTCGTGCGGCTGCGCGGTCATCGGGTCGCGCAGGAACACGACGATGTCGACACGCCCGTCGGCCAGTTCCGCGCCGATCTGCAGGTCGCCGCCGAGCGGCCCCGACAGCTTGCGCTCGACTTCGAGCCCGTGCGCGGCGGCGATGCGCCCGCCCGTCGTGCCGGTCGCGACCAGCCGGCATTGCGCGAGCGTCTCGCGATACTGGCCCGCGAGCGCGACGATCTCGTCCTTCTTCGCGTCGTGCGCAATCAGTGCGATGCGGGGTTTGCTCATCTCCGTCTCCTTCGTCGTTCGGTTTGTTGTCGTCGTGAATCGAAAAGCGCGGGTCAGAAGGTCCCCGGATACGCGCCGCCGTCGAGCAGCCAGTTCTGCCCGGTGATGTAGCCGGCGTGCACGCTGCACAGGAACGCGCAGGCCGCGCCGAATTCGGCGCGCGTGCCGAGTCGCCCGGCCGGGATGTCCCGGGTGCGCCGCGCGCGCATCTCGTCGACCGTCACGCCCTGCGCCTTCGCCGACGCGGCGAGCGTCGTCGCGATCCGGTCGGTGTCGAACAGCCCCGGCAGCAGGTTGTTGATCGTCACGCCCTGCCCCGCGACCTTGCGCGACAGCCCCGCCACGAAGCCGGTCAGCCCCGAACGCGCGCCGTTCGACAGCGCCAGTACGTCGATCGGCGCCTTCACGGCCGAACTCGTGATGTTGACGATCCGGCCGAAGCCGCGGCCGATCATCCCGTCGATGGTCGCGCGGATCAGCTCGATCGGCGTCAGCATGTTCGCCTCGAGCGCGCGAATCCAGTCGTCGTGGGAAAAGTCGCGGAAGTCGCCGGGCGGCGGGCCGCCGGCATTCGTCACGAGAATGTCCGGCCGCGGGCACGCGGCGAGCGCGGCCGCGCGGCCGTCCGGCGTCGTGATGTCGCACGCGATCGCCGTGACCGACACGTTCGCGCCGGCGCGAATCTCTTCCGCGGTTTCCTCCAGCGTGTCGCGCGTGCGCGCGACGATCACGAGGTTCACGCCCTCGGCGGCCAGCGCTTCCGCGCAGCCGCGCCCGAGGCCCTTGCTCGCCGCGCACACGAGCGCGGTCTTTCCTTCGATGCCGAGATCCATCGTCGTTTCCCTGGTGGCGCGCGTGCCGCGCGGCCCCGCGCTGCCGCCGGCGGGCGGGCGAACGGGCGTGCGCGGCACGCGGATTGTCGTGAGACGTCGATAATATCCGGATCACACGGCGCGCCTTGGTAAAATTGCGGCCATGAGCGACGGCCGGCCCGTGCCCGCCGCCGCCCCCGATCCCCTTTTGCCGCCAAGGCACCCCGTCATGAAACAGGACAGCCGTTTCCCGAACCTCTTCATCACCGATCACCCGCTGATCCAGCACAAGCTCACGCACATGCGCGACAAGGACACGTCCACGCGCACGTTCCGCGAACTGCTGCGCGAGATCACGCTGCTGATGGGCTACGAGATCACCCGCAACCTGCCGATCACGACCAAGCGGGTCGAAACCCCGCTGGTGGCGGTCGACGCGCCGGTGATCGCCGGCAAGAAGCTCGCGATCGTGCCCGTGCTGCGCGCGGGCATCGGGATGTCGGACGGCCTGCTCGACCTCGTGCCGTCCGCGCGCGTCGGCCACATCGGCGTGTACCGCGCCGACGACCACCGCCCGGTCGAATACCTGGTGCGCCTGCCGGACCTGGAAGACCGCATCTTCATCCTGTGCGACCCGATGGTCGCGACCGGCTATTCGGCCGTGCATGCGGTCGACGTGCTCAAGCGCCGCAACGTGCCCGCCGCGAACATCATGTTCGTCGCGCTGGTCGCCGCGCCCGAGGGCGTGCAGGTGTTCCAGGACGCGCACCCGGACGTGAAGCTGTTCGTCGCGTCGCTCGACTCGCACCTGAACGAGCATGCGTACATCGTGCCCGGCCTGGGCGACGCGGGCGACCGCCTGTTCGGCACCAAGAACTGACCGCACCGGGCGGCCGGCGCCGCCGTGCCGCGCGGCCCCGGCGCGCCGCGACGGCCGCCCTGGCCGTCCGGCCATGCGCGGCGGCCCCGAACCGGCGGTCGCCGCGTGATAAAATCACGCTCCACTCGACACGCGCGGCCCCGCGGCTTCATGCCCGCCGACACGGCCGCCGATTCAACGACACACTGAAACAATCGCCCGCGCTGCGCGCCCGGGCACGGAGAAAGGTATGGCTGGTCATTCGAAATGGGCCAACATCAAGCATAAGAAGGCTGCGGCCGACGCGAAGCGCGGCAAGGTCTGGACCCGCCTGATCAAGGAAATCCAGGTGGCGGCGCGCCTCGGCGGCGGCGACGTCAACTCGAACCCGCGCCTGCGTCTCGCGGTCGACAAGGCGGCCGACGCGAACATGCCGAAGGACAACGTCAAGCGCGCGATCGACCGCGGCGTCGGCGGCGCGGACGGCGCGAACTACGAAGAAATCCGTTACGAAGGCTACGGTATCAGCGGCGCGGCGATCATCGTCGACACGCTGACCGACAACCGCACCCGCACGGTCGCGGAAGTGCGCCACGCATTCTCGAAGTTCGGCGGCAACATGGGCACCGACGGCTCGGTCGCGTTCATGTTCGATCACGTCGGCCAGTTCCTGTTCGCGCCCGGCACGTCGGAAGACGCGCTGATGGAAGCCGCGCTCGAAGCCGGCGCGAACGACGTGAACACGAACGACGACGGCTCGATCGAAGTGCTGTGCGACTGGCAGGCGTTCTCGGCGGTGAAGGACGCGCTCGAAGCCGCCGGCTTCAAGGCCGAACTCGCCGAAGTGACGATGAAGCCGCAGAACGAAGTCGAATTCACCGGCGACGACGCGGCGAAGATGCAGAAGCTCCTGGACGCGCTCGAGAACCTCGACGACGTGCAGGACGTGTATACGAACGCCGTCATCATCGAGGAATGAGACGCCGGCCGCCGTGCGCAGCATTGCGACGGCGGCCCGACCGATTTCGCGGCCGGCGCGCCTGAGCGTGCCGGCCGCCCTGTTTTCTAGTCTGCGGGGAATCCCATGAAACTACTCGTCGTCGGTTCCGGCGGCCGCGAACATGCGCTGGCGTGGAAGCTCGCGCAATCGCCGCGCGTCCAGATGGTCTACGTCGCGCCCGGCAATGGCGGCACGGCGCAGGACGAGCGTCTGAAGAACGTCGACATCACGGCGCTCGACGAACTCGCCGATTTCGCGGAACGCGAAGGCGTCGCGTTCACGCTCGTCGGGCCGGAAGCACCGCTCGCGGCCGGCATCGTCAATCTGTTCCGCGCCCGCGGCCTGAAGGTGTTCGGCCCGACCCGCGAAGCCGCGCAGCTCGAAAGCTCGAAGGATTTCGCGAAGGCGTTCATGAAGCGCCACAACATTCCGACGGCCGACTACGAAACCTTCGCCGACGCAACCGCCGCCCACGCGTACATCGACGCGAAGGGTGCGCCGATCGTCGTGAAGGCCGACGGCCTCGCGGCCGGCAAGGGCGTCGTCGTCGCGATGACGCTCGAAGAGGCCCATGCGGCCGTCGACATGATGCTGTCGGGCAACAAGCTCGGCGATGCCGGCGCGCGCGTCGTGATCGAGGAATTCCTCGATGGCGAGGAAGCGAGCTTCATCGTGATGGTCGACGGCAAGCATGCGCTGGCGCTGGCTTCCAGCCAGGATCACAAGCGCCTGCTCGACGAGGATCGCGGCCCGAACACCGGCGGCATGGGCGCGTATTCGCCCGCGCCGATCGTCACGCCGCAGATGCACGCACGCGTGATGCGTGAAATCATCATGCCGACCGTGCGCGGGATGGAGAAGGACGGCATCCGTTTCACGGGCTTCCTGTACGCGGGCCTGATGATCGACAAGGAAGGCAATCCGCGCACGCTCGAGTTCAACTGCCGGATGGGCGACCCGGAAACGCAGCCGATCATGGCGCGCCTGAAGAGCGATTTCTCGAAGGTCGTCGAGCAGGCGATCGCGGGCACGCTCGACACCGTCGAGCTCGACTGGGATCGCCGCACCGCGCTCGGCGTCGTGCTGGCCGCGCACGGTTACCCGGACGCGCCGCGCAAGGGCGATCGCATCAACGGAATCCCGGCCGAAACCGAACAGGCCGTGACGTTCCATGCCGGCACGACGCTCGCCGACGGCGACAAGCTCGTGACGTCGGGCGGCCGCGTACTGTGCGTGGTCGGCCTCGCCGATTCGGTGCGCGAAGCGCAGCAGCATGCGTACGACACGATCAACCAGATCAATTTCGAAGGCATGCAGTACCGCCGCGACATCGGCTTTCGCGCGCTCAACCGCAAGAGCGCGTGACGTCGCCCTCGCCGCCCCGCGCCCTTGCGGCGGCGGCCCCTCCGCCGGGGTTCGATAGAATGCCCGGCAGACGCTTTTTTTACGGCCCCCGCTCAGGGTGGGGGCAGCCAGTCCAGACATGACCGATTCGACCTACGACGTGACGCGCGTGCGCACGTATCTCCAGGGCCTGCAGACACGCATCGCCGACGCGCTCGGCGCGCTCGACGGCACGCCGCTCGCGACCGACACGTGGCAGCGCGGGCCGGCCGAACGCCTGCGCGGCGGCGGCTGCACGCGGATTCTCGAAGGCGGCCGCGTGTTCGAACGCGCTGGAATCGGCTTTTCCGACGTCGCGGGCGACGCGCTGCCGCCGTCGGCGAGCGCGGCGCGCCCGCAACTCGCGGGCCGCGGCTTCGAGGCGCTGGGCGTGTCGCTCGTGCTGCACCCGCGCAATCCGTACTGCCCGACCGTGCACATGAACGTGCGGATGCTGATCGCGACGAAACCGGGTGAAGCCCCCGTGTTCTGGTTCGGCGGCGGCATGGATCTGACACCGGTTTACGGTTTCGAGGACGACGCACGGCATTTCCACCAGACCTGCAAGGATGCGCTCGACCCGTTCGGCGTCGAGCTCTACCCACGCTTCAAGCAATGGTGCGACGACTATTTCTTCCTGAAGCACCGCAACGAAACGCGCGGCATCGGCGGGATCTTCTTCGACGATTTCTCGGAGCCCGGTTTCGAACGCTCGTTTGACATGATGCAAAGCGTTGGCGATGCGTTCCTGCACGCTTACCTGCCGATCGTCGAGCGCCGCGCCGAGCTGCCGTACGGCGAGCGCGAGCGCGACTTCCAGGCCTACCGCCGCGGCCGCTACGTCGAATTCAACCTCGTGTTCGATCGCGGCACGCTGTTCGGCCTGCAAAGCGGCGGCCGGACCGAGTCGATCCTGATGTCGATGCCGCCGGTCGCGAACTGGCGCTACAACTGGCAACCCGAGCCGGGTTCACCGGAAGCGCGCCTGTATAGCGACTTCCTCGTGCCGCGCGACTGGGTCTGAGCCCGCGCGCCCCGCTGCCCCCAACGAAAGGACGCGTTTCTGGACACCACCGCCCGCCCCGCCCCGCTGCCGCGTCGTATCGGCTTGCTGGGCGGCACCTTCGACCCGATCCACGACGGCCATCTCGCGCTCGCGCGCCGGTTCGCCGCGCTGCTCGAGCTGACCGAACTCGTGTTGCTGCCCGCCGGGCAGCCGTACCAGAAGCGCGACGTGTCGGCCGCCGAGCACCGGCTCGCGATGACGCGCGCGGCCGCGGATTCGCTCGTGCTGCCGGGCGTGACCGTGACCGTCGCCACCGACGAGATCGAACACACCGGCCCGACCTACACGGTCGAGACGCTCGCGCGCTGGCGCGAGCGGATCGGCCCGGATGCGTCGCTGTCGCTGCTGATCGGCGCCGACCAGCTCGTGCGCCTCGATACGTGGCGCGACTGGCGCACGCTGTTCGACTACGCGCACATCGGCGTGTCGACACGCCCGGGCTTCGAGCTCGGCGCGGCGCCGCCGGACGTCGCGCGGGAAATCGCCGCGCGGCAGGCCGGCGCCGACGTGCTCAAGGCCACGCCGGCGGGCCGCCTGCTGATCGATACGACCCTTTCGTTCGACATCGCCGCGACCGACATCCGCACGCACCTGCGCGAATGCATCGCACGCCATGCGCGAATGCCCGACGCGTCGGCCGAACATGTGCCGGCCGCCGTATGGGCCTATATTCTTCAACATCGCCTCTACCATTCCTGAATCCATGGATATTCGCAAACTGCAGCGCGTGATCGTCGACGCCCTCGAAGACGTCAAGGCGCAAGACATCAAGGTGTTCAACACCAGCCACCTGACCGAATTGTTCGACCGCGTGGTCGTCGCCTCGGGCACCTCCAACCGCCAGACCAAGGCGCTCGCGTCGAACGTGCGCGACAAGGTCAAGGAAGCCGGCGGCGACGTCGTCAGCTCCGAAGGCGAGGACACCGGCGAATGGGTGCTGGTCGACTGCGGCGACGCGGTCGTACACATCCTGCAACCGGCGCTGCGCCAGTACTACAACCTCGAGGAAATCTGGGGCGACAAGCCCGTGCGGATGAAGCTCGGCGGCGGCAAGGGCGACGGCTTCGCGACGGCGAGCGAAGACGACGAGGAAGAGGAAGAAGCGCCCGCACGCCCGGCGCGCAAGACGGCCGCCCGCCGCCGTTAAGCCGTCGCGCGTGTCCCGATGAAGCTTTTCATCCTCGCGGTCGGCCACAAGATGCCGGGCTGGATCGCATCCGGCTTCGACGAATACACGAAGCGGATGCCGCCCGAACTGCGCATCGAGTTGCGCGAAATCAAGCCTGAACTGCGTTCGGGCGGCCGCAGCGCCGAAAGCGTGATGGCGGCCGAGCGGCAGAAGATCGAGGCCGCGCTGCCGAAGGGCGCGCGCCTCGTCGCGCTCGACGAGCGCGGCCGCGACTGGACCACGATGCAGCTCGCGCAGGCGCTGCCCGGCTGGCAGCAGGACGGCCGCGACGTCGCGTTCGTGATCGGCGGCGCCGACGGGCTCGATCCGGAGCTGAAAGCGCGCGCCGACGTGCTGCTGCGCATCTCGAGCATGACGCTGCCGCACGGCATGGTGCGCGTGCTGCTCGCCGAACAGCTTTACCGGGCGTGGAGCATCACGCAGAATCACCCCTACCACCGCGCATGACGTGCCGTCCTCGAGACGCGCGCCGCGCGCGCTCAACGAGATAACGACACCATGCCGTCCAGCACGCCCCCCGCGCTTTTCCCGATTCTTTACCTCGCTTCGCAAAGCCCGCGCCGCCAGGAGCTGCTGCTGCAGATCGGCGTACGCTTCGAGCTGCTGCTGCCGCGCCCCGACGAGGACGCCGAGGCGCTCGAGGCCGAACTGCCCGGCGAAGCCGCCGACGCGTACGTGCGGCGCGTGACCGTCGCGAAGGCCGAGGCCGCGCGTGCGCGCCTCGTCGCGAGCGGCAAGCCGGCCGCGCCGGTGCTCGTTGCGGACACCACGGTGACCATCGACGGCGCGATCCTCGGCAAGCCGGCCGACGCCGGCGATGCGCTCGCGATGCTCACCCGCCTCGCGGGCCGCGAACACGAAGTCCTGACCGCGGTCGCCGTGATCGGCGCCGACGGCGACCTGCTGCCGCCCGCGCTGTCGCGCTCGTCGGTACGCTTTTCAAACGCACCGCGCGACGCGTTCGCGCGCTACGTCGACACCGGCGAGCCGTTCGGCAAGGCCGGCGCGTACGCGATCCAGGGCCGCGCGGCCGAATTCATCGAGCGAATCGACGGATCCCATTCAGGTATCATGGGTCTGCCCCTTTTTGAGACTGCCGCGCTGCTGCGTACCGCACGCGTCGCCTTCTGAACCGCACCATGAACGAAGAAATCCTGATCAACCTCACGCCGCAGGAAACGCGCGTCGCACTCGTCCAGCAAGGTGCGGTGCAGGAGCTTCACGTCGAGCGGACGCTGTCGCGCGGGCGGGTCGGCAACATCTATCTCGGCAAGGTCGTGCGCGTGCTGCCCGGCATGCAGTCGGCGTTCATCGACATCGGCCTCGAGCGCGCGGCGTTCCTGCACGTCGCCGACATCTGGCATCCGCGGCTCGCGGGCGAGCCGCAATCGGCCGTGCCGCACCAGCCGATCGAGAAGATCGTGTTCGAAGGCCAGACGCTGATGGTGCAGGTGATCAAGGATCCGATCGGCACGAAAGGCGCGCGGCTGTCGACGCAGGTCAGCATCGCGGGCCGCACGCTCGTCTACCTGCCGCAGGAGCCGCATATCGGCATCTCGCAGAAGATCGAGAGCGAGGCCGAGCGCGAGGCCGTGCGTGCGCGCCTGACCGCCGTGATTCCGCCGGACGAGAAAGGCGGCTACATCGTGCGCACGATCGCCGAGGATGCGACCTCCGACGAACTGGCCGGCGACGTCGCGTACCTGCGCAAGACCTGGGCGACGATCGTCGCGCAGGCGCAGCGGCTGCCGGCGACGAGCCTGCTGTACCAGGATCTCGATCTCGCGCAGCGCGTGCTGCGCGATTTCGCGAACGACGACACGACGCGCATCCAGGTCGATTCGCGCGAAACCTACCAGCGCCTGTCGGAATTCGCGGGCGAGTTCACGCCGGCCGTGAGTCCGAAGCTGCATCACTACACCGGCGAGCGGCCGCTGTTCGACCTGTACAACATCGAGACGGAGATCCAGCGCGCGCTGTCGCGCCGCGTCGACCTGAAGTCGGGTGGTTACCTGATGATCGACCAGACCGAGGCGATGACGACGATCGACGTGAACACGGGCGGCTATGTCGGCGCGCGCAACTTCGACGACACGATCTTCAAGACCAACCTCGAGGCCGCGCACACGATCGCGCGGCAACTGCGGCTGCGCAACCTCGGCGGGATCATCATCATCGACTTCATCGACATGGAGAATGCCGAGCATCGCGACGCAGTGCTGTCCGAGCTGAAGAAGGCGCTGTCGCGCGACCGCACGCGCGTGACGGTCAACAGCTTCTCGCAGCTCGGGCTCGTCGAGATGACGCGCAAGCGCACGCGCGAATCGCTCGCGCACGTGCTGTGCGAACCGTGCCCGACCTGCCAGGGCAAGGGCCAGGTGAAGACGTCGCGCACCGTGTGCTACGACATCCTGCGCGAGATCCTGCGCGAATCGCGGCAGTTCAATCCGCGCGAGTTTCGCGTGATCGCCGCGCAGCAGGTGATCGACCTGTTCCTCGACGAAGAATCGCAGCATCTGGCGATGCTGATCGACTTCATCGGCAAACCGGTGTCGCTGCAGGTCGAGTCGAACCTGAGCCAGGAGCAGTACGACATCGTGCTGATGTAACGGTGCGTTCTTTGGCGGTTGCGCGATTTCGGCCCGGCATGGGAGGTATTTCGCGCAACCTGCATTCAATGTGGTGAACGGCTATTCCGCACGGCCCTCTTCCCGTGCGAAACACTCGATCGCTTCGGTATCCCACCGGCCGAGACGCATCGCTTCTTCCAGCATGCCGAGTGTCAGGGGCACAAGTTCCGGGTCACGATATTTCGACGAAAACAGCCCAAGGAACGTTCTGACCATATCGAGCGTTTCCGGGCCGATGTATCGCTGATACGGGAAGTGCTCTACATCGATCCCGAAGGTCTCGCCCCACTTGTCGATAAATTCGATCGCGTCGATTCCCGTGATGCGAAGGTCCTCTTCCATCCGGCTTGAACGTGACAGCTTCAGCGGACCGCCAAAAAGCGGACGCCCTAACTCCTCCCGAGCAAATGCCTCGAGCCGATCCCATGCCGTGTCAGTCATATCAGAGTACCCTGTCTTCCGGTTTTGCAATGCTGTTGTAGACCCGCACCGTATTCCACATGACGACCGCCGCATCCGTGGCGAGCATGATAGTGCCGACAACAGGCACTGCACGGCCGACGAATGCACCGAGGTTACGAGTCGTCGCGATCCGCACACCACCAGCACCGGCTTTCGTGATGGTCGGCATCCGAATCCCGACGTTGAACGGCAGCGCTTTGCGCGCCGCAAGCGACGCAACGGAGGTGCCGGCCACTGCGCCGCGCGGCTTGCCGGGAACCGGTACATCGTTCTGCCCCAATAGCACGGCAGCCGCAGCACCAAGGTCGTGAAAGCCAAACCGTTTGCAAACCTGATTCACCGCAACCCAGAAAAACAGATCCCCCGGCGTGAGATTCTCGCGCCCCTCATACGAATAGCGATTCGTCCGACATACGGCCCTCGTGGTGGTTCGAATGACCGCAGACCTTAGCAAAGCCGAAGGCGCTCGCCGTCCCTGTATCATTCAGTCAGGCGTGCAATAGGCCGCTTGACCAGGCCGCACGGCGAAGAGCCCATCGCGCAATTGTTTAAGAACCGTTTCGGGAACGGTCCCGCGATACGCCCTCTTTCGCCGCCAGCCTCGCCCATGCAGCATATCGACAGGGCGCCCGCGCCATCCGCCGCGCGATCCTTTCTCACCTCTCATTCATTCACCACACACCATGAGCCAAGGCCACAACCGCCGCCAGCGCAAGAAACTCCACATCGGCGAATTCCAGGAACTCTCGTTCAACGCCACCGCGCATTACCGCAACGACATGACCGACCTCGAGCGCGGCCAGTTGATCGATGCATTCATCGACTTCGTCGAAGCGAACGGGCTGCTGACCGTGGCGTCCGCGGACGAAGGCATCGGCGCATACGTGATCTCCGGCGCGCCGCGCGGCACGACGACCGACGCCGATCGCGAGCTCGTGCGCGGATGGCTGGCCGCCCGTCCGGAACTGAAGGACGTCCAGGTCAGCGAATTCGCCGACGCGTGGTATCCGGACGCCTGATTTCCTGGGTTCACGCTGCTTCAGGCGGCGCCTGCCCGCCACCACGGCGGGCCAGATCGACGTCGTTTCTGCAGCATGATCATGATGGCCGCCGGCGTTGCGGCGCTGTCGTTGCTGTCCGCGTGCGGCAGCTCGGCGCGTTGAGCCAGCGCACCGACGGCGGCGGCCCCCGCGCCCGCATCGTCGTCGACCAGGCGCCGCAGCCCGCCCGCCGACCGGCCTCCGATCCCTTCCTTTTCCCGACGATCGCCCTGCAACCCGCCATCGAAATCGGTCCTGAAAGCAAGACACGTTAAACTCTCACCCTCGCGTGGTGCGCCGCCCGCACCCGCCATCCATCGCCAGCCGCGTGCCCTCGGGCCGCCCCGACCCATGGAGTGAGTGTCAATGAGCGGCGGACTCCCGTTTCCCGCATCCTGCAAGTCGTTGCCGTCCTCGACGGTCTTCCTGATCGTCGCCGTCGCCGCGCTGCTGTCCGGCTGCGGGCTGCTGCCGGTCCAGAACCCGCCCGCGCCGATCAGCGAGGCGCTCGTCGAGCCTGTCGAGGAAACCGCCGGCGAGCCGCTGACGATGCCGCCGGTGCCCCCGCCGACGCAACCGGAGGAACCGGAAGCGCCGAAGAAGCCGCACCGCGAGGTGACGCGGCCGAAGCCCGTGCAGCGCCCCGAATCGCCGACCCCACCGCCGCCTCCGCCCCCGCCGCTCGTCGCGACGCGCGCGCTCGACCGCACCCAGATCCATGCGCTGCTCGACAGCGAAGTCGCGCGCCGCAACGGCAAGGTGGTCGGCCGCGCGGTCGACATGGTGGTCGACGCGGGCGGCAAGCCGCGCGAGATGATCGTCAACCTGCAGGGTTTCATGGGCATTGGCGACCGCAAGGTCATCTTCCCGTGGAACGTGTTCCGCTTCACGCCGGGCGGCAAACAGGAGCCGATCGTGCTCGACGTGCCGTCGGGCGACCTGCCGCCGGCCGCACGGCCCAAGGCCGTGCCGCTGTCGGGCTCGGCCGCGGCGTCGCCGGCGACGCGGCTGCCGATGCTCGACAGCGAAGTCGAGCGCCCGAACGGCACGAAGATCGGCCGCATCGTCGACGTGCTGATCGACCGCGGCGCGCAGCCGCAGGCCGTCGTGCTCGACCTCGGCGGCCTCGTCAATACCGACCGCCGTTCGATCGCCGCGAGCTGGGGCGCGCTGCGCTTCGTCACGCGCGACAAGGCGCTGCACCCGCAGCTCGACCTGAACGACGCACAGATCAAGGCAGCGCCGCCGTACGCGGCCGACAAGCCGATCGTCGCGGTCTTTCCGCCCGTTGCCCCGGCGGCGGCGGTGCCGGCTTCGTCTGCGAGTGCCGCCCGATGACGATCCAGCATTCCGTCAGCGTTCGCAGTCTCCGGGCCCTCGACTGGCTCAACTTTTTCGTTGCAAACGTTCAAACCGGGTTCGGTCCGTTCATCGCGTCCTACCTCGCGTCGCACAAGTGGACGCAGGGCGAGATCGGCATGGTGCTGTCGATCGGCACGATCAGCGCGATGGTCAGCCAGGTGCCGGGCGGCGCGGCCGTCGATGCGCTGAAGAACAAGAAAGGCGCGGCCGCGTGGGCGATCGCGGCCATCATCCTGTCCGCGGTGCTGCTCGCGTCGAGCCCGACGATCGTGCCGGTGATCGCCGCCGAGGTGTTCCACGGCTTTGCCAGCTGCATGCTGGTGCCGGCGATGGCCGCGATCTCGTTCTCGCTCGTCGGCCGCGCCGATCTCGGCGACCGGCTCGGCCGCAACGCGCGCTGGGCGTCGATCGGCAGCGCGGTCGCGGCGGGCCTGATGGGGCTCACCGGCGAATACTTCTCCGCGCGCGCGGTGTTCTGGCTGACCGCCGTGCTGGCGCTGCCCGCGCTGTTCGCGCTCGCGATGATCCAGCCGACGCACCAGGTGATTCCGCAGTCGTCGAAGCCCGACGACGTCGACGAAACCGGCGAGCGCGAAACGCTGCTCGAACTGCTGCGCGACCGCCGGATGCTGATCTTCGCGGCCTGCGTCGTGCTGTTCCACCTGTCGAACGCCGCGATGCTGAACCTCGCGGCCGGCGAAGTCACGGCCGGAATGGGCGAGAACGTGCAACTCGTGATCGCCGCGTGCATCATCGTGCCGCAGGCGATCGTCGCGATGCTGTCGCCGTGGGTCGGCCGCTCCGCGCAGCGCTGGGGACGCCGGCCGATCCTGCTGCTCGGCTTCTCCGCGCTGCCGGTGCGCGCGCTGCTGTTCGCCGGCGTCAGCAGCCCGTACCTGCTCGTGCCCGTGCAGATGCTCGACGGCATCAGCGCGGCCGTGTTCGGGGTGATGCTGCCGCTGATCGCGGCCGACGTCGCGGGCGGCAAGGGTCGCTACAACCTGTGTATCGGGCTGTTCGGGCTCGCGGCCGGGATCGGCGCGACGCTCAGCACGGCCGTGGCCGGCTACGTCGCCGATCACTTCGGCAACGCGGTCAGTTTCTTCGGGCTCGCCGCGGCAGGCGCGCTCGCGGTGCTGCTGGTCTGGCTCGTGATGCCCGAGACGCGCGTCGACAACGGCGATGCGACGACCGACGAACCGGCGGCCGCCTCGCCCGAACAGGCGCATTGACGGCGGCGCGCCGCCGCTACCCGCTTCTTCGCCGATACACGATGGATACGATCAGGACACTCAACGAAGCCCGCCAGCAGATCCAGCAGTCGATCTTCGATCTGTTCAAGGGGCTGTCATTCAGCGAGCGGCTCGCGCAAGGCGGGCTGATGGCGGTGCAGGCCGTCTGCGGCGCGTGCCTCGCGTATGCGATCGGCCGCGCGATGCACAGCGAGCAGGCGGTGTGGGCGGCGATCACCGCGATCGCCGTCACGCAGCACAACTATTCGGACACGATGTCGCTGTCACGCGACCAGTTCATCGGCGCGATGGTCGGCGGCGTCCTGGGCTTCGCCGGTGCGGCGTTGGGCGGCGATCGCCTCGTCGCGTATGCGATCACGGTCGCGGTCGTGATCGTCTGCTGCTGGTGCCTGAACATCGGCAGCGCGGCGCGGCTCGGCGGCGTGACCGCGACGATCGTGCTGCTGTTCCCGGGCAACGGCCCGCTGTGGGACGTTCCGCTGATCCGGCTCGGCGAAGTGACGCTCGGCACGGTGTGCGCGCTGGGCGTGTGCTGGGTGATGTCGAGAATCGAGCGACGCTGGTTCCGCCGCGCGGCGGCGAAGTGACGCGGCGCCGGGCAACGCGCCCGGCAGCCGGATGAACGATCTGAATGCTGAGTAACGGGTACGGACCGGATTGCGGACTTGGTTACGGACCGACCCGCAGCACGATGCCCGAGCCGATCTGCACGAGCAGGTAGTCGCCGCCGACGCCGACCCAGTGATAGCCGCGCGGCGGCGCACTCAGGTGGTAGCCGCGCCAGTCGTCGACCACGTACTGGCGATCGCGGAACTCGGCCGGCAGCCGGTCGCCCTTGTGCCAGTCGCGGCGCGGCCCGTCGGCCCAGCGCGGCGGCACGTCGTCTTCGCGATGCATCGCGTGGCCGGGCGGCATGTGTTTCGGGCCATGGCCGCGATGCATGCCGGGGCCGCCGCGGTCATCGCGATTGCCGTGATCCTGCGCCATCGCCGCGGTGGCGGCGCAGCCGGCCGCGATCAGTGCGGCCAGCATCATGCCGTGCATCCTCTTCATTGTCCTTCCCTCCGTGGTGTCACGTCGAACAAGAAACGACCGGGACTGCCCGATGAAGACTAGCACACGGCATCGCGGCCGCCTGATCGTGCGTCACGCCGCCTGCTGCTGGTACTGGATCCGGTGCAGGTGCGCGTAGAGGCCGCCGTGACGCAGCAGTTCGTCGTGGCTGCCCTCTTCGACGATCTTGCCGGACTCGAGCACGAGGATGCGGTCCGCGCGCTCGATCGTCGACAGCCGGTGCGCGATCACCAGTGTCGTGCGGCCCTCCATCAGCCGCTCGAGCGCGGCCTGCACGTGGCGCTCCGACTCCGAATCGAGCGCCGACGTCGCTTCGTCGAGAATCAGGATCGGCGCGTCCTTGTAGATCGCGCGCGCAATCGCGAGCCGCTGGCGCTGGCCGCCGGACAACCGCATCCCGTTGCCGCCGACCAGCGTATCGAGCCCGTCGGGCATCGCGGCGACCGCGTCGGCGAGGTTCGCTGCCTCGAGCGCGGCCTGCACGCGCGCGCGATCGGGCGTCTGCCCGTAGGCGACGTTCGCGGCGATCGTGTCGTTGAACAGCACGACGTCCTGGCTGACCATCGCCATCTGGCTGCGCAGCGCGTGGAGGTCGTAGTCGGCAACCGGCACGCCGTCGACCAGGATCGTGCCGCCCGTCGGATCGAAGAAGCGCGGCAGCAGGTTCACGAGCGTCGTCTTGCCGCTCCCGGACGGGCCGGCCAGCGCGATCATCTCACCCGGCGCGACCTTGAACGAGATGCGGTCGAGCGTCGGCCGTTCGGCCGCGCCGTAATCGAACGACACCGCGCGGAACTCGATCTCGCCGCGCGCATGCGACAGCGGCCGCCCGCCGCCCTGCGGCTCGGCCGGCTCGTCGATCAGCCCGAAGATCAGCTCGGCGGCCGTCATTCCGCGCTGCAGCGGCTGGTTGACGTCGATCAGGTGTTTGAGCGGCGAGATCACCAGCAGCATCGACGTGACGAACGCGACGAAGCCGCCGACCGTCGTCTGGTCGTTCGACGACTGCACGACCGCGATCGTGATCACGACCGCGAGCGCGATCGACGCGAGGAACTGCGTGAGCGGCTGCGCGAGGCCGCCCGAGATCGTCATGCGCATCGCGTAGCCGCGCAGGCGCTTGCTCATCGTCGTGAAGCGGTCCATCTCGTACGCTTCGCCGTTGTGCACCTTGACGACCTTGTAGCCGCCGACCGTCTCCTCGACGATGTACGACAGCTCGTTGGTCAGCGTCTGGTGCTCGCGGTTCAGGCGGCGCAGCCGGCGGTTGATCTTGCTGACGAGCCAGCCGATGCCCGGCAGGATCACCGCGACGATCAGCGTGAGCCGCCAGTTCAGGTAGAACAGGTAGCCGAGCAGGAAGATCACCGTCAGCGAGTCGCGCACGAGCGTGACCATCACGCCGGTCAGCACCGACAGGATCTGGTTGACCTCGAACACGATCGCGTTGATCACCGTGCTCGCGGTTTCGCGCTGGAAGAACGACGCGCCCGTGTGGAGCATCCGCTGGAACATCTCGAGCCGCAACTGCAGCAGGATGCGGTTCGATACGTAGTTGAGCAGGTAATTCGACGTGTACTGCGATACACCGCGCACCAGCGCGAGGCCGATCACCGCGATCGGCACGTACCATTTCGCGCTGTCGCTGCCGTGCGAGCCGAAGCCGTGGTCGAGCAACGGCTTGAGCAGCGCCGGAATGCCGGCTTCGGTGGCCGCGACGACGCCCATCGTCATCACGGCGAGCACCACGATGCCGATGAGCGGCCGGATGTACGGCCACAGGCGCTTGAGGACCGTGACCGGCGAGGTGCCGGTGCCGTCCATCGGTTTGCGAAGAGTGTTCTGGGTTTCCAAGGCAATCCTTCTTGAGCCGCGATGCGGCGCCCGGCGCGTGGCCGCCCGGGGGTGCGCCCTGCCGGGCGGGTGCCGGAAAGGGCTCAACATTATAGCTGCACCGCCCCCGCGGGCACGCCCGTCGCCGATGCGGGCCGCGGCCGGGCCGAAGGTATACTGCCGCTCACCGTTTTCTCCGCCTTTCCGACGATTTCATGGCTGAACCCTCCCTCGGCGTCGCCCTCATCGCCCTCAACGCATCGGCGCGGCTCGCGCAGTGTCTCGATGCGCTGTCGTTCGCCGACGACGTCGTCGTCGTCGACGGCGGCAGCACCGACGATACCGTCGCGATCGCGCAGGCGCACGGCGCGCGCGTGATCGTCGAGCGCGACTGGCCGGGCTTCGGCCCGCAGAAGAATCGCGCGCTCGACGCGCTCGGCACCGACTGGATCCTGTCGCTCGATACCGACGAAATCGTCACGCCGGAACTCGCGCAGTCGATCCGCGACGCGATCCGCGCGCCGGCCGCGCAGGTCTACGCGCTCGACCGGCTGTCGAGCTTCTGCGGCCAGTGGATCCACCACAGCGGCTGGTATCCGGACTGGGTGCCGCGGCTGTTCCGGCGCGGCACCGCGCGGTTCTCGGACGACCTCGTGCACGAGCGCCTCGTGTTCGATACCGCCGCGCAGCGACTGACCGGCAAGCTGATGCACTACTCGTACGAGGATTTCGAAACGGTCGTGCGCAAGCTCGACGCGTATTCGACGGCCGGCGCGCGCCAGCGCCGCGCGGCCGGCCAGCGCGGCGGCTTCGGCAAGGCGCTCGGCCGCGGCGCGTGGGCGTTCGTGCGCACCTACGTGCTGCGGCGCGGGTTCCTCGACGGCCGCGCGGGCTTCATGATCGCGGTGTTCAACGCGGAAACCGTGTACTACCGCTTCCTGAAGCTCAGTCACGAGCCGGCCCGCTAGGCACCCGCCCGGTGCGCGGCCGGCCCGGCGTTACAATGCCGGGTTGCGCGCACCGCGCGTGCCCGCCCGGGCGGCTGCGCCGCGCGCCGCCCGTCACGACGACCACCGAACCCGACCGCCATGTTCTCCATCATCATTCCGACCTGGAACAACCTGCCGTACCTGAAGCTCGTCGTCGACAGCCTGCGCCGGCATTCCGCGTACGACCACCAGATCATCGTGCACGTGAACGACGGCTCGGACGGCACGCTCGACTGGGTGCGCGACGAAGGGATCGAACACACCGCGTCGCCGGCCAACATCGGCATCTGCCATGCGGTCAACCTCGCCGCCGCGCGCGCCACGCGCGACTACGTCGTCTACATGAACGACGACATGTTCTGCTGCCCGGGCTGGGACACGGCACTCGTGCGCCGTATCGAACGGATGCCGACCGACCTGTTCATGCTGTCGGGCACGATGGTCGAGCCGGTCGACACGCGCAACCCGTGCGTGGTCGTCAGCAATTTCGGCCGCGACGCCGAGCAGTTCGACGCGGCGGGCCTCGTCGCCGCGGCCCCGAAGCTCGCGCGCGCGGACTGGCTCGGCTCGACCTGGCCGCCCACCCTCGTGCACCGCGACTGGTGGAACCGCATCGGCGGCTACAGCAGCGAGTTGTCGCCGGGCATGAGCAGCGACAACGACTTCTCGATGAAATTCTGGGACGCCGGCTGCCGGATCTTCGTCGGCGTCGGCGACAGCCTCGTGTACCACTTCCAGCAGAAGAGCACCGGCAAGATCGTCAAGAACGACGGCCGCCGCCAGTTCCTGAACAAATGGGGCATGACGCAGGCGACGTTCGACCGCTACTACCTGCATCGCGGCGAGCCGGTCGGCACGCAGATCGCGCTCGATACACCGGTGGTGGAAGGCCGCCTCAAGCGCGCGCTGTTGCGCTCGCGGATCAAGCGCGCATTCAGCTGATCGGGCCCCGAAAACCGCACGGAAACCTGCCCGGCTTCGCGTATACTGCGCCGTTCGTCCCGGGTCTCCCGCCGGGACACGCGGCACGGTGCAGATGCCCACAAGCCGCATTCGTCCATACGACAGGTTCCGATGCTTTCGTTTTCCGCTCCCGCCACGCGGCGCTTGACCGCCGCCCGTGCATTCGCCGTCGCCGCGCTCTGCATGGTGCCGGTTTCGACCGCGCTGACCAACGTGTTCTGCGGGCTGTTCGCCGCCGCGCTCGTGATTTCCCCCGAATTCTGGCGCGACCTGCGCTCGTTCGTCGCCGACCCGGCTTCGCTCGCGGCGCTGCTGATCCTGGCCGCGCTGGCCGTGAGCGTCAGCTATACGGTCGCGCCGCATAACAAGGCGTGGAACTGGGTCGCGAAGTACGACAAGCTGCTGCTGCTGCCGTTCGCCGTGCTCGCGTTCCGTCATTCGAACTGGGCGCCGATCGTGCGGCGCTGCTGGTTCGGCACGCTGTGCGTGATCCTGCTGCTGTCGACGACCAATTATCTCGGGCTCACCGCGATCGGGCCGGCGCATGCGACCCAGCTGCCGCTGTCGCGCGCGTGGGTGTTCAAGAACCACATCGCGGCCGGCATGTTCGGCGCGCTGCTGTTCTACCAGGCGGCCGATCTCGCGCTGGCGGCCCGCACCGCGTTGTCGCGCGCGGCTTACGCGGGCATCGCCGCGTGGTCGCTCGTCAACGTGTTCGTGATGCTGCAGGGACGCACGGGGCAGGTCATCGCGCTGCTGCTGATCCTCGTCGTCGCGGTGCGTTTCGTGCTGTTGCTGCGCCGACAGTCCGCCCTGCGCGCAGGGCTTGCCGCCGGCACGCTCGTATTGGCGGGCGTCGCGCTCGTGGTTGCGGCATGCACGGTTCACAACGGCCGGCTGACGAAGGTCGTGACGGAAGTGCAGCAATACCGGCAAAGCGATGCGGCCACGTCGACCGGGCTGCGCCTCGAGTGGTACAAGAAGGGGCTCGAGCTGTATCGCCAGCGCCCCGTGATCGGCTACGGCGCGGGCGGCCTCGAATCCGAATTCGAGAAGCTCACGGCCGGCAAGACGGCCGCCGAAGGCCAGCTCACGTCGAACCCGCACAACGAATACCTGCTGATGGCCGTGCAGCTCGGTACGGTCGGCCTGCTGCTGTTCGTCAATCTGATCGTGCAGATCGCGCGCGGCAGCCGTGCGCTCGATCCGCGCTCGCGACACTTGCTGCTCGCATGGCTCGCGATCTTCGCGATCGGCAGTCTCGCGAATTCGCTGCTGCTGGATTTCGCCGAAGGGCACCTGATCGTGCTGCTGGCCGGCATCCTGCTCGGTTGCGGCGAACGCAGCGAAGCGCTGCCGCGCGAGACGTCGGCGATCCGGCGCAGCGTGTAGCGTACGCCGGCATACGTTCCGCTGCGCTGCCCGGCTGGATTCGGTGGCAGCGGCATCCGCCGTCGATGCGGGCGAGCCGCGCGGGCTCGCCGCGAAACAAGCCCCGTGCGAACGAAGAAAACGCGCGTTTGCCGCGCGTCAGTCGGACCCGGCGCGGTGCAGCCGCGACGTGTCGACGATGACGTCGGCCGGGCCCGGCGGATTCAGCCCGAGCATCTCGGCCGCCGCGGCCTTCACGCGCTGCGCCCCGAGATGAACGAGGCAGTCGCTGCGGCTGTCGACATGACGCTCGCAGCCTTCGTGCCGGCACGGCACGCAGTCGCCCTCCCCTTGCAGCAGCCACACGTTCCCGTGCCGGCCCGAGCCGCGCAGCGCCCACGGATTCTCGGTCGCGGGCCAGTGCTGCGGCCACGGCCCCCAGCGCACGGGGTCGGACGGCCCGAACAGCGCGATCGTGTCGGTGCCCGTCGCGGCCGCGACGTGCGTCGCGCCGGTGTCGGGCCCGATGAAGAGCCGCGCGCGCCGCACGAGCTCCGCGCTCTCGCCGAACGTCAGGCGGCCGACCAGGTTCAGCACGTCGCCGCCCGCCTCGGTCGCCACCTGCTCCGCATACTCGCGCTCGCGATCGGCCGGGCCGCCCGACAACGCGACCGCGAAGCCCTGCTCGCGCAGCCAGCCGATCATGTCGACCCAGCCGTCGAGCCGCCATTGCTTGTAACGGAACATCGGATACGGATGCAGCACGACCAGCGGCTTGCCGGCGCGGATCGCGGGCGACTCGGCGAGCCACGCGTCGAAACGCGCGCGCCGCGCGGGATCGTCGCCGATGCCGGGCGCGACGACCTCGGACACCGGCTCGATGCCGATCACCGGCGCAAGCGCGAGCGTACTGACGACCGTATGCGCGGATTCATGGTGATTGATCGCGATCCCGTTCAGCATCATCCGCGTGAGCCACGTGACGCGGTTCGGGTCGACGAGGCCGACCCGCTTGCGGCCGGCGAACCAGCTGTAGAAGCGCGGCCGGTCGGAACTCAGCGCCGCGCAGGCGAGATCGTAGCGGCGCCACATCGACAGCGCGTCGCGCAGCCGCTCGCCGAACCCCGCGCGCTGCGCGACCACGATCACGCGCCGCACGTCCGGATTGTGCTCGAGCACGCCCTCGGTCCCGCGAAACACCAGCATGTCGATCTGCGCGTCCGGCCAGCGGGCCTTCAGCGACCGGACGAGTGGCGTCGTCAGCAACACGTCGCCGATACGGCGCGGCGCGGCAACGAGGATGGTTCTGGGCGGACGGGCGGAAGAAAACAGGGCCACGGCGATCGTCTAGCTGGCTGAACAAGGCTGGCAATGTACAGGATTTTGCAGCAGCCGGCGCGGCGTCGCGCACCGGCCGCGCGAGGCCGCCGCGACGCGGCCCCGCCAGCGGCGCGCCGCGCGGCACGCGGCCGCATGACGCGCACGGCGGTTGCGCGTTGCGCAACGACGCTACGAGGCGATCGGCGCGATCACGGGTGACGCGGCGGCGGCCGGCTGCGCGAGCGCGGCATCGGCCGCGGCTTCGTCGCGATGGCCGGCCGGCGGCAGCAGGTGGCGCACCGCGCGCTCGACCGCATCGACACCGATCGCGTCGACGGTCGGGCCCGCGCGCAGGATCACGTGCGGCACGCCGAGCGGATGCCAGCGCAGGTATTTCTCGGGACGGTCCTCGAACAGGGCGGCCACCGGTACGCCGAGCGCCGACGCAATATGCACGGGCGCGCTGTCGGCCGAGACGATCGCATCGAGCAGGCTCGCGGCCGCCACCAGCTCGGCGACCGACACAGGCGCGACATGCCGTGCATTCACGTCGCGCCACACGTCGCCTTCGGCAGCGTGGCCGATGGCCGGATCGCGAAACACGATCACGTCGGCGACCGGTGCGAGGCGCTCGCCGAGGTCGCGCCAGCGGTCGGCGGGCCAGCGGCGCTCGACCGCCTTGTTCGACACGAACAGCCCGACGCGCGGCTTCGTGCGCGCGCCGAGCAACCGATGCCACGTTTCCTGCAGCGTGCGATCGGGATGCACCGATAGCGCGAGCCGATCGAGATCGGCACGACCGAGTTCGGGCACGAGCCGGAAGCCCGACAACGCTTCGTGGCACATCGGCCGCTGCGCGACATGCTCGGGTTTGCGGTCGTCGAATTCGGTCTCGGCATCGTGCCAGCGGCAGTCCTTCGCGCGAAGCTGGCGCGCGAATTGCATGCTGCTGCGATGCATGCCGCCGTTCGGCACGATCACGAGATCGAACCGCAAGCGGCGCAGACGACGCACCAGTCGCATCCGGTCGAAGAATGCGCGCATCCGCCCGGGACGGTCGTTGCGCTCGCACTGTCGGCTGTACACGTAGGTGTGGATCGTGTGCACGTCCGGGTTTCCGGCCAGCGCGGCCGCGTTGTAGCGGTTCGCGACCACATGCAGCTCCGCGTCCGGCCAACGTGCTTTCAGCGCGCCGAGAAACGCCGTCGTGCACAGCATGTCGCCCAGAAAATCAATCCGGATCACGAGGATCCGCTGCGTCGTCGGGTTCCCTTTGGCCATGGTCGTGTGGTGACAATCAGTTTTTATCGTCGGGACGGGCCGTTCCCCGGCATCCTGGTCCGCCGGCCTGCCCCGCCGCGCGCTATCGCACGCCGCACGGATCCGCCCCTGTTTACGTGTGCTGTCGGCGCCGCTCGCCGTGCAAACCCGCGGCAGGCGCGGCGTTCGGACGGTTAGCGCGGGATTGTATAGCGTCCGGATGGCCAGCCCAAGACCCCGACACCCTCCGCACGTAAAAACGGCCCGCCGCACCGCACGATGGCGATGCGACGGGCCGCCTCTGCGCGACCGCCGCCGAAGCAGCGCGCGCTCAGTACGTGATTTCGACGACGCTGCCGTCGAACGCCGCGCGCAGCTCCGCCAGCAGCACGTCGCTCGGCTTCACGCGCCACGCATCGCCCAGGCGCATTTCGCCTTGTGCCCGCGCGTTGCTGTAGTGGATCTGGACCGCGAGCCCGTTCGGCAGCGGCGCCTGCGGGCGCCGACCGCCATCGCGGCCGCCGCCGCGCGGCGCGGGCGCGTCGACCACGTTCGCCGCGGCCGGATCGTCCTTCGACACGTGCGGCTCGAGCACGCGGCGCAGGGCCAGCGCATCGGCATTGCCGTTCATCGTCAGCCGCACGGCCTGCGCATAGCGGCTGCGGGCACGTTCGAGATCCATCACGGTGTCGGCGGTAAAGCGAATGCCGCCGGTAAACGCGTCGTTGCGCGCCTGCCCCTGCACGATCAGCAGTTCGTCTTCCTTGAACAGCGCCTTGTTCGCCTCGAACTGTTCGTTGAAGATCGTGATCTCGCACTGGCCCGAGCCGTCGTCGAGCAGCGCGATCAGCATCTTGCCGCGCTGGGTCATCTGCGTGCGCAGCGACGCGATGATGCCGGCGACGAGCTTGTCGCGCCCTTCCTTCAAGTCGCCGACCTTCTGCCGCACGAAGCGGCGCACTTCGGTGCGATACGCGTCGAACAGGTGGCCGGACAGGTAGAAACCGAGCGCGGCCTTTTCTTCCTGCAGGCGGCGCTTGTCGTCCCACGCGGGTTCGTCGACGAGCGCGTGCGCATGCGGCGACTCGGCGCCCATGTCGAACAGGCCGGCCTGCATCGCGTTCGCTTCGGCCTGATCGGCCGCTTCCATCGCGAGCGGCACCGACGCGAGCAATTGCGCACGGTTCGGGTTCAGCGAATCGAACGCGCCGGCGCGAATCAGCGCCTCGACCGTGCGGCGGTTGACGACGCGCCGGTCGATCCGCTCGCAGAAGTCGAACAGGTCGGTGAACGCCTTTTCCTCGCGCGCACGCAGGATTTCCTCGATCGCGTTCTGACCGCTGCCCTTCACCGCGCCGAGCCCGTAGCGGATCGTGCGCGAGCGCGTGCCGTCGGCTTCCGCGACCGGCTCGAACCGGTAATGCGACTGGTTGATGTCCGGCGGCAGCACGGCGAGGTTGTTCACGACGCAGTCGTCGAACAGGATCTTCACCTTGTCGGTGTCGTCCATCGCGAGCGTCATGTTGGCCGCCATGAATTCAGCCGGATGGTGCGCCTTCAGCCACGCGGTGTAATACGCGAGCAGCGCGTACGCGGCCGCGTGAGACTTGTTGAAGCCGTAGCCCGCGAACTTCTCCATCAAGTCGAAGATTTCGTCGGACTTCTCGCGCGTGAGGCCGTTCTTCGCCGCGCCCTCGGCGAAGATCTCGCGATGCTTGGCCATCTCCTCGGGCTTCTTCTTGCCCATCGCGCGACGCAGCAGGTCGGCGCCGCCGAGCGAGTAGCCGCCGATGATCTGCGCCATCTGCATCACCTGCTCCTGATAGACCATGATGCCGTAGGTCTCTTTCAGGACGGGTTCGACGCGCGGATCCGGATAGTCGACCTTCTCGCGCCCGTGCTTGCGCGCGCAGAAGCTCGGGATCAGGTCCATCGGGCCCGGACGATACAACGACACGAGCGCGATGATGTCCTCGAAGCGGTCGGGCTGCGCATCCTTCAGCATGCCCTGCATCCCGCGGCTTTCCAGCTGGAACACCGCGACCGTGTTGGCCTTCTTCAGGATCTGGAACGACGCCGGATCGTCGAGCGGCACCTGCGCGAGCGACCAGTCGGCCTTCGACGGATCGAGGCGGCGAATGTAGCGCTCGGCCCAGTCGAGGATCGTCAGCGTCGTGAGACCCAGAAAGTCGAACTTCACGAGGCCGACGGCTTCGACGTCGTCCTTGTCGTACTGGCTGACCACGCCGCCGTCGTCGCCCTGCGTGTACAGCGGGCAGAAATCGGTCAGCTTGCCGGGCGCGATCAGCACGCCGCCCGCGTGCATCCCGACGTTACGCGTCAAGCCCTCGACGCGCTGCGCGAGATCGAGCAGCTGGTGGACTTCGTCCTCGTGGTCGTAGCGCTCCTGCAGCTGCGGCTCTTCCTTCATCGCGTCGGCGATCGTCACGTGCTTGCCGGGCTTGAACGGGATCAGCTTCGCGACGCCGTCGGTGAACATGTAGCCGAGGTCGAGCACGCGGCCGATGTCGCGCACGGCCGCCTTCGCGGCCATCGTGCCGAACGTGGCGATCTGCGACACGGCGTCCGCGCCGTATTTCTCCTTCACGTACTGGATCACGCGATCGCGGCCGTGCTGGCAGAAGTCGATGTCGAAGTCGGGCATCGACACGCGTTCCGGGTTCAGGAAGCGCTCGAACAGCAGGTTGTAGCGCAGCGGATCGAGGTCGGTAATGCCGAGCGCGTACGCGACCAGCGAGCCGGCGCCCGAGCCGCGGCCCGGCCCGACCGGCACGCCGTTGTTCTTCGCCCAGTTGATGAAGTCCGCGACGATCAGGAAGTAGCCGGGGAAGCCCATCTTCGTGATGGTCCCGCACTCGAATTCAAGGCGCTTGTAGTATGTGTCGCGCTGCGCGTCGCGCTCGGCTTCGACCGGATACAACTGCGCGAGACGGGCCTCGAGCCCTTCCTTCGACAACTGGACCAGATAGTCGTCGAGCGACATGCCGTCCGGCGTCGGGAACAGCGGCAGCTTCGGCTTGCCGAGCTCGAGCTTCAGGTTGCAGCGCTTCGCGATCTCGACCGTGTTCGCCACCGCCGACGGCAGGTCGGCGAACAGCGCGGCCATGTCGGCCTGCGTGCGGAAATACTGGTCGGTCGTGAAACGCTTCTGGCGCCGCGGGTTCGCGAGGATGTCGCCTTCCGAGATGCACACGCGCGCCTCGTGCGCGGTGAAATCGTCGTCGGTCATGAACTGCGTCGGGTGCGTCGCGACGACCGGCAGCTTCAGCGACGCGGCGAGCGTCGCCGCCTGCTGGATGTACGCCTCGGCGCCCGGCTGGCCGTAACGCTGCAGCTCGATGTAGAAACCGCCCGGAAACACCCGCGCCCAGCGCTCGGCGTGACGGCGCGCGGCTTCTTCGTTGCCCGCGGCGAGCGCGATCCCGATATCGCCCTGTTGCGCGCCCGACAGCGCGAGCAGCCCTTGCGCGAGCTCGCCGTCGAGCCAGCTCGCGTCGAGCTCCGCGCGGCCGCGGTACTGGTTCGTGAGCCACGCCTTCGACAGCAGCTCGCAGAGATTCAGGTAACCGACCTTGTCCTTGACCAGCAGCAGCAGCCGCGACGGCTTGTCGCGGTCGTCCGGATTGGCAATCCAGACGTCGCAGCCGGCGATCGGCTTGATGCCCTTGCCGCGGGCTTCCTGGTAGAAACGGACGAGACCGAATGCGTTGCCGAGATCGGTGAGCGCGAGCGCGCCCTGACCGTCCGCGGCCGCCGCCTTGACGATGTCGTCAATGCGCACGATGCCGTCGGCGATCGAGAATTCGGAGTGAACGCGAAGATGGACGAAGCGAGGATCTGACATGGGCGCTATTGTAGCCGCCTCGCCGCGCGCGCTGCCCAAAAAATACCCGCTTTGGCCGTTCGGCCGATGCACGCGGCGACGCGTCGCGCGGCTGGCCGTTCGGCCGGATACCGATGCCCGCGCCGTTTGCGGGATAATACGGTTTTTCGAATCAACGCCCCGGCTTCGCACCCTTTTTTGCGGGCCGCCGTGCGGCCGTTTTCCCGTCGGACCATCATGACCATCGTCAACCTCGCCGCCTACCACTTCGTCTCGCTCGACGCGAACGAGCAATGGCGCCCGCTCGTCACCGCCCGCTGCAACGAACTCGGCCTGCGCGGCACGATCCTGCTCGCACCGGAAGGCATCAACCTGTTCATCGCCGGCACGCGCGAAGCCACCGACGCGTTCATCGCATACATCCGCCACGATCCGCTGTTCGAAGGCAAGTTCGCGACGCTGCAGTTCAAGGAAAGCCTGTCCGACTCGCAGCCGTTCCGCCGCATGCTCGTGCGCCTGAAGCGCGAGATCATCACGATGAAGAAGCCCGCGATCAAGCCGGAACTCGGCCGCGCGCCGTTCGTCGACGCGCGCACGCTGAAGGCGTGGCTCGACCGCGGCCACGACGACACGGGCCGTCCGGTCGTGATGCTCGACACGCGCAATGCGTTCGAGGTCGACGTCGGCACGTTCGACAACGCGCTCGACTACCGGATCGACAAGTTCAGCGAATTCCCGGAAGTGATCGACGCGAACCGCGCCGACCTCGAAGGCAAGACGGTCGTGTCGTTCTGCACCGGCGGCATCCGCTGCGAGAAGGCCGCGATCCACATGAAGGAAATCGGCATCGACAACGTGTACCAGCTCGAAGGCGGGATCCTGAAGTACTTCGAGGAAGTCGGCGGCGCGCACTATCACGGCGACTGCTTCGTGTTCGATTACCGCACCGCGCTGAATCCGCAACTCCAGCCCACCGAGAACGTCACGTGCTTCGCGTGCCGCGCGGTCGTGACGCCGGAAGCGCAACGATCGCCGAGCTACGTGCCCGGCCAGTCGTGCCCTGCCTGCGCGCAGGCAGCCAGCGCCGCGTAACGGCGCGTCGCACCGCGCCCCGTCGATGAAGCACGGCTATCGCGGCCGCTTCGCGCCATCGCCCACCGGCCCGCTGCACTTCGGCTCGCTGGTCGGCGCACTCGCGAGCTGGCTCGACGCACGCGCGCACGGCGGCGCCTGGCTCGTGCGCATCGAGGATCTCGACGGCCCGCGCACGGTGCCCGGTGCGGCGGACGACATCCTCGCGACGCTCGCGCATTTCGGCATGACGCCCGACGAACCGCCCGTCTGGCAGAGTACGCGTGATGCGGCCTACACGGCCGCCCTCGAGCGGCTCATCGCGGCCGGGCGCGTGTATCCGTGCGGCTGCACGCGCAAGGAAATCGCCGATTCGCTGCGCGCCGCCCATGAACGCCACACGACGCTCGCGTATCCGGGCACCTGCCGCACCGGCCTGCACGGCAAGCCCGCGCGCGCATGGCGGCTGCGCGTACCCGACGGCGATGCCGCACTCGTCGCGTTCGACGATCGCTGGCAGCACACGCAATCGCAGAACCTCGCGACCGAAGTCGGCGATTTCGTGCTGAAACGCGCGGACGGCCAATGGGCGTATCAGCTCGCGGTCGTCGTCGACGATGCCGCCGCCGGCATCACGCACGTCGTGCGCGGCGCCGACCTGCTCGATTCGACCGCGCGCCAGATCTACCTGCAGCGCCGCCTCGGCATGCCCACGCCCGCATACCTGCACGTGCCCGTCGTCACCGATGCGAACGGCGAAAAGCTGAGCAAGCAGACGGGCGCGACGGCGCTCGAGCGCAACGATCCGCTGCCGGCGCTGCGGGCGGCCGCCGCGCATCTCGGTCTGTCGGAGGATGGCGATCTACCCGGCCATACGATCGACGCGTTCTACGCGGCCGCGACCGATGCGTGGGCACGTCGCTTCGGGCCGCGCACCGGTTGAACCGCGTGCACGGCGCCGCCCGCACCGACTATGTTCCAGCATCCATCCGCGGCGAATCCGCTCGCATGAAAGCGTGACGGCAGCCTGAGTACCGCATCCGCTGCTACACAACAGCCTCGAAATATCCGCCGCCGCAGCCGGCAAGCAATCGCCGCCGCGCGCACGCCCCCCCCGATCGCGTCGCCCAATGAAAAACGGGCACATGCTCGTCGCATGCACCCGCTTGTCCGGCAGCGCTGACGCGCCGCCCCGTCGCGCCGCCCGGCTTACGCCGACGGCTTGCGCGGCATCCCGAACCCGCCGAGCAGCGCGGCGACCTGGCGCTTCGGCCCTTTCTTCTCCGGCTGCTGCGCGGGCTGCGCATCGTCCGGCTGCTTCGCCGACGCCGACGGCTCGTACGGTTTCAGGAAGAAATCGTCGACCGGCGCTTCGTGGCGGCGATGATGGCCGCCGCGCTCGGCGCTGCCCGACCGGCGACCCGATGCACCGCGATGCTCGTCGCGATCGCGACGACCGCCGCGCTCGCCACCGCGCTCGCTGTTGCGTTCGCCGCCGCGTTCGTCGTGACGCTGGCGCGACGGCTTGTCGAGCGTGAGCGTCTGCACGTCGAGCGGACGCTTGATCAGCTTCTCGATATCGGCGAGCTGCTTGCGCTCGTTCGGGCTGCACAGCGACAGCGCGTCGCCCGTCGCACCCGCGCGGCCGGTACGGCCGATCCGGTGCACGTAGTCTTCCGCGCTGAACGGCAGGTCGAAGTTGATCACGGCCGGCAGCTCGGCGATGTCGAGGCCGCGCGCGGCCACGTCGGTCGCGACCAGCGCCTCGATCTCGCCGCGCTTGAACGCGTCGAGCGCCTGCATCCGCTCGATCTGCGTCTTGTCGCCGTGAATCGCCGACGCGACCACGCCGTCGCGTTCGAGATTGCGCGCGAGACGGCTCGCGCCGATCTTGCTGTTGCAGAACACGATCACCTGCTTGAGGCCGCGATCGCGTAGCAACTGCACGACGGCCGCCTGCTTGTCGCCTTCGGCGACGTCGTAGACGATCTGCGTGACGTTCGCGTTCGTCGAGTTGCTGCGCGCGACCTCGATCGTCTGCGGGTTGCGCAGGTAGGTCGATGCGAGCTTCTTGATTTCGCCCGAGAACGTGGCCGAGAACAGCAGCGTCTGACGCTCCTTCGGCAGCAGGTTCAGGATGCGCTGCAGATCGGGCAGGAAGCCCATGTCGAGCATCCGGTCGGCTTCGTCGAGCACGAGGATCTGCACCTGGCCGAGGTTCGCCGTCTTCTGCTGCACGTGGTCGAGCAGGCGGCCCGGCGTCGCGATCAGGATCTCGACGCCGCGGCGCAGTTCGGCCGATTGCGGATTCATGTCGACGCCGCCGAATACCACCGCGCTGCGCAGCGGCGTGTGCTTCGCATACGCGTGCACGTTCGCGGCGACCTGGTCGGCGAGTTCGCGGGTCGGCGTGAGGATCAGCGCGCGCACCGGGTGGCGCGCCGGGGACGCGCTCGTGTTCGCTTGCGGCAGCAGGCGCTGGATGATCGGCAGCGAGAAGCTCGCGGTCTTGCCGGTGCCCGTTTGCGCGGCGCCCATGACGTCGCGGCCGGCGAGCACGACCGGAATGGCCTGCGCCTGGATCGGCGTCGGCGTCGTATAGCCCTGCTCGACAATGGCTTTCAGGATATCGGGGGCAAGGCCGAATTGATCGAAGGTTGCGTCGACGGGCTTGGCGACAGAATCGGACATGGTGGCGTTTCGCTCAAAAGGCGCGGCGGGGACATCGTGCGTCAGGCCGGCCGGGCCTGCGCTCATCACAATTCGGAAATAGACGGAGCCGCGGCGCGCCGCGCGGCGCCGCTCTGGTGCTTGGGACCGGTTCAATGCGAACGCTGGACGCCAGGCCGTGCGGACTCCGTTCGGCGCGAATGCCGGCGGAAAGGGCCGTATTGTAGCACCGTGCGGGAATCTGTCCGTGACAACGCCGCGAATGGTCGCGACGGCGGTTCATGCGGCGAGTCTGCCGGGGCTCGCGGGGGCGAGCAGCCGGCCGATCGGGGTAACCGTATCGGCCGGTGAACACTATTAGGGGTTCGATCGCGCAATCTCGCCTCAGCATGCCCGCCGCCAGCCGCGCGTATCGGGCGTTCAACCCGACGCAGCCGGTCGACCCGGCCGTATAGGCGCCGCCCGCGCCGCTCAGCCCTTCTTCTTTTTCTTCTCGACCTGCACGCAGTCGGCCAGCAGCGGCGGCGACTTCGGGTCGGCGATCTCGTCGCGCAGCGTCGCCTCCTTGCCCTTCGTCCACCACGTATAGCGGCCGGCCTGATAGCGCGCGCCCGACCCCGACACCGTGTCGACGAACAGCATCTGCTTGCCGTCGACCGGCACGAGCGCGAAGCTCTGGCCGTTGCCCGCGAGCCAGTACGACACGCGTACCGGCGCCTTGTGGTTCGCGCACTGGTAGACGGTGGGCTGGCGCGCGTCGGCGTCGATTTCTTCGACGGTCAGTTGCGCGGCATGCGCGGCGGAAACGGCGCTGCCGGCGAGCGCAAGCGCGGCGAGGGTTCGGCGAATCATGCAGGTCCTCTCACGAGACGGTGGAAGCGCGCCGTCGAAGGGCGCGCGGTTATTGTTTATGAGGCCGGCGGGCAATCGCGCCGGCTGCCGGAATCAGGGGTCGATCACGTCCGCGCACGCATCGGTCGGCGCCGCGGCGACATGGCCGACGAGCGGCACGATCTTGAGCCCAGCCGACGCCACCCGGCACGGCGCGGCCGCGAGGCCGCAGCCCGCGAGACTCGCGACGAGCGCCAGCACGGCGCCCAGCTTTCCGATACGCGACCACCTCGACGCCATCGTCGTCTCCTCGTTCCGTCAGCGCGCCGACACGGGCCGCACAGCCGCGGCCGCGCGCTTCGCGCGTTCGCGGGCTTCGTCGACGGTCGCGCCGGTCGCCAGCGCGACGCCCATGCGCCGCTTCGCAAAACTTTCCGGCTTGCCGAACAGGCGCAGGTCCGCGCCCGGCACGGCGAGCGCGTCGCGTACGCCTTCGAACGCGATCCCGCGCTCGTCGAGCCCGCCGTAGATCACCGCCGACGCAGCCGGCGTGCCGAGCGCCGGATCGACCGGCAACCCGAGAATCGCCCGCGCATGCAGCTCGAATTCCGACTGGCGCTGCGACGCGAGCGTGACGAGGCCCGTATCGTGGGGCCGCGGGCTCACCTCGGAGAACCACACGTCGTCGCCGCGCACGAACAGCTCGACGCCGAACAACCCGCGCCCGCCGAGCGCCTCGGTCACCTTGTGCGCGATTTCGCGCGATTTCTCGAGCGCCGCCGCGCTCATCGGCTGCGGCTGCCATGATTCGACGTAGTCGCCCGCCACTTGCACGTGGCCGACCGGCTCGCAGAAATAGGTGCGCGTGTCGAGCGTCGCCGGGTCGATCGCGCGCACGGTCAGCTGCGTGATCTCGTAGTCGAAATCGACGAAGCCCTCGACGATCACGCGGCCGTGGTTCACGCGCCCGCCCGCCATCGCGTAGTCCCACGCGGGTTTCACGTCGGCGTCGGTCTTCACGACCGACTGCCCCTTGCCCGACGACGACATCACGGGCTTCACGACGCACGGCATGCCGATCTTCGCGACGGCCGCGCGGAAGGCGTCGAACGAATCGGCGAACGCGTACGGGGAAGTCGGCAGGTCGAGTTCCTCGGCCGCGAGCCGGCGGATCCCTTCGCGATTCATCGTGAGTTGCGTCGCGCGCGCGGTCGGGATCACCTCGGCGAGGCCGGCCGCCTCGATCGCCGCGAGCGCGTCGGTGGCGATCGCCTCGATCTCGGGAACGATCAGGTGCGGGCGCTCGGCCTCGACGACGGCCCGCAGCGCGGCCGAATCGGTCATGTCGATCACGTGCGCGCGATGCGCGACCTGATGGCCCGGCGCATCCGGATAGCGATCGACCGCGATGACTTCGACGCCGAGACGCTGCAACGCGATGATGACTTCCTTGCCGAGCTCGCCCGCGCCGAGCAGCATGACGCGCGTGGCCGAGGGTGAAAGCGGCGTACCGAGCCGCTGACCGATCTGCATGTGATTTCCCGCTGGTTCTGTTGGAGGACGAAAACGGCTTCGATGTTAACACGGGCATCGGAGCCGGTTTGGGCGGTTTGGCCGCAATCGCGCGAGGCCCGTGGGCGGCCCGCGAACGTTTTCGCGCGCGAAGTGTCGGCTCGCCTGTCGCGGGGCGGGTGCGTTACTCTTACGCCTTGATCAGAATCCGAAGAGGAACGAGGCTCATGTCCCACCTGTCCGCCGCCGCACGCGCACGCACCGGCCTGCTTCGCCCGTTGCGCGCGCCGCTCTGCGCGTTGACGCTTGCCACGCTTCTCGCCGCCTGCGCGATGCCCACCCATCCCGATTCCGCCGCCCCCGCACCCGACCCGTACAACCCGGCCGCCGTCCAGCTGCTCGACGACACGAGCTGGGAACTCACCAGTTGGGTGAACGCCGACGGCACGCAACGCGCGATCCCGCACGGCGACAACGGCGAGCCGATCAAGCTCGCGCTGTCGACCGACTCGGGCATCCGGCGCGCGAGCGGGTTCTCGGGCTGCAACCGCTACATGGGCACCTACGCGATCAAGAACGGCCTGCTGAGCTTCGGCCCGCTCGCCGGCACGCGGATGGCCTGCCCGAACACGCTCGGCGGCCAGCTCGAAGCCGCGTACCTCGACGCGCTCGCCCACATCGAGAAGACCGGCGTGCAGATGCGCGCGCCCCAGCAATTGCAGATCGTGACCCAGGCCGGCGCAACGCTGACGTTCACGCACCGGAGCCCCTGATGCACGGCGCACGCGAAGGCCGACCGACCGCCTTCGCGTGGCGCGCCACGCGCATGTGCCATCCACGTGCGTCGTGCGGCGTGAATCGGAATCACGCCGCGTTAGAGTCTTGTTCGCCGGCCGGTTAAACTCGGCGGGTCGCGCCCCGCGCGCCCCTCCCCACTCCTGTTTCAAAGCATGCACACGGTTGTTTTCGGCTGGTTCGGCATCTCCGCCGTCTGGTTCCTCCTTCTCTTCTGGCGTCTCGTGCAGGCGATGCTGCCCGGCGGCGGCGGGCTTGCCGGCCGCGGCTCGATCCGCCTGTGGCTCGGCTTCGTCGCGGTATCCGTCGCCAGTTGCACGCTGACGAGCCCGCTGTCGGGCCCCGACACGAACGCGCTCGGCCATGCGTTCTCGGCCGGCTTCGCCCACGTGCTCGGCCCGATCGGCACGCCTGTCGCGATGGTCGTGCTGTTCTTCGCCGGCTTGCCGTGGCTGTCCGGCATCGGCTGGCGGCAGTTCGCCGCGTGGGTCGACACGTCGTTCGGCGTCAAGCTGTCGCGCGACGGCGGCGACGACGACGCGCGCGGAATCGCCGACCTGCCGCGCAGCGCGCTGCATCGCGACGACGACGTCGTACAGCCGACCACCGCACACACCGTCAATTCGATGGCGCCGCGCCAGAATGGCCGGTATTCGCGTCCGACCGTGTGGAAACCCGATCCGCAGGCGCGACCGAAGCCGCGCGGCAAGACACCGCCGCGCCCGCTTGCGGAACCCGTCGCGCCGTCGGGCTGGCTGAAGCCGGCCACGCCGCAGCGCACGCCAGCGGCGCCCGCGCCGATTCCGGCCAGCGCGATGCCGCCGCCGACCACCGGCAGCACCGCCAGCCTCGCGCGCGCCGCGGCGAACGCGCAAATGCCGCGCCCCGCGCCGGCTCCGCTTCCGGCCGGATTCGAACCCGTCCGGCCGCGTCCGACCGTCGCGCGGCCGGCCACCGCCGCGCTGACGCAGACGACGCCGCGCGCCACGGTCACGCCACGACCGGCTGCCACGCAGCCGCAGCGTCCGCCGGTGCGCCCGGTCGCGGGCACGACGGCAGCCGGCCTGTCGCCGGACGCGGCACGACGCCGCCCGGCGCCGCCCGCGCCGGCCCGCGCGCCGCTCTATGCGTGGAACGAGAAGCCGGCCGCGCCGATTACGCCCGCGCCGAGCGTTCACGACACGCTGCGCTCGATCGAGGCCAGCACCGCGCAATGGGCAACGCTGGGCGGCGCGCAGTCGGGCGATGCAACGCAAACGGCGACCGCAGCCGGTGGCGTAGCCGCGGCAGCAGGCGGCGTCGCCGCGCCGGCATCGGCGGCCGCGTCGAATACGTTCGCCTCCGTAGCGCAGGGCGTCGCAACCCGGGACGCCAATGTTTCGGCCGAACCCGCTGCCGCGCCCGCGTACGACGACGCACCGATCGTGCTCGACGCCTTCATGCCGGCGGCATCCGGCATCGCGCAGGCTCCGGTCGGCGATGGGCTCACTCCTGCCTTCGATAACGCCGAACCGCACGCACGGTCGAATGCCGGCATCGACGAGGCCGCGGTCTCGCATCGCGCCGACGACGAGATTCCTCCGGTCGACGAAGCGCCGGCCGCGCCGGCATTCGGACGCGCCGCCGCACCGTCGAGCGACGCAGCCATCGATCTCGCGCCTTGGGAAGACGTCGTCAGCCCGCCGGTTTCTGTGCTCGACGTGTCGACCCAAAACCCGATCGCCGAGTCGCTGGCGCACACCGCGGGATCGGAATCCGCTCATTCGGCGTTCGCGCCGGCACGCGATGCAGTCGTTCGCGACGTCGGCACCAGCGAGCCGACCGGGTCCGTCGATATCGACGGCAAGGACGACGCGCACCCGGCGCCTGCAATGGATCGCGCTGCACCGGCTTATTTGCGTCAAGGGGTTGCCGACGCACACGCCGACGTGAAACCGGCCGACAGCATCGCTCCGTTCGCCGCCCTCCCCTCTTCGTCGATGGCGGGAACGTCGGCGCGCGCGCTTTCGGAGACCACGTCGATTGCGGCAACGTCCGCACCGGCCGGGTCGCGGATCGCACCGAACGCTGCGCAGCCGGTTGACGCGGAACCCGCCGCACCGCTGCCGGCCGTCGCTCAACGCGCGACGCCCGCTACATACTGGACGCCGCCGACGATGCAGCCGGCCGCGATACCGACGACCGTCGCCGCGGAATTGCCGAAATCGCCGACGGTTCAACCGTTTGCCGCGGCATCGACGGCTTCGGCCGTCGCTACATCGTCGCAAGTCGGCACGGCGCCTGATTCGACCGCCTCCGCATCGAGCATCGCGCCCGTCGCCGCCGTTTCGCCGGTCGGCGTAACCGGCACCGCGTCCGCTTCGCTGTCGCAACCGGCCGCATCGGCGCCGCCCGTTACTTCGGCCGCATCGGCACCACCTGCCGGTGTCGCGAGCATGACTTACGGCTCGCCTCCCCTCGCTTCGACGTCCGCATCGACCGATGCGCGCGCCGGGATGCCGTCGACGACCGGCACGCCGGGCTCGACGTTCGGTTCGACCGGGCAAGCGCCCGCAACACCGGCGCCGGCCACCGCGACACTCGCGACTTTCACGTCCGCGCCCATCGCTGCACCGTCTTCCGCGCCGGCATCGACGTTGTCCACCGACACGGCAACCACGTCGATCGGCCCGACGACCTTCACGACATCAAGCTCATCGGGCGCAGTCGCTCCGCAGCCGGCAATCGGCCTGCCCGTGTCGCCCGCCGCGTCGGCCACGGCGTCACCGTCCTCCGGTACGATCGCGCCGCCGACCACGACCGCCGCGACTCCGGCTTACCCGAGCGCAGCCGCGCCTGCCGCTGCGGCCGGATCGCCGACGGCCCTCGGTGCGGCCGCTGCGACGCAGGCTCCGTCGATCGCGGCCATCCCTGCCGCAGTCGCAACCCGGACGTTCACGACACCGCCCGCGCCTGCCGCCTCGTCGGCAAGCTGGCCCATGTCGCATGACGTGACCGCAACGCCGACCGCTGCACCGCCCACAGCAACCGTTCCCGGCGCGGCGCTCCCGGCCACGCCGGGAACCGTCATTTCCGCGCCGCCGCCCGTCGCGATCCCGCCGATCGGCGCACCGGCCACCGACGCGACCGAGCCGCCCGAACCGGCCCCGGCCGCGCCCCCCGCCCCTCAGCCGCGCCCGAACGCGTTCGAATTCCACGCACCGGCGTCGTTCAACGTCGAACTGCCGACGCTCGACCTGCTCGAGCCCGCGTCCGACGACGTCGAAACGATCACCGAGGAGCACCTCGCGCAAACCGCGCAGGTGATCGAACAGCGGCTGCAGGAATTCAAGGTGCCGGTGACGGTGGTCGGCGCGTCGGCCGGCCCCGTGATCACGCGCTTCGAGATCGAACCGGCGCTCGGCGTGCGCGGCAGCCAGATCGTCGGGCTGATGAAGGACCTGTCGCGCGGCCTCGGCCTCACGTCGATCCGCGTCGTCGAGACGATCCCCGGCAAGACCTGCATGGGCCTCGAACTGCCGAACGCGAAGCGCCAGATGATCCGCCTGTCGGAGATCCTCGAATCGCGCCAGTACCAGCATTCGCCGTCGCAACTGACGATCGCGATGGGCAAGGACATCACCGGCCACCCGGTCGTCACCGATCTCGCGAAGGCGCCGCACATGCTCGTGGCCGGCACGACGGGCTCGGGCAAGTCTGTGGCGATCAACGCGATGATCCTGTCGCTGCTGTACAAGGCGACGCCGGAAGACGTCCGGCTCATCATGATCGACCCGAAGATGCTCGAGCTGTCGGTCTACGAAGGCATCCCGCACCTGCTCGCGCCGGTCGTCACCGACATGAAGCTCGCGGCGAACGCGCTGAACTGGTGCGTCGGCGAAATGGAGAAGCGCTACCGGCTGATGTCGGCCGTCGGCGTGCGCAACCTCGCGGGCTTCAACCAGAAGATCCGCGACGCGCAAGCGAAGGAAAAGAAGATCGGCAACCCGTTCTCGCTGACGCCCGAGGATCCGGAGCCGCTGTCGACGCTGCCGCTGATCGTCGTCGTGATCGACGAGCTGGCCGACCTGATGATGGTCGCCGGCAAGAAGATCGAGGAGCTGATCGCCCGCCTCGCGCAAAAGGCGCGCGCGGCCGGCATCCACCTGATCCTCGCGACGCAGCGGCCGTCCGTCGACGTGATCACGGGCCTCATCAAGGCGAACATCCCGACGCGTGTCGCGTTCCAGGTGTCGTCGAAGATCGACTCGCGCACGATCCTCGACCAGATGGGCGCCGAGTCGCTGCTCGGGATGGGCGACATGCTGTTCCTGCCGCCGGGCACCGGTTATCCGCAGCGCGTGCACGGCGCGTTCGTCGCCGACGAGGAAGTGCACCGGATCGTCGAATATCTGAAGCAGTTCGGCGAACCGCAGTACGAGGAAGGGATTCTCGACGGCCCGGCCGCCGACGGCGCGACGCAGGACCTGTTCGGCGATGCGCCGGATGCGGAAGCCGATCCGCTGTACGACGAAGCCGTCGCGTTCGTCGTGCGCACGCGGCGCGCGTCGATCTCGTCGGTGCAGCGGCAGTTGCGCATCGGCTACAACCGCGCGGCGCGGCTCGTCGAGCAGATGGAAGCCGCGGGCCTCGTGTCGGCGATGGGCATCAACGGCAGCCGCGAGGTGCTCGTGCCGGCCGCGGCCGACTGAGGCCGGCGGCCCGCCGGCCGCGACTCGTCGATACGGGCGCGCCGCGCAAGCGGCTGCCCCCAATACGAAGGGCGCTGCCTCGGCAGCGCCCTTCCTGCATCGACCGGGAATCGGCCGCGATTTACTGCGCGACCGGCACCAGCTTGAAATCCACCGGCTTGCCGACCGCGACCTTCTGCGGATTCGCGCCGAGCTGCCCCGTTTCGACGTCGCGACTGAACACGTAGAACGTGTCGCTGTCCTGGTTGCCGACGATCAGCCACTTGCCGGTCGGATCGATCAGGAATTCGCGCGGCGTCTTGCCGAGGCTCGACTGGCGGCCGACACGCTTCAGCCGGCCGTCGGCCTGGTTCACCGCGTAGATCACCAGGTCGTTCGCGTCGCCGCGGTTGCTCGCATACAGGAAGCGGCCGTCCGGCGACAGGTGGATCGCGCCGCCGCCGACCTTGCCCTTGAAGCCCGGCGCCGTCATCGGCACCGTCTGGACCGGCGTCAGCTTGCCGTCGTGATAGCCGAACACCTCGACCGACGCGTTGAGCTCGCTCGTCACGTATGCGAAGCGGCCGTCGGCGCCGAACACCATGTGACGCGGGCCGGAGCCGGCTTTCACCGGCGTGTAGCGCGTGTCGGTCGGGCTGATCAGCCCGCGGCTGCCGTCCACCGTGTAGCGGTAGCCGTAGATCTTGTCCGTACCGAGATCCTGCACGAACAGGTAGCGGCCGTCCGGCGAAAACACCGTCGAATGCACGTGCGCGCCGTCCTGGCGGCCCTTCACGGGCCCGGTGCCTTCGTGATGAACGGTCAGCACGGCCTGGCCGACCGCGCCGTCGTCGCGCAGCGGGAACACCGCGAAGCTGCCGCCCGGATCGGCCGCGACCGAGTAATTGGCGGTCACGAGATACTTGCCGTCCGGCGACAGCGCGAGATAGCAGGGGTCGTTCCCTTCCGACGATACGCGATCGATGAAGCTCAACGCGCCCGTCTTCGCGTCGAAGCGGAACGCGCTGACGCCGCCGCGCTGCGTCGCGGGACCGTCGTCGCCGGGCAGCTCGTTGACCGCGTAGACGGTGCGACCGTCGCGGCTAGGCAACAGATACGACGGATTCACGGTCTTCGCCGACGATACCGGCGCGACGCTGCCGGTCTTGGTATCGAAGCGGTACACGTAGATCCCGTCGCTGCCGCCGCCCGTATAGGTGCCGACGAGCAGGTTGTAGACGCCGTCGGCCGGGGCGGACGATTGCTGCGCGAATGCGTGGGTCGCGGACAGGGACAGCACGATCGCGAAACCTTTCATCCAGTGAGCGAACCTAAGCGGGAACCCTCGTGTCGAAGCGCGTGCGTCACGCTCCCGTAAACGGTTGGGCATTGAATCCTCCTTGCATCGAGTCGCTTCAAGTGTTGAGATAGGACGAAACGCCGGCCGTTCATGCGCTCCGCCGCCCGGCCGAGTATACGGGGCGCGGCGCCCGGGCGTGAAGTCCGGGCCGCCGACGTCCGCATTGTGAAACTCGAATACCCAAGGATCGCCTGCCCATGCCCGCCCTGATCGAAGACTACGCCCTCGTCGGCGACGGCCATACGGCCGCGCTGATCGCAAAAGACGGCTCCGTCGACTGGCTGTGCTGGCCCCGCTTCGATTCGGGCGCCTGCTTCGCGGCGCTGCTCGGCACGCCAGAGCACGGCCGCTGGCTGCTTGCTCCGGCCGCCGACGCCGCGATCACGCACACGACACGCCGCTATCGCGGCGATACGCTGATTCTCGAAACCGATTACGAAAGCGCCGACGGCGCCGTCACCGTGATCGACTTCATGCCGCCCGGCAACGGCTGGTCCGAACTGGTGCGCATCGTCGTCGGCCGCCACGGCACGATGAAGATGCGCATGGAGCTCGTGTTGCGCTTCGACTACGGCTTCTCGATTCCGTGGGTCACGCAACTGACCCGCGAGGACGGCATGAAGGCCATCGCCGGCCCCGATACCGTCGTGCTGCGCACGCCGGTGCCGCTCACCGGCAAGAACCTCCATACGCTCGCGGAATTCACGGTGAGCGCCGACGAGCGCGTGCCGTTCTCGCTCGGCTACGCGGCGTCGCACATGCGGCTGCCGCCGGCGCGCGATCCGCTGTCGATGCTCGCGCGCACCGAGAACTACTGGCTCGAATGGTCGGGCCGCTGCCAGGTGCAGGGCCGCTACGCGGCCGCCGTGCGCCGCTCGCTGATCACGCTGAAGGCGCTCGCGTACGAGCCCACCGGCGGCATCGTCGCCGCGCCGACCACGTCGCTGCCCGAGAAGATCGGCGGCAACCGCAACTGGGACTACCGCTACTGCTGGCTGCGCGACGCGACGATCACGCTGCTCGCGCTGATGCGCGGCGGCTACTACGACGAGGCGCGCGCGTGGCGCACGTGGCTCGGCCGCGTGATGGCCGGCTCGCCCGAGCAGATCCAGATCATGTACGGGATCGCCGGCGAGCGCCGGCTGCCGGAGATGGAACTCGACTGGCTGCCCGGCTACCAGGACTCGCTGCCGGTGCGCGTCGGCAACGGCGCCGCGAACCAGCTCCAGCTCGACGTGTTCGGCGAGGTGATGGCCGCGCTGCACCTCGCGCGCGTGGGCGGCCTGCAGGCCGACGACACGGTCTGGTCCGTGCAGTGCGCGCTGCTCGACCACCTCGAGAAGATCTGGCAGGAACCCGACGAAGGGATCTGGGAAACGCGCGGCGGCCGCCGCCATTTCACGTTCTCGAAGGTGATGGCGTGGGTCGCGTTCGACCGCGCGATCAAGTCGGCGGAAATGTTCCGGCTGCCCGGCTCGCTCGACCGCTGGCGCGCGCTGCGCGAGCGGATCCATGCGGACGTCTGCGCGAACGCGTGGCACGAAGGCAAGCAGGCGTTCGCGCAGAGCTACGGCAGCGACGAGCTCGACGCGAGCGTGCTGCTGCTGCCGCAGCTCGGCTTCCTGCCGCCGGAAGACCCGCGCATCGTCGGCACGGTCGAAGCGATCGAACGGGAATTGCTGCACGACGGGCTCGTGATGCGCTACCGCACGACCGAATACGACGACGGCCTGCCGCCGGGCGAAGGCACGTTTCTCGCGTGCAGCTTCTGGCTGGTCGACAGCTACGCGCTGCTCGGCCGGATCGACGACGCGCATCGGCTGTTCAGCCGCCTGCTCGCGCTGTCGAACGACCTCGGGCTGCTCGCCGAAGAGTACGACCCGGTGGCCGGGCGGCTCGTCGGCAATTTCCCGCAGGCGTTCTCCCACGTGGCGCTCGTGCACACCGCGATGAACCTGATGCACCACGAAGAAGCGATGGCGCGCGCGGCCGGCCAGCCCGCGCCGGCCGTGGCCACCGGCCGCTGAGCAGCGCAGGCGGCCTTGTTCAGAGATCGTCAAATCGCAACACCATGATGAAAACCCGGGGAAATGTTGCATTGCACCACCGATCGTTGTCCGATATGATCGGCGAGATTGTCCGGCTGCAATGCAACATGGCCGGCCGCTGACCCACACGGCACGCCGCGACGCCACACGCCGCCCTTGCGCACCGTCCCCCCACGCGGGAGTAGCCTGCATGCTTTACCAACTGCACGAATTCCAGCGGGCGATGCTGAGCCCGCTCACGGCCTGGGCCCAGGCCGCGTCGAAGTCGTTCGCGAATCCTTCCAGCCCGTTCTCGCTGATGCCCGGCGCGCCGCGGATGGCGGCCGCCTATGAACTGATGTATCGGCTCGGCAAGGATTACGAAAAGCCGGAATTCAACATTCATCAGATCGTCAAGGACGGCCACAACATCCCGATCGTCGAGCAGACGATCATCGAGAAGCCGTTCTGCCGGCTGCTGCGCTTCAAGCGCTATTCGGACGATGCCGACGCCGTCACGCAACTGAAGGACGAACCGGTCGTGCTGGTCTGCGCGCCGCTGTCGGGTCACCATTCGACGCTGCTGCGCGACACGGTGCGCACGCTGCTGCAGGATCACAAGGTCTACATCACCGACTGGATCGACGCGCGGATGGTGCCGGTCGAAGTCGGCCCGTTCCACCTGCACGACTACATCGCGTACATCCAGGAGTTCATCCGCCATATCGGCGCGCGCAACCTGCACGTAATCTCGGTATGCCAGCCGACGGTGCCGGTGCTCGCGGCGATTTCGCTGATGGCGAGCCGCGGCGAGGACACGCCGCTCACGATGACGATGATGGGCGGCCCGATCGACGCGCGCCGCAGCCCGACGTCGGTGAACTCGTTGGCCACGCAACACTCGACCGCGTGGTTCGAGAACAACGTGATCCACACGGTGCCCGCGAACTATCCGGGCGAAGGCCGCCAGGTGTATCCGGGCTTCCTTCAGCACACGGGCTTCGTCGCGATGAACCCGGAGCGCCACGCGCAATCGCACTGGGACTTCTACCAGAGCCTGCTGCGCGGCGACGAGGACGACGCCGAAGCGCACCGCCGTTTCTACGACGAATACAACGCGGTGCTCGACATGGCCGCCGAGTATTACCTCGAGACAATCCGCGTCGTGTTCCAGGAATTCCGGCTCGCGGAAGGCACGTGGGACGTCGAGGGCGAGCGCGTGCGGCCGCAGGACATCAAGCACACCGCGCTGATGACGATCGAGGGCGAACTCGACGACATCTCGGGCAGCGGCCAGACGCACGTCGCGCACGAGCTGTGCACGGGCATCCCGCAGGACGATCGCCGCAGCCTGACCGCCGAGAAGTGCGGCCACTACGGGATCTTCTCGGGCCGCCGCTGGCGCACGATCATCTATCCGCAACTGCGCGACTTCATTCGCGAGCATGCGCCGGAACCGAAGCACGGCGCGACGAAGTTGCCCGTCGATGCGCAGGATGCGACCACGATCGGCGTCGTGCCGGCCGCCAAGCCGGAGCCGGAAACCGCGGTGCGCGCCACCGCCGCGAAACGCACGCGCGCGAAGACGCCGGCCGTGACGGTCGCGCCCGCCCGGACGCCCGCCGCGAAGGCCGCGCCCGCCGCGAAACGCGCGGCAGGCAGCCCGCGCGCCAAAACCGTGCGGGCCCGCAAGGCCGCCTGACGCGCCGCGTTCCGACGCAAAAACGCCGCCGTTGCTTCGCGCAACGGCGGCGTTTTTTTATCCGGCCGCGGCCGCGAACGGGCGGCTCATCGGCTCGCCCACTCGTTGCGTCAGCGCCGCAGCAGATACGCGAGCAGCACCTCGGTGTTCATCCGGACCATCTCCGCGCGCTCGTCGGTGTCGGTGAAATCGCGGCCGAGCGTCGCGGCGAGCGTGAAGCGGTTCGACACGATGTAGTAGCCGAGCCCCGACAGCGTCACGTAGAAGCGCAGCGGATCGACGTCGCCGCGGAACAGCCCGGCCTTCTGGCCGCGCATCAGCACGTTGCCGAGCTTCGCGACGATCGGCGACATCATCTCGCGGATCCGCGTCGACTTGTGCAGATAGCGCGCCTCGTGCAGGTTCTCGTTGTTGATGAGCCGGAGCAGCTCCGGATGGTCGCGGTAGTAGTCCCACACGAAATGCGCGAGCCGCGTGACGGCTTCGACCGGCGCGACGCCGTCGAGATCCAGCACCCGCTCGGCCTCCGTCAGCGCGGAGAACGCGTGTTCGAGCACCGCCGTGAAGAGCTGCTCCTTGCTGCCGAAGTAGTAATAGAGCATGCGCTCGTTCGTTTCGGCCCGGCGCGCGATCTGATCGACGCGCGCGCCGAACAGCCCTCCATTCGCGAACTCTTCGGCTGCCGCCATCAGGATGCGGCGCCGCGTGCCTTCAGGATCTCTTTTGATTTTTGGCTGATTCATGGTGGCGCTTTGCTATGTGAGCCGCTTGATTCGGACCGGCACCCCACCGCCTCGGCGCCGGCCGCCCTGGAACGGGCGCGCCGCGGGCGGCCGCCCTCCTGCTGAGCCCCTGCAAAAAAGCGGTTCGATTATGCGCATAGACGGCGTCCGGCGCAATGCGGGAAATCGGCGATAATCGAGCTTTGGCAAACCTTTCCGGCCGAGCCCGACGCGGCCGAGAGCCATTCGGCGCCGCTGCGCCTGTTGTCAGCCTGTTGTCACCGTGACCGATTCCAAAACACTCGCGGATCGCATCGAAGATCTGCTTCCCCAGACGCAATGCACGAAGTGCGGCTATAACGGCTGCCGTCCGTACGCCGAGGCGATCGCCGCCGGCGACGCGAACTACAACCAGTGCCCGCCCGGCGGCGCCGAAGGCATCGCCCGCCTCGCGAGCCTGCTCGGCAAGCCGGTGATTCCGCTGAATCCCGTCAACGGCAGCGAGCATCCGCGCGCGATCGCGTTCATCGACGAAAACCTGTGCATCGGCTGCACGCTGTGCATGCAGGCGTGCCCGGTCGACGCGATCGTCGGCGCGCCGAAGCAGATGCACACTATCGTGGCGTCGCTGTGCACGGGCTGCGACCTGTGCGTGCCGCCGTGCCCGGTCGACTGCATCGCGATGCTGCCGGTGACCGGCGATCGCACCGGCTGGGATGCGTGGTCGCAGGAACAGGCCGACGCCGCGCGCGAACGCCACGACCTGCGGCTCGCGCGCCAGCGCCGCGAACGCGAGGCCGCCGAAGCACGCGCCGCCGCCCGCCGCGCGGCCAGTACCGCGAAGTCGGCCGCGGAGCCCTCGGCCGCGCAGCCCGGTTCGCAGCCGGGCGCGCCGGCCGCCGCTCCGGCCGACGACGCCGAAGCGAAGAAACGCGCGATCATCGCCGCCGCGCTCGAACGCGCGCGCAAGAAAAAGGAAGAACTGTCCGGGCAAGGCGCCGGGCCGAAGAACACGGAAGGCGTGAGCGCGGCCGTCCAGGCACAGATCGACGCGGCCGAGGCACGCCGCAAGCGGCTCGCCGAACAGCAGGCGCGGCGCGACGCCGAAACGGCGGCCGCGAGCGGCAGCGACGAACCGAACGACACAGACAACGACGAACCGGGCGGCCCGCCCGCGCCGCCCGACCAGAACGCTCCATGAACGCCAGCAAACGACGCGCGATCTACGAAACGCTGCAGAGCCTCAATCCGCATCCGACCACCGAGCTCGAATACTCGACGCCGTTCGAGCTGCTGATCGCCGTGATGCTGTCCGCGCAGGCCACCGACGTGTCGGTCAACAAGGCGATGCGGAAAATGTTCCCGGTCGCGAACACCCCGCGACAAATCGTCGCGCTCGGCGAGGAAGGCGTCACCGAGTACATCAAGACGATCGGCCTGTATCGCACCAAGGCGAAGAACGTGGTCGCGACGTGCCGGATCCTGCTCGAGCGCTACGACGGCGAGGTGCCGGCCGATCGCGAAGCGCTCGAAGGCTTGCCGGGCGTCGGCCGCAAGACCGCGAACGTCGTGCTGAACACCGCGTTCGGCCAGCCGACGATCGCGGTCGACACGCATATCTTCCGCGTCGCGAATCGCACCGGCCTCGCGCCGGGCAAGGACGTGCGGGCCGTCGAGGCCGCGCTCGAGAAGTTCACGCCGAAGGAATTCCTGCAGGATGCGCATCACTGGCTGATCCTGCACGGGCGCTACGTATGCAAGGCCCGCCGGCCGGAATGCTGGCACTGCGCGATCGAGCCGCTGTGCGAGTTCCGGCCGAAGACGCCGCCGCCCCAAGAGTGAGCGTCCGCCGCGGCTGACGTATCCACGCACCGCGCCGGCCGCTCGGGCCGCGCGCGACAACCGGCCGGCCCCGCTGCGGCGCCAGCCGCGCGCCCCTTCCCGCCTACGCGTTGGACGTCGCCGTCGCGTCGTCGGCGGCTGCGCCACCCGCGCGCACGAGCGCCAGCACGGCCGCCAGGATCGCGACGCCGCCGGCCCACTGCAGCGGCGACAACGCTTCCCCGAACAGCAGCGCCGCGAGCGCGACCGTCACGACCGGTTCGAGCGTCGACAGCATCGACGTGCGCGCGGCCCCCAGCCGTTCGAGCCCGGAGAAGAACGCGAGCATGGCCGCGACCGTCGACACGAGCGCGATCGCGAGCATCGACGCCCAGCCGCCGGCCGTGGCCGGCCAGCGCGGCGGCGCGCCGAACGCCGCCGTTCGCACGACCGCGATCGCGACGAGCGTCGCGGTGGCCGACAGGCAGATGATCGCGGTGGTCGCGAGCGGATCGACGCCGCGCGTCGCCTTCGTGCCGCCGACGATGTACAGCGAGTAGATCACCGCGGCGGCCAGCGCGAGCGCGATCCCGAGCGGCTCGCCGTGCCCGCCGCCGACCATCAGCGCCGAGCCCGCGACGCACAGCACCAGCGCGACGGCCTTGGCGCGCGTGAGGCGCTCGCCGAGCCACCACGCGGCCAGCAGCGTGACGAACGCCGGATACAGGTACAGCAGCAGCGCGACGAGGCTCGCCTGCGCGTGCTGCAGCGCGCTGAAATAGCAGAACGATTGCCCGACGTAGCCGAGCGCGCCCATCGCCACCAGCGGCGCGAGCGAGCGCCCGCGCGGCCACGCGACGCGGCGGTGCCGCGCGATCGCCGCGAGCACCGCGCCGCCGATCGCGAAGCGCACGATCAGCAGCCCGAGCACGTCGACGCCGGCCGCATACGCATAGCGGCCGAAAATCGCCATCGCGCCGAACGCGGCGGCGGACAACGCGACGTAGAGCGCGCCCTGCAGGGCGGCGGACGATGAGCGGACGGTGGCGGTCATGATGAAAGATGAAAGCGCGCGAGCAAGGCTGCCGTGACGGGAATCGTCGGAGTGTAGCGGCGCGGAGGCGGCGAGCCTAGCCCCCGCTTACCCGTTGCGCGGCGAGCGGCTGCAACGACCCTCGCCGTGCCGCCTGCCCGCCTCCCGCCAGCAACGGCCGGGACCGGGGCCGTCGCCAGCGCCGCCGGCCGCGCCGGCGTACAATGCGCGACGCGGCATGACGCCGCCCGAATCACGACGTTTCCCCACCATGTTCAATCCAAGCCGCGACGACGTGCGTCGCTTTTTCACCGAGACCTGGCGCAAGCAGCGCGCGGGCGAGATCCTGACGCCGCTGGAAGCGATCGCAGCCGACTGGATCGTCGAGCATCCCGAGTACCACGACGAACTGGCCGACGCCGACGGCGCGGCGGCGCGCAACTACACGCCCGAGGAAGGCCGGACCAACCCGTTCCTGCACCTGTCGATGCACCTCGCGATCAGCGAGCAGCTGTCGATCGACCAGCCGCCCGGGATCCGCGCCGCGCACGACAAGCTGGCCGCGAAGCTCGACTCGACCCACGACGCGCAGCACGCGATCATGGAATGCCTCGGCGAGACGATCTGGGAAGCGCAGCGCACGAACACGCCGCCCGATACCGACGCTTACCTGCAGCGCATCCTGCGCCGCGCGTCGCGCGACTGAGCGCCCCGGCCGGCACATCGGCCGGCGCGGAGGCTGCGGAGCGGACAAAAAAATACCCCGCCGAGGCGGGGTATCTTCGCCGCGCGAGCCCGTGAGGCCCGTCGCGCTTACTTCTTGAACACGAGGTTGGTTTCCTTCAGCGACTCGATGTAGGACGCGATGTCCTTCATGTCGCTGACCGACAGGTTCTGGACCTGCGCCTGCATGATCGCGTTGTTGCGGCCGAGCAGCGGGTTCGTCAGCCCCATCTGGTACTGGCGCATCGCCCACACGAGATAGTCGGCGTGCTGCCCGGCGAGGCGCGGGTACTCCGCGTTGATCGGGTTGTTCAGCTGCGCGCCGTGGCAGGCCGCGCAGTTGTGCGATTCGACCAGTTCCTTGCCCTTCGAGATATCCGCTGCATGCGCGGTACCGATCGCGAGGCCAGCCGCCAGTGCCACCGCCGCCGTCTTGAATGCGTTGTTCATGAATGCTCCTGTCCCGCCGGAGAGATCGGCGGCGCGCGCTTTACTTGTAGGGGTTGTCCTTCGAGTCGGCCTTCTGGGCGGCGTAGTACGCCGACAGATCCGCGATGTCCTGGTCGGTCAGCGACCCGGCGATCGCGTTCATCGACGGGAAGTGACGATCCTTCTTGCGGTAGGCCTTCAGCGCGTTCTCGAGGTATTGCTGGTTCTGGCCGCCGAGGACAGGCACCCGGTAGACCTCCGGGTACGCCGCGCGGTAGTCCTGGATGCCGTGGCAACCGATGCACATGGCGGCCTTGCTCGCCCCGTCCTTCGGGTTGCCGACCACACCGGCCGCCTGCGCGCTGCCCGCGAGCGCCACGAGCGCTGCGACAACGACGTGTTTGCCGACGAATTTGTTCATAGCTCTTGTAACCTAGCTTGAGGGGAAACTGGCGCCGAAGCGGCAACGGCCCGCGCCGTTTTGCTTGTCGGTCGCCACGCAGGCCAAAAAAAACGGCCAGATTGTACCGCGTCGGCAGGGAATGCGTCCATACGGCGCCCCGGCAGGCCCCGCCACAGCCCCGCCACAGCCCCGCAACGATACGCGGGCGCGGCCCGCCCGGACAGCCCTTCTGACTTATACTGGGTTTTTTTCCCGTTGAAGAAGAGCGCCGCCATGCGTTTCGAAGGGTCCTCGCAGTACGTCGCCACCGACGATCTGAAGCTCGCGGTCAATGCCGCGCTGACGCTGCAACGCCCGCTGCTGATCAAGGGCGAGCCCGGCACCGGCAAGACCATGCTCGCCGAGGAAGTGGCCGCCGCGCTCGGCATGCCGCTGCTGCAGTGGCACATCAAGTCGACCACCAAGGCGCAGCAGGGTCTGTACGAATACGACGCCGTGTCGCGGCTGCGCGATTCGCAGCTCGGCGACGCACGCGTGAAGGACATCGCGAACTACATCGTCAAGGGCGTGCTGTGGCAGGCGTTCGACGCCGAGCAACCGAGCGTGCTGCTGATCGACGAGATCGACAAGGCCGACATCGAATTCCCGAACGACCTGCTGCGCGAGCTCGACCGGATGGAGTTCCACGTGTACGAGACGCGCGAGACCATTCGCGCGAAGCACCGTCCGCTCGTCATCATCACGTCGAACAACGAGAAGGAGCTGCCCGACGCGTTCCTGCGCCGCTGCTTCTTCCACTACATCCAGTTTCCCGATCCGTCGACGATGCAGAAGATCGTCGCGGTGCACTTCCCGAACATCCGCGAGGAACTGCTGCGCGCGGCGCTCGAGAGCTTCTTCGAATTGCGCGGCGTGTCGGGCCTGAAGAAGAAGCCGTCGACGTCCGAGCTGCTCGACTGGCTGAAGCTGCTGCTCGCCGAAAACATCCCGGCCGACGCGCTGCGCGGCGCGGACGCGAAGCAGGTCGTGCCGCCGCTCGCCGGCGCGCTGCTGAAGAACGAGCAGGATCTGAGCCTGCTCGAACGGCTCGTCTACATGAACCGGCACAACCGGTAATCCACCCGCGAAGGCCCGGCCATGCTGCTCAATTTCTTCTACGCGCTGCGCGCAGCCAAGCTGCCCGTCTCGGTGAAGGAATACCTGACGCTGCTCGAATCGCTGAAGGCCGGGCTGATCTCGCCGTCGATCGATGCGTTCTACTTCCTCGCACGGATGACGCTCGTCAAGGACGAGCAGTACTTCGACAAGTTCGACCAGGCGTTCGGCGCGTATTTCCACGGCGTATCCGCGTTGCCGTCCGAGGCGTTCGACATCCCGCTCGACTGGCTCGAGAAGCGCCTCGAGCGCGAGCTGTCGCCCGAGGAGAAGGCGCAGATCGAAGCGATGGGCGGGCTCGACAAGCTGATGGAGCGTTTGAAGGCGCTGCTCGACGAGCAGAAGGAACGCCACGAAGGCGGCAACAAGTGGATCGGCACGGGCGGCACGTCGCCGTTCGGGCACGGCGGCTATAACCCGGAAGGCGTGCGCATCGGCGGCCCGTCGAACGGCAACCGCACCGCGGTGAAGGTGTGGGAAGCGCGTGCGTACCGCGACTACGACGATTCGGTCGAGATCGGCACGCGCAACATCAAGGTCGCGCTGCGGCGGCTGCGCCGCTTCGCGCGCGAAGGCGCGGCCGAGGAGCTCGACCTGCCCGGCACGATCCGCAGCACGGCCGCGAACGCCGGCTGGCTCGACCTGCGGATGGTGCCCGAGCGCCACAACAACGTGAAGGTGCTGATGCTGCTCGACGTCGGCGGCTCGATGGACGACCACATCAAGCGCACCGAAGAGTTGTTCTCCGCGGCGAAAGCCGAATTCAAGCACCTCGAATTCTTCTACTTCCACAACTGCGTGTACGACCACCTGTGGAAGAACAACCGCCGCCGCCACTCGGAGCGCACCGCGACGTGGGACGTGCTGCACAAGTTCACGCCCGACTACAAGCTGATCTTCGTCGGCGACGCGACGATGAGCCCGTACGAAGTGCTGCAGCCCGGCGGCTCGGTCGAATACAACAACCCGGAAGCCGGCGCCGTCTGGCTGCGCCGCCTCGCCGACCAGTTCCCCCACCATGCATGGCTGAATCCCGAGCCCGAGCGGCTATGGGAATACCGGCAGTCGGTCGCGATCATCCGCGACGTGCTCGGCCAGCGCATGTATCCGCTCACGCTCGCGGGCCTCGAAACCGCGATGCGCGCACTCAGCAAGTAACGACACCCACCCGCAGATACCCAGGCCGCGTCCGAGCGGCCGCCCCGGAGAGAGCATGAACCCTTCGCCCCCCGCGAGCGCCAGCCGCGCCGGCGGCCGCCGCTTTTTTGCCGATATGTCGGTGTCCACGCTCGTGGCCGGCTTCGTCGCGATGATGACCGGCTACACGAGCTCGCTCGTGCTGATGTTCCAGGCCGGCCGCGCCGCCCACCTCACCGACGCGCAGATCTCGTCGTGGATCTGGGCGCTGTCGATCGGCATGGCGCTGACGACCATCGGCCTGTCGCTGCGCTTTCGCGCGCCGGTGGTCGTCGCATGGTCGACGCCCGGCGCCGCGCTGCTGGTGGCGTCGCTGCCCGGCGTGCCCTACCCGGAGGCGATCGGCGCGTTCGTCGTATGCGCGCTGCTGCTGACGGCCGTCGGCATGAGCGGGCTGTTCGACACGCTGATGAAGCGCATTCCGGCCGGCATCGCGGCCGCGTTGCTCGCGGGCATCCTGTTCGAGATCGGCATCGAGATATTCCACGCCGCGCAGTTCCAGACCGCGCTCGTGCTCGCGATGTTCTTCACCTACCTGATCGTCAAGCGGCTCGCGCCGCGCTATGCGATTCCGACGACGCTGATCGTCGGCACGGCGGTGGCCGGCAGCCTGGGGCTGCTCGACTTCAGCCGCTTCCACGTCGCGCTCGCGCAACCCGTGTTCACGATGCCCGCGTTCTCGATCGCGTCGATCGTCAGCATCGGCATTCCGCTGTTCGTCGTCGCGATGGCGTCGCAGAACGTGCCGGGCATCGCGGTGCTGCGCGCGGACGGCTATCAGACGCCTTCTTCGCCGCTGATCGCGACGACCGGCCTCGCGTCGCTGCTGCTCGCGCCGTTCGGCTCGCACGGCGTGAACCTCGCGGCGATCACGGCCGCGATCTGCACGGGCCCCGAAGCGCACGAGGATCGCGCGAAGCGCTACACGGCCGCCGTGTGGTGCGGCACCTTCTACCTGATCGCCGGCATCTTCGGCGCGACGATCGCCGCGTTGTTCGCCGCGCTGCCGAAGGCGCTCGTCGTGTCGGTGGCGGCGCTCGCACTGTTCGGCTCGATCATGAGCGGGCTCGCGAACGCGATGCAGGACGTGAAGCAGCGCGAAGCGGCGCTCGTCACGTTCATGGTCACGGCTTCGGGCCTCACGCTGCTGTCGATCGGCCCGGCGTTCTGGGGGCTCGTCGCGGGCGTCGTCACGCAGGTGATCCTGAACGCGCGGCGCCCCGCGTGACGCGGCTCGCCGCCCACCGCGGCGCGCGCCGGACGCGCCAAAACGTGCTCGACACGAATCGGGCCTAAAATGATGGATCGGAAGCGGCGCCCGGCGCCGCTTCGCTTCGCCGCCGCGTTCGCGCGGCCCGTGAGAACCCGGCGCCCCGCGCTCTTCTTCCGAATCGCCATGACTACCGCACTCGACCAGCTGAAGCAGTACACGACCGTCGTCGCCGACACGGGCGACTTCCAGCAGCTTGCGCAATACAAGCCGCAGGACGCGACCACGAACCCGTCGCTGATCCTGAAGGCAGTCCAGAAGGATGCGTACAAGCCGATCCTCGAGAAAACCGTCCGCGATCATCGCAACGAAAGCACCGATTTCATCATCGACCGCCTGCTGATCGCGTTCGGCACCGAAATTCTGAAACTGATCCCGGGCCGCGTGTCGACGGAGGTCGACGCACGCCTGTCGTTCGACACGCAGCGCTCGATCGACAAGGGCCGCGAGCTCATCAAGCTGTACGAAGCCGCCGGCGTCGGCCGCGAGCGCATCCTGATCAAGCTCGCGTCGACGTGGGAAGGCATCCGCGCGGCCGAAGTGCTGCAGAAGGAAGGGATCAAGTGCAACATGACCCTGCTTTTCTCGCTCGTGCAGGCCGCCGCGTGCGCGGAAGCCGGCGCGCAACTGATCTCGCCGTTCGTCGGCCGCATCTACGATTGGTACAAGAAGCAGGCCGGCGCGGAATGGGACGAAGCGCGCGACGGCGGCGCGAACGATCCGGGCGTGCAATCGGTGCGCCGCATCTACACGTACTACAAGACCTTCGGCTACAAGACCGAAGTGATGGGCGCGAGCTTCCGTACGACCAGCCAGATCACCGAGCTCGCCGGTTGTGACCTGCTAACGATCAGTCCCGATTTGCTGCAGAAGCTCCAGGAGAGCAACGACACGGTCGCGCGCAAGCTGTCGCCGGAAACGCTGCAGGACAAGCCGGCCGAGCGCGTCGCGATCGACGAGGCATCGTTCCGCTTCCAGCTGAACGACGAAGCGATGGCGACCGAAAAGCTCGCCGAAGGCATCCGCGTGTTCGCCGCCGACGCGGTGAAGCTCGAGAAGCTGATCGACGCGCTGCGCTGAATCGCGCCGCGCGTCAGCGGCTGTCAGCAAGACTGACAACAGGCGTCAGCATACGCGCCGAAAACGGCTGCGAACTTCGTGTTCGCAGCCGTTTTATTTTTCATTCCATCGTCAAGCGCGCGCACTACAATCCACGTCACGGGTGCGCCGGCCGCCTCCCGATGCGCCCTTTCCCCAGTCAATCTTGCACGACGCCACGCCAGCGCCGACGCGCCGGCCCGGCTCATCCCAGGAGACAGCGATGCAAGTTCAACCGTACCTGACGTTCTACGGTCGTGCCGACGAAGCCCTTCAGTTCTACGAAAAGGCACTCGGCGCAAAGACGATGTTCAAGATGCACTTCAAGGATGCCCCGCCGAACCCCGATTACCCGATGTCGCCGGAGATGGCCGACAAGGTGATGCACGCGAGCTTCACGATCGGCGAGTCGATGATCATGTGCTCGGACGGGGACTGCAGCCAGCCGGCCGGCGCCGCGCACGCCGGCTATTCGCTGTCGCTGAACCCGGCGACGGTCGACGAAGGCCGGAAGCTGTTCGATGCGCTCGCCGACGGCGGCGAAGTGACGATGCCGTTCGGCAAGACGTTCTGGGCGCTCGGTTTCGGGATGGCGAAGGACCGTTTCGGCGTGCACTGGATGGTCAACGTCGAGGATCTGTCGCAGCGCGAGGATCTCGCGAAACGCGCGCGGGGCTGACGCAAGAACGAACGCCCGCCACCTCACGGTGGCGGGCGTTTTCGTTGCCGCGCGACCCGTGCGCGGCACCCCGCCGCGCACGGCCCGTATCAGCCCTCGACGACGTCGAGATAATCCTCCGGCCGCGTGCGATCCTCCGCGTGCGTCATGCCTATCGCGCGCACCAGCACGCTCACCACCACCGACACCACCAGGTTCACGACCAGCGACCACACCGCCGCGTAGCCGGGAATCGCGAGGCCGAACAGGTGGATCGTGAAGATCGAACTCGCCAGCTTCAGCGACACAGCCATCCACGTGCCGCAGACGATGCCGGCCGCCCAGCCGGCCAGCAGGCCGCGATGGTCGAGCACGCGCGTGTACAGGCCGAGCACGATCGCCGGCAGCGTCTGGATGATCCAGATCCCGCCGAGCAGTTGCAGCTGGATCGCGTAGGTCAGCGGCAGCCCGAGGATGAACGCCACCGCGCCGACCTTCACGATCAGCGACACGAGCTTCGCGACGTGCGTCTCCTGGTCGTGCGACATGTTGCGGTTCACGAACTCGCGGTGGATGTTGCGCGTGTACAGGTTCGCGGCGGCGATCGACATGATCGCCGCCGGCACCAGCGCGCCGATGCCGATCGCCGCGAACGCGACGCCGACGAACCACGACGGGAAGTACTCGAGGAACAGCGCGGGCACCGCGAAGTTCGGGCCGAACGCCTTGAAGTACGGCGCGTACTGCGGCATGTCCTTCACGCCGGAGGCGAGCGCCATGTAGCCGAGCAGCGCGAGCAGGCCGAGCACGAACGAGTACGCGGGCAGCATCGCCATGTTGCGGCGGATCGAGTTGCCCGACGACGACGACAGGATCGCCGTGACCGAGTGCGGATACAGGAACAGCGCGAGCGCCGAGCCGATCGCGAGCGTCGCGTATGCGCTGTAGCCGTTCAGGCTCGCCGCGTCGGGCGCCTTCAGCAGCAGCTTCGCGGGCGGCACCGCGGAGAAGATGTGCCCGAAGCCGCCGAGCTTCGCGGGGATCACGATGACCGCGGCGGCGATCGTGATGTAGATCAGCACGTCCTTCACGATCGCGATCATCGCGGGCGCACGCAGCCCCGACGTGTACGTGTAGGCGGCGAGGATCGCGAACGCGATGATCAGCGGCAGATCGCCGACGAAGCCGGTCGTGTCGAAGCCGAGCGCGCCGATCACCACCTCGATGCCGACGAGCTGCAGCGCGATGTACGGCATCGTCGCGAGGATGCCCGTCACCGCGATCGCCAGCGCGAGCATCCGGCTGCCGTAGCGCGCGTTGACGAAATCGGCGGCCGTCACGTAGCCGTGCCGCTTCGCGATGCTCCACAGCTTCGGGAACACGACGAACGCGAACGGATAGATCAGGATCGTGTACGGCAGCGCGAAGAAGCCCATCGCGCCGGCGCCGAACACGAGCGCGGGCACCGCGACGAACGTATAGGCCGTGTAGAGATCGCCGCCGAGCAGGAACCACGTGACGATCGTGCCGAAGCGGCGGCCGCCGAGGCCCCATTCGTCGAGGTGGGCAAGATCGCCGCGCCGCCAGTTCGCGGCCAGGAAACCGATGATCGTCACGCCGATGAACAGCAGGACGAAGACGAAGGTCGCACCGAGATTCATCGCGCACCTCCTTGCGTGCCGCCCGCCTTCCACGCGTTCTTGGTCTTGAAATACACGAACGCGGTGATCACCGCGCTGATGAAGACCCACAGCAACTGGTACCAGTAGAAAAACGGAAAACCGAGCCATTGCGGTTCGATCTTGCTGTACGACGGCACCCAGACCATCGCGATCAGCGGCAGCACCAGCAGCCAGAGCCAGCGCTTGGCAGCCCGGTTGGCGTCGGCATCGTGAGCCATGACGTCTCCTCTTCTATCCCGGTTATCGATCTTGTTGAGCGGGTACGGCGCCGGGAGGAGCGGCAAAACGGGTAGGCTGCGGCTCCCCTAGCTTCGCGCCAGTATAGGAGCCGCGAGCACGCGGTCAAGCAGGGGCGAACCCGAGGTGATCCGCCCCTTGTCGCGTGGTGGCGCCGGCATGCGGCCGGCGCAGGCGCGTCAGATTGCGAACGAGGATTCGCGTGCGCCGGTCGTGGCTTTCAAAGCTTTCACCCACTTGCGCGCGGGCAGCTTCAGCGTGTCCTCGATCAGCTTCGCGCGGGCGTCGAGCTGCGCGAACGGCACGTCGAGCGCGGGGCCCGAGAACGCGATCGCGATCCGGTTGCCGTCGTGCACTTCGGGCAGCGCGATCACGCGGTGGTCGAACGCCGCGTTCAGGTGCTTCATGTTGCGCACGAAGCTCGGATGATCGCCGAACAGGTTGATCGTCGCGATGCCGGCATCGGCCAGGCAGCCGCGCACCGCGCGGTAGAACGCGACGCTGTCGAGCACGGGGCCGCGCGCGGTCGCGTCGTACAGGTCGATCTGGATCGCGCCGGTCGTGCCGCGGTTGGCCGGGTCATTGACGAAATCCCATGCGTCGGCTTCGTGCACGACGAGGCGCCCGTCGTCGGGCGGCAGCGCGAACATCGTGCGCGCGGCGACGATCACGGCCGGGTTCAGCTCGACCGCCTCGACCTTCGCGTGCGGCAGGAAACGATGCGAGAACTTGGTCAGCGCACCGGTGCCGAGCCCGAGCTGGACGATCCGCCCCGGCGTTTCGAGGAACAGCAGCCATGCCATCATCTGCTGCGCGTATTCGAGCTCGATATGCAGCGGCTTCGAGATCCGCATCGCGCCCTGCACCCATTCGGTGCCGAAGTGCAGGAAGCGCACGCCGCCTTCCTCGGAGAACGTAACGGGCGCGAAGCGCGGCTTGCGCGGCGCCTCGAGCACCGGCACGTCGTCGTGTTCGTCGATGTCCGGGCGGCGCTTCACGCGCGGCGGCTGGAGTTTTTCGGAGCCGTTGTAGGCGGACGCCTTGCGTTGCTTGAACGCGCGCGCCTCGGCGGACGCGCGCTTGATCAGTCGGGTCATGATGGTCGAATCTCGCTGGGTGATGCTGGATGACGCTGGATGAGCGGACGAGAGGATAGCATTGGTGGGGGGCCGGGCCGCCGGTGGCGAAGGCGCTCGGTCGACTGGCCATTCGGGTGACTGGCAGGCCACATGGGCGCGCGGGATGATGTATCGCAATTGCGATGCAAACGAGGCCACGATGAAAACCGCGACTTTTCCGTCTGTGCGGGTCGAACCGGAATTGCGCGATGCTGCCGGGAATGTCCTTCAGGAACGCGAAGCGCCGTCACCGCTGACCTCGGAGATACAACTCGCACAACTCGCCTTTGTATACGGTTCGGTTGCCCAAGGCAGCGACCACGCCGGTAGCGACGTCGATGTCATGTTGGTCAGCGAGACGCTCAGCTATCGACAAATCACGGCCGCACTCGAATCGGCCGAAAGACGGCTCGGCCGCTCGGTCCGGATCACACAATACACTCACGAGGAATTTCTCGAACGGAAACGCAAAAGTCATCCGTTCCTCGCGGAAGTGCTGCGCCAGTCGAAGCTGATGATTATAGGAGCCGAGGACGCCATTGACCGCATTGGATAACCTGGACCTATCCGTGATTTCGTGGGCGAGGCATATCATGAGGTGTAAAAGTCATGGATATGCCAATGAAGAAGAAACGGCAAACTGTAGCGCGTCAGGCGGCGGCTCGCGGGCCGCTGCCTGAACTGCC
>NZ_JAUJPV010000022.1:0-138071 GCF_030481585.1 Burkholderia sp. AU45388 | reverse complement strand
GCGCGGCGAAGCTGCGCGCGATTCCGGTGGTGGCGGGCGACGCGCCGGCGCCGGCCAATGCGGGCACGAACGGCCCGGACGTGAAGATCCTGACGAGCTGCCCGTCGTGCCTGCAGGGGCTGTCGCGCTACAACGAGGACGCGAACCTGGAGGCCGACTACATCGTGGTCGAAATTGCGCGCCAGGTGCTCGGCGAGAACTGGATGGCCGATTATGTCGCACGGGCCAACCATGGCGGGATCGAGCGCGTGCTGGTCTAATGCGGGCATGACGACCGCCCAGCGGGACTAGGATGAGAGCGGGCGCCGGCGCTGATGTGCCGGCGCCCGTCCACATGGGAGCGACGATGGAATGCGTGTTTTGCCGTGAAGACGGCGGCGAGGTGCTCTGGCAGGACGATGCGCTGCGCGTCGTGTTGGCCACGGGCGAGCACGACTACCCGGGCTTCTGCCGGGTGATCTGGGGTGCGCACGTGGCCGAGTTCTCCGATCTCGGCGAGCCCGAGCGGGCACATCTGATGCGCGTGGTCTACGCGGTCGAGCGGGCCGTGCGCCGTGTGATGCAGCCGAACAAGGTGAATCTCGCGAGCCTCGGCAACATGGTGCCGCACGTGCACTGGCACGTGATTCCGCGCTTTTCCAACGATGCCCATTTCCCGCAGCCCGTGTGGGCGCCGCGCCAGCGCAGCGTGTCCGAGGCGCTGCTGCGCTCGCGTGCTGCGCAGGCCTCGCTGCTGCACAATGCGGTGCGCGAGGAAATTCAACGCATGACCGATTCGAGGCAAGCATGAGCGGTTTGACTTCCACGACGCCGATTCCGTCCGGCGTCGTCGTGCACGCGGTATCGCGCGTGCTCGAATTGCAGTACCCGAACGGCGAGAGCTACCGGATTCCGTTCGAGCTGATGCGCGTCTATTCGCCGTCGGCCGAGGTGCGCGGCCACGGGCCCGGCCAGGAGACGTTGCAGACCGGCAAGCGCGAAGTGACGATCACCGCGCTCGAGGGCGTCGGCAACTACGCGCTGCAGCCGACGTTCTCCGACGGCCATTCGACCGGCATCTACTCGTGGGACCTGCTGTACGAACTGGCGACGCGGCAGGACGCGCTATGGCGCGACTATTTCGACAAACTGAAGGCGGCGGGCGTCGAGCGCGACGCCCCGATGCAGGCGGCCGGCGCGCCGCATGGCCATTGCCACTGAAATCGACGGCGCCCGTTCGGCGCCGTCTTGCCATTTACTGAGGATCAACGCGATGAGCAAAACCCACTTCGGCTTCGAAAGCGTCGAGGAAAACGAAAAAGCGAAGAAAGTGGCGGGCGTGTTTCATTCGGTCGCGAGCAACTACGATCTGATGAACGACCTGATGTCGGCGGGCATGCACCGCGCGTGGAAGGCGTTCACGATCGCGCAGGCGAACGTGCGCCCCGGCTTCAAGGTGCTCGACATCGCGGCCGGCACCGGCGACCTGACCAAGTCGTTCGCGAAGGCGGCCGGGCCGACGGGCGAAGTCTGGCATACCGACATCAACGAATCGATGCTGCGCGTCGGTCGCGACCGGCTGCTCGACAAGGGCATCGTGACGCCGTCGCTGCTGTGCGACGCCGAGAAAATTCCGTTTCCGGACAACTACTTCGACGTGGTCACGGTCGCGTTCGGGCTGCGCAACATGACGCACAAGGATGCCGCGCTCGCCGAGATGCGCCGCGTGACGAAGCCCGGCGGCCGCGTGATGGTCCTGGAATTCTCGAAGGTCTGGAATCCGCTGAAAAAAGCGTACGATCTGTATTCTTTCAAAGTATTACCGTGGCTTGGCGACAAGTTCGCGAAAGATGCTGAAAGTTATCGGTATCTTGCTGAATCTATCCGGATGCACCCCGATCAGGACACGCTGAAGACGATGATGGAACAAGCGGGCCTCAATGCCGTCAAATATTACAATTTGTCAGGTGGCGTGGTAGCTTTACACCTAGGGACCAAGTACTAAGGGGTTCTTTCCCTACATTCGTCTTACATTCGGAGAAGCTGATGTCTGAATCGCGTTCGTTGTTCAACCGTAGCAAACCGTCGAAGCCGTGGGCTCGACGGGTCGGCACGCTGCTGATGGTCGGCCTGCTCACGGCCGGCACGTTCGCATCGCTCGACGCCGAAGCGAAGCGCATGGGCGGCGGGCGCAGCATCGGCCGCCAGAGCTCCACCGTCACGCAGCGCCAGGCCACGCCGCCCGCGCAGCAGCCGATGCAGCAGGCCGCGCCGTCGCAGGCGCAGCGTCCGAACCCGGCCGCGCCCGCGCCGGCCGCGCAGCCCAACCGCTCGCGCTGGCTCGGGCCGATCGCCGGTCTCGCGGCCGGTCTCGGCATCGCGGCGCTGCTCTCGCACTTCGGTCTCGGCGGCGCGTTCGCGAGCATGATGGCGAACGTCATCGTGATCGCGTTGCTCGCGATGGTCGGCATCTGGCTCGTCCGCAAGTTCATGAACCGCCGTCGCCCGCAGGAGCCCGCGTACTCGGTCGGCGGCGCATCGTCGTCGTCGGGCGGCTACTCGCAAAGCCCGTCGTTCCAGCAGAGCAACACGGGCAGCAACTACGCGGGCAGCGGCAGCAGCTATGCCAACGAAGCACAGGGCGTGTTCGGCGGCGGCGCGGCGGCCGCCGGCGCGGCAGGCGCGATGGCGGCTGCGCCGCTCCAGGTGCCGGCCGGCTTCGACACCGAAGCGTTCCTGCGCAGCGCGAAGGTTTACTTCGTGCGCCTGCAGGCGGCGTGGGATCAGGGCAACCTGGCCGACATCCGCGAGTTCACGACGCCGGAAATGTTCGCCGAGGTCAAGATCGACCTCGACTCGCGCGGCAACGACGCGAACCAGACCGACGTCGTGCAGCTCGACGCGGAACTGGTCGCGATCGAGGATCGCGGCATCGAGCAGTCGGCGAGCGTGCGCTTCCACGGCCTGATCCGCGAAGCGGCGAATACGTCGGCCGCGTCGTTCGACGAGGTCTGGAACCTGTCGAAGTCGGGCAGTCAGGGCTGGCTGCTCGCGGGTATCCAGCAGCTCAACACCCACTGAGCGCGGCCGGCGGCCCGCGCCGCCGGGCACACCCGGGCGACGGCCGCCGCACTGCGACCGCTTGCCGCCCGGGTGTACGGTCGGGCACGGTCTGCCGTCGATCCGACGTTACAATAGAAACCCGCGTGGGCGCCCGGCCTGCGCGGGTTTTTTCTTTCCCAGCCCGATGACCTTTGCCGCCAAGCCTTTTGCTGCTGCCGTCAATCACCTGCTCGCGCGCGAATCGTGGGCACGTGACCGCCTGATTCCCTATGCGGGCAAGACTGCCCGGATCGACGTGCCTCCCGTCACGCTCACGCTGCTGGTGCAGCCCGACGGCTATCTGTCGGCTGTCGACGCGCACGATGCGCAACAGGTCGACGTGTCGATCGCGCTTGCCGGCGACACGGTCGCCGCGTTTCTGCAGGGCGGCCAGGCGGCCGTGATGAAGCATGTGAAGATCGAAGGCGACGCGGAATTCGCGACGCAGATCGCGAAGCTGGCCGAGCATTTGCGCTGGGAACCGGAAGAAGATCTCGCGAAGCTGGTCGGCGACGCGGCGGCGTACCGGATCGCGACGGTCGTGCGCGATGCCGGCGCGCGCGCGCGCCGCACCGGCCGCAACGTGCTCGATTCCGTCGCCGAATACTGGCTCGACGAGAACCCGCAAGTCGTCCGGCGCGCGTCGCTCGGCGGCTTCGACGCCGAACTGGCGCGCGCACGCGATGCGCTCGCGCGGGTCGAAAAGCGGGTCGAGCGACTCGAACAAAAAATCGGCGCGCGCACGGGTTCCGGCCCGCGCGGCGCGCACTGAGGGCCGCAGGGCATGCGCATTTTCCGTTTCATCAAGATTGTCTACACCGTCATCCGTTTTGGTCTCGACGAAGTGATGCTGTCCCGGATCGACGACCGGCGCGTGAAGCTGCTGCTGCGGATCACGACGATCGGTCGCCGCTACTCCGATCCGCCCGCCGTGCGGCTGCGCCACGCGCTCGAAAGCCTCGGCCCGATCTTCGTGAAATTCGGCCAGGTGCTGTCGACGCGCCGCGACCTGCTGTCGGTCGATTTCGCGAACGAACTCGCGAAGCTGCAGGACCAGGTGGCGCCGTTCGATTCGGCCGTCGCGATCGCGATCATCGAGAAGTCGCTCGGCGCGCCGGTCGACGAGCTGTTCGACGAATTCGAGCGCGAGCCGATCGCGAGCGCGTCGATCGCGCAGGTGCATTTCGCGAAGCTGAAGCAGGGCGTGCACGCGGGCAAGGCCGTCGCCGTCAAGGTGCTGCGGCCGAACATGCTGCCGGTGATCGATTCCGACCTTGCACTGATGCGCGACATCGCGACGTGGACCGAGCGCATGTGGGCCGACGGCCGGCGCCTGAAGCCGCGCGAAGTCGTCGCCGAATTCGACAAGTACCTGCACGACGAGCTCGACCTGATGCGCGAGGCCGCGAACGGCAGCCAGTTGCGCCGCAACTTCGCCGGCCTCGACCTGCTGCTCGTGCCGGAGATGTTCTGGGATTTCTCGACGTCGCAGGTGCTCGTGATGGAGCGCATGACCGGCGTGCCGATCAGCCAGGTCGAGACGCTGCGCTCGGCCGGCGTCGACATCAAGAAGCTCGCGCGCGAAGGCGTCGAGATCTTCTTCACGCAGGTGTTCCGCGACGGCTTCTTCCATGCGGACATGCACCCCGGCAACATTCAGGTGAGCCTCGACCCGAACACGTTCGGCCGCTATATCGCGCTCGATTTCGGGATCGTCGGCGCGCTGTCCGATTTCGACAAGAATTACCTCGCGCAGAACTTCCTCGCGTTCTTCAAGCGCGACTACCACCGTGTCGCGACGCTGCACCTCGAATCGGGCTGGGTGCCGCCCGAGACGCGCGTCGAGGAGCTCGAAAGCGCGATCCGCGCGGTGTGCGAGCCGTATTTCGATCGCGCGCTGAAGGACATCTCGCTCGGCCAGGTGCTGATGCGCCTGTTCTCGACGTCGCGTCGCTTCAACGTCGAGATCCAGCCGCAGCTCGTGCTGCTGCAGAAGACGATGCTGAACGTCGAGGGGCTCGGCCGTTCGCTCGACCCCGAACTCGACCTGTGGAAGACCGCGAAGCCGTATCTCGAGCGCTGGATGACCGAGCAGATCGGCCTGCGCGGCTGGTACGAGCGGTTCAAGGTCGAGGCGCCGCAGTGGAGCAAGACGCTGCCGCAACTGCCGCGCCTGATTCACCACGCGATGGCCGCGCGCCACGACGCGCCGCGGGCCGCGAGCGAGGAGCTGATGCGCCAGATCCTCGTCGAGCAGAAACGGACGAACCGGCTGATGCAGGCGTTGCTGATCTTCGGCCTGGCCGTCGGCGTCGGGGCGCTCGTCGCGCGCGTGCTGCTCGCGCTCGCGTACGGCGCGTGACCCAAAGGAGCACGGCGATGCCCGAACCGAAACGACCTTCAGCGCCCGGCGCGGCCGATTTCGCGACGCGCGATCCCGGCGACGCATCGTTCTGGGACGAGCGTTTCGCGCGCGGCGTGACGCCGTGGGAATTCGGCGGCGTGCCGGACGGATTTCGCGCGTTCGCGCAGCGGCGCGAGCCGTGCGCGGTGCTGATTCCGGGCTGCGGCAGCGCACAGGAAGCCGGCTGGCTGGCGCGCGCCGGCTGGCCGGTGCGCGCGATCGATTTCGCCGCGCAGGCGGTGGCGGCCGCGAAGGCGCAGCTCGGCGCGCATGCGGACGTCGTCGAGCAGGCCGATTTCTTCGCGTACCAGCCGCCGTTCGACGTGCAGTGGGTGTACGAGCGCGCGTTTTTGTGCGCGCTGCCGCCGAGCCTGCGCGTGGACTATGCGGCGCGGATGGCCGAATTGCTGCCCGCCGGCGGATTGCTGGCCGGCTATTTCTTTGTGATGGCGAAGCCGAAGGGGCCGCCGTTCGGGATCGAGCGCGCGGAACTCGACGCGTTGCTCGCGCCGCACTTCGAACCGATCGAGGATCTGCCGGTGACCGATTCGCTGGCCGTGTTCGAAGGGCGCGAGCGCTGGCTCACGTGGCGCCGTCGCTGATTCCCGTGCGTCGCGCCCGTTGCCGGAGCGCGCCGGGGTTTCGGCTATAATTCAAGGTTTTGCAAGCCGTTTCCAGTTTCTGCGGGAAAAATATCATGCCGATCTACGCCTATCGATGCGAAGCGTGCGGTTTCGCGAAGGACGTGCTCCAGAAGATGAGCGACGCGCCGCTGTCGCAATGCCCTGAATGCGGGAAGGATGCTTTTCGCAAACAGGTAACCGCCGCCGGTTTCCAGCTGAAGGGCTCGGGGTGGTATGTCACCGATTTCCGCGGCGGCTCGGGCGGCGCCAGCGCCCCGGCGGCGACGTCGGGCGACGCGGCGCCGGCGGCACCCGCGGCGCAAGCCGCCCCCGCTGCAGCCGCGCCGGCTGCGGCGAGCAGTGCGGGCAGCACCACCACGACGACGAGCGCCGCGCCGGCACCGGCCGCGCCCGCCGCCGGCAGTTGACCGTCGCGGCCCGGCCGGGTCGCGACCAACCCGCGCTTCCGGCGCGGTTCATTGACGGCAGATGATGAAAAAGACGACCCTGAAAACGGTGTTCCTGACCGGCTTGCTGGTTCTCGTCCCGCTCGCGATCACGCTGTGGGTGCTCGGCCTCATCATCGGCACGATGGACCAGACGCTGCTCCTGCTGCCCGAATCGTGGCAGCCCGAGCGGTTGCTCGGCTTCCATCTGCCGGGGATCGGCGCGGTGCTGACGCTCGCGTTCATCTTCGTCGTCGGGCTGGCCACGCAGAACTTCATCGGCCAGAAGCTCGTCACGTGGTGGAACGCGGTCGTGCGTCACATCCCGGTCGTCGGGCCGATCTACACGAGCGTCAAGCAGGTATCGGACACGCTGCTGTCGAGCAGCGGCAACGCGTTCCGCAAGGCGCTGCTGATCGAATATCCGCGCCGCGGCTCGTATACGATCGCGTTTCTGACCGGCACGCCCGGCGGCGACGTGGTCAACCATCTGACGGAAGAATACGTGAGCGTGTACGTGCCCACGACGCCGAACCCGACGTCGGGCTTCTTCCTGATGCTGCCGAAGAGCGAAGTCATCGAACTCGACATGTCGGTCGATGCCGCGCTCAAGTACATCGTCTCGATGGGCGTCGTGGCGCCTTCGGCGCCGGTTCCTGCGCCCGCCCGCCGTCCCGTCGAGCCGCCGCTGTAAGTAAAGAATCATCGCCCGGGCCGCGCGTCGCGGCGCCCGTTGATCAAACCGAACGAAAGCAAACATCATGTCGATGCGTACTGAATACTGCGGTCTCGTGACCGAACACCTGCTGGGCCAAACCGTGTCGCTGTGCGGCTGGGTGCAGCGCCGCCGCGATCACGGCGGTGTGATCTTCATCGACCTGCGCGATCGTGAAGGCCTCGTGCAGGTGGTGTGCGATCCGGATCGCGCGGAAATGTTCGCGACCGCCGAAGGCGTGCGCAACGAGTTCTGCGTGCAGATCAAGGGCCTCGTGCGCAACCGTCCGGAAGGCACGGTCAACGCCGGCCTGAAGAGCGGCAAGATCGAAGTGCTGTGCCACGAGCTGAACGTGCTGAACGCGTCGGTCACGCCGCCGTTCCAGCTCGACGACGACAACCTGTCGGAAACGACGCGCCTCACGCACCGCGTGCTCGACCTGCGCCGCCCGCAGATGCAGCACAACCTGCGCCTGCGCTACCGCGTCGCGATCGAGGCGCGCAAGTATCTCGACGAGCAGGGCTTCATCGACATCGAAACGCCGATGCTGACGAAGAGCACGCCGGAAGGCGCGCGCGACTACCTCGTGCCGTCGCGCGTGAACGCGGGCCAGTTCTTCGCGCTGCCGCAGTCGCCGCAGTTGTTCAAGCAGCTGCTGATGGTCGCGAACTTCGACCGTTACTACCAGATCACCAAGTGCTTCCGCGACGAGGATCTGCGCGCCGACCGTCAGCCGGAATTCACGCAGATCGACTGCGAAACGTCGTTCCTCGGCGAGCAGGAAATCCGCGACCTGTTCGAAGACATGATCCGTCACATCTTCAAGACGACGATCGACGTCGAACTCGACGCGACGTTCCCGGTGATGCCGTATTCGGAAGCGATGGCGCGTTTCGGCTCCGACAAGCCGGACCTGCGCGTGCAGCTCGAATTCACCGAGCTGACCGACGCGATGAAGGACGTCGACTTCAAGGTGTTCAGCACGCCGGCCAACGCGAAGGACGGCCGGGTCGCGGCGCTGCGCGTGCCGAAGGGCGGCGAGCTGTCGCGCGGCGACATCGACGGCTACACGGAATTCGTGCGCATCTACGGCGCGAAGGGCCTCGCCTGGATCAAGGTCAACGAGAAGGCGAAGGGCCGCGACGGCCTGCAGAGCCCGATCGTCAAGAACCTGCACGACGCATCGATCGCCGCGATCCTCGAGCGCACCGGCGCTGAAGACGGCGACATCATCTTCTTCGCGGCCGATCGCGCGAAGGTCGTCAACGACAGCCTCGGCGCGCTGCGCCTGAAGATCGGCCATTCGGAATTCGGCAAGGCGAACGGCCTCGTCCAGGCCGGCTGGAAGCCGCTGTGGGTCGTCGACTTCCCGATGTTCGAATACGACGACGAAGACGCGCGCTACGTCGCCGCGCACCATCCGTTCACGAGCCCGAAGGACGAGCACCTCGAGTATCTTGAGACCGACCCGGGCCGCTGCCTCGCGAAGGCGTACGACATGGTGCTGAACGGCTGGGAAATCGGCGGCGGCTCGGTGCGTATCCACCGCGAGGAAGTGCAGAGCAAGGTGTTCCGGGCGCTGAAGATCGGCGCGGAAGAGGCGCAACTGAAGTTCGGCTTCCTGCTGGACGCGCTGCAGTACGGCGCGCCGCCGCATGGCGGGATCGCATTCGGTCTCGACCGCATCGTCACGATGATGGCCGGCGCCGATTCGATCCGCGACGTGATCGCGTTCCCGAAGACGCAGCGTGCGCAGGATCTGCTCACGCAGGCGCCGAGCCCGGTCGACGAGCGTCAGCTGCGCGAGCTGCACATCCGTCTGCGTCAGCCGGAACAGCCGAAGGCGTAACGCTTGTCAAAGATCGTGTGTGTGGTGACGCGCGCACGATGCCCAACGAAGAAGGCGCCGTCGTGCGCCTTTTTCACTTTTTGCGGTACAGTCGCAGCACTTGCCGCACGTTCGGGCACAGCCCCGCGCACGGCCCTGTGCCGCATGAAACAAAGATGACGAAGCCGCCGAAAATTCCCGAATCCGTTCTCGTCGTGATCTACACGCCCGATCTCGATGTGCTCGTGATCAAGCGTGCCGACCAGCCCGATTTCTGGCAGTCGGTCACCGGCTCGAAGGACACGCTCGACGAGCCGCTCGCGCTCACCGCCGCGCGCGAGGTGGCCGAGGAAACCGGCATCGCGGTCGGCACGCCGGCCGTGCCGGCCACCGCGCTCGTCGACTGGCATCACCGGATCGAATACACGATCTATCCGCAATACCTGCACCGCTATGCATCTGGCGTCACGCGCAACGTCGAGCACTGGTTCGGCCTGTGCGTGCCGCATCGCGTCGACGTGACGCTGTCGCCGCGCGAGCACGTGGACCATGCGTGGCTGCCGTTCCGCGAGGCGGCCGCGCGCTGCTTCTCGCCGTCGAACGCCGAGGCGATCCTGCAATTGCCCGTGCGCGCGGCTCTCGCGCGTGCGCCGCACGGCTCGTCCGCATGAATGCGGAGACCCGCAAGCGCTTCGCGCAATTGCGGCAGATGTTCCTGCAGGAGCGCGGCTCCGCGTCGCGGCTCGCATTTACGGCCGGCAACACCGTGCGGCTGTGCGAAACCGGCGGCGAATTCTTCCACGCGTTGATCGAACGGATCGACGCCGCCCGCGAGCAGGTGATGCTCGAAACCTACATCTTCTGCGACGATGCGGCCGGCCGTCCGGTATCGGACGCGCTGATCCGCGCGGCGCAGCGCGGCGTGCGCGTGCGCGTGATCACCGACGGCATCGGCACCGCGCGCCTGCCGCTGTTCGACACATGGGCCGAGGCCGGCGTCGAGCACTGCATCTACAACCGCTTCCTGTTCGGCCGCTTCGGCTTCTCGCGCACGCACCGCAAGCTCGCGGTGATCGATCATGCGGCCGCGTTCTGCGGCGGCATCAACATCGTCGACGACTACACGCAGGGCAGCGCGACGCTGCCGTTCCCGCGCTGGGATTTCGCGGTCGAGATGGCCGGGCCCGCGGTGTCCGACGTGCGCGCCGCGTTCGAGCTGCAGTGGCACCGGATCCGGTTCGGCCACAAGCCGTATGCGCAGTATGCGGCCGGGCTGCATGGCGGCGAAGCGTTCCCGGACATGTTCCGGCGCTGGATGCGCAGCCACCGATGGATCAAGGCCGGCGCGCTGCGGGTCGTGACCGAGCCGAGCGTCGCGTTCGTCGCGCGCGACAACGTCGTGAACCGCCGTGCGATCGAGAAGGCCTATCTCGCGGCGATCGGCCAGGCGCACCAGCGGATCCTGCTCGCGAATCCATACTTCATGCCGGGCCGCAAGCTGCGCCGCGCGCTGACGGGCGCGGCCCGCCGCGGCGTGGACGTGCAGGTGCTGATCGGCCGCAAGGAGTTCACGGCGCTCGATACGGCCGTGCCGTTCCTGTATCACTCGCTGCTGCGCGCGGGCGTGCGCGTCGCCGAATACGACAAGACGATCCTGCACGGCAAGGTCGCCGTGATCGACGACAACTGGGCGACGGTCGGCTCGTCGAATCTGGACGCGCTGAGCCTGATGCTGAACAATGAAGCGAACGTCGTGCTGGTGCGCTACGATGCTGTGACGAACCAGTTGCGCGACGCGATCGCCACCGCGTTCGCCGAAGGCCGGGAGATCGACGCCGCGCACTACGCCGCGCGCCCGCGCGTCGAGCGGCTGCTGAACTGGCTGGCGTACAACACGTACCGCCTCGTGATGAAGGCGCTGACGGTCGGCGGTTACGACTGACGCAGACTAAGTATTCGCTTCAAAAAATCTGTCCGCACGTTCGTGCGGAAAAGCCGCTCCGGTCCCGCCGGAATCGCGCAAAATAGCGGCTCGGTTAGACACCGGTTTCTAATAATTTCCTTGTTTCGCGAGCGGCCGCACTCAATAATAGTACGGCCGTTCGATTTTATTCGAACCCCCGAACGGTTACAGAAATAGCTATGCGAAAAGGCGAACAGACGCGTGCCGCGATACTCGAAGCTGCTTTGGACCTCGCCAGCCGTGACGGGCTGGAGGGGCTGACGATCGGCCTGCTGGCCGAGCGCATGCAGATGAGCAAGAGCGGCGTGTTCGCGCACTTCGGATCGCGCGAGGACTTGCAGGTCGAGGTCGTGCGCGAGTATCACCATCGTTTCGAGAACGAGGTGTTCTTTCCGAGCCTGCGCGAGTCGCGCGGTCTGCCGCGTCTTCGGGCGATGCTGGCGCGCTGGATCGAGAAGCGCATCCAGGAGGTGACGACCGGGTGCATCTACATCAGCGGCGCAGTGGAGTACGACGACCGGCCGGACAGCCCCGTGCGCGAGCAGTTGATCGCGAGCGTGACCGCCTGGCGTGCCGCGTTGCTGCGCGCCATTTCGCAGGCGATGGAAGAAGGGCATCTGCGCGCGGATACGGATCCGGAACTGATGCTCTTCGAGTTGTACAGCTTCACGCTCGGCCTGCATCACGACGCACGCTTCCTGCATTCGCCGGACGCCGTGCGCCTCACGTGGGCCGCGCTGGAAAAGACGATTGTTTCGTATCAGAGCGAGAGCCGTTAGCGGCGCGTGACCCGCCCGCCAGGAGCTCGAGCCGTTGCCCACCTTTGGAGAGAGTCATGGGACAGTACGCCGCGCCGCTGCGCGACATGCAATTCGTGTTGCACGAGCTTCTGAACGTCGAAGCCGAAGTCAAGCAAATGCCCAAGCATGCGGACCTCGACGCCGACACGATCAACCAGGTCCTCGAGGAAGCGGGCAAGTTCTGCTCCGAGGTACTGTTCCCGCTGAACCAGGTCGGCGACCGCGAAGGCTGCACGTATGAAGGCGACGGCGTCGTGAAGACCCCGACCGGCTTCAAGGAAGCGTATCGGCAGTACGTCGAGGCCGGCTGGCCGGCGCTCGGCTGCGATCCCGACTACGGCGGCCAGGGCCTGCCCGCGTTCGTGAACAACGCGCTCTACGAAATGCTGAACTCGGCGAACCAGGCATGGACGATGTATCCGGGCCTGTCGCACGGCGCATACGAATGCCTGCACGCGCACGGCGCGCCGGAACTGCAGCAGCAATACCTGCCGAAGCTCGTGTCGGGCGAATGGACGGGCACGATGTGCCTGACCGAGCCGCACTGCGGCACCGACCTCGGCATCCTGCGCACCAAGGCCGAACCGAACGGCGACGGCTCGTACTCGATCAGCGGCACGAAGATTTTCATCTCGAGCGGCGAGCACGACATGTCGAAGAACATCGTCCACCTCGTGCTCGCGCGCCTGCCGGACGCGCCGCAAGGCACGAAGGGAATCTCGCTGTTCATCGTGCCGAAGTTCGTTCCGGACGCGTCGGGCGAGCCGGGCGAACGCAACGGCATCAAGTGCGGGTCGATCGAACACAAGATGGGCATCCACGGCAACTCGACCTGCGTGATGAACCTCGACGGCGCGAAGGGCTGGATGGTCGGCGAGCCGAACAAGGGCTTGAACGCGATGTTCGTGATGATGAATGCCGCGCGCCTCGGCGTCGGCATGCAGGGCCTCGGCCTCACGGAAGTCGCTTACCAGAACTCGCTGACGTACGCGAAGGAACGCCTGCAGATGCGTTCGCTGACGGGCCCGAAGGCGCCGGACAAGCCGGCCGACCCGATCATCGTGCACCCGGACGTGCGCCGCATGCTGCTCACGCAGAAAGCTTACGCGGAAGGCGCGCGTGCATTCACGTACTGGTCCGCGCTGCAGATCGACAAGGAACTGTCGCACGCCGACGAAGCCGTGCGCAAGGAAGCGGCCGATCTCGTCGCGCTGCTCACGCCGATCATCAAGGCGTTCCTGACCGACAACGCGTTCGAGTGCACGAACCACGCGATGCAGATCTACGGCGGCCACGGCTTCATCTCCGAGTGGGGCATGGAGCAGTACGTGCGCGACGCGCGGATCAACATGATCTACGAAGGCACGAACTCGATCCAGTCGCTGGACCTGCTGGGCCGCAAGGTGCTCGGCGACATGGGCGCGAAGCTGAAGAAGTTCGGCAAGCTCGTCACCGAATTCGCGGAAGCCGAAGGCGTGAAGCCGGAGATGGCCGAGTTCATCAACCCGCTCGCCGACATCGGTGAAAAGGTGCAGAAGCTGACGATGGAAATCGGCATGAAGGCGATGCAGAACCCGGACGAAGTCGGCGCGGCCGCCGTGCCGTACCTGCGCACCGTCGGCCACCTGGTGTTCTCGTACTTCTGGGCGCGCATGGCGCGCCTCGCCCTCGACAAGGAAGCGTCGGGCGATCCGTTCTACAAGTCGAAGCTCGCCACCGCCCGCTTCTACTTCGCGCGCCTGCTGCCCGAAACGGCGTCGACGATCCGCGCCGCGCGCGCCGGTTCGAAGACGCTGATGGAAGTCGACGAATCGCTGTTCTGACGCGAGTCCGGGCGGTGCGCGCCTGCGCCGCGCCGCCCGAACGCAACGGTTCCTGGTACTCACTTCGCCGTGCAGCCCTCACATCTCGCGCTGCACGACACTATCCGGAGACATCCCGTGAGCAATTTCCTGATTCGCAAGGTCGCCGTGCTGGGCGCCGGCGTGATGGGCGCGCAGATCGCCGCGCATCTCGTCAACGCGCGCGTGCCGGTGCTGCTGTTCGACCTGCCGGCCAAGGAAGGCCCGAAAAACGCGATCGCGCTGAAGGCGATCGAGAACCTGAAGAAGCTGTCGCCCGCGCCGTTCGGCGTGAAGGACGACGCCAAGTACCTCGAAGCGGCGAACTACGAAGACGACATCGCGAAGCTCGCCGAGTGCGACGTCGTGATCGAGGCGATCGCCGAGCGGATGGACTGGAAGCACGACCTGTACAAGAAGGTCGCGCCGCACATCGCGCCGAATGCGATCTTCGCGACCAACACGTCGGGCCTGTCGATCACGAAGCTGTCCGAAGGTTTCTCGGACGAGCTGAAGGCGCGCTTCTGCGGCGTGCACTTTTTCAACCCGCCGCGCTACATGCACCTCGTCGAGCTGATCCCGACCGCGCATACGCGTGCCGAGATCCTCGACCAGCTCGAAACCTTCCTGACGAGCGTCGTCGGCAAGGGCGTCGTGCGCGCGAAGGACACGCCGAACTTCATCGCGAACCGCGTCGGCATCTTCTCGATCCTCGCGGTGATCACCGAGGCCGCGAAGTTCGGCCTGCGCTTCGACGAAGTCGACGACCTGACGGGCAGCCGCCTCGGCCGCGCGAAGTCGGCGACGTTCCGCACCGCGGACGTGGTCGGCCTCGACACGATGGCGCACGTGATCAAGACGATGCAGGACAACCTCGCCGACGATCCGTTCTTCCCGGTCTACCAGACGCCCGCCGTGCTCGCCGAACTGGTGAAGCAGGGCGCGCTCGGCCAGAAGACGGGCGCCGGGTTCTACAAGAAGGAAGGCAAGGCGATCAAGGTGCTCGACGCGAAGACGGGCAGCTACGTCGATTCGGGCGCGAAAGCGGACGAAACGGTCGGCCGCATCCTGAAGCGCCCGCCGGCGGAGCGCCTGAAGCTGTTGCGCGAGACGGATCATCCGCACGCGCAGTTCCTGTGGTCGATCTTCCGCGACGTGTTCCACTACATCGGCGTGCATCTCGAGTCGATCGCCGACAACGCGCGCGACGTCGACCTCGCGATCCGCTGGGGCTTCGGCTGGAACGAAGGCCCGTTCGAAGGCTGGCAGGCCGCCGGCTGGAAGCAGGTCGCCGAGTGGGTGCAGGAAGACATCGCGGCCGGCAAGGCGCTCGCGAACGTGCCGCTGCCGTCGTGGGTGCTCGAAGGCCCGGTCGCCGAGAAGGGCGGCGTGCACACGGCCGAAGGCTCGTGGGCGCCGGCATCGAAGCGCTTCGTGCCGCGTTCGGACCTGGCCGTGTACCGCAAGCAGGTGTTCCGCGCGCCGCTGCTGGGCGAAGCCGGCGCCGATCCGAAGACGTACGGCAAGACGCTGTTCGAGACCGACGCGGTGCGCGCGTGGGTCGACGATCGTGCCGGTGAAGACGACGTCGTGATCGTGTCGTTCAAGTCGAAGATGAACACGATCGGACCGAGCGTGATCGACGGCCTCGTGCAGGCGATCGAACTCGCGGAGAAGGACTACAAGGGCGTGGTGATCTGGCAGCCGACGTCGCTGAAGCTCGGCACGCCGGGCGGCCCGTTCTCGGCCGGCGCGAACCTCGAGGAGGCGATGCCCGCGTTCATGATGGGCGGCGCGAAGGGCATCGAGCCGTTCGTGAAGAAGTTCCAGGAAGGCATGCTGCGCGTGAAGTACGCGAACGTACCGGTCGTCGCGGCCGTGTCGGGCATCGCGCTCGGCGGCGGGTGCGAGCTGATGCTGCACAGCGCGAAGCGCGTCGTGCACGTCGAGAGCTATATCGGTCTCGTCGAAGTGGGCGTCGGCCTCGTGCCGGCCGGCGGCGGCCTGAAGGAAGCGGCGCTGCGCGCCGCGGACGCCGCGACGGCCGCGAACGCGACCACCGACATCCTGAAGTTCGTCACGAAGTCGTTCGAGAACGCGGCGATGGCGAAGGTGTCGGCGTCCGCGCACGACGCCCGTGCGATGGGCTACGTGAAGCCGTCCGACACGATCGTCTTCAACGTGTTCGAACTGCTCGACACCGCGAAGAAGGAAGCGCGTGCGCTGGCCGATACCGGTTACCGCGCACCGCTGCGCGCGAAGGACGTGCCGGTCGCCGGCCGTTCGGCGATCGCGACGATCAAGGCCTCGCTCGTCAACATGCGCGACGGCCGCTTCATCAGCGACCACGACTACCTGATCGCGAGCCGCATCGCCGAAGCCGTGTGCGGCGGCGACGTCGAGGCCGGCAGCCTCGTCGACGAGCAATGGCTGCTCGCGCTCGAGCGCCGCGCGTTCGTCGAGCTGCTCGGCACGCAGAAGACGCAGGAACGGATCATGGGCATGTTGCAGACCGGCAAGCCGGTGCGTAACTGAGCGAGCAGACAAGGAGTCTGAAATGAGCAAACAACTGCAAGACGCATACATCGTCGCCGCCAGCCGCACCCCGATCGGCAAGGCCCCGCGCGGTGTCTTCAAGAACACGCGCCCCGACGAGCTGCTGGTTCACGCGATCAAGTCGGCGGTCGCGCAGGTGCCAGGCCTCGACACGAAGGTGATCGAGGACGCGATCATCGGCTGCGCGATTCCGGAAGCCGAGCAGGGCCTGAACGTCGCGCGCATGGGCGCGCTGCTCGCGGGCCTGCCGCAGACGGTCGGCGGCGTGACGGTCAACCGCTTCTGCGCATCGGGCATCACCGCGCTCGCGATGGCGGCCGACCGCATTCGCGTCGGCGAATCGGACGCGATCTTCGCGGGCGGCTGCGAATCGATGAGCATGGTGCCGATGATGGGCAACAAGCCGTCGATGTCGCCGCACATCTTCGATCGCAGCGAAGACTTCGGCATCGCGTACGGGATGGGCCTGACGGCCGAGCGCGTCGCCGAGCAGTGGAAAGTGAGCCGCGACGACCAGGACGCGTTCTCGGTCGAATCGCACCGCAAGGCGCTCGCCGCGCAGCAGGCCGGCGAGTTCGGCGACGAAATCGCCGCGTACACGATCACCGAGCGCTTCCCGAACCTGGCGACCGGCGAAGTCGACGTGAAGACGCGCGAGATCAAGCTCGACGAAGGTCCGCGCGCGGATACGTCGCTCGAAGGCCTCGCGAAGCTGCGCACGGTGTTCGCGAACAAGGGCTCGGTCACGGCCGGCAACAGCTCGCAGACGTCGGACGGCGCGGGCGCGCTGCTCGTCGTGTCGGAGAAGGTGCTGAAGGAATTCAACCTGACGCCGCTCGCGCGCTTCGTGAGCTTCGCGGTGCGCGGCGTGCCGCCGGAAATCATGGGGATCGGCCCGAAGGAAGCGATTCCGGCCGCGCTGAAGGCCGCCGGCCTGAAGCAGGACGATCTCGACTGGATCGAGCTGAACGAGGCGTTCGCCGCGCAATCGCTGGCGGTGATGCGCGATCTCGGCCTCGATCCGTCGAAGGTCAACCCGATGGGCGGCGCGATCGCACTGGGCCACCCGCTCGGCGCGACCGGCGCGATCCGCGCGGCGACCGTCGTGCACGGCCTGCGCCGCCGTAACCTGAAGTACGGGATGGTCACGATGTGCGTCGGCACCGGCATGGGCGCCGCGGGCATCATCGAACGCCTGTAAGCGGGACGCGACGAAAAGCGACGACGGTGCGCGGGCCACGGGCTCGCGCACCGTTTTTTCATTCCGGCAGAGACAGTCAAAGGAGACGGTTGTGGCCGACATTCAAGTGGAACGCGCCGACGGCGTGATGACGATCACGATCGCGCGCCCGGCGAAGAAGAATGCGCTGACGGCGGCGATGTACCAGACGATGGCCGATGCGCTCGCCGACGCGCAGGAAGACAAGGCGACGCGCGTGATCCTGCTGCGCGGCAGCGACGGCAATTTCAGCTCGGGCAACGATCTCGAGGATTTCCTGAAGTCGCCGCCGAAGGACGACACCGCATCGGTCTTCCAGTTTCTGGCGCGGATCAGCAGCGCGAGCAAGCCGGTCGTGGCGGCCGTGCCCGGCATTGCGGTCGGGGTCGGCGTGACGATGCTGCTGCACTGCGATCTGGTCTATGCGGCCGACACCGCGACGTTCTCGCTGCCTTTCGTGCAGCTCGGGCTGTGCCCGGAAGCCGCGTCGAGCGCACTGCTGCCGCGCCTGGCCGGCCATCAGGTCGCGGCCGAGAAGCTGCTGCTCGGCGAGGCGTTCGACGCGCTGGAAGCGCACCGGATCGGCATCGTCAACCGCGTGCTGCCGGCGGCCGAGCTCGACGCGTTCGCGGCGAAGCAGGCGGCGAAGCTAGCGGCGCTGCCGGCGGCATCGCTGCGCGTGACGAAGGCGCTGCTCAAGGATACGGGCGGCGTGGCGACGCCCGCGCGGATGGCCGAGGAAGCCGCACACTTCTCCGCGATGCTGCGCGCGCCGGAAGCGCGCGAGGCGATGACGGCGTTCTTCGAGAAGCGCAAGCCGGATTTCCGTCAGTTCGACTGACGGCGCAGGCCGCGCCGGCGGTGGATCGCCGGTGCGCGGCCTAAAGTGCGTTCAGGCCGTGCCGTAGTCGACGTGGCCCGTTTCGCGGCAGAAGCTGACGAGTCGCAAGCCGGCCGCCTTCGCGATTTCGATCGCCAGCGACGACGGCGCGGAGATGGTCGCGACCAACGGGATGCCGACCCGCGCGGCCTTGCGCACGAGCTCGTAGCTCGCACGGCTCGACAGGAACACGAAGCCGTCGGTGGTATCGGCGCGCGCCAGCACGAGCGAGCCGATCAGCTTGTCGAGTGCGTTGTGGCGGCCGACGTCCTCGAATGCGGTGCGGATCGCGCCTGTTGCGTCGCACCACGCGGCCGCATGCAGGCCGCCGGTCAGTTTCGTCAGCGCCTGATGAGCCGGCAGCGCATGCGCGGCGCGTGCCAGCGCGTCGGGCGCGAGGCGCGCGAGAAAGCCGGTGTCGGGCACGCGTTCGGGCGCAAGGTCGAGCAGGTCGATGCTTTCGATGCCGCAAACGCCGCAGCCCGTGCGCCCCGCGAGCGCGCGGCGCCGGTCCTTCAGCGCGGCGAACGCCTGCTGGACGACTTCCAGATGCACTTCCGCATGCGGCAGCGGTGCGTCGGCGTGCAGGATCACGTCGATGTCCTTGATGTCGCTGCCGCGCGCGACGATTCCCTCCGAGATCGCGAAGCCGACCGCGAACGCTTCGAGGTCGCAGGGCGTGCACATCATCACCGCATGCGAGATGCCGTTGAAGACGAGTGCGACCGGCCATTCCTGGCCGACGAAGTCGTGCGCGGTCTCTACCGCGTCGCCGCGCGTGCGGCTCACGGACAGCTCGATCGCGCCGCGCGGTTCGTCGCGCAACGCGCCGCGCGGTTCGTCTGATTGGGTCGGATTCACGAGCACTCCCGTTGATTCGAAGTACGGCCGGCGACGATCGTGCCGCCGCCCGCGCGCAGAGGTTCTAAAATACCGCAGGCAAGCCGGCCGCGCCGGCATCCGCCACGTCAGGTAACGATCATGGGACTCAGCGACGCTCCGTTGCTCTTCAACTTCGAACACGATTCGTCGGAAAACTTCACGTACATCCCGATGATCGTGCGTTTCAATCTCGACCGCTTCGGGCTGCGGATTTCGCTCGAACAGTGGCAACTGCTGCCGCTCGAGGACCGCAAGCTGCTCGCGCGCTTTCCGGCCGACGACGACACCGCGATCGAGCCCAACTTCGATCACGCGCTGTTCGAAATGCTGCGCACGCACGCCGATCTGGAGCCGTCATGGTTCCAGCCGGACGAGCAGCCGGCCTGGCGCGCCGTCGACGCGGTGCCGGAGTCGCTCGTGCAGCAGAGCGCGCTGGCCGGGCTGCCGGCGCCCGCGCTCGCGCAGTGGCAGCGGCTTGCGCCGTTCCAGCGCTACGTGCTGGTCAAGCTGTCGCGCAAGCCGACGCTGAATCACGATTTCGTGCCCGCGATGCGGGAGTTCGGGCTGGCGGCCACGCACTGACGGGCGCACGCCGCGCCGCGGCGCTTGCCCGCCGTCAAAGCGGCGGCAGTTGCCGCGGTTTGCGGTCCGAGCCGGTCGCGACGTAGGTGAGCGTTGCTTCCGTGACTTTCACGACTTCGCCCATCAGGCGCATGCGCTGCGCGTACACCTCGACGTCGACCGTGATCGACGTGTTGCCGGTGCGCATGATGGTCGCATAGAAGCTCAGCAGATCGCCGACGAATACCGGCTGCTTGAACACGAACGAATTGACCGCGACCGTCGCGACGCGGCCGTTCGCGCGCTGGCTCGCGGGAATCGAGCCGGCGATGTCGACCTGCGACATGATCCAGCCGCCGAATACGTCGCCGTGAACGTTCGCGTCGTGCGGTTGCGGGACGACGCGCAGCGCGGGCTGCTTCTGCGGGAGTTCGAGGGTCGAATCGGTCATGGCGGGGGCTTTCATCCTGTAATAAACGAGCCGCCGCGCGCAGGCTGGCCGGCGAGGCCGCCGGCAGCGGCGCGAAGCGGCTTCTGCGACAATACAACGTTCGCAAATTGTACGAGAAAGCGCGCGAGCCGGCCGCCGATACGCGCGTCCCGCATCGCCGCAGGACCTTTTCCCCATGCGCCGATTTCCCGCTTCCGGCGAGCCCGCGCCGGCTTCGACCGGGCCTCGCAACGACTGGCAGACCATCCGGTCGCTGCTGCCGTACCTGGCCACCTACAAATGGCGCGTCGCGCTCGCGCTCGGCTGCCTGATCGGCGCGAAGGTCGCGAACCTCGGCGTGCCGGTCGTGATGAAGCGCATCGTCGACCACCTGTCCGCCGTGCAGCAGCTCACCGCGCTCGGCCGGGCCGAGCAGTCGGCCGGGATCGTGCTCGCGGGCGGGGTCGGGCTGCTGGTCGTCGCGTATGCGCTCGTGCGGCTGTCGACGTCGCTCTTTACCGAGTTGCGCGAGATCCTGTTCTCGAAGGTCACCGAGAGCGCGGTGCGTCAGCTCGCGCTGCAGGTGTTCCGGCATCTGCACGGGCTGTCGCTGCGGTTCCATCTCGAGCGGCAGACGGGCGGCATGTCGCGCGACATCGAGCGCGGCACGCGCGGCATCCAGCAACTGATTTCGTACTCGCTGTACAGCATCCTGCCGACGCTCGTCGAGGTCGGGCTCGTGCTCGGCTTCTTCGTGGTCAAGTACGAGGCCTATTACGCGTACGTGACGTTCGCGGCGCTGGTCACGTACATCGTGTTCACCGTGAAGGTCACCAACTGGCGCACGCACTTTCGCCGCACGATGAACGAACTCGATTCGCGTGCGAATTCGCGGGCGATCGACTCGCTGATCAACTACGAGACGGTGAAGTACTTCGGCAACGAGGCGTGGGAGGCGCAGCGCTACGACGAGAACCTGAAGCGCTACCGGAAGGCCGCGATTCGCTCGCAGAACTCGCTGTCGGTGCTGAACTTCGGCCAGCAGGCGATCATCGGCACGGGGCTCGTGTTCATTCTGTGGCGCGCGACGCAGGGCGTGCTCGCGGGCAAGCTGACGCTCGGCGATCTCGTGCTGATCAACACGTTCATGCTGCAGCTGTACATTCCGCTGAACTTCCTCGGCGTCGTTTATCGCGAGCTGAAGCAGAGCCTCACCGACATGGATCGGATGTTCGGGCTGCTGTCGGCGCCGAAGGAAGTGGCCGACCGGCCCGATGCGCCGCCGCTCGCGGTGGCCGGCGCGCAGGTGCGCTTCGAGCACGTGAACTTCGCGTACGAGCCGTCGCGGCAGATCCTGCACGACGTGACGTTTACGATCGAGGCCGGCACGACGACCGCGGTGGTCGGCCACAGCGGTTCGGGGAAATCGACGCTGTCGCGGCTGCTGTTCCGCTTCTACGATCTCGACCGGCAGACGGGCGGCGCGATCCGGATCGACGGGCAGGACATCCGCGACGTGACGCAGGAATCGCTGCGCGCGTCGATCGGGATCGTGCCGCAGGACACCGTGCTGTTCAACGACTCGATCTACTACAACATCGCGTACGGCCGGCCGACGGCGACCCGCGACGAGGTGGTCGCGGCCGCGCGTGCCGCGCACATCCACGATTTCATCGAAGGGTTGCCGAAGGGCTATGACACGCCGGTCGGCGAGCGCGGGCTGAAGCTGTCGGGCGGCGAGAAGCAGCGCGTCGCGATCGCCCGCACGCTGCTGAAGGATCCGCCGGTGCTGCTGTTCGACGAAGCGACGTCGGCGCTCGATTCGCGCTCGGAACGCGCGATCCAGCACGAGCTGGATCAGATCGCGCGGCATCGCACGACGCTCGTGATCGCGCACCGGCTGTCGACGGTCGTGCACGCGCAGCAGATCCTCGTGATGGACCGCGGGCGGATCGTCGAGCGCGGCACGCACGACGAACTCGTGCGCGCGGACGGGCTGTATGCGCAGATGTGGGCGCTGCAGCAGCAGCGCGCGGCGGCGGGCGGGGAAGAGGCCGAGGCCGCGTGAGCGCGGGTGCCGCGCGGCACGTGCGCGGCGGGCGCGGAGGGTTGGCCGCCCGTTCGGCTGCCCGCTCGGCAACGGGCGGAGGGACGGCGTCGCGGTCGGGTGAACCGGCGGACGTCCGCGGCACGTGATCCCGGCTCGGCCGGGTATTCATCGGCCCGTCAGGCCATCGGCGCACCGCGCCGGCTGCCCGACGAACCGTCGCCCGGCCGCGAAACCGTCAGCCCGCGGCGGCGCGCAACCGTGCGTCGAGTTCGCCGAGCTGCGCGGGCGTGCCGACGTTCTCCCAGATCCCTTCGTACAGTTCGCCGGTCGCACGGCCGGCTTCGATCGTCGCGCGATAGTACGGCGTCAACGCGCGCCGCGTGCCGGGCGCGAGGTCGCGGAACATTCGCGTGTCGTACACGCCGATGTTGCCGAACGTGACGCGCGCGGCGCCGTCGAGCGCGAGACGGCCGTCGTCGCCGAGCGCGAAGTCGCCGGCCGGGTGGAACGGCGGGTTCGGCACCATCACGAGGTGCATCGCCGGCGCGTCGAGCGCGGCCATCCGGGCGGCGTGCGGCGCGAGCGTCCGGTAGTCGAATGCGCAGTACACGTCGCCGCTGACGGCCGCGAACACCGTCGGCTGCCCGCCGCGTTCGAGCAGCGGCAGCGCCTGCGCGATGCCGCCTGCGGTTTCGAGTGCATCGCCCTCGGCCGAATACGCGAGCCGCACGCCCCAGCGCGAGCCGTCGCCGAGCGCGCCCTCGATCTGCTCGCCGAGCCATGCGTGGTTGATCACGATCGTGTCGATGCCCGCGCGCGCGAGCGCCTCGATCTGCCACACGATCAGCGGCTTGCCGCCGGCTTCGAGCAGCGGTTTCGGGCGCGTGTCCGTGAGCGGGCGCATCCGTTCGCCGCGCCCGGCGGCGAAGATCATCGCCGTGGTCAGGGGTGTGCTCATGGTCGACTGGGTGTGAGGACGGTCAGAACGTATAGCCGACGTCGGCCGGCGCGTTGCCCTCGAGCTCGTCGAGCAGCTTCGCGAACGGCACGAGCGGGCGATAGCGCAGCGCGACCTTGCGCGCATAGGCCAGGAAGCGCGGCAGGTCGTTCAGGTAGTGCGGCTTGCCGTCACGATAATTGATGCGCGCGAACAGGCCGAGAATCTTGATGTGGCGCTGCAGCCCCATCCATTCGAGCTGGCGGTAGAACTCGCCGAAATCCGGATCGACCGGCAGGCCGGCCTTCTTCGCTTTTTCCCAGTAGTACGCGAAGCAGTCGAGCTCGAACTCCTCGTCCCAGCTGATGAACGCGTCGCGCAGCAGCGACACGACGTCGTACGTCAGCGGCCCGTAGACGGCGTCCTGGAAGTCGAGCACGCCCGGGTTCGGCTCGCAGACCATCAGGTTGCGCGGCATGAAGTCGCGCAGCATGAAGCCTTGCGGCTGCGCGTGCGCGCTCGCGACCAGCAGCGCGAACGTGCGGTCGAGCGTGCCGCGCATCGCGTCGGTGACGGGCTTGCCGAGATGGCGGCCGACGAACCATTCGGGCAGCAGCTCCATTTCGCGGCGCAGGAACGCCTCGTCGAACGGCGGCAGCACGTCGGGCTTCGACGTGAGCTGGAAACGGATCAGCGCGTCGAGCGCGGCGCGCATCAGCGGACGGGCCGCGGCCGGATCGGCCGGATCGAGCACCGAGATGTACGACGTGCGGCCGAGGTCGGTCACGAGCATGAAGCCCGCGTCGACATCGTGGGCCAGCACGTCCGGCACGTGGTCGCCGGCCGCGGCGAGCAGCTGCGCGACCTGGACGAACTCGCGGCACTTCTCGGGCGGCGGCGCATCGACCGCGATCAGCGTGCCGCCGGGGCGCGTGGCCGACGCGACGCGGAAATAGCGGCGGAAACTGGCGTCCGACGACGCGGGCGCGAGGGTCGACAGATCGAGGGCGTAGCGCTCGGCGAGCGGGTGCAGCCACGCGGTGAGCGCGTCGAGGCGGGCGTCGGGCTGGGATGCGGCGGATGGGAGCGTCATGAAACTCGGCGGAGGGGGGAACGTCTTGCCATATAATACCCCACGACTTTTTTGACGCGCCCCGCGTCAGCTTCCGCCGTGCAGGCCCGCCGCCTGTCGCGCCGTCCGCCCGATCGCCTCCCCGGTTTGCGAAGAGCCGCAGTCGCGGCTCGACGGCGCGGCCCGCCGCGCGCGAAGGTGCCGTGCAGGCGCGGTTGACAAGGGGCGATTCGCCAAACGATAGATGCCGCCCAAACCGCTATTCCCGAATGTTTTCCCCGGTGACGGGGCGCCGCGCAAACGGCGGCTCGCGCTTGCGCTCCTGGCCGTGCCGGGCCTCGTGCCGGCCGTGTCGTACGCGCAGCTGTCGGGCGCGGCCGCGCAGCCGCAGCCGCTCGACTCGCCGTGGGATCTGCGTCTCGCGCCCCAGCTCGAGGATCATCCGCTGAAGGACGGCGCGAAGCCGGCCGCCTTCGTGATCGCCGACCATACGAGCGGCACCGCCGAGCAGGATCTCGCCGCGAAGGGTTCGGCCGAGCTGCGGCGCGGCGACGCCGTCGTGAAGGCCGACGCGATCCACTACGATCAGGATACCGACATGGCCGATGCGTACGGCCAGGTCAAGGTGGTCAATGGCGGCACGTCGTTCGCCGGCCCCGAGGCGCACCTGAAGATCGAGGCGAACCAGGGCTTCATGACCGCGCCGAAGTACCACTTCAACGTGACGGGCGGGTCGGGCAGCGCGGAGCGCGTCGACATGGTCGACAACGAGCGCTCGGTGTTCGTCAACGGCACGTATACCGCGTGCCAGTGCTCGACGAACCCCGCGTGGTACATCAAGGGCAGCCGCTTCGACTTCGATACGGGCGCCGACGAGGGCACCGCGCGCAACGGCGTGCTGTTCTTCCAGGGCGTGCCGATCTTCGCGAGCCCGTGGATGACGTTCCCGCTGTCCGGCGAGCGGCGCAGCGGCCTGCTGCCGCCGACGTTCTCGGTGAACTCGAACAACGGGTTCGAGCTGTCGCTGCCGTACTACTTCAACATCGCGCCGAACCGCGACCTGACGCTCACGCCGCGCATCATCTCGCGGCGAGGCGTGATGGCCGAAGCGACGTTCCGCTACCTGTCGCCGTCGTATTCGGGCACGTTCACGGCCAATTACCTGCCGGACGACCGGCTCGCGCATCGCAACCGCTACGCGATCTACTGGCAGCACCAGCAGAACTTCGGTGGCGGTTTCGGCGGCTACGTCTACTTCAACAAGGTCTCGGACAACACGTATCCGGAAGACCTCGGGTCGGCGAACCAGTTCATCAACGGGACGCAGACGCTGTACCAGCAGGAAGCCGGCCTCACGTACAACAACGGTCCGTGGTCGGTGCTCGCGCGCTACCAGCACTGGCAGACGCTGCCGCCGTCGATCGCGCCGTACAGCCGCGAGCCGCAGTTGAACGTGAAGTACACGAAGTACAACGTCGGCGGGTTCGACTTCGGCGCGGAAGCCGACTATTCGCGGTTCCGCATCACGACCGCCGATGCGACCCAGGGCGACCGGGTCGTCTTCAACCCGTACATCTCGTACGGCGTGTACGGCCCCGGCTACTTCGCGGTGCCGAAGGTCCAGTACCACCTGGCGTCGTACGACCTAAATTACCTGTCGTCGACCACGCCGAACAACCCGAAGCGTTTCACCGAGTCGATCCCGACCGTGAGCTTCGATTCGGGCCTGATCTTCGACCGTTCGGTGCGGCTGTTCGGCCAGGACTTCATCCAGACCCTCGAGCCGCGCCTGTACTACGTGTACACGCCGTATCGCGACCAGTCGAACGCGCCGCTGTTCGACACCGCGGAATCGGACTTCGGCCTCGCGGAGATCTACCAGCCGAACACGTTCGTCGGCAACGATCGGATCGCCGACGCGAACCGGATCACGGCCGGCCTCACGTCGCGCTTCATCGATCCGCGCACCGGCGACGAGCGCGCGCGCTTCGTGATCGCGCAGCAGTACTACTTCGCCGATCAGCGCGTCACGCTGACCCCCGGGCAGAGCGCCGTGCTCGCGCGCCACTCGGACCTGATCGTCGGCGCCGCGCTGAAGCTCGGCTCGGGCTTCATGTCGGAAACGGCGTTCCAGTACAACCAGAACAACAACCAGCTCGTGAAGTCGAGCATCGGTTTCGGCTACAGCCCGGGCGAGCGCCGCGTGATCAACGTCGGCTACCGCTATACGCGCACGAACACCACGCTCGACAACCAGCCGATCAACCAGTTCCTGGTGTCCGCGCAGTGGCCGCTCACGCGCCGCCTGTATGCGATCGGCCGCTTCAACTACGACTTCGCCGGAGATCGCGTGGTCGACGGTCTGGTCGGCTTACAATACGACGCGGATTGCTGGGCGCTCGGGGTCGGGGTGCAGCGGGCGGCGAACGGTATCAATTCGTCGGGACAGCAGAACTCGTCGACGCGCTTCATGATGCAACTGACGCTCAAGGGCTTGTCGACCGTCGACAACGGCCTCGTGTCCGCATTCCGCGCCGGGGTGCCGGGCTACACGCCGTTGCCGCCGCCGCCGCCGCCGATGTCCCGCTTCAGCAACTACGAGTAACGCCGGCATGTCTGCACCGGTCAGCACGATTTCAATGGAGTTTCAGTGGCAATGAAGAAAACCCTTCGTTTCGCGGCAGTCGTGTCCAGCCTCGCCGCGTCCGCCGCGCTGCTCGCCGCCGCGCCGGCCGCGGCGCAGGCACTCGGTTCGCAAGGTGCGCAGCTCGCCGACGAAGTCGTCGCCGTGGTCAACAACGACGTGATCACGGGCCGCGAACTCGACCAGCGCGTCGGCCTGATCGCGCGCCGGCTGCAGCAGCAGAACGCGCCGGTGCCGCCGGCCGACCAGTTGCGCGCGCAGGTGCTGAACCAGATGGTGCTCGAACGTATCCAGGTGCAGAAGGCCAAGGACGACGGGATCCGCATCGACGACGCGACCGTGCAGGCCACGCTGCAGCGTCTCGCGCAGGCGAACGGGATGACGCTCGACCAGTACCGCGCGCGCCTCGAGGCGCAGGGCGTGCCCTGGAGCGTCTTCACGGGCGACGCACGCACCGAGCTGATGCTGTCGAAGCTGCGCGAGCGCGAGGTCGACGGCAAGATCACGGTGTCGGACGCCGAGGTCGCGAACTACATCGCGAGCCAGCGCGGGCCGAACGCATCGCAGCAGCAGGACCTGCGCTTCCAGCACATCTTCATCAAGGCGCCCACCAACGCGCCGCAGGCCGACATCGAAGCCGCGCAGAAGAAGGCCGAAGCGCTGCTGCAGCAGGCGAAGTCGGGCGCCGATTTCGAGCGCCTCGCGAAGAACAACTCCGAAGCGAACGACGCGAAGAAGGGCGGCGATCTCGGCTTCAAGTCGCCGAGCGCGCTGCCGCCGGACGTCGTCGACGCCGCGTCGAAGCTGCGTCCGGGCCAGGTCAACCCGACGCTGATCCGCGTGCCCGACGGCTTCGAGATCGTGCGCCTCGTCGATCGCCGCCCGAGCCAGGGCGCGAGCGCCGCGGCGCCGAAGATCGTCCAGACGCACGTGCGCCACATCCTGCTGCGCGTCGGCGAAGGCAAGTCGGAAGGCCAGGCGCGTCAGCAACTGATCGACATCCGCAACCAGATCGAGGCCGGCGGCGATTTCGCGAAGTTCGCGCGCACCTACTCGCAGGACGGCTCGGCGTCGCAGGGCGGCGATCTCGGCTGGATCAGCCCGGGCGAGACCGTGCCGGAATTCGAGCGCGCGATGAACAGCCTGCAGGACGGCCAGATCAGCCAGCCGATTCGTACCGAATACGGCTATCACCTGATCCAGGTGCTGAACCGCCGCGACGCGGAAGGGTCGGTGCAGCAGCAGATGGACATCGCCCGTCAGGCGATCGGCCAGCGCAAGGCCGAACAAGCCTATGCCGACTGGCTGCGCGAGCTGCGCGATTCGTCGTACGTGCAGTACAAGATCGGCGGCGTCGGCCCGGCGAACTGAGCGAGCATCGGATGACCACGCGCGCGCTGCAGATCGCGATCACGACCGGCGAACCCGCGGGGGTCGGCCCGGAACTGACCGTGCAGGCGCTGCGTGATGCGGCGCAGCGCTGGCCCGACGCGCATTTCACCGTGCTCGGCGATGCCGCGCTGCTCGACGCGCGAGCGGCGGCGGTCGGCGCCGACGCGGTCACGCTGGCCGGCGGCGCGCAGGTGTCGGTCGCGCATCACGCGCTGGCGGCGCCCGCGCAAGCGGGCAAGCTGGACGCGGCGAACGGCCGGTACGTGCTCGGCTTGCTCGACGCCGCGATCGACGGCGCGCTGGCGGGCCGGTACGACGCGATCGTCACCGCGCCGCTGCAGAAGAGCACGATCAACGATGCGGGCGTGCCGTTCACCGGTCACACCGAATACCTGGCCGAACGCACGCATACGCCGCGCGTCGTGATGATGCTGGCCGGCACCGGCCATCGGCCGCTGCGCGTCGCGCTCGCGACCACGCATCTGCCGCTGAAGGACGTATCGGCCGCGCTGACGATCGACGGGCTCGTCGAGACGCTCGCGATCATCGACCGCGACCTGCGGCGCGATTTCGGTCTCGCCGCGCCGCGCATCCTCGTGACGGGCCTGAACCCGCACGCGGGCGAGAACGGTTATCTCGGCCGCGAGGAGATCGACGTGATCTCGCCGGCACTGGCTCGCGCGAACGCGCAACACATCGACGCGCGCGGCCCGTATCCGGCCGACACGCTGTTCCAGCCGCGCCATCTGGCCGATGCCGATTGCGTGCTCGCGATGTTCCATGACCAGGGTCTGCCCGTGCTGAAGTACGCGACGTTCGGCGAGGGCATCAACGTGACGCTCGGGCTGCCGATCATCCGCACGTCGGTCGATCACGGCACCGCGCTCGATCTGGCCGGCACGGGCCGCGCGGATCCGGGCAGCATGATCGCCGCGCTCGATACGGCCGTCACGATGGCGCGCCACCGCCGCGCAGCCTGACGCTGCCGGTTTATCCCATTCGTCGCATTTTTCGTTTTACTCAGTCGATGTCGAACAGCAGACAGCACCAAGGCCATTTCGCGCGCAAGCGCTTCGGGCAGAACTTCCTCGTCGATCACGGCGTGATCGACTCGATCGTCGCGACGATCAGCCCCGCGCGCGGCCAGCGGATGGTCGAGATCGGCCCCGGGCTCGGTGCGCTGACCGGCCCGCTGATCGAGCGCCTCGCGACGCCCGAGTCGCCGCTGCACGCGGTCGAGCTCGACCGCGACCTGATCGGGCGCCTGCAGCAACGCTTCGGCACGCTGCTGGAGCTGCACGCGGGCGACGCGCTCGCGTTCGACTTCCGCTCGCTCGCGGCGCCCGGCGACAAGCCGTCGCTGCGGATCGTCGGCAACCTGCCGTACAACATCTCCAGCCCGCTGCTGTTTCACCTGATGACGTTCGCCGATGCGGTCATCGACCAGCATTTCATGCTGCAGAACGAGGTCGTCGAGCGGATGGTCGCGGAGCCGGGCACGAAGGCGTTCTCGCGGCTGTCGGTGATGCTGCAGTACCGCTACGTGATGGAAAAGATGCTCGACGTGCCGCCGGAATCGTTCCAGCCGCCGCCGAAGGTCGATTCGGCGATCGTCCGGATGATTCCGTACGAGCCGCACGAACTACCGGACGTCGACCCGGTGCTGCTCGGTGAAATCGTCACCGCCGCGTTCTCGCAGCGCCGCAAGATGCTGCGCAACACGCTCGGCGACTACCGCGAGACGATCGATTTCGATGCGCTCGGCTTCGATCTCGCGCGCCGTGCGGAGGACGTGCGCGTGGCCGAATACGTCGGCGTGGCGCAGGCGCTGGCGGCGCTGCGCAAGGCCGGATGACGTGCGTGACGCGAGCCGCCCACCCGCTGTATCGAAGAGAGCTGCCCGACTGGCAGCTTTTTTATTGCCCGCGTGTCTTTGCGCCGGTCGTCACATCCGCCGGCGCGGCGGCGCGTTGACGAGCGCGATGCCGGTCAGCACGAGCGCGGCCGCGGACATGAAGCGCCAGCCGACCGATTCGCCGAGCAGCAGCACGCCGAACGCGACGCCGAACAGCGGCGACAGGAACGTGAACACGGACAGCCGGGACGCGCTGTAGCGCGTCAGCAGCCAGAACCACGACAGGTAGCTGACGAACGCGACGATCACCGACTGGTACGCGAGGCTCGCGAGCGCGATCGGCGTGATCCGCGCGAACGACATCTGGCCGAACAGCGCGGCGAGCGCGACCAGCACGACCGCCGATACCGCGAGCTGGTAGAACAGCGTCTTGCTCGCGCTGGCCCGCGCGAGCGCGGTCGAGCGCACCACCACCGTCGTCGCGGCCCACATCGCGCCGCCGAGGATCCCGAGCGCGTCGCCGGCGAGCCCGGCCAGCACCGATGCGCCGGGCGTGCGCGGCTTCAGGAAGCCGTCCGCGAACGCGAGCGCGATGCCGGCGAATGCGAGGCCGACGCCGGCCCATTGCGTGCGCTGCAGCCGCTCGCCGGGTGCGAACAGGTGCAGGCCGAGCGCGGTGAAGCACGGCGCCGTGTACAGGAAGATCGCCATGTGCGACGCGCTCGTCAGCGTCAGCCCGAAGAACACGCAGATGAATTCGCCGGCGAACAGCGCACCGGCCGCGATGCCTGCGCCGAGCGTGCCGTCCGCCTGAAACAGCGGCGTGCCGCGCGTGCGGGCCCAGCCCCACAGCAGCACCGCGGCGATCACCGAGCGCAGCCCGGCCTGGAACATCGGCGCGATCGCGGCGTTCGTGCTCTTGATCGCGACCTGCTGGAAGCCCCAGATCGCGCACAGCAGCAGCATCAGGCCGACGGCGCGCGTATCGAGTGCGCGGCGCACGGGGGCGGCGGCAAGCGCGGTCATCGGCGCGCCTCGCTGGTCGGGCCTTGTGGCGCGGAGGTCAGGCGGGCGGCGCGTCCGGCGCGCTCGAATCGACGGTTTCGCACGGCAGTGGGGCGGCAAGAAAAAGTGGGTGGTCGCGGTCGGGCGGCGGCGCGCATGCCCGCTTTTGGTGCGAAGTGGCAGGATGTTATCCGATCGGCGCGGGGTCGGGCGAGCCGGATCTTGCCGCTTTCAGTCGTTGCGCGCCCGGTCGCGCCGAGGCAACCGATACGCGGCATCGGCCGCGTGCTTGTTGGGCCCGTTCCGGGCTCGGCGCGCCGGGCTAGGCGCCCCCGGCTAGGCGCCCCCGGCTCGGCGCCCCCGGCTCGGCGCCCCCGGCGAATTTCACCCGACTCCGGTAGAATTTCCGACTCTGGAAAGTCCCCACAGGAGTACAACACATGCGCTTGCTGCATACGATGCTGCGAGTCGGCGATCTCGACCGCTCGATCAAGTTCTACACCGAATTGCTCGGCATGAAGCTGCTGCGTCGCGAGGATTATCCGGAAGGCAAGTTCACGCTCGCGTTCGTCGGCTACGAAGACGAAAGCACGGGCACCGTGATCGAGCTGACCCACAACTGGGAGACGCCGTCCTACGATCTCGGCAACGGCTTCGGCCATCTGGCGGTGGCGGTCGACGATGCGTACGCGGCCTGCGAGAAGATCAAGGCGCAAGGCGGCAAGGTCACGCGCGAGGCAGGCCCGATGAAGCACGGCACGACCGTGATCGCGTTCGTCGAGGATCCGGACGGCTACAAGATCGAGTTCATCCAGAAGAAGTAAGCGCCGGATGAACCGGGCTGCGGCGTACGACGTGCGCCGCAGCAGTAGAGAGGGCGGTGCGGGGGTAATCCGCATCGCCCTTTTTCGTTGGCAGCGCAGCCGCGCGCGTCAAAGCGACGGCAGCAGCTCGGGCGGATGATGCTTGAGCGTGTGCCGCGCTTCGCGGAACTCGGGGAAAATCGATTCGACGGTCTGCCAGAAGGCCGGGCTGTGGTTCATCTCGCGCAGGTGCGACAGCTCGTGCGCGACGACGTAGTCGATGATCGACATCGGGAAATGAATCAGCCGCCAGTTCAGGCGAATCTTGCCGTCGCTCGAGCAGCTGCCCCAGCGCGTCGCGGCCGACGACAGCGCATACATCGAATACGTGACGCCGAGCTTTTCCGCATAGACCACGAGGCGTTCGCCGAAGATGCGTTTCGCTTCGCCCTGCAGCCAGCCCTGCACGCGATCCTTGATCTGCTGCATGTCGGCCTGCACGGGCAGCGGCAGCGACAGCCGCAGCGCGTCGGTGTCGAAGGCGACGGCGCCCGCGCCGAGCGCGATCGTCACCGTCTTGCCGAGATACGGCAGTTGCGCGCCGTCGCGCCAGTCGATTTGCGGCAGCGCACGCTGCTCGGTGCGCGTCTTCCACTCGGCGAGCTTCGCGAAGATCCAGCGTTGCTTTTCGGCGATCGCCGCTTCGATGTCGGCGAGCGTGACCCAGCGCGGCGCGGTGATCGACAGCCCGCTGCCGTCGATCGTGAAGCCGATCGTGCGGCGCGCGGAGCGCTTCAGCCGGTATTCGAGCACGCGGCTGTCGAGCGCGAACGTGCGCACGCGCGAGCGATCGGGCGCTGGACCCGGATCGAGTGGAGCAGCGGGGGCGGCTTCGGGCGGTGCGGGCGGAGCGGCCGGCGCCGACGGCGCGGCGGCCGGCCCGTCGAAGAGCGGCAGATCCATCTGGCGATGATCGAGGGCCACGACGGCAGGCCGTGGCCGCGGACGCTGTTTCATCAGTTCGCTTCTTTTTGTCGTACGCAACGGCTGCAATCCGGGGCGTCAGGCGCGCGCGGCATCGCGTGTGCCGGCGTTGCCCGCCTGACGATACGCATCGGGATCGATGCGGCGCATTTCCGCTTCGATCCATGCTTCGACCTGCGAGTTCAATGCATCGGGCGTCAGCCCTTCGCTCGGGATCGGCTTGCCGATCGACACCGTGACGACGCCCGGGAATTTCGTGAACGAGTTGCGCGGCCACACACGACCTGCATTGTGCGCGATCGGCACGACCGGCGTGCCGGTTTCGATCGCGAAGCGCGCGCCGCCCGTCTTGTACTTGCCCTGCTTGCCGACCGGCGTGCGCGTGCCTTCGGGGAACATGATCATCCATGCGCCTTCCGACAGGCGCTTCTTGCCCTGGCGGATCACCGAATTGAACGCGTTCTTGCCTTCCTTGCGGTTGATGTTGACCATGTGCAGCAGCCCGAGCGCCCAGCCGAAGAACGGCACGTACAGCAGCTCGCGCTTGAACACGTAGCACAGCGGCTTCGGCATCAGCGCCGGAAACGCGAGCGTCTCCCACGCGGACTGGTGCTTCGACAGCAGCACGGCCGGGCCGTCGGGCAGGTTCTCGAACCCTTCGATCCGGTAGCGGATGCCGTTCAGCCAGCGCACGACCCACAGCGTCGACTTGCACCAGCCGGCCGCCATCCAGTAGCGCGCGTCGGGGCGCATGAACGGGAACGCGATGAAGCACGCGGTGGCGTACGGCACCGTGTACAGGATGAAGTAGATCAGCAGCAGCAGGGAGCGGACGAAGCGCATCGGCGTGAGTCTGGCGTTGGGGAGGATGCGCGCGGCAGCCGCATCACTCGTGTTCGTGTGAAAGAAAATCGAGCGCAAACGCGCGCAGGTCGTCGTGGACCTTCGTGTCGGGCGGCAGATTGCCCGCGGCGAGCGTCTTCTTGCCCTTGCCGGTCAGCACGAGGTGCGGCTGGAAGCCGACCTCGACGCCGGCCTGCAGGTCGCGCAGCGAATCGCCGACGACCGGCGTGTGACCGGGATCGATCTCGAAGCGCTCGGCGATCATCTGCATCATGCCGGGTTTCGGCTTGCGGCAGTCGCAGTGATCCTCCGCCGTGTGCGGGCAGAAGAACACCGCGTCGATGCGCGCGCCGACCGCGGCCGCCGCGCGATGCATTTTCAGGTGCATCTCGTTGAGCGCGGCCATGTCGAACAGCCCGCGACCGATGCCGGACTGGTTGGTCGCGACCACCACGCGGTAGCCCGCGTGGTTGAGCCGGGCGATCGCCTCGAAGCTGCCGGGCAGCGCGATCCATTCGTCGGGCGTCTTGATGAACGCATCCGAATCGACGTTGATCACGCCGTCCCGGTCGAGGACGACGAGCTTTCGGTTGGGGCTGGTCGGCATCGTGCGGCCCTTATGCGGCGAGCTTCGAGATGTCGGCGACGCAGTTCATCTGCTGGTGCAGCGCGGACAGCAGCGCGAGACGGTTCGCGCGCAGCGCCGGATCTTCCGCGTTGACCATCACGTCGTTGAAGAACGTGTCGACCGGCGCGCGCAGCGCGGCGAGCGCCGACAGCGCGCCCGTGTACGCACGCGCCTCGAGCTGCGACTGCACGTGCGGCGTGACGGCCGCGAGCTGTTCGTGCAGCGCCTTCTCGGCCGCCTCGACGAGCAGCGTCGGCTGCACCGCGCCGTTCGCGCCGCCTTCCGACTTCTTCAGGATGTTCGAGATCCGCTTGTTCGCGGCCGCGAGCGCTTCGGCTTCGGCGAGGCGCGTGAATTCGCGCACCGCGTCCAGGCGCGCGACGAGATCGTCGATGCGCGTCGGGTTCAGGCTCAGCACCGCGTCGATTTCGCCGGCCGAATAGCCGCGCTCGCGCAGCAGGCCGCGCAGGCGATCCATGAAGAACGCGAAGATCGCGTCGGTCGATTCGGCGACGCCCGGCACGCCGTCGAAGCGTGCGTGGGCCGTGCGCAGCAGCGACACGAGATCGAGCGGCAGCTGCTTCTCGAGCAGCAGGCGCAGCACGCCGAGCGCGTGGCGGCGCAGCGCGAACGGATCCTTCTCGCCGGTCGGCGCGAGGCCGATGCCCCAGATGCCGACGATCGTTTCGAGCTTGTCGGCGAGCGCGACGGCGGTCGACACCGGCGTGGTCGGCAGTGCGTCGCCGGAGAAGCGCGGCTGGTAGTGCTCGGCGCACGCGAGCGCGACGTCGTCGGCTTCGCCGTCGTGACGCGCGTAGTACGTGCCCATCGTGCCCTGCAGTTCCGGGAATTCGCCGACCATGTCGGTCAGCAGGTCGGCCTTCGCGAGACGCGCGGCGCGCTTCGCGTGCGCGGTGTCGGCGCCGATCGCCGGGGCGATCTCGCCGGCCAGCGCCTCGAGGCGCTCGACGCGCGCGAGCGCCGAACCGAGCTTGTTGTGATAGACGACGTTCGCGAGTTGCGGCACGCGCTCGGCGAGCGGCTTCTTCTTGTCCTGCTCGAAGAAGAACTTCGCATCGGCGAGGCGCGGGCGCACGACGCGCTCGTTGCCTTCGACGATCTCGCCCGGCGTCTTCGTCTCGATGTTCGACACGATCAGGAAGCGCGAGCGCAGCTTGCCGGCGACGTCGGTCAGCGCGAAATACTTCTGGTTCGTCTGCATCGTGAGGATCAGGCATTCCTGCGGCACCTGCAGGAATTCGTCCTCGAAGCGGCACGGGTAGACGACCGGCCATTCGACCAGCGACGTGACTTCGTCGAGCAGCGCTTCGGGCATCACGACCGTGTCGCCGTTCGCATGTTCGTTCAGTTGCGTGCGGATCGTTTCGCGGCGATCGGCGAAGTGCGCGATCACGCGGCCCTTGTCGCGCAGCGTGTCGGCATAGGCGCGGGCATGCTGGATCGCGACGAGTCCGTCGGACAGGAAGCGGTGGCCGAGCGTCGTATCGCCGGCATCGACGCCGAACGCGGTGACGGGCACGACGCGGTCGTCGTGGAGCACCGTCAGGCGATGCACCGGGCGCACGAACTTCACGTCCGAGCCGTCCGGGCGCTGGTACGTCATGAATTTCGGGATCGGCAGCTTCGCGAGCGCTTCGTCGAGCGCGGCCTGCAGGCCGTCGGCGAGCGTGGCGCCGGCCGCCGAGTAGTTGATGAAGAACGCTTCGGCCTTGCCGTCCTGCGCGCGTTCGAGATCGGCGATCGACGCGTTCGGGTGGCCGAGCGCCGCGAGCTTCTTCGCGAGCGGGGCCGTCGGCTTGCCTTCGGCGTCGAGCGCGACCGACACCGGCAGGACTTTTTCGCGGACCTGCTTGTCGGGCGCGACGGCGCGCACGTTCTGCACGACGACCGCGAGGCGGCGCGGCGTGGCGTAGCGCTCGAACACGAGTTCGCCTTCGACGAGGTCGCGCGCGGCGAGGCGTTGGGCGATACCTTCGGCGAACGCGTCGCCGAGGCGCGCGAGGGCCTTCGGCGGCAGCTCTTCGGTCAGCAGTTCGACGAGCAGGGGGGCGGGATGATTGTGCGTCATGTCTGGAATAAATCTCGTCTCGTCAGTCCTGATCGATCTTGCGTTCGACCTTGAGCGGCGGCGCCCATGCCGGTTGCGCGGCGTCCTGGGCGTCGGTGGTGAGGCCCGGCACGCCCGGCGGGTTGCCGAGCATCGGGAAGCCGAGCTTCTCGCGCGAGTCGTAGTAAGCCTGCGCGACGAGACGCGACAGCGCGCGGATGCGGCCGATGTACGCTGCCCGCTCGGTGACCGAGATCGCGCCGCGCGCGTCGAGCAGGTTGAACGTGTGGCCGGCCTTCAGCACGAGCTCGTACGCGGGCAGCGCGAGCTGCGCGTCGATCATCTTCTTCGCTTCCGCTTCGTAGCTGTTGAAGAACGTGAACAGCAGGTCGACGTTCGCGTGCTCGAAGTTGTAGGTCGACTGCTCGACCTCGTTCTGGTGGTACACGTCGCCATACGACAGGCGGCGCAGCTCGGGGCCGTTCGGGCCTTGCTCTTCCCACTCGGTCCACACGAGGTCGTACACGTTCTCGACCTTCTGCAGGTACATCGCGAGGCGCTCGAGGCCGTACGTGATCTCGCCGAGCACCGGCTTGCATTCGAGGCCGCCGACTTCCTGGAAATACGTGAACTGCGTGACTTCCATCCCGTTCAGCCACACTTCCCAACCGAGGCCCCACGCGCCGAGCGTCGGGTTTTCCCAGTCGTCCTCGACGAAGCGCACGTCGTTCTGCTTCAGGTCGAAGCCGAGCGCCTCGAGCGAGCCGAGGTACAGGTCGAGGATGTTTTCCGGCGCCGGCTTGAGCACGACCTGGTACTGGTAGTAGTGCTGCAGGCGGTTCGGGTTTTCGCCGTAGCGGCCGTCCTTCGGGCGGCGCGACGGCTGCACGTACGCGGCGCGCCACGGCTCGGGGCCGACCGCGCGCAGGAACGTGTGGACGTGCGACGTGCCCGCGCCGACTTCCATGTCGATGGGCTGGAGCAGGGCGCAACCCTGCTTGTCCCAGTAGGACTGCAGCGTCAGGATGATTTGCTGAAACGTAAGCATGAAGAGCCTTCGTGGCGCTGGCGCTCCGTTGCGGGCGGCGCTCCGGGCGGGCCCGGAGGGTCGGCTCGCGCGGCGGCGCGGCTTGTTAGTGTGCTGAAACGCGTAATTTTACCGGATCGGCGACCGGATGCGGCCGGAAGGCGGATGCCGGCACCGCCGGCCTGCTTCCCGCGGCCCGCGCGCGCATGGCCCACGGGCGCCGCGGGGCCGCGTGCGACCTGCCGCGACGTGCGTGCCGTACCGCTTCGCGCGGGCGTTAAGATGCGTGTATTGCGGCGCGCGCCATGCGTGCCGCGTCACCGCTTGCCGATGCCGACTGCATGGACGAACCGAACGACATTCTGATTCCGCTGCTTCCGCCGTTTCTCGCCCTGCTCGGGCAGGCCGCCGACGCGCAGGCGCGCGGCGAGCGCGCCGCGCACGATCTGTGGCTGGCCGCCGCCGCCCATCTGCATGCGGTCGATGCCGACGCGCTGGCGCGGCTCACGACGGCGCTCGTCGCGCGGCAGCGCACGGCCGACGCGATTGCGCTCGCCGAATGCGCGGTGCGCGCGCAGCCGGGCGCAAGCACGTATTTCAACCACGGCTATGCGCTGCAGGTGGCCGGCCGTCACGCGGATGCGGTCGCGCCGTACCGCGCGGCGCTTGCGATCGATGCCGGCTGGCCGTCGCTGCGCAACAACCTCGCGATCGCGCTGCGATTGTCGGGCGGTGAACGCGCGGAGGAGATCGCGCTGCTCGACGCGGCTGTGAAGCACGATCCGCGGGACGTGCAGGCATGGATCAACCTCGTCGTCGCGCGGATCGCGACGCATGACCTCGACGGCGCGCTCGCGTGCGCCGCGCGGCTCGCCGATCTCGCGCCCGACAATGCGCTCGCGATGAACAACGTCGCGATGGCGATGAAGGAGGCGCAGCGCTGGGACGACGCCGAGCGCCATGCGGCGCGTGCGTGCGAGCTGGCGCCCGACGACGCATCGTTCCGCTTCAATCTCGCGATCATCCAGCTGGTGCGCGGCAACCATGCGGTCGGCTGGCGCGGCCACGAGGCGCGCTGGGACGGCGCGGGCGAGTTGCGCGGTCGCCGGCCGGCGCTGCCGGGCCCGCGCTGGCAGGGCGAACCGCTCGCCGGCAAGACGCTGCTGGTGTGGGGCGAGCAGGGGCTCGGCGACGTGCTGCAGTTCTGCCGTTTCGTCGCGCCGCTCGCCGAGCGCGTGCATCGCGAGGGCGGCCGGCTCGCGTGGAATACGTTTCCGGCGCTCGGCACGCTGATGCAGCGCAGCCTCGGCGTGCACGCGGACGTGTTCGGCGCGGGCGGCGGCGTCGATGCGCTGCCGGCGTTCGATTACGAAGTGCCGCTGATCGGCCTGCCGCTGATGCTCGGCATGGAGGCGTCGACGCTCGCCGCGTCGGTGCCGTACCTGCGGGCCGAGCCGGCCGCATGCGACGCATGGCGCGCGCGGCTCGCGGGCGACGGCCGGCTGAAGGTCGGGCTCGTGTGGACGGGCAGTGCGGGCCACCAGCGCAATCCGTTCCGGCGCGTCGGGCTCGAGCGCTACGCGAGCGCGTTTCGCGGCATCGACGGCGTTACGTTCTATTCGCTGCAGCCGGGTGCGGATGCGGATGTCGCCGCCGCGCGCGCGGCCGGTTTCGCGATCGAAGACTATACGGCCGAATTGACGAGCTTCGACGACACGGCCGCGTTCATCGGCGCGCTGGATCTCGTGATCACCGTGTGCACGTCGGTCGCGCATCTGGCCGGCGCGCTCGGCGCGCGCACGTGGGTGCTGCTCGACGTGAATCCGCACTGGCCGTGGCTGCTCGATCGCCGGGACAGCCCGTGGTATCCGACCGCGACGCTGTACCGCCAGCCGACGTTCGGCGCGTGGGCGCCGGTGATGGACGAAGTGAGCCGCGACTTGCGGGCGCTCGCCGCGCAGCCGGATCCGTCGGATCAATCGGATCAATCGGATCAATCGGATCAATCGGATCAATCGGATCAATCGGATCAATCGGATCAATCGGAGCGGCCGGCCCGGCAGGCCTGAGGAGCCGGCCGGTTCGCGCTCACGGGCCGCCGCGCGCGGCAGCGGCCCGTCGCGTCATTGCGCTGCGTCGTCGCCGGGCTTCCGGCCGTTGCGTCGGCGCAGCCCGGGCCCGAACGTGAAGCCGAACGCGAGCAGCACGAACGACACCGCGAGCACGATGTTGTTGCCGCTCATCACGTACGGCGTGAAGCCGCTCGTGCCTTCGATCCGCACGTCGAGCGAGCCGATCGTGAACGGCTTCAACTGGCCGAGCACGCGCCCGTGCGCGTCGATCGCGGCCGTCATCCCCGTGTTGGTCGAGCGCAGCATCGGCCGGCCCGTTTCGAGCGAGCGCATCCGTGCGATCTGCAGATGCTGGTCGAGCGCGATCGTGTCGCCGAACCACGCGAGGTTCGTCACGTTGACGAGCACGCCGGGCGGCTGCGGGTTGTCGCGGATCGTCGCGGCGATTTCCTCGCCGAACAAGTCCTCGTAGCAGATATCGGCCATCACCGGCTGGTTGTGCACGAGGAACGGCTTCTGCACCGGCGCGCCGCGCGCGAAATCGCCGAGCGGCATCTTCATCAGGTTGACGAACCACCGGAAGCCCCACGGAATGAATTCGCCGAAGGGCACGAGGTGATGCTTGTCGTAGTGATAGATGTCGCGCGAGTTCGGCGTCACGCCGTACAGACTGTTCGTGTAGTCGAAGTAGCGGCCGTCCTCGGTCACCGATGCGCCGACTGCGCCGAACAGCACGGCCGAGCCGGTCGTGTCGCTGAACTTGCGGATCGCGACGGCGAACGGCTCGGGCAGCTCCTGGATCATCACCGCGATCGCGGTCTCGGGCGTGACGATCAGGTCGGCCGGCTTCTCGACGATCATCTGCTGGTACATCTTGATCGCCGCGTCGATGCCTTCCTGCTCGAACTTGATGTCCTGCTTCACGTTGCCTTGCAGCAGCCGCACGGTGAGCGGCGCGTTCGCGGGCACGGTCCATGTGACCTGCGACAGCCCGAGCCCGGCCGCGACGAGCACGACGGCGATGCCGGCCGGCGCGGCGATGCGCACGCGAGCGTCGCCGCCCGATGCGCCGGCTTCGCCGTCACGCACCGGCGACGGGCGCGCGGCGGCGAGCGCCTGCACGACGAGCGCGGCGAACAGCGCGAGCACCCATGCGATCCCGTATACGCCGACCACGGGCGCGAAGCCCGCGAACGGGCCGTCGACCTGCGGGTAGCCGCTGCCGAGCCACGGAAAGCCGGTGAACACGGTGCCGCGCAGCCATTCGCCGAGCGCCCACGCGCTCGCGAACGCGAACGCGCCATGCCAGGTCGGCGAGAACGGCCGCGGGTCGGGCGCGCGGCGATGCCACGCATGGCCCGCGCAGAACGACCACAGCCCGGCCGAGAACGCCGGGTACAGCGACAGGTACAGCGCGAACAGCACGAGCGCGCCGCCCGCGAGCGGCGCGGCCATTTCGCCGTACACGTGCATGCTGATGTAGAGCCACCAGACGCCGCTGATGAAGTTGCCGAAGCCGAACGCGCCGCCGGTGAGCGCGGCGCCGCGCCAGCTCGACGTGCGCGTGAGCTGCGCGAAAAACCAGACGAATACGACGAGCTGCAGCCAGCCGCCGTGCGGCGTGGGCGCGAAGCTGAGCGTATTGGCCGCGCCGGCGAGCAGCGCGGCCGGATAGTGCCAGCGCGGCAGCGCGCGGGCGGGCGCCGGCGCGAGAAGGCCGCCAGCCGGGCGGGACGGAATCGGATCGTCCATGTGAAGCGGAAGAGGGCGAGCGGTTGAAGGAGGGGCGGCTGGCGCGGAACGGTCAGTCTTCGTGCGAGGTTTCGGCGCGACGGCTGGCGAGCGGGTTGCGGCGCACCAGCAGCACGTGAACCTGGCGCGCATCGCCGCGCTGGATTTCGAACACGAGGTTGCCGAGCTGCAGCTTCTCGCCGCGGTGCGGCACGCGTCCGAAATGATGGGTGATCAGGCCGCCGATCGTGTCGACTTCGTCGTCGGGGAAATCGGTGCCGAACGTCTCGTTGAACTGTTCGATCTCGGTGAGCGCGCGCACGCGGTAGCGGCCGTCCGGCCCCGAGATGATGTTGCCGGCTTCCTCGTCGAAGTCGTATTCGTCCTCGATGTCGCCGACGATCTGTTCGAGCACGTCCTCGATCGTGATCAGGCCCGCCACGCCGCCGTATTCGTCGACGACGATCGCCAGGTGGTTGCGGTTCACGCGGAAGTCGTGCAGCAGCACGTTCAGGCGCTTCGATTCCGGAATGAACACGGCCGGGCGCAGCATCCCGCGCACGTCGAATTCTTCCTCGGCGTAGAAGCGCAGCAGATCCTTCGCGAGCAGCACGCCGATCACGTTGTCGCGGTTCTCCTCGTACACTGGGTAGCGCGAGTGCGCCTTTTCGAGGACGAACGGGATGAAATCCTCGGGCTTGTCGGCGATGTTGATCGCGTCCATCTGCGCGCGCGGCACCATGATGTCGCGCGCGCACAGATCGGAGACCTGGAACACGCCTTCGATCATCGACAGCGAATCGGCGTCGATCAGGTTGCGTTCGTGGGCGTCCTGGAGGATTTCCAGCAGCTCGCCGCGGGATTCGGGCTCGGGCGAGATGAAGTCGGTCAGGCGCTCGAGCAGCGAGCGCTTTTCTTGCGGTTTGTCGGTTGGCTTACGACTGGGATACGAATCGTTCATGGTGGTGCGCCCGGGTCATGCCGGGGCGCGCGGTCACGGAGTAGGCAAGGATACACCAAGGGCACGACGCGACCGTGTCACCCGGCCGTACGGCCAGGGTGGGCGGCTCGCGCGGGCCCCGCTCGCGGACGGCCGCGCGGGGCGCGTCGTCGTCGGGTCCATCCTATCGCAGAAAGCGCCGGCGGGGCGCGGCGGCAAAAAAATGGCGGCGGGCAGGGCGGGCGGCCGGCCGCGGGAAACGGCCGGCGAGGCGGCATTCCGCCGCAGGCGCGCGCACGCGTCGCGTGCGGCTCAGAACCGCATGCCGGCCGAGCAGCCGCCGGCGGCCGCGCCGTTGGTCGCGGCGCCGCCGCAGCCGAGTATGCCGCAGCCGGACAGCACGACGCTCGCGACGACGAGCAGCGCGGCGATCCTGCAACGCGACCGGCGTGACGATTTCATCGGGTGTGGCCTCGTGCGGATGCGCGAGGCGGCGTGGGGACGCATGGCGGCAGGCCGCGCGTCGTGCCGGATCATCGGCATCGCGCCAGCAACCCTTCGAGCGCGCGGTCGGGGATGCCGCTCGCGCGCAGCGCGTCGACCGTGCGGCTCACGTAGTCGAGCGTCGTGCCGTAGCGGCCGGCCGCGCAGCGGAACACTTCCTTCACGACGGGGTCGGTCAGCTTGCCCGTATAGGTCGGTGCGTCGCGGCGCATCACGAACGCGAGCGCGTTCACGCGTTCGCCGGTCTCGAGCGAGCACGGCAGCCACGCAGGCCGGTACGAGCCCATCGGCATTTCGCGCTTCCACAACGTCTCGAGATGCGGCTGCGCGGTCGGGCCGGCGAGCCGGAATGCGATGCCCGAGCACGAGCCGCCGCGATCGAGCGCGAGCACGAGGCCCGGCCGTTCGGGGGTGCCGCGATTCACGCGCGACCACAGGTAGAGCCCGCGGTGATAGCCGTGCACCTTGCCGCGCACGGCGGCGACGGTCGGCAGCCCGGGATTCCAGATCAGCGAGCCATAGCCGAACAGCCAGAGATCCTGCCGGCCGTCCCAGTCGCGCATCGTGTGCGCGAGCGACGCCGCGAGCTCGTCTTCCGTCAGCAGGCGTCCTTCGCCGATCGACGGCGGGTAGGCGGGCGGCAGCATCGCGGCGTGGCGCATCGGGCGGACGGCTTACTGGTACGGGTTCGGGAAACCCAGTTTCGCGAGGATGTCGACTTCGAGCGCTTCCATTTCGGCCGCGTCCTCGTCGCTCGTCTCGTGGTCGTAGCCCTGCGCGTGCAGCGCGCCGTGCACCAGCAGGTGCGCGTAATGGGCCGCGAGCGGCTTGCCCTGGTCGTGCGCTTCCTTCTCGACCACCGGGCAGCACAGCACGAGGTCGCCGATCACGGTGCCGTCGGGCGCCGGGTCGTACGCGAAGGTCAGCACGTTGGTCGGATAGTCCTTGTGACGGTAGCCGGCGTTCAGCGTACGGCCTTCGTTCTCGCCGACGAAACGCACGGTGAGCTGCGCGCTCGCGAACAGCGCCGGCTCGATCCATTCGGCGATCAGCTTGCGCTTCGGCAGCGTCTTGCGCACGTCGCTCGTGATCTCGTCGCCGTACTGCACGGACAGGTCGAATTCCAGCGCGCGCGGCCCGTCTTCGGGATCGTCTTCGCGCGGTGCGAACTCGGCGCCGACGTGCAGCGTCACGCTGTCGTAGTGCTCGGGCTGCAGCGCGAGCTTCGCGCGCATCGCCGGATCGTTGTGCTGCGCGACGATCGCGACGGCCGCGTCGCCCGAGCTGCCCGACAGGTCGAACATCAGGCTGCGGCCGTCCGGGAAGTCGATCCGCAGCCCTTGCGCGTTGACGGTGCGGGCTTTGCCCTTCGCGTCGAACAGCGAAAGGCGGGGGGATTCGGACGCGGCGGACGGTGCGCGACCGGACTTGCGGGAACGGGAGGATTTCATGACGCGTGCGGCGATTGGGACGCGTCGAGGATACACCAAACGGCCGATCGCGCCCGAATTCGGACCGGCCGCGCGCGGGCGAAAAAAAGCCCGGCGCGCCGTCTGGCGGGCCGGGCCGGGAGGTGGGGGGCAGCGCGCGGGCGCCGCCGCTCAGCCGTCCTGATGCTGCGCGTGGAACTCGTCGTACGCCTCGACGATGCGCGCGACGAGCGGATGGCGCACGACGTCGGCGCTCGTGAAGCGCGTGAGCGCGATGCCGCGCACGCCGCCGAGCACCTGCTGCGCCTCGACGAGGCCGCTCTTGTGGCCGCGCGGCAGGTCGACCTGGCTCGTGTCGCCGGTCACGACCGCCTTCGAGCCGAAGCCGATCCGCGTGAGGAACATCTTCATCTGCTCGGGCGTGGTGTTCTGCGCCTCGTCGAGGATGATGAACGCGTGGTTCAGCGTGCGGCCGCGCATGTACGCGAGCGGCGCGATCTCGATCATCTGGCGCTCGAACATCTTCGCCGTCTTGTCGAAGCCGAGCAGGTCGTACAGCGCGTCGTACAGCGGACGCAGGTACGGGTCGACCTTCTGCGCGAGATCGCCGGGCAGGAAGCCGAGCCGCTCGCCGGCCTCGACGGCCGGGCGCGTCAGCACGATCCGCTTGACCTGGTCGCGCTCGAGCGCGTCGACCGCGCACGCGACCGCGAGGTAGGTCTTGCCGGTGCCGGCCGGCCCGATGCCGAACGTCACGTCGTGCTGCAGGATCTGCTTCAGGTATTCGCGCTGGGCTGGCGTGCGGCCGCGCAGGTCGGCGCGCCGCGTGTAGAGCTTCGGCCCCGGCTCTTCCTCCGGCTCGCTGGCGTCGAGCTGCGCGACGGGCTCGTCGAACGGATGGTCGGGGTCGCCGCGAAAGCGCACGTCGACCGTGTCCTGGCGGCCGTTGCCGGCCGTGTGGCGCACTTCGACCAGCGCGAGCTGGATGTCGTCGACCGACAGCGGATCGCGCGCGCGGTTGTAGAAGTTTTCGAGCGCGGCGAGCGCGAGCTTGGCGCCGCGCCCGCGGATCGTGATCCGGTGGCCGCGCCGCGCGAGCGTGACGTCGAGCGCCTGTTCGATCTGCCGCAGGTTTTCGTCGAGCGGGCCGCAGAGGTTGGCGAGGCGCGCGTTGTCGTCGCGCGGGGCGGTGAATTCCAGTGCTTGGACGGTCTTCAAAGTAGCGTCGGGCTCCTGTCGGGCGGCGGTCGGTCAGTGGGTGGCCGCGCTCGCGTCGTCGCTGACGAGCAGGAGCTCGCCGCGCAGCGAATGCGGGTACGCATGGTTGATCTTCACGTCGATCATCTGGCCGATCAGGCGCGGGTGCGACGCGAGCGGCGCCGGGAAATTCACCACACGGTTGTTCTCGGTGCGGCCCGCGAGCTCGTTCGGGTCCTTGCGCGACGGGCCCTCGACGAGGATCCGCTCGACCTTCCCGACCATCGACTGGCTGATGCGCGCGACGTTTTCCTCGATCGTCGCCTGCAGATGTTGCAGACGTTTGAGTTTCACTTCGCGCGGCGTGTCGTCGGCGAGATTCGCGGCCGGCGTGCCGGGGCGCGGGCTGTAGATGAACGAGAAGCTCGTGTCGTAGCTCATCTCGTGCACGAGCGCCATCATCTTGTCGAAATCCTCCTCGGTCTCGCCGGGGAAGCCGACGATCATGTCGGTCGACAGCGACAGGTCGGGGCGGATCGCGCGCAGCTTGCGGATCACCGACTTGTATTCGAGCACCGTGTAGCCGCGCTTCATCGCCATCAGGATGCGGTCGGAGCCGTGCTGGACCGGCAGGTGCAGGTGGCTCACGAGCTTCGGCACTTTCGCGTACGTGTCGATCAGGCGCTGCGTGAATTCCTTCGGGTGCGACGTCGTGTAGCGGATCCGCTCGATGCCGGGGATGTCGGCGACGTATTCGATCAGCGTCGCGAAATCGGCGATGTCGGTCGAACCGGCCGTCAGCGCGCCGCGGTAGGCGTTCACGTTCTGGCCGAGCAGCGTGACTTCGCGCACGCCCTGGTCGGCGAGGCCGGCCACTTCGGTCAGCACGTCGTCGAGCGGGCGCGACACTTCATCGCCGCGCGTGTACGGCACCACGCAGTAGCTGCAGTACTTCGAGCAGCCTTCCATGATCGACACGAACGCGCTCGGCCCCTCGACGCGCGCGGGCGGCAGGTGGTCGAACTTTTCGATTTCGGGGAACGTGATGTCGACCTGCGCGCGGCCGCTCGCGCGGCGCGCGTCGATCATCTGCGGCAGGCGATGCAGGGTTTGCGGGCCGAATACGAGGTCGACGTACGGCGCGCGCGACACGATCGACGCGCCTTCCTGGCTCGCGACGCAGCCGCCGACGCCGATCAGCAGGCCCGGCTTCGCTTCCTTCAGCTCGCGCACGCGGCCGAGATCGGAGAACACCTTTTCCTGCGCCTTCTCGCGCACCGAGCACGTGTTGAACAGGATGATGTCGGCGTCTTCCGGCGTGTCGGTCTTTTCGAGGCCTTCGGCCGCATTGAGCACGTCCACCATCTTGTCCGAGTCGTACTCGTTCATCTGGCAGCCGAAGGTCTTTACGTAAACTTTCTTGGTCATGGGGATTCGCCGTTCGCAGTGGTTGACCTGGGGGCGTCGTCAAGGGTGAATCGGGACGGCCGTGCGCGGCACGCGAATCGCGCGCATCGGGCAGGAAAGGCCGTCGGGAAAGCCTTCCATTATAGCTTTTCACGTCACGCGGACGGGCGGCCGGTTGCGGGCGTGCGACGCCGGGTTGCGCGTTCCGACCCTGAAGTAGTGGAGGGCCGGCTGTCAGCGGCACGCGGTCAACAGGTCGTCGAGCGCCGCTTCCTCGCGCGCGAAGCGCTCGGCGAGGAAATCGAGCAGCGCGCGCACGCGCGGCGCCATGTAGCGCTTGCTGTGATAGATCGCGTGCAGCGGCGCGTCCTGGTGCCGCCAGTCGGGCAGCAGCACGCGCAACCGGCCCGCGCGGACGTCGTCGGCGATGTCCCACAGCGACTTCAGCGCAATGCCGTGGCCGCGCAGCGTCCATTCGCGCGTGAGGCCGCCGTCGTTGGTCTCGAACGCGGTCGACACCGGCACCGTGTGGATCTGCACTTCGTCGCCGCGCGTGAAATGCCAGGTGTTCATCGGGCCGGACGCGATCGTGATCACGTTGCAAGGAAAACGGGCCAGATCGTGCGGATCGGCCGGCACGCCATGGCGTTCGACGAACGACGGCGCCGCGCACAGCACGCGCCGGTTGGTCGCGAGCCGGCGGGCGATCAGCGCGCCGTCGGGCGGCGCGGCGAAGCGGATCGCGAGGTCGATCTCGTCCTGCCACAGGTTCGCCGACGAATCGGACGCCGTCAGCGAGAACGTGACGCCCGGATGCAGCGTCGTGAATTCGTGGAGCCAGTCGAGCAACTGGTGACGGCCGAAATCGGACGTCGACGACAGCCGCACCTTGCCGCTCACGACGTTACGGCCTTCCTGCAGCATCGCGTCCGCGTCGTCGAGCGCCTGCAGCGCCTGCCGGCAGCAGTTCAGGTACAGCCTGCCTTCGTCGGTGAGCCGCAGTTGGCGCGTCGAGCGCTCGAACAGCCGCGTCGCGATCTTCGCCTCGAGCTTCGCGAGCCGCGCGCTCGCGGCGGCCGGCGTCAGGTTCAGCTTGCGCCCGGCGGCGGACAGGCTGCCCAGCTCCGCCGCCTCGACGAACAGCCGGATATCGCCCAGTCGGTCCATGCGATTTTCCAGAAATATTTGAAAATGGTTCAAATGCCACGCCAATTATCAAATATAGGCGTCTTCGGGACAATGCGCGCACATCCCGCTTTCTTGTGCGGTGCGGCACCCGACCACGCGCCGCGGCCGCCGCCTTCCGGAGAACGTCATGCCCATTCCGCTCCTGGCGCTCGCGATCAGCGCCTTCGCCATCGGCACCACCGAATTCATCATCATGGGCCTCTTGCCCGAAGTCGCGCACGACCTCGCCGTGTCGCTGCCGTCGGCCGGCCTGCTCGTCACCGGCTACGCGCTCGGCGTCGCGGCCGGCGCGCCGCTGCTCGCGGTGCTGACGAGCCGCATGCCGCGCAAGGCCGCGCTGCAACTGCTGATGGCGATCTTCATCGTCGGCAACGTGCTGTGCGCGACCGCGTCCGGCTACGCGATGCTGATGGTCGCGCGCGTCGTCACGTCGTTCGCGCACGGCTCGTTCTTCGGGATCGGCGCGGTGGTCGCTGCGTCGCTCGTGCCGGCCGACAAGCGCGCGAGCGCGATCGCGCTGATGTTCACCGGGCTCACGCTGTCGAACGTGCTGGGCGTGCCGTTCGGCACGTTCGTCGGCCAGGTGCTCGGCTGGCGCGCATCGTTCTGGATCGTCGCCGCGCTCGGCGTGCTCGCGCTCGGCGGCGTGGCCGCGCTGGTGCCGAACCGCCACGACGGCGGGCCGGTCGGCCTCGGCCACGAAGTGCGCGTGCTGAAGGAGCCCCAGGTGTGGCTCGCGCTGCTGATGACCGTGCTCGGCTTCGGCGGCGTGTTCGTCGTGTTCACCTACATCGCGCCGATTCTCGAGACCGTGTCGGGCTACTCGCCGCGCGCGGTCGCGCTGATCCTCGTGCTGTTCGGCGCGGGACTGACGATCGGCAACACGATCGGCGGCAAGCTGGCCGACCGCGCGCTGATGCCGTCGCTGATCGCGATCCTCGTCGCGCTGATGGCCGTGATAGCCGTGTTCGCGAAGACGAGCCACCTGCCGGTCGCGGCTGCGGTTACGGTATTCGTCTGGGGGATCGCCGCGTTCGCGACGGTGCCGCCGCTGCAGGCGCGCGTGGTCGAGAAGGCCGCGAGCGCGCCGCATCTCGCGTCGACGCTGAACATCGGCGCGTTCAACGTCGGCAACGCGGGCGGCGCTTGGCTCGGCGGCCTCGCGCTGGAACACGGCTTCGCGCTCGATGCGCTGCCGTGGGTCGCGGTCGCGGTGACGTTCGCGGCGCTGGTCGTCACGTGGCTCGCGATGCGGCTCGATGCGCGCGGCCCGGCACGCTGCGCGGCGCCGGCGGCGCGGTGAGCGTCGCCACGGCCCGCTGCGCGGCGACGCCATGGCGGCGGGAAAAGGTTCGCGAGAAACACATTCCTCCGCGATGCTGATAACGGTGTGAAGATAACTTCGTTTGCCCGTACCAGGCCGGGTGATAGCGTCTCGATACGCGCCAACGACCGGCGCAACCCGATTCCGGCTTACCCCCTACGCAGGGCCGCGCAGCGGCCCGGAGGCCATGCTATGTCTTCATCCCTGGCGCTCGTGCGCGACGTGTCTTCCTTCGAGTCCGGTAATGCCGCCGACGGGCGCGGCTCCGCGTCGTTCGACGTGCTCGAGCAGGTCGTCGGCGTGAATCTCGCGCGCTTGCGCGCCGAGCGGCAACTGTCGCTCGATGCGCTCGCCCGGCTGTCCGGCGTGTCGCGCGCGATGCTCGCGCAGATCGAATCCGCGCGCAGCGTGCCGTCGATCAAGGTGCTCTGCAAGATCGCCGCGGCGTTGAAGGTGTCGGTCGCCGCGTTCCTGCGGCGCCATGCGGTGAACGGTTTCGAGCATCTGGCGGCCGAGCGCGCGTCGCGCGTCGTCAGCTCGAACGGCCGTTTTTCGGCACGTGCGTTGTATCCGGAGGGCGAGCCGGCCGCGGCCGAATTCCACGAGCTGCGGATCGCGCCGCTGCATACCGAGCCGGGCGCGCGCCGCGCGCCCGGCACGACGGTCAACCTCGTCGTCAGCGAAGGCACGCTCGAAGTGAGCGTGCACGACCGCCGCCAGTTGCTCGCGACCGGCGACGCGATCGTGTTCGACGCCGACCAGCCGTACAGCCTGCGCAACCCGGGCGACAGCGAAGCGCGTGCGTTCCGCGTGACGGTGAGCCCCGAGGTGCCGCCGCGCTGGCTCGTGCCCGACGCGGCGCACGCGGCCGTCAACTGATCGCGCAGGCCGAGCGGCGCGGCGGTGCGCCCCGATCGTCGCGGGATCGCGAGCGGGCGCTCCGGCCGTTCCGACGATGCCGTTAGACGGGGTCGTCAGTAAGGTTTTACCGGTCATTCGCTGCGCGTCGCGTGCGGCTGTTGTATGCTTGGCTCGCCGGTGACGGGGCGTTCCCGCCCGGCAATCAGTGCGTCTTCAGGGCGGGGCGAAATTCCCCACCGGCGGTAGGCTGGCGTAAGCCGGCGAGCCCGCGAGCGCCCGCGCATCCGCGCGGGGTCAGCAGATCTGGTCGAATGCCAGAGCCGACGGTCACAGTCCGGATGAGAGAAGATGTGCAGATAGTCATGTCCGTCAGGGCCGCTTCGCGCTGCATGCGAAGCGGGTTGTCGTTCTGTCTGTTTGCAATGCCCTGAAACGTTTTTCGCCCAAATCGTCTTTGCGAGGAGCGTTTCACATGTCCTTGATGTCCGTTTCGTCGGCGCCTGCCGACGCCTTTGCCGATCTCCCTCTGCTGGATTCCGAACCGGTGCCGCCGCGCATCGCCGCCGCGCTCGACGCGATGCGCGCAGGCCGCGCGGTCGTGCTGCAGGACGACCACGACCGCGAGAACGAAGCCGACCTGATCGTCGCCGCCGAGCGCATCACGCCCGAGACGATGGCGCTGCTGATTCGCGAGTGCAGCGGCATCGTGTGCCTGTGCCTGACCGACGACACGGTGCGGGCGCTCGAACTGCCGCCGATGGTGCAGACCAACGAAAGCCGCAACGGCACCGCGTTCACCGTGTCGATCGAGGCGCGCGAAGGCGTGCATACCGGCGTGTCGGCGGCCGATCGCGTGACGACGATTCGAGCGGCGATCGCCGACGGCGCGAAGCCGCACGACATCGTGCGCCCCGGCCACGTGTTTCCGTTGCGTGCGCAACCGGGCGGCGTGCTCGCGCGCCGCGGTCACACCGAGGGCACGGTCGACCTGTCGATTCTCGCGGGCCTGAAGCCGGCCGGCGTGCTGTGCGAGCTGATGAATCCGGACGGCACGATGACGCGCGGCGACGATGTCGAGCGCTTCGCGCAACGGCACGGGCTGCCGATGCTGACGATCGCGGAACTCGTCGAGTTCCGCGAGGCGCTGGCCGCGGCGCGCGAACGCTGCTGCGAGCCGGCTTGAGAGAAGGAAAGGCGCGCGTTCGCGCGTCCGTAGCGCGGCCGGATCGACCGATCCGGCCCGAATGACGATCAGGACTGCACGTCGCCGAATTCGCCGCGCATGCCGGCTTCGACGAGCGCCGGCAGTTCTTCCATCCTGCGCATGATCCGCGTGATGCCCATCGCGCGCAGCGCGTCCGCGTAGTTGTCGGGGATGTGGCTCGCGCCGACGAACGCGATCGTCTTCATCCCGGCCGCGCGCGCGGCATTCAACCCCGAGATGCTGTCCTCGACGACGACGCAGCGCGCCGGCGCGACATCGAGCGTGTGCGCCGCGTGCAGGTAGACGTCGGGGTAGGGCTTCGGCCGCGCGACCTGTTCGGCGCTGAACACGCGCTCGCCGAAGATCTCGGTGAGCGATGCGCGCTTGAGCGAGCTGCGCACGCGCACGAGCCGGCTGTTCGACACGACGGCAGCCGGCAGCGTGACCTTCAGCAACGCATCGCGCACGCCGCTGATCGGCGCGAGCGATTGCGCGAGCGCGACCTCGATGTTGTGCTCGATGGTCTCGATGAAGTTGGCGGGCATTTCGATCCCGAAGCGGGATTCGATGCCGGTGAGGAAACGCGACGTCTGCTGGCCGAATGCCGACTTCGCGGCGGCTTCGAAATCGAGGTTCGGGAACGTGGCGGACAGCGTGTCGAGCAGCACGCGGTCGGCGATGACTTCGCTGTCGACGAGCACGCCGTCGCAGTCGCAGATGAGGTGATCGAGCATGGTGATGAAAACGCGGGATATCGGCGACGCCGATCGATTCGCCATCATACGTGCTTTCACGCGCGGGCCGTGCGGCGCGGCGGTCAATGTGCCCGATGCGGCCGCGTGCCGGTAGCGTTCGAGGAGGAACGGTTCGGGCGTGTCCGTCGCGATGCCGCCCGAGTGGCGAATGGAGTCGGCCGGCGGCGCGCCCGGGTCGCGGCTCATGACGACCGAGGGAAAAAAGAGGGGAGCGACGCGCGCGGCAGCGAACGCCGCACGCGTCGTTCGGACCGCGATCAGGCCATCGCGTGCAGGCGCAGATACAGGCCGGCCGCCGCGGCGCCGCCGAGCAGCGGGCCGATCACCGGCACCCACGCATAGCGCCAGTCGCTGTCGCGCTTGCCCGGAATCGGCAGCAGCGCATGCATGATGCGCGGCGACAGGTCGCGCGCGGGGCTCATCGCATAGCCGGTCGGGCCGCCGAGCGAGATGCCGATGCCGAGCACCAGCAGGCCGACGGGCAGCGCGTCGAGCGCGCCGAGGCCGACCTGCGGCGATGCGAGATACAGCACGCCGAGGATCAGCACGAACGTGCAGATCGCTTCGGTCAGCACGTTGTGCGTGGTGCTGCGGATCGCCGGCGCCGTGCAGAACACCGCGAGCTTCAGGTCCGCATCGGCTTCCTTCGCGAAGTGCTGGCGATACGCGAGCCACACGAGCAGCGCGCCCGCCATCCCGCCGAGCATCTGCGCGAGCACGTAGCCGCCGACTTTCGACCACGCGAACTTGCCCGCGAGCGCGAGGCTGATCGTGACGATCGGGTTCAGGTGCGCGCCGCTGAACGACGCGGTCACGTAGACCGCGACGAATACCGCCATCGCCCAGCCCATCACGATCACGATCAGGTCCGCGCCTTTGCCCTTGGTCTTTGCAAGCAGCACGTTTGCAACCGCGCCGTTGCCGAGCAGCACGAGGATCGCGGTGCCGATGAATTCTGCAATATAAGGTGACATGGTTGTCTCTCGAAGTCACGGCGGACTCGCGCGCTACGCGGTCCGCCGGTGTTGTTGTATGTCGTTTGGTGTTGTTCGGATTACTGCGTGTCGTCGGCCCATGCCTTCGCGGCACGTACCGCACGCTGCCAGCCGGCCATGCGCTGCTCGACCTGCTCCTTCGGCATCGCCGGCGCGAAGCGGCGATCGAGCTGCCACTGGCTGCGCACTTCGTCGAGGTTCTTCCAGTAGCCGATCGCGAGGCCCGCGAGATAGGCCGCGCCGAGCGCGGTCGTCTCGGTGATCTGCGGACGCACCGCGTCGACGCCGAGCAGGTCGGCCTGGAACTGCATCAGCAGGTCGTTCGCGCTCGCGCCGCCGTCCACTCGCAGCTCGCCGATGCTGATGCCCGAGTCGGCTTCCATCGCGGCCAGCACGTCGAGCGACTGGTACGCGATCGCATCGAGCGCCGCGCGCGCGAGGTGCGCGGCCGTCGTGCCGCGCGTGACGCCGAACACCGAGCCGCGGGCCCGCGCGTTCCAGTGCGGCGCCCCGAGGCCGGCGAACGCGGGCACGAGATACACGCCGTCGGTGTGCGGCACGGTCGCGGCCAGCGCCTCGATCTCGGCGGCCGTCTTGATGAGGCCGACGCCGTCGCGCAGCCACTGCACGACCGCGCCCGCGATGAAGATGCTGCCTTCGAGCGCGTACTGCACGTCGTCGCCGATCTGCCACGCGATCGTCGTGACGAGGTTGTTCTTCGACTCGATCGGCTTGTCGCCGGTGTTCATCATCAGGAAGCAGCCGGTGCCGTAGGTGTTCTTCACCATGCCCGACGTCGTGCACATCTGGCCGAACAGCGCCGCGTGCTGGTCGCCGGCGATGCCCGCGAGCGGGATTTTCGACGCGAACACGGTGGTCTTCGTGTGGCCGTAGATCTCCGACGACGCCTTCACTTCCGGCAGCATGCTGCGCGGGATGTCGAGCAGTTCGAGCAGCTCGCTGTCCCACTCGCGCGTATGGATGTTGAACAGCATCGTGCGCGACGCGTTCGTCACGTCGGTCACGTGCAGCTCGTGCTTCGTGAAGTTCCACACGAGCCAGCTGTCGACGGTGCCGAACGCGAGCTTGCCCTGCCTGGCCTTCTCGCGCGCACCCGGCACGTTGTCGAGGATCCAGCGGATCTTCGTCGCGGAGAAGTACGAGTCGATCGGCAGGCCGGTCTTCGCGCGCACCTTCGCTTCGAGGCCCTGCTTCTTCAGCGAATCGCAGAAGTCGGCCGTGCGGCGATCCTGCCAGACGATCGCGTTGTAGACGGGCTGGCCCGTCTCGCGATCCCAGACGATGGTCGTCTCGCGCTGGTTCGTGATGCCGATCGCCGCGATCGACGTGCCGTTCAGGCCCGTGCGCGTGACGGCTTCCGCGGCGACGCCGGCTTGCGTCGACCAGATTTCCTGCGGGTCGTGCTCGACCCAGCCGGGTTGCGGGTAGATCTGTTCGAATTCCTTCTGGGCGATCGATACGATATTGCCCTGGCGATCGAACAGCATCGCGCGGGAACTCGTGGTGCCCTGGTCAAGCGCGAGGATGTACTGGTCCTGCATGTCTCTCATCTCCATCCGTGGATTGGCTTAGTTGTGATGCGCGCCGCATGTGGGCGGCGCGTCGGTGAATCAACGTCGGTCAGGCAACTGCAACTGCAATGTGCATTCGAGTCACGCGTGCGGCGCATGCGCGGCGGCGAACCACGCGTCGACCGCGGCGGTCACGGCGTTGAGCGTGCCGGGCGCGACGTGCAGGCCCAGCTTCGAGCGGCGCCACAGCACGTCCTGCGCGCAGGTCGCCCATTCGGCGTCGCGCAGGTAGCGCAGTTCGGCGTCGTGGACGCCCGGCGCGATTTCGGCGCCGAGGTCGGCGAGCGAGCTCGCGCCGTCGACCACGCGCTCCGCACGCGTGCCGTACGCGCGCGCATAGCGGCGTGCGAGCGCGGCGGGCAGCCACGGATGGCGTTTCGCGAACGCGCTGGCGAACACGTCGAATTTCGCGTCGGCGATATCGCCGCCGGGCAGCGAGACGCCGGCCGTCCAGGTCTTCGCGTCGCGGCCGAGCGCGCGGCACAGCATGTCGCCGGCTTCTTCCGCGAGTTTGCGGAACGTCGTGATCTTGCCGCCGAACACCGACAGCAGCGGCGCGCCCGCGCCGTCGTCGAGTTCGAGGCGATAGTCGCGCGTGACGGCGGACGCGTTCGCCGCGTTCTCGTCTTCCAGCAGCGGGCGCACGCCCGAATAGGTCCAGTGCACGTCGGCCGGCGAGATCTTGCGCTTGAAGTAGCGGTTGATCGAATCGCACAGATACTGCGTTTCGTCGCGATCGATCGCGACCTTCGCGGGATCGTTCGTGTATTCGACGTCGGTCGTGCCGATCAGCGTGAAGTCGTGCTCGTACGGAATCGCGAAGATGATCCGCTTGTCCGGGTTCTGGAAGATGTACGCGTGATCGTGATCGAACAGGCGGCGCGTGATGATGTGACTGCCCTTCACGAGCCGCACGCTGTGATGCGCGCCGCGGCCGAGCGCGCCGTGCAGCACGTCTCCGACCCACGGGCCGGCCGCGTTCGCGATCGCGCGCGCCTGCACGACGCGGATCGAGCCGTCGGCCTGCTGGAGCCGCGCTTCCCATTCGTCGCCGCGGCGTTCGGCGGAAACGAGTTTCGTGCGGGTGAGGATCTCGGCGCCGCGCTCCTTCGCATCCATCGCGTTCAGCACGACGAGGCGCGCGTCGTCCACCCAGCCGTCGGAATACACGAAGCCGCGCTTGATCGAGTCGATCAGCGGCGCGCCGGCCGCATGGCGGCGCATGTCGATGCCGCGCGAGCCGGGCAGCAGTTCGCGTTTCGCGAGGTGATCGTAGAGGAACAAGCCGATGCGGATCAGCCAGGCCGGGCGCAGGTTCGGCATGTGCGGCATCACGAAGCGCAGCGGCCACATGATGTGCGGCGCCGCGCGCAGCAGCGTCTCGCGTTCCTGCAGCGCCTTGCGCACCAGTCCGAACTCGTTGTACTCGAGATAACGCAGGCCGCCGTGAATCAGCTTCGTGCTGGACGACGACGTGTGCGACGCGAGGTCGTCCTGCTCGCAGAGCATGACCGACAGGCCGCGGCCGGCCGCATCGCGCGCGATGCCCGCGCCGTTGATGCCGCCGCCGACGACGAGCAGATCGTAGCGATTCGGTTGGGTCACCTGCTGTCCTTATCGTCTGTTGAAATGGGGCGAACATGAAATGTTCGAATTCGAAATTTAACGAACGAAATCGAAAAAGTAAAGTTCGATAAAGCGGGGCCAGTAGCGCGCGACACGATCCCGGACGATACTGGCGAAATCGACCGTTTCGCGAGGTGAATCATGCGTATTGGGATGTGGGCCGGCGTGTGCGCCGTCCTTCTGGCGGGGTGCAGCGCGGGTATGCCGCCGCTCGCCGGCAACTGGCGGGCGCCGTCATTCGTCGATCTGCAGACGTCGTGCGGCGGCGCCGCGCGCGACTGGGGCGCGGACGCGCAGCCGGTCTATTCGACGCTGTACGACGCGTACGTCGCGAAACGGTATCGCGGGCTGACCGAAGCGAACTATTGTGCGTTCGTAAACGAACTTTCGACCCACTACGTGGCGCCGGACGCGGCGGCACGCGCGGGCTGGATCGCGTATTTCAACGGGGCGCGCGCGCAGGCCATCAGTTGGCGGGCGGCGGTCGATCCGACGCTGCGCGGCGGTTGAAGCCGGCGGCGAACGGGCAGGCGGGAGGCGGGAACGACCGCGCGGCCGGGAGGCCGGCCGCGCGATCAGGTCAAGGTCGGGAACAGCGGGGCTTACGAATAGCGGTACTTGACGGATCGTAGCGTGGCGTCACCGGTCTCGGTCACGCAGTATCTGCGCCCCGAGCCGAGCCCTTCCAGGCGGACGAGCTGTTGTTCGAGCAGGATGTCCAGTTCATCCCGATCCATGTCGCGCTGATCAGGCGCGTCCTTCACAAGCAAGAGCGTGGCGAATTCATGCGGACTCAGCATCGTTCTCTCCATGGCAATCGGACTGCCCGCGCGGCCGGCGCATACGCCGACGCGCGATACCCCACGGGGTATGGCTTGGGGGGAAAGCTGTATTCGCCGGCCTTGAAATTCGCACCGCCCTGGCACAGGCGGATCGGCGAACGGGCCGGGGAACTGGAGTCTAGTCGAGCGCGCACGCAACGACAAATCGTGCCCCGTTAATTTTCCGTTTGACAGAAGCGCCCTCCCCAAGCGGTTCGCGCGGGGCGCCAACTTCTTGATTTCACTTGAAGTTTCAGGTGCGGTGCAGCATCGCAACCGTCATTCCGCGACGTACACCTGGGTGCCGGCCGCGGCCACCGTATCGGCCATCTCGGGCGGCAGCGGCTTGTCGGTGAAGAGCGCGTGCACCTGGCTCAGATGCCCCTGGCGCACGAGCGCCGGGCGGCCGACCTTCGAATGATCGGTGACGAGGTAGACCGTGCGCGCATGCTGCATGATCGCCTCGGCGACGCGTACCTCGCGCGTGTCGAAATCGCGCAGCGTGCCGTCGGCCTCGATCGCCGACGTGCCGATGATCGCGTAGTCGACCTTGAACTGCCGGATGAAGTCGATCGCGAGCTCGCCGACGATGCCCTTGTCCCACGGCCGCACGATGCCGCCCGTGATCAGCACCTCGCAGTCGGGGTAGCCGCTCATCATCGACGCGACGTTCAGGTTGTTCGTGATCACGTGCAGCCCGTGATGGCGGTTCAGCGCGCGCGCGACTTCCTCGGTCGTCGTGCCGAGGTTGATGAACAGCGACGCCTGGTCGGGGATGTGCGACGCCGCGAGCGCCGCGATGCGCCGCTTCTCGTCGTGGAACATCCGCTGGCGCGCGGTGTACGACACGTTCTCCGAGCTGGTCGGCAGGCTTGCGCCGCCGTGGTAGCGGCGCAGCAGGTTCAGGTCCGCCAGCCAGTTCACGTCGCGGCGGATCGTCTGGGGCGTGACCGCGAAGTGTGCGGCGAGATCGTCGACGGTCACGAAGCCGTCGCGCTGCACCCATTCGAGCAATTCCTGCTGGCGCGCGTTGAGGGTGAGGCGGGGATCTCGGGTCATGGCTCGGTGGTCGTGTCGTGAGACGGAGCGGGTATTGTAAGGGCGGTAACGGCGTTCGGCCGGCCTGCTGGGCGTCGGCGCCCATGATTCATGCGGAAATGGCATGGATTCATGTGACAAATGAATTTGTGCGATCGCGCTTATCGCGCTGGAATGGCGGACTGCCCGTTCGCGCGGGCACGTTCATCCAGCTTTCGCGAGGTGTATCGATGAGTGGCTTCAACTGGCACAACCCGTATCCGTCGACCCGCATTCCGGTGTTCGCGCGCAACGTCGTGTCGACGTCGCACCCGCTTGCCGCGCAGGCCGGGCTGCGGATGCTGTGGAAGGGCGGCAACGCGGTCGACGCGGCGCTGGCCGCGGCCGCCGCGATCACGGTGGTGGAACCCGTGTCGTGCGGGCTCGGCGGCGACGCGTTCGCGCTCGTGTGGGATGGCGAGCGACTGTCGGGGCTCAACGCATCGGGCGTCGCGCCGGCCGCATGGAGCGTCGACTACTTCCGCAAGCGCCACGGCGAGGACACCCGCGGCATCGCGAACAAGCCGACGCGCGGCTGGGACACCGTCACCGTGCCGGGCGTGATCGCGGGCTGGGAAGCGCTGCACGCGAAGTTCGGTTCGCTGCCGTTCGCGGACCTGCTCGAGCCGGCGATCGAGATCGCGGAGCGCGGCTATTCGGTGCCGCCGATCGTCGCGCACAAGTGGGCGGCGGCCATTCCCGAACTGCAGGGCCTGCCCGGTTTCGCGGACACCTTCATGCCGCGCGGCCGCGCACCGCTCGTCGGCGAACGCGTGTGCCTGCCCGGTCATGCGCAGACGCTGCGCACGCTCGCGAAGGACGGCGCCCGGGCGTTCTACGAAGGCGCGCTCGCCGAGCGCATCGCCGCGTTCGCGCGCGAAGGCGGCGGCGCGCTGACCGAAGCCGACCTGCGCGCGTACCGGCCGGAATGGGTCGAGCCGATCGGCAAGCGCTTCGGCCGTCACACGATTCACGAGATCCCGCCGAACGGGCAGGGCATCGCCGCGCTGATCGCGCTCGGCATCGCCGAGCATGCGGGCCTGACCGAATGGCCGGTCGACTCGGTCGATTCGCAGCATCTGCAGATCGAGGCGATGAAGCTCGCGTTCGCGGACGTCTATCGCTACGTCGCCGATCCGCGCGCCATGGACGTCACGCCCGAACAGATGCTCGACGATGCGTACCTCGCCGAACGCGCGAAGCTGATCGATCGCGCGCGTGCGACGCACTTCGCCGCCGGCCGGCCGCGTTCGGGCGGCACGATCTACCTGTCGGCGGCCGACGAGCGCGGGATGATGGTGAGCTTCATCCAGTCGAACTACATGGGCTTCGGTTCGGGGCTCGTCGTGCCCGGCGCCGGCATTGCGCTGCAGAACCGCGGGTACGGCTTCTCGATGGACCCGGCTTCGCCGAACGTCGTCGCGGGCGGCAAGCGGCCGTTCCACACGATCATCCCGGCGTTCGTCACCGAGGAAGCCAACGGCCGCACCGAGGCCGTGATGAGCTTCGGCGTGATGGGCGGCGACATGCAGCCGCAGGGCCACCTGCAGACCATCGTGCGGATGCTCGGCTATGGCCAGCAGCCGCAGGCCGCGTGCTGCGCGCCGCGCTGGAAGGTCAACCGCGACTTCACGCTCGACGTCGAGGCGACGATGAACCGCGCGACGGTCGACGCGCTGGCCGCCCGCGGCCATACGATCCAGTCGATCGACGATCCTTACATGGATTTCGGGTCCGGACAGTTCGTGTGGCGCCTCGATCCCGACGATCCGGAGCGCGGCTACGTGGCCGCGAGCGACAGCCGGCGCGACGGGCTCGCGGCCGGTTTCTGACGGATCGCTTCAGCTCGCCTTGCAGTTTCCCCGTATCACGGGCGGCCCGGCGGCCGCCCGTTGCGTTTGGCGCGGCGCATGCCATCGAAGGCGCGCAAGCGGTTTGAAGGACTCATCTAACGAACGGCAACGGACGCCGTGGAACTGCGCCTGTCGGGTATGGTCAGTGCTCTGGAGCACGAACTTCAAAGTCCGGCTAAGATGCCAGGATGGTTCGGCCGGACCGACTCACTATAAACGCAAGTAAAACGCCGCCTGCGGATCGGCTGGCGCCTGTGCCCCAGGCACGGGCCGGCCTCCGCGCGACGACTGGGAGCGCACTACCATGGACACCAAAACGACGCATGTGATGCCGTGGCGTATCGAGGACATCGACCTGAACCGGATCGATCGTCAGCGTGCCGCCGCGGACGAGGATCTGCTGCTGCTGCTGTGCGCGTCGTCGTTCATCGAGAGCGGCTCGGATCTCTATACGAGCAATCTGAGCGAATTCTTCAATGACGATCCGGAAGTCTCCGCATGGCTCAACAGTGCGTGGGAGCCCGAAGAATTGCAGCACGGCCGCGCGCTGAAGGCGTATATCGCGCACGTGTGGCCCGAGTTCGACTGGGATACGGCCTTCGCGAATTTCTTCGCCGAGTATTCGAAGACCTGCTCGGTCGAGGCGTTCGAAAAAACCCGCGCGCTCGAAATGGTCGCACGCTGCGTCGTCGAGACGGGCACGGCCACGCTCTATCGCGCGATCAACGAATGCTCGGACGAGCCGGTGCTGAAGGAAATCACCGACAACATCCGCACGGACGAAGTGCGTCACTACAAGCACTTCTTCAAGTTCTTCAAGAAGTACAACCAGGTCGAAGGCAACGGCCGGCTCGCGGTGCTTGGTGCGCTCGCGCGCCGCGTGATGGAAATCAAGAACGAGGATTCCGAGATCGCGCTGCGCCACGTGTTCGCGATCCGCTATCCGGACCGCGTCGGCGACAGCCAGTACAACCGCGAGCGCGCGGCGCGCATCAATTCGCTCGTTCGTCGCAACCTGTCGGCCGACATGTGCGTGAAGATGCTGCTCAAGCCGCTCGACCTGCCCGCGAAAATCCAGCCGGGCGTTCACTATCCGCTCACGAAGATCACGCGGCACGTTTTCCTGCGCTGATCGCCGCGGGAGGGCTCGGCGCGCGTGTGCTGGCGCCTCCTCATCCGATCCGCAGCCGGGCCACGCCATCATGACCGATACCCATCGCCACGCGCTCGAACAATGGACGTTCGACGCGTGGCCGCCCGCCGTCGTGTCGCTGTTCGACGGCACCGCGCTCGAGCGCCATGCCGACGTCGCCGCGTCGCTGATCGTCGCGACCGACGACGGCCAGTTGCGCACGACGCTGCTCGGCGTCGGCGAGATCTACGCACACGATGCGCGCACGCTGCTGATCGCGCTCTGGCCGCAGTCGCGAGCGGCGCGCGCGATCGCGCAACGGCGCGCGGCCGCGTTGACGCTCGTCGCGGACGGCGCGTTCTTTCAGGCGCAACTGGAGATGGCGCCGCTCGAAGGAGACTTCGGCGGGCTGGCCGGATTCGCTGCGACGATCGCGCACGGCGATGCGCAGCGGGTCGGCTATGCGCGTCTCGCGACAGGCGTCACGTTCACGCTGGAAGAGGAGCGCGCCGCGGTGCTCGCACGCTGGCAACGCCAGATCGAGCACCTGCGGCGCGCGGCCGCGCGGCTTCAGTGACCGCGCTGGCCGCTGCGCGACGAACGGTTGCGGTTCGGATGCGCGGCGTTGCCGCTTGCCGGGCGGGCGCCGTTGTTGCCGCCTGCCGGACGTCCGCCGCTGTTGCCGCCCGCGCCGGCGCCGCCTTGCGTGCGCGGCTTCGCGGCCTTCTGCTGGGCAGCCTTCGGTTGCGCGTTGCCGTCGCGTTTCGCGGCCGGCTGGCCTGAGCCGCCGGCACGCGGCTGGCGATTGCCGCCACCACCGCCACCGCCGCGCGGCTGCTGCTGCCCGCGGCGCTGCTGGATCGGCTCCGGCTTCGCATGCGGATCGGGTTCGAAGCCCGCGATCACTTCCTGCGGGATCTCGCGCTTGATCAGCCGCTCGATGTCGCGCAGCAGTTGCTTCTCGTCGACGCACACGAGCGACACGGCTTCGCCGGTCGCGCCCGCGCGGCCCGTGCGGCCGATCCGGTGCACGTAATCCTCGGGCACGTTCGGCAGGTCGAAGTTGACGACGTGCGGCAACTGGTCGATGTCGATCCCGCGCGCGGCGATATCGGTCGCGACGAGCACCTGCAGCGTGCTGTTCTTGAACTCGGCCAGCGCGCGCGTACGCGCCGACTGGCTCTTGTTGCCGTGGATCGCCATCGCGCTGATGCCATCCTTCGTCAACTGCTCGGCGAGCCGGTTCGCGCCGTGCTTGGTGCGCGTGAACACCAGCACCTGGAACCAGTTGTGTTCGCGGATCAGGTGCGTGAGCAGCTCGCGCTTGCGGTCGCGGTCGACCGGGTGGATCTTCTGCGCGACGCTCTCGGCGGTCGTGTTGCGGCGGGCGACCTCGATCAGCGCGGGCGAGTCGAGCAGGCTGTCGGCGAGCGCCTTGATTTCATCGGAGAAGGTGGCCGAGAACAGCAGGTTCTGGCGCTGCGGCGGCAGCTTCGCGAGCACGCGCTTGATGTCGTGGATGAAGCCCATGTCGAGCATCCGGTCGGCTTCGTCGAGCACGAGGATGTCGAGATCCGACAGGTCGATGGTCTTCTGCTGCATGTGGTCGAGCAGGCGCCCCGGCGTCGCGACGACGATGTCGACGCCGCGCTTGAGCGCGTCGATCTGCGGATTGATGCTGACGCCGCCGAACATGACGGTCGAGCGCAGCTTCAGGTACTTGCTGTACGCGCGCACGCTTTCCTCGACCTGGGCGGCGAGTTCGCGCGTCGGCGTGAGGATCAGCGCGCGCACCGCGCGCTTCGCGCCACGGTGCTCGGCGTAGAACGTGTGCAGGCGTTGCAGGATCGGCAGCGTGAAGCCGGCGGTCTTGCCGGTGCCGGTTTGTGCGCCGGCGAGCAGGTCGCCGCCGCCGAGGACGGCCGGGATCGCCTGCTGCTGGATCGGGGTCGGCGACGTGTAGCCGAGCTCGTTGACCGCCTTGACCAGCGGTTCGGCCAAGCCGAGAGATTCGAAAGACATAGATACCACTCTTGAGTTTTATGATCGGCGACACAGCGCGCGGCCCGCGCGGCAAACCTGCATCGCTAAACAGCCAAAAAGCAAAAGGGCGCGGCCGCGGTTTCCCGCAGCCGCGCCCCGTTTGTGTGAGCCGCTTCTTAGTCGAGCGGCGCGGAACGCAGGTCGCTCACCTGTTGCGGCGAGATCGGCGTACCGTTGTTACCCCAAGACATCCGGATATACGTGACGACTGCCGCGACTTCCTGGTTCGACAGCGACTGCGCGAACGGCGGCATCCCGTACGGACGCGGATTCTTGAACGTGCTCGGCGGATAGCCGCCATTCAGCACCATGCGGATCGGGTTGACCGCCGATTCCATCATGATCGAGTGGTTGCCCGCGAGCGGCGGATAGGCCGGCGGCTTGCCGGCGCCGGTTTCGGCGTGGCAGGTCGCGCAGTTGTCCGCGTAGATCTTCTTGCCCTGGTCGAACAGCGCGTTGCCGAACTGCTTCGACGGCTCGTACTGCATGTTCTTCGGCGCTTCAGCCTTCTGCGGGATCGACTTCAGGTACGTCGACATCGCGCGCGTATCTTCGTCGGTCATGTACTGCAGGCTGTTGTGGACCACGTCCGCCATCGGGCCGAACACCGCGCCCTTCTGCGACACGCCGGCCTGCAGCAGGTCGGACAGCTCCTGCACGTGCCAGTCGCCGAGGCCGAGTTCCTTGTCGTTCGTCAGCGACGGCGCATACCAGTTCTGCAGCGGGATCAGGCCGCCGGCGAACGCCGACGAACTCACCGGGCCGCCCATCATGTTGATCGACGTGTGGCACATCGAGCAATGGCCGAGGCCTTCGACGAGATACGCGCCGCGGTTCCATTCGACCGACTTCGTCGGATCCGGCTTGTACTCGCCTTCCTTGAAGAACAGCGTGCGCCAGCCGATCAGCAGGTTGCGGTTGTTGAACGGGAACTTCAGTTCGTGCGGACGGCTCGGCACCGACACCGGCGGCACCGAACGCAGGTACGCGTAGATCGCGTCCGAATCGGCGCGCGTGACCTTCGTGTAGCTCGCGAACGGGAAGCCCGGGTACAGCAGGCTGCCGTCCTTCGAGCGACCCGTGTGCATCGCGCGGTAGAAGTCGTCCGACGTCCACTTGCCGATACCGTTCTGGTCGTCCGGCGTGATGTTCGGCGTGTACATCGTGCCGAACGGCGTCGCCATCGGCAGGCCGCCCGCGAACGACTTGCCGCCGCGCACGGTGTGGCATGCGATACAGTCGCCGACGCGCGCGAGGTATTCGCCCTTCTTGATCAGTGCGGCCTGGTCGGCCGGCGTGGCCGCGACGGCGGCGGCGCCGTGCAGCGTGTCGTTGCCCGGCCACAGGACCGGCACGAGGGCGGCAGCCGCGACGATCGCGACGGCCGAGAGTGCAAACAGGGACTTGCGTTTCATTGTGTCTGTCTCCCTTGCCTTATTGCGGTTCGCTGCCGCAGGCGAGCGGAGTCTTCATCGAACGCGCCGGGGCCGGCACGGGGTTGGCGGGCGCCGGTTGCGCGGCGAGCCACGCGGTCACGGCCGTCACGTCTTCATCCGACAGCTTCGATGCGATCTCGTGCATGCAATCCGGTGCCTTCGCGTGACGGTTGCCCGAGCGCCATGCGCCGAGCTGCGCGCTCAGGTAATCGGCGTGCAGGCCGACGAGGCCCGGGATCGCCGGCTGCATGCCGGTCAGCCCTGCGCCGTGGCAGGCCACGCAGGCAGGCAGCTTGCGGGACGGGTCGCCCTGCGTGACGAGCTGCTTGCCGCGCGCGAGCGTCGCGGCCGGCAGCGTCGGCTTCGCCGGCGTCGGGTACGGCGGACGTTCGGCCGAGAAGTGCTCGGCGATTTCCTTCAGGTAATCGTCGTTCAGGTACGTCAGCAGATAGTTCATCGGCGGGTACTTGCGCCGGCCGTCGCGGAAGTTGACGAGCTGGTTGTACAGGTACTCGGCGGGCTTGCCGGCCAGACGCGGGAAGTAGTCGTTGTCCGTGCCCTGGCCGTGGACGCCGTGGCATGCGGTACAGCCGCGCACACGCTCGGCCATCGTATCGGGTGCCTTGAGCGGCGCCTGCTGGGCGTGCGCTTGCTCCGTGGGCTTGGTCTGCGCTTGGGCAGCGCTCATAAGGCCCGCGCCGCCGATCATCAGAACGGCGAGCAGCGGACGGAAGAGGCGTCTTGAAGACACACGAGACTCCATGTTTATTCGTCGGGGACCTTGTCCGGGCTACGATCGGCTCGGCGCATGGACGGCAGGACAGCCGGGCTGCTGCGACGCGGCATTCTATCATCGATGGGTAATGACGGCTATTTGGCAAAAGGACATCGGTTCCTGTCCGTTTGCGACTTGCGACAATTTGACGCGCATTGCGCCGGGCTCATGTGAACCGGCGTGCGTTTTCCCCATCGAAGACCGTACACTCGCGGGTCGCGCGGCGCCGCCTCCGCCGCAGGTCCAGTCATTTCTCCCGTTTCCGGATTCATCGATGACGTTTTCTACCGTGCCCTTGCCTGCCTCCCGCTGTCCGTCCCGCTGCCCGTTCCCTTGCCGCCGCACTGCCGGCCTGCCGCTTGCGGGAGGGGCCGCGCGATGAAGTTCGACAGCTTGTGGATCGGTCAGGTCGCGCTCGCGGCGCTGATGGATGCGGCGTTCGCGATGGCGGTCGGCTCGGCGCTCCTCAAGGCGTGGCTCGGCAAGGACGGCGCGCGGCCGGTCGTCGCGCCGTCGCATTCCGCATGGCTGCGCGCGCAACATTCGCTGGCCGCGGCGGCGCTGGCGCTGGTGCTCGCCGATCTCGGCTGGCTCGTCTACGAGGCCGCGACGATGAGCGGCGCGGGGCTCGGCGGTGCGTTCGCCGCGATTCCCGTCGTGCTGATGCAAACGCACACGGGCTTTGCCTGGAGCGTCGCGTTCGCCGGCGCGGTGCTGCTCGCGATCGTCGCGCTCGCGAAGCCGGACGGCCCGCTCGCGCATGCGGTGCTGTGGCTCGCGGTGATCGTGGTCGCGGCCGGCAAGGCGTCGCTCGGCCATGCGGCCGACAGCGGCGCGTTGTCCGCGGCGGTCGGCGTGCAGACGCTGCACCTGCTGGCCACCGCCGTGTGGGGCGGCCTCGTGCTCGCGGGCGGGCTCGCGGTGCTGCCGGCGCTGGGTACGTCGGTCGCGCGCGGCGCGCTGATCCGCATCGGCCAGCACCTGTCGCGCACGTCGATCGTCGCGGTCGTCTTCGTGCTCGGCACCGGTGTGCTCAACGCAATTCGCGGGCTCGGCGGCTCGCTCGCGCCGCTCGACGGCAGCACGTGGGGGCGCGTGTTGCTGCTGAAGCTGCTGCTCGTCGCGCTCGCGCTCGTGCTCGGCGGGCTCAACCGCTTCTCGGCGCTGCCGCGCCTGCGCCGCACCGCGTCGACCGAGGACGCGTACACGTTCCGCAACATCCTGCATCTCGAAGGGATGACGATGATCGGCGTGTTTGTCGCGGCGGCCGTGCTGTCGTTCAGCGTGCCGGGGTTCGCCGCGCTCGGCTGACGGCCGAACGGCGGGGCGCCGGGCGGGCGCCGGCGCGCGCCGCCGGCATGGCGCGGATGCAAAAACGGCCGCCTTGTCGGGGCGGCCGTGTCGAACGCGTTGCGCGGCGCACGTGCCGCGCAACGCATCCTTCCATCTCACGCGTTCATCACCACTCGGCGACGCTGCCGTCCGCGTGGCGCCATACCGGGTTGCGCCAGCGATGGCCGGTCTTCGCCATCTCGCGCACCTTCTCCTCGTTCACGTCGATGCCGAGCCCCGGCCCTTGCGGGATCGCGACGAAGCCGTCCTCGTAGCGGAACACCTCGGGGTTGCGCAGATAGTCGAGCAGGTCGTTGCCCTGGTTGTAATGGATGCCGAGGCTCTGTTCCTGGATGAACGCGTTGTAGCTGAGCGCGTCGAGCTGCAGGCACGCGGCGAGCGCGATCGGCCCGAGCGGGCAGTGCAGTGCGAGCGCGACGTCGTAGCTTTCCGCGAGCGTCGCGATCTTGCGGCACTCGGTGATGCCGCCCGCATGCGACGCGTCCGGCTGGATGATGTCGACGTAGCCGCCCGCGAGGATGTGCTTGAAATCCCAGCGCGAGTAGAGCCGCTCGCCGAGCGCGATCGGCGTGTTGGTCTGGTTGACGATGTCGCGCAGCGCCTCGGCGTTCTCCGACAGCACCGGCTCCTCGATGAACATCAGCTTGTACGGGTCGAGCTCCTTCGCGAGCACCTTCGCCATCGGCTTGTGCACGCGGCCGTGGAAGTCGACGCCGATCCCGACGTGCGGGCCGACCGCGTCGCGCACCGCCGCGACGTTCGCGATCACCTGCTCGACCTTGTCGTAGGTGTCGACGATCTGCAGCTCCTCGGAGCCGTTCATCTTCACGGCCTTGAAGCCGCGCTCGACCACCGCGCGCGCGTTGTTCGCGACGTCGCTCGGCCGGTCGCCGCCGATCCACGAATACACCTTGATGCGGTCGCGCACCTGGCCGCCGAGCAGCGCATGCACGGGCACGCCGTGATGCTTGCCCTTGATGTCCCACAGCGCCTGGTCGACGCCCGCGATCGCGCTCATCATGATCGGGCCGCCGCGGTAGAAGCCCGCGCGGTACATCACCTGCCAGTGATCCTCGATCAGGAGCGGGTCGCGGCCGACGAGATAGTCGGCCAGTTCCTGCACGGCGGCCTCGACCGTGTGCGCGCGGCCTTCGACGACCGGCTCGCCCCAGCCGATGATGCCCTCGTCGGTCTCGATCTTGAGGAACAGCCAGCGGGGCGGGACGACGAACGTTTCGAGGCGGGTGATTTTCATGACGCGAGTCTCCATGATTGACCGGCGCGCCCGCGCGGGCGCGGCGCACGATCCGTGCTTTCGCGGTTATCCTAGCGTAGTCGAATAAAAAATAGTATTAATAGCATTAATGCGCAGATAGTGGGCAGCCCCGCCCGACGGAGAACGATCATTCAACGCGACCTGCATGGACAGACGGCCTTCCGGCTCGCGACGGCGATCCTGCGCGGCGACTATCCGCCCGAATCGTTGCTGCCGAGGGAACCCGACCTGATGGAGATGTACGGCGTGAGCCGCACGGTGATGCGCGAGGCGCTGCGCACGCTGACGTCGAAGGGGCTGGTCGAATCGCGGCCGAAGGTCGGCACGCGCGTGCGGCCGCGTCGTTCGTGGAACCTGCTCGATGCCGATCTGCTCGACTGGTATGCGCGCGTCGCGCCGCCGCTCGCGTTCGCGCTGAAGCTGCAGGAGATGCGCGAGATGATCGAGCCGCACGCGGCCGCGCTGGCCGCGCGCACGCATACGCCCGAAGCATTCGACGCGATCGACGACGCGGTGCGCGCGATGGCCGCCGCGCGCAACGTCGACGAATGGGTGCGCGCCGACCTGCACTTTCACCTGAGCGTGCTGGAGGCCGGCGGCAACGAGTTGCTGGTGCCGCTCGGCGCGCTGATCGATCGCACGCTCGAGGCGCAACTGCAACTGAACGCGCGCCGGGCGGACGTGTACAACGCGTCGCTTGCCGAGCATACGGCCGTCAGCGACGCGATCCGCGTGCGCGACGAGAGCGGCGCGCGCCGCGCGATGGCGACGCTGCTCGCGGTGACGCGTGCGCGGATCGAGATGTCGTGACGGACGCGGGGTGAGGCGGCGCCGTCAGGCGTTCGCGCAGCCGCCCGGCTTGTGGATGCGTTCCGTCGACGGCGGGTATTTCGAGAGCAGGCTCGCCGGCCGTCGCGGCCGCGCGACCAGGTCGCCGCCGCAGTTCGGGCAGCGGCCCTTCAGCACGTCGTCCGCGCAGGTCGCGCAGAACGTGCATTCGAACGTACAGATGCGCGCTTCCGCCGAGTCGGGCGGCAGGTCCTTGTTGCAGCATTCGCAGCCGGGGCGCAGTTCGAGCATGATCGTCTCCTGGGTCGATGAGGGATGGGCGCCGCCCGGACATTGCGTGCGGCACGTGCGAGCGCTACTGTACGCGTTTGGATCGGCCCGGCCAACGGTGTCCCGCTCGGGCGCCGGCGCTGCGCACGGGCTGCACCGGGAGACGACCATGCTTTATCGCGGAAGCTGTCATTGCGGGGACGTGACGTTCGAGGCGGAAGGCGACCTGCAGGGCGTGATGGCGTGCAACTGCTCGATCTGCCAGCGCAAGGGCGCGCTGATGTGGTTCGTGCCGCGCGACCACATGAAGCTGCTGACGCCCGACGAAAATCTCGCGACCTACCTGTTCAACAAGCACGTGATCCGGCATCGCTTCTGCAAGCGCTGCGGGATTCACGCGTTCGGCGAAGGCGTCCATCCGGACGGCACCGCGATGGCCGCGATCAACGTGCGCTGCGTCGAGGGCGTCGATCTCGACGCATTGCCCGTCACGCACTACGACGGCCGCTCGCACTGAGCGGCGCGCCGTTGCGGGCGCCTGCGCGGCGCGGCCCGATCACGACGGTTGCGCGGCCGCCGCGTTCGGCGCAGGCGTCTCCGCCTGCGGCGCCGGGCCGGCGGTGCGCGTGCCGGCGTCGGCAGGGCGTTCGATCAGCGGTGCGAGCGCCGGCGCCATCGACTTCAGCAACTGCACAGCCATCGCGCTCGTGAAGTCGTAGCGCGCCGCATACGGTTCGTGCGCGGTCGCCGTCAGCACGCCGAAGAACCGATCGCCGATCGCGAACACGAAGGTGCCGCTGCGGTTGACCTTGCGCGACTCGATCAGCCGCGCGCCACGGGCGTAGACGTTGAAGCGCTGGTCGCCCGTCCCGGTCTTGCCGTACACGTCGAGCGTCTTGCCGTCCGGCAGCGTGAGCCCGCCCGCGAGGCGGCGCGCGGTGCCGTGGAGCACGACGTCGCGCAGCAGCGTGTGCGCCACGTTGACGATCTCCGGCGCCAGCATCGGCTGCGGCTGCGCGGCCGCGCGCACGAAGCGGGTTTCGTACGGCGTGCCCTTCGCGAAATCGAGCCGTGTGATCGTCTCGGTCGGCGCCTTCTGGCCGCCGTTCGCGATCAGGCCGATCAGCTTCGCGAGCGCGTCCGGCTGGTCGCCCGATGCGCCGATCGCGGCCGCGTAGGACGGCGTCACTTCCGCGAACGGGTAGCCGAGCGCGCGCCACGACTTCGTGATCTCCGCGTACGCGCGCAGTTCGACCATGCGGCGGATGCGCCGGTCCTGCGTCGCGTGGTAGCGGGTCTTGTACAGCCACGAATACGTGTAGAAACGCGCATCGCGGCTGTCGCGCTGCACCTCGGAGAGCGACGCGGCCGGATGCGCGCGCAGGTAGTTGAGCGTCCACAGCGCGAGCGGATGAACGCTCGCGATATAGCCGCGATCGTTGAGGTTGAAGCGGTCGATCGCGTACTTCGCGTAGAGCGCGGCGAGATCGTCGTCGGACAGCGTCGCGGCCGGCGTGCCTTTCAGTTGCGCGCGCATCTGCGCATCGAACCACGCGAGCGATTCGTTCGGCGCGACGCTGCGCAGCACCGTCGCGAGCTTCGGCGGCGACTTGCGCACGTCGCGCAGCATCAGCGCGAGCGCGTCGTCGGGCGCCTTGCCCGCATAGCGCGTGTAGTAGCGCTTCACGTAGACCTGGCTTTCTCCGTCGACGAATTGCTGCAGGTAATGCTGGCGCTGCGCGGGATCGTTGAGCCACGACGACGACGGGCCGGCCGCCTGCAGCATTTCGTAGTGGACGATGTCGCGCATCAGCCGCACGAACACGAGGTTGACCGAGTGCTCGAACGCCGCGTGCAGCGTCAGGATGCGGCCGTTGTCCGACTTCTCGAAGTTGGAGAACACCTGCGCGCCGCCGCCCGTATAGAACACGTCCGGGCTCGCCGAATACTTGCGTTCGACGGACGCATCGAGCATCGCCTGCAGCGAGCGGTCGCGCGTATGCGACAGGTAGTCGAGCGCCCAGCGCGACAGCCCGTCGATCGGATCGGGTTTCACGCGCGCGAGCTCCGCGTTCGACAGGTTCGCATAGCGCGCATGCAGATCGGTGACGATCTGCAGGTACGTGATCAGCGTGCGCAGCTTCGCGGTCGAGCCGAGGTTGATGCGGCCGCCGCGATTCACGTCGAACGGCTGGTTCACGCTGTCGGTCTGCACGCGCAGCATGTTCGCGCCGTTGCGGTGCTCGTACAGCGTGAAGCTGTACGTGAGGTGCGACGGATCGTCCTTCGGCGCGAGCATCTCGAAACCGTACAGGCCGGCAGCCTGCGCGCCGTCGCGCGTCGATGCCCGCGCGAGCCGCTCGGCGACCGCCTGCTGCACGCCGTTGTCGAGCGTGCTGGTGGCCTGCAGGTCGAGCTGGTCGAGCTGGTACAGGTCGCTGATGCCGAGCGCCGACAGCAGCGACGCGCGCGCGGACGTCACGGCCTTGCGCGACACGAACGACTGCACGCGCGCGGCGGCCGGCGGCGCGCTGCGTTCGATCTGCGCGGCGAGCGCGGCATCGCGCAGCGCGGGCGATATCACGCCGCCGTTCGACAGCAACCGCAGGTAGCTGTCGGTCAGCTTCTGCAGCGCCGGATAGCCGCGGTTGAGGAAGTACGACGGCGCGCGCTGCGCGATCAGCAGCGACAGCGTCTCGCGGAACATCTTGCCCTGCTGGTCGACGTTGTCGCCGGTCGTCGGCGCGGACAGCACGCGGTTCACCTCGTTGAAGTCGCGGCCGTACCACGCGGCGAGACCGTCGCCGATGCCGGTGATTTCTCCGACGTGCGGCCGCGCCGCGAGCGGCACCGAGTTCAGGTAGCGCACCACGATCGTGCGGCGCGCGAGCATCGTCTGCGGGCCGTTCAGGTACGCGCGCACCGACGCGGACGCGATCTGCCGCAGCTTCTCGGGCGGCGTCGCGGTGCGGCCCTCGGGCGAATGGCGGAATTTCTCGATCTGCGTCGCGAGCGTGCTGCCGCCCGGGCGCGCCTGATGGCGGTTGACCACGTGCAGCGCCTGGTCGGCCAGCGCGCGGCTGAAGCGCCCCCAGTCGATCGCCGGGTTGCGGTTCGGTTGGTTCGCATCGAGCAGGTAGCGATCCTCGATGAACAGCAGTGAATCGGTGATCACGCGCGGCACCGTGTCGAAGTCGGCGTAGACGCGCTGCGGGAACACGGTCGCGAACAGCGGCGAGCCGGTCGAATCGAACAGCATCAGGCCCGTCTGGTCTTTCTCTTCGTAAGGGAGAAACAGCCCGCGCTCGCCGAGCGACAGCATCCGTTGCGAATCGCGCGCCTGTTCGCTGACGACGAACCCGCGCGCGAGCAACCGCTGCTGGAACGCGGGGATCATCGCGTAGCCGAAGCGCTGGTCGTACGGGCCGTTCCCGGGGAAGCGGATGTGATCGCTCGGCCCCGCCTCGACCGTGTAGCCGACGTCGCGGGTGAGCTCGGACAGGTAGCGTGCCTGCAGCCGGGATGTTTCGATCTCGGTCTGCACGAGCCGTGCGACGATCGCCACCGCGATCAGCAGCGCGGCGAGCAAAGACCACTTGGCCCACGTCCAGACCGATGCGGGACCGGTCACGCGCGGGAGGATACGATTCAGCGGCCGATTCATGGCGGCGTCTCCCTGAGGGCGCGGTTGTCCGGCCACACCCCATTAAGGATTAGTGTAGTCCTCCGCAGCGAGCTGCCAAGAGCGGTTGACTACCGAGATGCGCCGGCGCAACAGGCGTGCCCGTTCCGTCCCAGCGACGGGCCGACGGCCGTCGGCACGCCTGCCGGCGTGCCGCCCCGGCCAAGCGTGGGGAGCGGGCGGCGGCGAATCGGCGAGGAAAATCGGGCGCGATTGCGTCCTTCATTTAACTGACGAAATGCTCGATCAGATGATCGACGAACAGCCGCGCCTTGCGCGGAAAGTGCCGGCGGCTCGGGTACGCGACATTCATCTCGAGGGTCTCGAGCCGATAGCCGGGCAGCAGCGCGAGCAGCCGGCCGTCGTCGAGATCCGGCTTGACGAGGAAATCGGGCAGGACCGCGATGCCCATGCCGGACAACGCCCAGTTCCGGATCAACCCCACGTTGTTCGACGATGCGGATTTGTTCGGGCGCACGGTGGTGCGCGTCTGTTCGTGTTCGAACGACAGGTATTCGCCCGCGAAATCGGCATGGAATGCCAGGCCCGCGTGCGACGCGAGATCGTGCGGATGGCCCGGCGCGCCGTGCCTCTCGACATAGTGCGGCGCCGCGCAGACGATCCGGTTGATGCGCGTGAGCGGGCGCTTCACGAGGGTGTTGTTGCTGATGTGCTGCGACAGCAGCAGCCCGATGTCGAAACCCTCCGACACGAGATCGACGTGACGGTCCACGATTGTCACTTCCGGCACGATCGCCGGATGGCGCGTCTTGAACGCGTCGATGGCCGGCGCGAGCACGTGCATGCCGAACATGACAGGCGCGGCGATTTTCAGCGAGCCGATCGGTTCGTGATGCATCGACGCGATCGTTTCCTCGACCCGGTCGATTTCGTCGATCACGTGGCGGATCTGCGCCAGATAGAGGTGGCCCGCATCGGTCAGCGACAGGCTGCGGGTGGTGCGATTCAGCAGGCGTGCGCCGAGCCGATCCTCGATGCTCATCACGAGCCGGGTGGCCGACGAGTTGGAGATGTTCAGTTCCGTGGCTGCGCGCGCGAAACTGCGAAGTTCGGCGACCTTGACGAATAGTCGCATCGGTAGGAGTTCGTCCATTTTTTATCGATAAACAGAAAGTGTTGATTGAATTCTATCTATCGGATTACCGAATTTTAACGACCCGTTTTAACGAATGATTATTATGGAATCGCGTATTTATCGGGTGTGCGAACGGTCGGAGAATGATGGGTTCCCGGGCGTTAAGGCGTTGAATTGGCGATTTGATTTAGTATGCCATTAAACCTTTTTTGGGGATTTGTATTTAGTAATTGTACGAAAATATAGGCGAATTTTTTCGTTAAAGCATCGGACGTTATCGATGCAAGGTGATGCCGAACCGTATACGTCCCTGTTGCGTTGGTGGCTTCGCGCACTCGTGCCGACGCACGGCCTCGACGGAACGGTGGATCGGGTAGTCGTACGCAGTCGGGTTCGGCGCATCGCGGCGGCTGAGCGCGCGTGGCGCCGGATCCGTGTTCTGTGCGGCGTGCAAGTCGCCGGGCGTGATCGTGTCGGACGGCGGCGAGCGCACGACGACCGTGATGGGCAAGGTCGTCGCGCTCGAACACGACCTGTGCCAGTGCCACTGCACGCCGCAGCCGAAACTGATCCCGTCGCAGGCGACGGGGACGATCTCGGGCTGAGCCCCGCCGCGCGCAGGCGGTGGCGCTCGCGCGGCCTCGAGACGCCGATGTCCGCCGTCAGACGCTGCCTGCGGTCTCGATCACGAGGATGCGCGCGGCGCCGAGCGGATGTGCGACGTGCTCGGTGCCGACCGTCGCATGGAAGACGTCGCCCGTCTCGAGCACCGTCGCATGCTCGACGCCTGCGTCGCGGTAGCGCATCTCGACGCGGCCATCGAGCACCGCGAACACCTCCTCGCCGTCGTTCACGTGCCAGCGATACGGCTGGTCGGCCCAGTGCAGCCGGACCGTGATGCCGTTCAGGTTCGCGATGTCGAGCGCATCCCACGCGCGATCCGCCGTGAATGCGGCACTCCGGACGATCTTCATCGATGTGTTCTCCGGCACGCGTGTGTGCCGCTTTCCCGTGATTTTTCCGACATCCGTATTCAGCGCGCCGTCGCGCGCAGCGCCTGCTCGACGATCTGCTTGCGCTTCGCGAAGCCGGCTGCCGTCCGTTCGGTGACGCGCGTCACGACCGCCGCCGGCGCGGTGTCGGGCGAGCCGGCGTCGAATGGCGGCGCGGGCGCATATTCGAGCTGCAGCTGGATCGCCTGCGCTTCTTCGTCGCCGACCAGCTCCGCGGCGATCGTCAGCGCGAAGTCGATGCCGGCCGTCACGCCGCCGCCCGTGACCAGGTTGCCGTCGCGCACGACGCGCTCGCGCACCGGTATCGCGCCCAGCGGTTCGAGCAGCGAGTGGAACCGCCAGTGCGTCGTCGCGCGCCGTCCGCGCAGCAGGCCGGCCACGCCGAGCAGCAGTGCGCCCGTGCAGACCGACGTCACGTAGCGCGCGGCGGCCGCGCGCTGCTGCACGAACGCGATCGTGTCGGCATCGAGCAGCAGCTCGTTGATGCCGATCCCGCCCGGGATGCAGATCACGTCGAGCGGCGGGCAGTCGTCGAACGTGCAGGTGGGCGCGAGCGCGAGGCCGCTGCTCGACGCGACTGCGTCGCGCGACTTCCACACCAGATGGACGGCCGCATCGGGCAACGACGCGAGCACGTCGTGCGGGCCGGTGAGGTCGAGTTGCTGGACGCCCGGAAAGACGAGAAGGCCGATATGCAGGGTCATGCGAAGACTCCGTCGGGAAGGGAACGCGTGCCGTTCGGCACGGGATGGACAGATCGATTCTAGGCGCGTAGTGTTTGGCGAAATTGCCATATCACCCACGTTTTCAGCCAATCGCCGTGCCTGCCGCCGCCCCGCGTTCGATCCTGGTCCTCGCGTTTCCCCGTGCGCAGCTGCTCGATGTGACCGGGCCGCTGCAGGTGTTCGCGTCCGTGAACGAGCTCGCGCTGGAGCGCGGGCAGCCGGCGCCGTATGCGCCGCGTGTCGTGGCCGTCGAAGCCGGGCCCGTCGAGACGTCGTCCGGCCTCGTCGTGATGGCCGAGTCGCTGCGCGCGGCTGCGCGCCGTCCCGATACGCTGATCGTCGCCGGCGGCAAGGGCGTGCATGCGGCGTCGAAGGATGCGCGGGTGGTGCGCTGGGTGCGGCAGCAGGCCGCTCGCGCGCGGCGCGTGGCGTCGGTCTGCACCGGCGCGTTCCTGCTCGCCGAGGCCGGCCTGCTCGACGGGCGGCGCGCGGTCACGCACTGGGCGCGCTGCGACGAATTCGCGGCGCGTTACCCGAACGTGCGCGTCGAGCCGGACCCGATCTTCATCCGCGAAGGCGCGTTGTGGACGTCGGCCGGCGTGACGGCCGGCATCGATCTCGCGCTCGCGCTGGTCGAGGAGGATCTCGGGCGGGCGACCGCGCTCGACGTCGCGCGCGAACTCGTCGTGTTCCTGAAGCGTCCGGGCGGGCAGGCGCAGTTCAGCACGATGCTGTCGATGCAGCGCACCGCCGACCGGTTCGGCGAACTGCACGCGTGGATGGCCGAGCACCTGACGGCCGACCTGTCGGTGCCCGCGCTCGCCGAGCGCGTAAGCATGAGCGAGCGCAGCTTCGTGCGCCACTATCGTGCGGAGACCGGCCGCACGCCGGCGCGCGCGGTCGAGCAGATCCGGGTCGAGGCCGCGCAACGCCTGCTCGGCGAAACGGCGTGGCCCGTCAAGCGGATCGCCGGGCGTTGCGGCTTCGGTTCCGAGGAGACGCTGCGACGCAGTTTCGTGCGCGTGCTCGGCGTGTCGCCGCAGGGATATCGCGAGCGGTTCGTGCGGTGACGGACGACGGATGGGCGGGGCCGGCGCGGGCGCTGCCCGGAACTGAACGGAAACCGGTCGGTTTCCAGTCCGAAGCGCCGAAACTATTCAGGATCGGACAACAATAGGCGGGGGCTTGTGCCGCGCCTACCGCGCGCTCTATTCTGTTCCGTTGGCGATTCGAAAGAGGGAAGCAGCATGGACCGAATCCAGGCAATGGAAGTTTTTACCCGCGTGGTCGACGCGAACAGCTTCACGCGGGCGGCCGACACGCTCGCGATGCCGCGCGCGTCGGTGACGACCATCATCCAGAATCTCGAGGCGCTGCTCGGCGTGCGCCTGATGCACCGGACGACGCGCCGGCTGTCGCTGACGCCGGAGGGCGCCGCGTACTACGAGCATTGCATGAAGATCATCGCGGAGATCGCCGAGGCCGACGCCAGTTTCCAGGCCGGCAACCGCAAGCCGAGCGGCGTGCTGCGCGTCCACATGCCGAGTTCGCTCGGGCGGCGCGTCGTGCTGCCGTCGCTGTCGATCTTCCGGCAGCGCTATCCGGACATCACGCTCGAGCTGGGGCTGTCCGACCGCTACGTCGATCCGGTCGAGGAGGGCATCGATTGCATGATCCGGGTCGGCCCGCTCGAGGATTCGTCGATGGTCGCGCGGCGCATCGGGATGCTCAAGCGCGTGACGTGCGCGTCGCCCGACTACCTCGCCCGTCACGGCGAGCCGAACGAGATTGCCGATCTCGTCGAGCATCATGCGGTGAATTTCCGCGCGAGCCACGGCGCGCGGGCGATTCCGTGGGTGTTCATGATCGACGGCAAGCCGTTCGAGGTGCGGATGAACGGCAGCGTCACGGTCAACGATTCGGATGCGTACGTGACGTGCGGGCTCGAAGGCTTCGGGATGATCCAGCCGACGCTGTTCATGGTGCTGCCGCACCTGCTCGACGGCTCGCTGGTCGAGGTGCTGCCGGATAGCAATCCGAAGCCGAAGCCTATCTCGATCGTGTATCCGCACAATCGGCATCTGTCGCAGAAGGTGCGCGTGTTCGCCGACTGGATCGCGGAGGTGTTCGAGTCGACGCCGGCGCTGGAGGGTGGGGAGAACTGGCGGGGGAAGGTGGGGGTTGAGGCGCTGCGCGGAGCGGTGGTGGCGTAGTCGCGGCGCGCGGGCTGAAGTGACCCTAGCCCACAAAACTGTCCCATTTGAAAGTGGAAAATTCCGGCATGACGTTGTCATCAAGACCAGGAGGTCATGCCGTGAAGAAGAGCAGGTTCACCGAAGAGCAGATCGCATACGCATTGAAGCAGGCCGAGTTGGGCACGCCTGTCGCGGAGGTCTGCCGCAAGATGGGGATCAGCGATGCGACGTTCTACAACTGGCGGACGAAATACGGCGGGCTGTCGCCCTCGGAGCTGCGCCGACTTCGCGAGCGCGGCATCCGACCGGTTATCGCTAGGCGTCGGACCGAACACGGCAGCGGTCTCGGGAAATTCCGTTGGGTCGTCGAACGAACTCATTCGTGGCTCCATGGTTTCCGTCGCCTTCGTACTCGCTTTGAACGCCGCTCCGACATTCACGAGGCATTCTTAAAACTGGCCTGCGCGCTCGTCTGCCGGAATATCTTCAGCCGAACGGAGCGGTCTTTTTGAACTGGCCTTTAAGCGAAGTGCGCCGGCGCGGAAATGCATCGACGGAGCGGCCATAGCTGGCCGGGCTCAGGAAGGTGATATGTGGTTGAAAGAAAGTTGATTATCGTTTGTGCGCCAATTCGCCCTCGCAATTCTGTCAGGGATTTTTGAGGTGATGGGTGAGGTAATATTCGCGCGGATTGCCATTACAATGGCGCCCATAGTTGCGGACGACGCAATATGTAACTTGCCACGGTCGGGGGAGAGGGGCGAGCGCCCGTGTTGGAGCTTCGGCGCGAACGAACTGTTTCAACCGGGCAACGATTGACGTTCTTTGACGCTGACTTTCTACGTTTCAATTAGATTCCAGCGATGTTCGATGCCGTGAGAGCGGATCGAAACCAAAAAATCGCGAGTAGACCAAAATCATGAACAAGAACCAATATCGGCTGGTATTCAGCCGCGTGCGGGGTATGTTGGTCGCCGTTGAAGAAACGGCTAGCAGGACGGGGAAAACAAATACGGGCGAAACTCGCCGCGTCGCCAAGCGCGGCGGTGAGCATCCGGCAGCGATGTTCGCGTTACGGGTTACTGTGTTCGGCGCGCTGGTCGCAGCCGGCGCGAATCCGATCTGGGCGAATGCGCAGATCGTCGGCGGCGGGCCTCACGCGCCCGCGGTGGTGCAGACGCCCAACGGCCTGCCGCAAGTCAACATCAACACGCCGAGCGCTGCCGGCGTGTCGTTGAACACCTATAACCAGTTCGACGTTCAGAAGAATGGCGCGATCCTGAACAACGCGTCGACGATCGTCAACACGCAGCAGGCCGGCTATATCAACGGCAACCCGAACCTGAGTGCGGGGCAGGCGGCGCGCATCATCGTCAACCAGGTCAACAGCACCGCGGCGAGTCAGATCAAGGGATATGTGGAGATCGCGGGCAGCCGGGCGGAGGTCGTGCTGGCCAACCCTGCCGGTATCGTCGTGGACGGCGGCGGGTTCATCAATACCTCGCGCGCGGTCTTGACAACCGGCGTGCCGCAGTTTGGCGCGGACGGGTCGTTGTCGGGCTTCAATGTCAATCGCGGCCTTGTAACTGTGCAAGGGGCGGGCCTCGATACCTCGAATGTTGATGAGACCGACATCATCGCCCGTGCTGTACAGGCTAATGCCGCGATTTATGCGAAGAATCTCAACGTAATCGCCGGTACGAACCAGGTTAATCACGACACGCTTGCCGCGACGCAGATCGCCGGTGACGGCCCTGCTCCTGCTGTCGCAATCGACGTAGCTCAGTTGGGCGGCATGTATGCCAACAGGGTGTTTCTGGTTGGCAACTCCGCAGGCGTTGGTGTCGCGAACGCAGGGACGATCGCGGCGCAGGCAGGCGATCTGACGTTGCAATCGGACGGCCGGCTCGTGCTCGCGGGCAAGACCACGGCAAGCGGCAACCTCGCGATGTCGGCGTCGGGCGGCATCCAGAATAGCGGCACCACGTATGCGCAGCAATCGTTGTCGGCGAACACTGCGGCCGATCTGACGAACAGCGGGACGCTCGCGGCGCAGCAGAGTACGACGGTCAACGCCGGCAGTGTCAACTCGACCGGCACGCTCGGTGCGGGTGTGAACAACGACGGCTCCGTCGCGCACAGCGGCGACCTGAACCTGAGTGCGTCGGGCCAACTGAGCGCGACCGGCCAGAACGTCGCGGGCGGCAATGCCTCGCTGACGGGCGCTAATGTGAATCTCGCCGGCGGCCAGACGGCTGCAAACGGCAATTTGTCGCTGAACGCGACGGCCGGCGACGTGAACCTGTCGAACGCGACGACGAGCGCGCAAGGCGCCATTCAGGCGAACGCATCGGGCACCGTGATCAACGATCACGGCAGCCTGTCGAGCGGCAACAGCACGACGCTGACCGGCGGCAACCTGTCGAACCAGGGCGGCAAGGTGTCGTCGCAGGGGCCGCTGTCGGTCAACGTCGCCGGCCAGATCGCCAACCAGTCGGGTGAACTCGTATCCGAAAGCACGGCTGACCTGCGTGGCGGAGCAATCGCGAACAACCGAGGGACGATCCAGAGCGCCGCCGGCATGACAGTAGCAGGCGCGTCGCTGGACAACACGGCGGGCCGGATCACATCGCTCAACGGCGATGGCCTGACAGTGACGACCGGCGGTGAGTTGACCAATGCGGCAGGCACGACCGCGAACGGCGCACAGGGCGGCATCATTGGCGGCAATGGAGACGTCACCGTGCAAGGCGGCAATATCGCGAATCACGGCAGGATCACATCCCATGCAAACCTGCATGTCTCGGGGCAATCGGTCGACAATGCAAACGGCGTTTTGCAGGCCGCACAGAAGGTGGCGGTCGACGCAGGCGCGCGCCTGACCAACAACGGCGGTTCGATCGCCGGCCAGACCGCCACTCTGACGGGCACGACCCTCGACAATAGTGCGGGCACTGTGCAGGCCGCCCAGGTGTCGTTGAATGCGATCGATCTCGTGAACCACGGCGGCACGATTACGCAGACCGGCACAGGCGTGACGAGCGCGAACGTGTCGGGCACGCTGGACAATTCGAACGGCGGTACGTTGCAAACCAACAGTACCGACCTCACGCTCGGGGCGGCGGCTATCGTCAACGATGGCGGCACGATCACGCATGCCGGCAACGGTACGTTGACCATCGATAACGGTACGGGCCGAGTGTCGAATGCCGGCGGCACCATTACCAGCAATGGGCGTGTCGCAGCTCGAACGGGGACGCTGAACAACACGGCCGGGGTAATCAGCAGCCAAACCGGATTGACGGCAGCCGTCGGCAGTGCGCTCGACAATACCGGAGGCAAGCTGCTGTCGAACGCCGACCTCGGTATCGTAGGCGGCACGCTGAAAAACGATAACGGGAGGATCAGCGCGAATACGAACGCGTCGATCCAGGGCCGAACGCTGTCGAACAGCGGCGGGTCGATCGCCGCGTCGACGCTGAGCGTGACCGCGAGCGAATTGCTCGACAACAGTCAAGGCACGCTGGAGGCGAATCAGCTCGCATTGACCGCGCCGAATTTGACGAACCGTAACGGGACGATCACCCAGTATGGCTCGTCGGCGATGAACGTCGACGTCAGCAACACGATCGACAATTCGGCGGGCGGCGCGATCCAGACCCGCAGTACCGACCTTACGCTGTCTCCGGCGACGCTGATCAACGATCACGGCACGATCACGCATGTCGGAACCGGCACGCTGACGCTCGGCAACGGAGCGAACGCGATCAGCAATGCGGGCGGGAAGATCGTCGGCAATGGCCGGGTCGATGTCCGGTCCGCAACGCTCGACAACACGGCGGGTTCGATCACTGCACAGACCGGGCTGGGTGCCGAGGTCGGCGGAACGCTTAACAACGCGAACGGCAAATTGCTGTCGAGTACGGACCTGGGCGTGACCGCCGGTATGTTGATCAACGACGGCGGACAAATCGGCGCGAGTGCGAATGCGACGATCCAGACCGGCGCGATGACGAACAAGCAAGGGTCGATCGTTGCACCGAATCTCGTTGTGAAAGCCGGCAATCTGCTCGATAACAGTCAGGGCAGACTTGAAGCAAACCAGCTCGCGCTAACCGCGACGAACCTGACAAACCGTGGTGGCACGATCACCCAATACGGAACGTCGGCGATGGCTGTCGACGTCACCGGCACGCTCGACAACTCGTCGGCCGGCGTGATCCAGACCAACAGTACGGACCTCACGCTCAGGCCGGCCGAGCTGAACAATGCGGGCGGAACGATCACGCATGCCGGTACGGGTACGCTGACGATCGCGCCGGGCAATGGAGCCGGCGCGCTGAACAATGCTTCGGGCACCATCGTGACCAAGGGGCAGGCCGTCGTCAGCGCGGGCAACTGGAACAACGCGAACGGGATTCTCGCCGCGCAACGCGGTATGAACGCGGCGATCGGCGGCGACGTGAACAATACGCAGGGCCTGCTGCGCTCGAATGCTTCACTATCGTTCTCGGCCGGCGGCGCAATATCCAACCGCGGCGGTCATGTCCAGGCGGGCCAGTCGACAACCGGCGACGCGAGTACGCTCGATCTTCGAGCGGCGTCGCTCGACAATACGGACGGTGCCGTCGTCGATCTCGGCACGGGCCGGTTGAACGTCCAGGGTGGGGCCTGGATAGCGAATAGCCATGCCGGCAACGTGTCAGGTATGGGCGCGATCACCGGCAACGGCGATGTCACCATCGGCGCGGCATCGATCAGTAACACGCAAGGCGGTCAGCTCAGCGGCGGCTCCCTGCACGTGAACGCCAATACCGTCGACAACAGCGGCGGCGCGATCGGTAACGTCGCGAATACGAATGGCGACGTGAACGTGGCGACAGGCGGCGCGATCACGAACACGAATGGCCGAGTCAGTTCTACGCGCAATCTGACGATGTCGGTTGCCACGTTGCTGGGCGGCGGGGCGTACAGCGCGGCGCGCGACGTGAACGTGAATCTGCAGGGTGACTACGTGTCGACGTCCGACACGCAGTTCAACGTCGGTCACGATCTCACGTTCACGCTGCCAGGCACCTTCACGAACAATGCGAACCTGCAGTCGGTGAACAACCTGAGCGTCAATGCAGGCAACATCGTGAACGTGGGCGCGCTGACGGCAGGTGGGCTGTTGCGAACGCAATCGGCCAATTTGTACAACACGGGCGCGCTCGTCGGCGCGAGTGCGTCACTCAATGGGACCGGTACGATTTCGAACGTCGGGGCGACTGCGCTAATCGGCGGATCGGATGCCAACGGTACGCTCGAGATACTCGCGCATGACATCGAGAACCGGGACGATACGTCGTCCGCCGACACGATGGCGACGACGGCCATGTTCGGCATGGGTAAGGTCGTGTTGGCGGGTAGCAAGGACGCGAGCGGCAATTACACGAATGCGGCGCTGGTCAACAATGCGTCGGCGTTGATCCAGTCCGGTGGCGACATGGAACTGCATGCGGACCGCGTCACGAACACGCGTCGTCAGATGCAGACATCGAACGGGACCACGAGCGTCGACCCCGCGGTGCTGGAGCAACTGGGCATCAGCATGTCGGGCTGCATTGCGTACTACATGGCCGCTTGTAGTGGTCAGGATGTTCATTGGATCAACCTCTCGCGCGATCCGAACTATCCGGATTACGATCCGGCGCCCATCATCGCGAAGCTGCAGACCCAGCCGGGCGGTGTATTTACCGTTCCGCCCAACGGCGGGCAATGGAACAGCGGCTATCAATACACGACTTATACCGGCACGGCAGTCGCGAGCACGGTTACGGCGTTGAGTGCTGCCGGTCAGATCGTGTCGGGCGGCAAGATCGATGCGACGACGGTCGGGAACCTCCAGAACTACTGGAGCCACATCACGGCCGTGGGCAACGTCGACATGCCGCAGCATTACGACGGCGACGGTTGGGCGGCTTCCGGCCAGCAGGCGCCGGCCGTGACCGTCACGTATTCGGGCTATTACCACTACAACAACTACGACAATAGCGAGCACAACTGGACATTGCCGTTCGGCGACATGCCGTTCGTCGGTGGTCACCCCGGCGGTTACGCGCAGGCGGCGCCGGCCGATGTCAAGAAGTATGCGATTGCCGGTTACGACTCGACGTTGGGTTCGAACGGCACGATCTCGGGCACGGGCGTCAGCATCAACAACACGGCGGGCAATGCATCGATTCCGTCGCTCGGATTGCTTCCCGGCCAGGAAGTGCCGGGCCTGACGTTTGGAAGCCTGAACGGTAATGCCGCGGTGTCGAAAACGTCGGGCGGTATGGTAACCGGGCAGGTTTCCGGCACCGGCGCGAAAGGCGGGACCGTGACGAGCAAGCCCGTTCAGCCCGTCAGCCCAATCATTGCCGGCGCGACGGCGCAAAGAGTACTGGACAATCTCGCGATTCCGCAAGGCGGCTTGTACAGGCCGATCCAGTCGCCGAACGCGAGCTATGTGATCGAGACGAACCCGGCGTTCACGAATCAGAAGACGTTCCTGTCGAGCGACTACTTTTTCAATCAGATCGGCGTCGATCTGACGCACGTCCCCAAGCGCCTCGGCGACGGGTTCTACGAACAGCAGCTCGTCAGAAACGAGGTGACGGCGCTCACGGGCAAGGCCGTGCTCGGCCCGTACACCGATTTGCAGGCGATGTATCAGTCGTTGCTGGGCGCTGGCGCGGATCTGGCGAAATCGCTCGATCTGCCGGTGGGCGCGAGCCTGTCCGCCGATCAGGTATCGAAGCTGACCGGCAACGTGATCATGATGGAAACGCGCGTGGTCGACGGCCAGTCGGTGCTCGTGCCGGTTGTGTATCTGGCACAGGCGAACCAGCAGAACGTCAATGGTCCGCTGATCACCGCCACCGACATCGATCTGAAGGATGCGCAGAACTTCACGAACAGCGGCACGGTAAAGGCCGACAATACGTTGTCGATCCAGGGCAAGCAGATCGACAACGCGTTCGGCGCACTGCAAAGCGGCGGGCTGATGTCGCTGACGACGGACGGTCAGGTCGATTTGACCTCGGCCAAGGTGAAGGCCGGTAGCCTGAATCTGAATGCCGGTGGCGATTTGATTCTGAACACGGCGACGAACACCAGCACCCAGGTCAGTCGTGACGGTGCGACGAGCGTCAAGATGACGCTCGGGCCGACCGCGCAACTCGATGTGCTCGGCGATGCGTCGATCAAGACCGGCGGGAACTTCCAGCAGAATGCGGGCAGCCTGACGGTCGGCGGCAATTTCGGCATGAATGTCGGCGGTAACTGGGATCTCGGTGCGGTGCAGACGGGCGAGCACAAGATCGTGCAGCGTGCGAACGGCGTGTCGGATACGGATCTCAACAGCGCGACCGGCAGCACCGTGAACGTGGGCGGTAAGTCGGCCATCGGTGTGGGCGGTGACCTGACGGCACAGGGTGCGCAACTCAACTTCGGTCAAGGCGGCACGGTCGCGGCCAAAGGTGATGTGACCTTTGGCGCTGCGAGCACCACGTCGACCATCAACGCCAATAGCTCGGGCGACCAAGGGAATCGCAGCTATGCGGAAACCCGGCATGCGTCGGACCAGGCGTTGACGGGCACGACCGTAAAGGGGGGCGATACGTTGAATGTGGTGGCGGGCAAGGACATCAATGTCATCGGCAGCACGATCGACCTGAAGAAAGGCGATGTGAACTTGTTGGCGGCCGGCGACGTGAACATTGGGGCCGCGATTGAAACACATGTGTACAACTCACGGGAGACGCATAGCCGCAGCGGCGTCGTGAGCGGCACGAAAATTGCCAGCAGCCAGGACGCGACCAGCACGGTGGCGAACGGCAGCCTGATTTCTGCGGACGGCGTGTCGATCGGTAGCGGCAAGGACATCAACGTACAAGGTAGTACGGTCGTCGGCACGCATGATGTCACGCTCAATGCGGCGCACGACGTGAACATCACGACGTCGCAGGACACCAGCCAGTCGTCGACCACCTATCAGGAACAGCACTCGGGCCTGATGTCGGGCGGCGGACTGTCTTTCTCGGTCGGCAACAGCAAGCTCGCGCAGCAGAATCAATCGTCCAGCGTGACGAACAATGCCAGCACGGTGGGTTCGGTGGACGGCAATCTGACGGTCAACGCGGGCAATACGCTGCACGTGAAAGGCAGCGATCTGGTTGCGGGCAAGGACTTGACCGGGACGGCCGCGAACATCGTGATCGATTCGGCCACCGACACCACGCATCAAGCGCAACAGCAGCAGACGAGCAAGAGCGGGCTGACGGTCGGTTTGTCGGGCTCGGTGGGCGATGCAATCAACAACGCGATCAGCGAGACGCAGGCCGCGCGCGAATCGGCGAAGGACAGCAACGGCCGCGCGTCAGCGCTGCACAGCATCGCGGCGGCCGGCGACGTGGCATTCGGCGGTATGGGGGCCAAGGCTCTGCTGGACGGCGCGAAGGGGCCGCAGGCTCCGAGCATCGGCGTGCAGGTCAGCGTCGGTTCGAGCCATAGTTCGATGCAGTCGTCGGAAGACCAGACGATTCAGCGGGGTTCCAGCATCAATGCGGGCGGCACCGCGACGCTGATTGCAACGGGCACACCCGGCAACGGCACGCCGAAGGACGGCAACATCACGATCGCGGGCTCGAACGTGAACGCGGCCAACGTGGCGTTGGTCGCGAACAACCAGGTCAATCTCGTCAACACGACCGATACGGACAAGACGCAAAGCTCGAACTCGTCGTCGGGGTCGAGCGTCGGCGTGTCGATCGGCACGAACGGCATCGGCGTGTCCGCGTCGATGCAGCGCGCGCATGGAGACGGCAATTCGGATGCGGCGATCCAGAACAACACGCATATTAACGCGAGCCAGACCGCGACCATCGTGAGCGGCGGCGACACGAACGTGATCGGCGCGAACGTGAACGCGAACAAGGTGGTGGCCGACGTGGGCGGCAACCTGAACGTGGCGAGCGTTCAGGATACGACCGTGAGCGCCGCGCATCAGTCGAGCGCGGGTGGCGGCTTCACGATCAGTCAGGCGGGCGGCGTCGGCGGGAGTTTCAGTGCGCAGAACGGCCACGCGGACGGCAATTATGCGGGTGTGACTGAGCAGGCCGGCATCCAGGCGGGCGCAGGCGGTTTCGATGTGACCGTGAAAGGCAACACCGACCTGAAGGGCGCATATATCGCCAGCACGGCCGACGCGTCGAAGAACAGCCTGATGACTGGCACGCTCACGACGAGCGACATCGAGAACCACTCGCACTACAGCGCGAACAGCGCGGGCTTTAGCGCGGGTGCATCGGTCGGACCGAGCAACAAGGCAGTTGGTCCGTCGTCGGTATCGGGCTCGGGCGGCGTCACGCCGATGGTGTTCCAGAACGACAGCGGGGACCAGAGCGCGACGACGAAGAGCGCGGTGAGCGCCGGCACGATCAATATCACGAAGCCGGGCGAGCAGACGCAGGACGTTGCGAACCTGAACCGCGATACGACGAATCTGAACGGGACCGTTTCGAAGACGCCCGACGTTCAGAAAACGCTGTCGCAGCAGGCCGATACGATGAATGCGGCGCAGGCGGCCGGGCAGACGATTTCGCAGGGGATCGGCCTGTACGCTGACGGCAAACGCAAGGATGCGATCGATGCGGCTAAGGCCGCCTACGAGCGCGGCGACCTGATTGCGATGCAGTCGTACATTGACCAGGCGAAGAGCTGGGATGAGGGAGGTGCGTCGCGTGCGGGCTTGCAAGCAGCCGGCGGCGCACTGATCGGCGGACTCGGCGGCGGCAGCGCGCTCACGGCGATCGGCGGCGCAGCGGGAGCCGGCACGTCGTCACTGCTGGCCGGACAGGCAGAGAAGATCAGCAAATCGGTGGGCGATACGACCGGCTCGTCGCTGGTCGGCAACATCGCTGCGAACGTTGCGGCAACGGTCGGTGGCGCACTGGTGGGTGGCAGTGCGGGCGCGGCGATGGCATCGAACGTCGAGCTTTACAATGCAGGCAACGACCCCCAAAAAACGGACGACCGAGCGACAATCGCAGGACTTCAGGGGCTGCTCAACCGGACCGCCGCGATGGCTTCGGATGCCAAGGCCGGTGTCTGGAACGGAGTGGTCAACGTCGCGGGCGTGATCGTTAATCTTCCGAACGGCGGGCCATTCGCGTCGCCCGGCGATCCGGGATACGTTTCTCTCGATGGATTGAAGAAACCGTACAAGTCTGGAACATCGGTCGGGCCTGACGCGGAGTTCCTGACGCCTATCTTGGCGACGCTGGGTCTCGGCGGAAAGGCGGCAGTCGGAACTGATGTGGCAACAACATCAGCGGATGTCGCCACGGTTGGAAACGGTGCGCTCAAAACTGCAAGTGGTGACTTGAACGCGGCTGGCAATGCGGCACGAACCCAACCGTATGGAAATGGGGCGAGCGCATCGCCCTCTCCGGGAACGGCCACTGCGGGGAGTTCGGGCGCGAATACACAACTTTCGCCGGGTAATAGCAGCATAACTTCGAACGGCACAGCCAATATTGCGACCGCTCCGAAGCTTGCCGACGATCTTGCTGCGGGCATGTCGAAACCAGTGGTGACGGACGCGAAGCTCGGTGGACTGATGGATGATCTCTATCGTGATGGGGCTAAGATTGGTACAGGGAGTACTGCTGATGCAGTCCGCTACGAAACCGAGACTGGCAGTCCAGTCGGTGGTGTTTTCCACACTCAGAAAGCACAAGATTACTCAACGGCCCTGCAAAAGTGGATAGATTCAAATCCTAATGCCTCATTCAGCGATCGTTCGGCAGCACAGAACGTACTGAGAGACCTCCAGAATGCATTGAAAGGAAAGCGATGAATACATGGAAAGATTTTGTTGCCGATTTGACGAAAATCGAATCTCTTCGGCTGGCTAGAGATGAAGCTATCGAGGATTGGGGGGTAGACATCCCGACTACGCTCCTCTTCGGAAAGTTAGGAAAGAGTGTCGCAGCAAGATTCGATGAATATTCGCCCGAAGACCGGACATATATCTTCGAGACTATCGAACGCGGCATGACGGCAGAGAACGTCGATCTGAAGACCTTCGTTGCAACGGGTCTATTGGAGGCTCTATACGCCCAAGCACACCGAGATGGTGCACTTCTGTCGCGTATGGAAGTGCAATTTGGGGATGTGTCGAGGGCGTACTTAAAAGATTGGGCAAATTGGCATCAGTCATGACTGTTAAGCGGTTGTCGATCTTGCCATTGTCCGCGTTGGTTACGCTCTCTGCGCAGGCACAACAGGCCCCCACTCCGAATGACCAGGCCGCCGCCGCCCGCGCGAACGCCGAGCAGAATCAGCAGGTGCAACAGCGCCGTGACGCCCAGCAGCGTGACGTCACCGTGCAAGCGCCGGGCGTGCGTTCGGACGTGCCGCGCCCGGAAGCCTATCCGGTACTGCCGACCGAAACACCGTGCTTTCGAATTGATCGTTTCGCGCTCGACGTGCCCGAGTCGTTACCGGCCGCGTCAAAGGCGCAAGGCGCATCAGCCTTGCCGATGGATCGCTTCGCCTTTGCCCGCGACTGGCTCGCGCACTACGCTGGCCAATGCGTCGGCAAGCAAGGCGTCGACTTGATCGTTAAGGGGCTGTCGCAGACCATCCTCGCGCGCGGCTACATCACGACCCGCGTACTTGTGCCCGAGCAGGATTTGTCCACCGGCACATTGAAGCTAGCCGTGATTCCGGGCGTGATCCGCCACGTGCGTATCGAGGACGAGAAGTTGCGCGGAACGTGGAAGACCGCCTTCCCGACGCGCGACGGCGACGTGTTGAACCTGCGCGACATCGAACAAGGGCTTGAGCAGATGAAGCGCGTATCAAGCCAGGATGTGTCGATGCGGATCGCACCTGGCGATATGCCCGGCGAGAGCGACGTGGTGCTCGATGTGAAGCGCGGCAAGCCCTGGACCGTCGTAGCGTCGATCGACAATTCGGGAACGCGCGCGACGGGCAGACTCCAGGGCAATCTGTCGATTGGCATCGACAACCCGCTTGGCTTGAATGACGTGTTTAACGTCGGCGTGAGTCAAGACCTCGAATTCGGCGACAAGCGCCTTGGATCACACGGCTGGAACGGCTTCTACTCGATGCCGTGGGGCTACTGGACCGCAACGATCGCGGCGTACACGAACACGTACTATCAACAGATTGCCGGCGTGAATCAGACTTTTGTTGCGAGCGGCAATTCGAAGACGCTTGATTTCAAACTGGCGCGCGTGCTGTTGCGCAGTCAGAACGATGTGTTCGGCGGGTACGTCCGTCTGTCGCGTCGTTTTGGCGAAAGCTTCATCGAAGACACGGAAATCACGCAGCAGCGTCGCAACAACACGGTTATCGAATTCGGCCTGACCGATCGTCACTACTTCGATGGGGCGCAGTTCGACGGCACGCTGGCCTATCGTCAAGGGGTCGGCGGTCTCGGCGCACGGGAGGACATCCTCGCGGCGAGCGGTGGCCCGACCTACCGCTACCGAATGGCGGTCTTGGACGCGAATCTTTCGGTGCCTTTCGCGATTGGAAAGCAGCCGTTCAGTTATGTGACGAGCGTTCACGGTCAGTACACGGGTAACACGCTGTATTACATCGATGACCTGACCATTGGTAGCCGCTACACGGTGCGCGGGTTCGATGGTGAAACGATGTTGGCGGCGGCGCGTGGCCTCTATTGGCGCAACGAACTGCAAATGCCTATCGGGCAGACCGGACAAGCGATTTATGCCGGACTGGATTACGGCCGTGTGTGGGGACCGCAGCCGGTTGTGTTGGTCGGAACGCAGTTGGCCGGTGCGGTGATTGGCGTGAAGGGTAGCGTTGCGACGCGGTTTGGTGGATACGGCTACGACTTGTTTGCCGGCACACCGATCTACAAGCCGTCTGGATTTCCGACTGCACGTGTGACGGTTGGTTTTCAGGTGACAGCGCAGTTTTAAGGGAAGGCGGGATGCGAGACGGGACTGTACTATAACGGGCACTGCTACTATGACTCGCATTGTTTGGCGGCCATCATCATGGATATTGACGCGTGATCGATACGGATCGTTTGCTTCGCGGTGAAGAGCGTGGAGACGATACGGAACCCGCGCGTGGTGCCGTTGCGCCAGTTCGTCACTTCGATCTCACCGTCGCCGGATTCTCCGCTCGGGAACCGGCCGGTGACGAGCAGGTCCAGGATGTCGCGCTGTCGGCATTCCTGCTTGAGCAAGTCCATTGGATGTTGAGCGGGAATGTGACGTCCGATTCGTGTCCGTGGTGTAGTAGCACCAGTACGGGCTACCACCCATACCGGCGTCCGAGCGGGATGCCAGGGTTTCGCTGTTAGGCATGTCTGGCGTATTTCACGCGGGTGTCGAACACGCCGTTGTTGCTTCCGTCGGCACGAGCCCACGCCCGGCGCTTCGTCACAATGCTGGGTTGGCGGGAGAGTCAAAGGGTAGTAGCGCGGGAGCTTCGCGCAGAACACAGGATGGTTCGACGCTGGATACAGGCTTGGCGGCAACGGCTGCTGCTGCTCGATCCAAGCGGAGCAATGGAAGCATGGGTGAGGCTCGGTTTGCTGGCGCAACCAAGTAGGATTCAGCCACCGGCTGGGGATGCGTTGAGAGCGTCAAGAAAACGCAGGGAATCAAATGACTGAGCGGAAATACAGATTCGATAGACCGCGCAATCCTCGGCAGCACTTGGAGGCGCTCTATGAAGAACTTTCCTTTTCCGAACGAGAGTACAGAGATAGCCGACCGACCGAAACGTTGAAAGACCACGTTGCGGAACTCCTGCGGGAGGCTCGACGCGCCAAGCAGCAGAGAGAAAACGAAAAAGAAGCAGAGGAAAGAGACAAGTCGTGGGCAGTCGGTGCGGTGGCAGTATTGGCTGTCGTACTTTTGCTTGTCGGAATGAGTCGCCAAGGATCTTGGCTCGATGAATACCTTTTCTCCATACGACTTTGGGCGACTGGGTTCGCGGCCGTCTTCTTGGGCGTGTCTATCGAGCGCAGTTCGTTCTTCACGCGGTTATGGGCGTACGGCTTTACGAAGCTGACGGCGTCGATTGCGGTGTCTGCCTTGGTCGTATTCAGCACGGGCAAGGCTTCGTCCTTAATCAATGGAGTCTTTCCGGTAGATGCCTCGGCTTTACCCTTCACAAGGGCAATCGTAGCCGGACTGCTGGCCTTCGAGTACGCGTATCCTCTTTTTCTCGTCGTTGCTCTATTCGCAGCAGTACACGCGCTGGTCCTCTTCGGATGGGTAAGACTAAAACTGTCAGGCGAGGGGAGATATGATGGACCGCCAGTTCTGTCGGTCGCGTTTCTCGTATTATCGGCGTTCGTACTGGCGTCCTATGCCAAATGGGTGCACAAGGACTTCTCAGATGAGGCATGGCCGGCTAAGGTATATCGCCTTGCACACTTGCTCGACTTCGACGCGAAGTACGAATGTACGAACATCCCCAAGGGTTTGTCCGTGGTCTTTCTTGGCCCAGATCATGCGCGAGTGTTGCTTGATCCGAATGCCCCTCAGACCGAGGATATAGAGTCATTTGTCGATGCACGGATTAGCGGGCAGACTGATATTCCGCAGCAGTTCCCCGTTCTTCCATGCGAGACCGAGGTTCGACCCCCTAACCGAGAGAGCGGAGCTGCAGTGAGCGAAACTTCTCCGGCTAACGCTGCGGCCCAATAGCTTGTGACGGACGTGTCGGCCGTAATGGCGTTGGGTGAGGATTGCGGTATTGCCCACAGTCTTGCTGTAGTGCTGGGGTAAGCAAATGCTGCATGACAGATGACGAGGCCTTACTGCTACGCAGGCGTATTGCGCAATGAAAAGATGAGGTCAAGTAATGGCACTTGGGCGAGTCGAACGCATCCTGATTCTGGCGAAGACCTATCCTTCGCCAAGTGCGCAGTACGTGGAAACCTCCTGCGTCGCGGGTATCGCGCAGAGCGGCGCGATGCGGCGTCTCTTCCCGGTACCATTCCGGATGATCGAGGACGGTCAGCAGTTCAGGAAGTGGCAGTGGATCGACGTGCGCGTCGAGAAAGCGAACAAAGATCACCGCCCGGAGAGCCATAAGGTCTACGTCGACACGATCAATTGCGGCAACGTAATCGACACGAAGAAAGAATGGTCGTCGCGGTGGGAGTGGCTGGACAAGATCCCGTCATTCGACAGCTTCGATTCCATCGACGCGGCGAGGCTTGAGGGCGGCTTGTCGCTCGCGCTCCTTCATCCGAAGCGATTGCTCGGCCTGGATATTGTCAAGGCTCGGAACCCGGATTGGACTGACGATGAGCGGGAGAAACTGCTGCAGGAACAGATGCAGGGCAATCTATTTTCTGAGGCGGAAGAGCGCAAGCAGGTCAAGCAGCTTCGCAAGGTGCCGTTCGACTTCTATTACCGATACATCTGCGATACGCCGGACGGAGAAGAGGAGCACAAGCACAAAATCGTCGATTGGGAGGCCGGCGCGCTCTTCTGGAAATGCCGCGACAGTTATGGTGCTGACTGGGAGAAGCCGTTTCGCGTCAAGCTGGAGGAAGATCTGGGGAGTAAGGAGCTGATGTTCCTGATGGGTAACCAGCATCGATTCCAGGACCAGTGGCTGATTATCAGCTTGATCTATCCGCCTAAGCGCAAGCCAGCTGACGACCGGCAGGGCTCGATGTTTTGACCTCGGCGGCGGAGATGTGTTCGACGGCAGCACCGCAGTGCTCCTGCACTGCATTAGCGACCATCGAGCGGTGGCAGAAGTTGAAGTCGGCCTCGTAGCAAAGCAGGGCGCAGCTCGACGAACTGACCAAATCGGACAGGTCAGCGATCGCCGCTTGCTGCGTCTTAAGGTACTTGAGGAAGCCAACGGTATAGCGCTTCCAGTCGCCATCTTCCCGGTAGCGGTCACGTACCGGCTTCGGGCAGCCAAGGTCGACCATGTGGATGTATTCGAGCCCGGAGAGATTCAGCGTGCTGGCCAGCGCCTTTTTTGAGAAGCCGGGTTTGCGTGACAGCGGAAGCTCGCGGATGTCCACAACGGTCTCAATGCTGTGCTCTGCGAGTAGGGACATGAACGTGTCGATGTCCAGTCCTTCGTAGCCTATCGTGAAAACAGTCATTATTGAACTCGGTCGAGAGACGGTACATCGGAGGATACCGATCTCTGCTAATTTGTGACAGCCAGCGGTGGCGAGGGCCGCTGCGGAAAACTGGCCCCATTAATTTTCCGAGCGCTGTCGGTGACTCGATTGTCGTTATGATGCGGTGATATGGATCGGCATTGATTGATGCCGACCCAAAACGCCTACACGATGCCTACATAAGGCCAGAAGCGACAAAGGGTTACAGGCCGAAGCGCTGTAACCCTTTGTTTTGTTTGGTGGCGAATCAGGGATTCGAACCCCGGACCTGCGGATTATGATTCCGTCGCTCTAACCGACTGAGCTAATTCGCCGTGAAGACTTGAATTATGTCGATCGGCCGGTCGGCTGTCAATACCTTTTTCCATCTTTCCCGAAAAAAGATGCCAGCCGCCGTGCCGATCTCCATCGCGGGCGGCAGCCGGTCACCGGAAGGAGCACCTCCGCCGGCCGTCCCCGCCGCGGACCCAACATCAATCCTGCGCGTAGATGTCCGAGTCCTTCGTCTCCTTGACGAACAGCAGGCCGATCACGAACGTGGCCAGCGCGATCACGATCGGATACCAGAGGCCCGAGTAGATGTCGCCCTTCGCCGCGACGATCGCGAACGCGGTCGCCGGCAGGAAGCCGCCGAACCACCCGTTGCCGATGTGATAGGGCAGCGACATCGACGTGTAGCGGATCCGCGTCGGGAACATCTCGACCAGCATCGCGGCGATCGGGCCGTAGACCATCGTCACGTAGATCACGAGGATCGTCAGGATCACGATCGTCATCGGCCAGTTGAGCTGCGCCGGGTCCGCTTTCGCCGGGTAGCCGGCCCCCTTCAGCGTCGATGCGAGCGTTTTGTCGAACGCCGCGCCCTGCGCCTTCGCGTCGGCCGCCTTGCCGTCGTAAGTCGGGAGCACCGTGTCGCCGACCTTGATCTGGGCCTGCGTCCCGGCCGGCGCCGCGACGTTCTCGTAGTTCAGGCCGGCCTTGGCGAGCGCGCTCTTCGCGATGTCGCACGAGCTGGTGAACTTCGACGTGCCCACCGGGTTGAACTGGAACGAGCAGGTGGCCGGATCGGCGATGACCGTGATCGGCGCCTTCTGCGTCGCGAGTTCGAGCTGCGGGTTCGCGTAGTGCGTGAGCGCCTTGAACAGCGGGAAGTAGGTCAGCGCCGCGATCAGGCAGCCCGCGAGGATGATCGGCTTGCGGCCGATCTTGTCCGACAGCGACCCGAAGAACAGGAAGAACGGCGTGCCGATCAGCAGCGCGATCGCGATCAGGATGTTCGCGCTCGCGCCGTCGACCTTCAGCGTCTGCGTGAGGAAGAACAGCGCGTAGAACTGGCCCGTGTACCACACGACGGCCTGGCCGGCCGTCAGGCCGATGAGCGCGAGGATCACGATCTTCAGGTTCTTCCACTGGCCGAATGCCTCGGTCAGCGGCGCCTTCGACGTCTTGCCTTCCGCCTTGATGCGCAGGAACACCGGCGATTCGTTCAGTTGCAGCCGGATCCACACCGACACCCCGAGCAGCAGGATCGACGCGACGAACGGCACGCGCCAGCCCCAGCTGCCGAACGCTTCCTCGCCGATGAACGTGCGCACGCCGAGGATCACGAGCAGCGACAGGAACAGGCCGAGCGTGGCCGTCGTCTGGATCCACGCGGTGTAGAAGCCGCGCCGGTTGGCCGGCGCATGCTCGGCGACGTAGGTCGCCGCGCCGCCGTACTCGCCGCCGAGCGCGAGGCCCTGCAACAGCCGCATCGCGATGAAGATCACGGGCGCGGCGATGCCGATCGACGCGTAGCCGGGCAGGAAGCCGACCACGAACGTCGAGACGCCCATGATCACGATCGTCACGAGGAACGTGTGCTTGCGGCCGACGAGGTCGCCGAGCCGGCCGAACACGATCGCGCCGAACGGCCGCACCGCGAAGCCGGCCGCGAAGCCGAGCAGCGTGAAGATGAACGCGGCGGTCGGATTGACGCCGGAGAAGAAGCTCTTGCTGATGTAGGCCGCGAGCGAGCCGGCCAGGTAAAAGTCGTACCACTCGAACACGGTGCCGAGCGACGACGCGAAGATCACCTTCTTCTCTTCGCCCGTCATCGGCGAGTGCGAAATTTGCCCGCCTAACGTTGCCATGAATCGTCTCCAAGTCCCTTGATATAGATGTGCGGCCGCCGTGGGAGGGGCGGGCCTGTCGACGATTATTGGCACGGAAACTTACGGCCCACTGACTCGCTCGTACAAAACGACTGCGCGTTAACCCGTGTCGAATCGGTCGCTTCGCGTGTCGATCATGGCGCGAACGGCCGGTAAATCGCCGGTTTCGACGGGGTTGCGCCGATTCGCGGCGGCGCGCGTCAGGGTTAATCCGGGGCGGTGTCGGTCAGCGGCAGGCTGATGCGCACGAGCGTGCCGGCGAGGCGCGGTGCGTGTTGGTAGACGTGATCGTCGAGCGTCAGCGTGCCGCCGTGCTGAGTGGCGATCTCGCGCACGATCGCGAGCCCGAGGCCGCTGCCGTCGCCTTCGCGGCCGAGGATCCGGTAGAAGCGCTCGACCACGCGCTCGCGCTCGCCGGCCGGGATGCCGGGGCCCGTATCCTCGACTTCGAGATGGACGCGCCGCGCCGCGCGTTCGGCACGCACGCGCACCGTGATGCGGCCGCCTTCCGGCGTATAGCGGATCGCGTTGTCGACCAGGTTGCCGAGCATCTCGCGCAGCATCACCGGATTGCCGTCGACGTCGAGCGGCGCGTCGTCGTCCGGCCCTTCGTAACCGAGGTCCATCCGTTTCGCGAGCGCGGCCTGCACCCAGTCGCGCACCGTGCGCCGCGCGAGCGCGCCGATCTCGACCGGCTCGAACGTGAGCCCGCTCGCGCGGTTCTCGGCACGCGCGAGCGCGAGCAGTTGCGTGACGAGCCGCGCGGCCTGTTCGGAACTCGTCGCGATCTGCTCGAGCGAGCGCTGCACGTCGGGCGGCACCGGGTGGCGCAGCGCGAATTCGGCCTGCGTGCGCAGGCCCGCGAGCGGTGTCTTCATCTGGTGGGCGGCGTCGGCGATGAAGCGTTTCTGCAGCGCCATGTTCTGTTCGAGCCGCGCGAGCAGGTCGTTGAACGACGTGACGAGCGGTTCGATCTCGGGCGGCGCGCGCTGCGCCTCGACGGGCGACAGGTCGTCGGGCCGCCGCGCGCGGATGTGCGCCTGCAGCGCATTGAGCGGCGCGAGCCCGCGCGACAGCCCGAACCACACGAGCAGGATCGCGAGCGGCAGGATCACGAATTGCGGCAGGATCACGCCCTTGATGATGTCGTTCGCGAGCGCGTTGCGCTTGTCGAGCGTCTCGCCGACCTGCACGAGCACGGGCTGCGTGCCGCTCGCCTGCGGCAGCGCGACGGTCGTATATGCGACGCGCACGTCGTTGCCGCGCAGCAGATCGTCGCGGAACACGACGACGCCCGGCGGCGGGCGGTCCTCGTCGCGCGGCAGCGGCATGTCGGCCTCTCCCGCGACCAGTTCGCCGCGCGTGCCGAGCACCTGGAAGTAGACGCTGTCGATGTTGTCGGCGCGCAGGAAGTCGCGCGTCTGTTCCGGCAGCGTCAGCTCGGCGACGCCGTTGACCGGATGGATCTGCCGGGCGAGCACGTACGCATTGGTTTCGAGCGCGCGGTCGAACGGGCTGTTCGCGATCGTCTTCGCGACGAGATAGGTGACGGCGATGCTCATCGGCCACAGCAGCAGCAGCGGCGCGAGCATCCAGTCGAGAATTTCGCCGAACAGCGAGCGCGGCCGCGGCGTTTCGGGCGATTCGGTTTCGTCGGGCGGCGCGAACGGGTTCTCGTAGCGGGCGTCGCGCGCCTCGTCGGCAGCCGACGACGGCGCGCCGGTCGGGGGGCGGGAAGGGGAATGGGCCGGCGTGGCCATCGCGGCGCCGTCCGGCGTCAGCGCAGCGGCGTGCCGGCGGCCGCGGGCTGGGACGCTGCCGTGTCGGCCGGCGTCGCGGGCGCGACCTTCTCGAGGCAATAGCCGAGGCCGCGCACGGTCGAGATCCGCACGCCGCTCGGTTCGATCTTCTTGCGCAGCCGGTGCACGTAGACTTCGATCGCGTTGTTGCTGACTTCCTCGCCCCATTCGCACAGGTGATCGACGAGCTGTTCCTTCGACACGAGGCGGCCGATCCGCTGCAGCAGCACCTCGAGCAGGCCGAGTTCGCGCGCGGAGAGATCGAGCACGTGATCGTTCGCATACGCGATGCGGCCGACCTGGTCGAATGCGAGCGAACCGTGGCGCACGACCGTCGGGCCGCCGCCCGCGCCGCGCCGGGTCAGCGCGCGCACGCGCGCCTCGAGCTCGTTGAGCGCGAACGGCTTGGCCATGTAGTCGTCGGCGCCGAGGTCGAGCCCCTTCACGCGTTCGTCGACGCTGTCGGCGGCGGTCAGGATCAGCACGGGGAGATTGGAATTGCGCGCGCGCAGGCGCTTGAGCACGTCGAGCCCGGACATTTTCGGCAGCCCGAGATCGAGGATCAGCAGGTCGAAAGTCTGCATCGACAGCGCGGTGTCGGCATCGACGCCGCTCTTCACGTGATCGACGGCATAGCCCGATTGGCGGAGTGACCGGGTGAGGCCGTCCGCGAGTATGCTGTCGTCTTCGGCGATGAGAATTCGCATGTTGCTGACCGATGCCGGCACGTTCGCGCCGGCGCGGCTGTCTCCGAAGTTATTCGTGTACAACGCAACCCGCATTGCGGGCTTGCATAAACCACTGTTTTTTTATACAGTGTCTGCATTCGTGGGCAGCGCTTGATGCGGGCGCGCCTCCAACAGACGCTGCTCATCATAGCAAAGGACGATTCATGGAAGATAGCAAGAAGGGCTCCGGGATGACCGCCGAGAAGAGCAAGGCGCTGGCGGCCGCGCTCGCGCAGATCGAGAAGCAGTTCGGCAAGGGCTCGATCATGCGCATGGGCGACGGCGAGGCGGCCGAGAATATCCAGGTCGTCTCCACGGGGTCGCTGGGTCTCGACATCGCGCTGGGCGTCGGCGGCCTGCCGCGCGGCCGGGTGGTCGAGATCTACGGTCCGGAATCGTCCGGTAAAACCACGCTCACGCTGCAGGTCATCGCCGAACTGCAGAAGATCGGCGGCACGGCAGCCTTCATCGACGCCGAGCACGCGCTCGACGTCCAGTACGCGTCGAAGCTCGGCGTGAACGTGCCGGAGCTGCTGATCTCGCAGCCGGACACCGGCGAGCAGGCGCTCGAAATCACCGATGCGCTGGTGCGCTCGGGCTCGATCGACATGATCGTCATCGACTCGGTCGCGGCGCTCGTGCCGAAGGCCGAAATCGAAGGCGAGATGGGTGATTCGCTGCCGGGTCTGCAGGCCCGCCTGATGTCGCAGGCGCTGCGCAAGCTGACCGGCACGATCAAGCGCACGAACTGCCTCGTGATCTTCATCAACCAGATCCGGATGAAGATTGGCGTGATGTTCGGCAACCCGGAAACCACGACGGGCGGCAACGCACTGAAGTTCTACTCGTCGGTGCGTCTCGACATTCGCCGGATCGGCTCGATCAAGAAAAACGACGAGGTGATCGGCAACGAAACCCGCGTGAAGGTCGTCAAGAACAAGGTGTCGCCGCCGTTCCGCGAAGCGATCTTCGACATCCTGTACGGAGAAGGCATTTCGCGCCAGGGCGAGATCATCGATCTCGGCGTGCAGGCGAAGATCGTCGACAAGGCCGGCGCCTGGTATAGCTACAACGGCGAGAAGATTGGCCAGGGCAAGGACAACGCGCGTGAATTCCTGCGCGAGAATCCGGAAATCGCACGCGAGATCGAGAACCGCATTCGCGAATCGCTCGGTGTCGTCAGCATGCCCGATGGCGTAGCCAACGAAGCCGAGGCTCTGGACGAAGAAGAGTGATGGTTGTGCGCCGAGGCCGGGCTGGCGAGCCGGAGGAGCGCGACACGTCCGAAACGGCGGGTCGCTCCGGCCGGCGAGCCGGCCCCTCGGGCGCCAGCCGGCCGGACGCAGGCGGCAACGCCGCGAACCGCACCGCGACGAGGGCATCCGACGATGCCCTCGTTTCGTTTGAGATTGCCGCGCCGGACGATCCGTTCGAAGACGATGAATCGTTCGACGCGCATGATCGCTCCCGCCGTCGGGTGTCCGGTGTCCGCTTCCCGGGCGATCGCGCCGCGGACGATCGCGCAGCCGATGCGCCCGCGACCGAAGATGTCTATACGCGCAGCAGCCAGCATCCGCACCGCACCCATCGCGCATCCGGCACGGCTTTCGGCGCATCTTCCGGCGGCGCTGCTTCAAGCGATGCGCCGGGCGCCGGCGAACGCAAGTCGTCGAAGCCGCCGCGGTCGTTGAAGGGGCGCGCGCTCGGCTACCTGTCGAGGCGCGAATACAGCCGTGCGGAGCTTGCGCGCAAGCTCGCCCCCTACGTCGGCGAAGACGAATCCGTCGACCCGGTGCTCGATGTACTGGAGAAGGAAGGCTGGCTGTCCGACGCGCGCTTTGCCGAGAGCCTCGTGCATCGCCGCGCGTCGCGCGTCGGTGTCGCACGCATCGTCAGCGAACTGAAGCGCCATGCGGTCGGCGACAGTCTCGTCGAAGAGGTGAATGCCCAATTGCGCGAGACCGAGTGGAGCCGCGCGCAGGCCGTCTGGCGCAAGAAATTCGGTGCACTGCCGCAAACGCCCGCGGAGCGCGCGAAGCAGGCGCGCTTCCTGGCCGCGCGCGGCTTCTCGAGCGCGACGATCGTGAAGCTGCTGAAGGTGGGCGACGATTTTCCGATCGACGACTGAGTGGCCCGGTCGCGCGCGTGGCGCGCGATTTTGCTGCATCGCAACCGCTTCCGGACAGGCGGGAATACCCGCCGTCGGGGCCGAATGCCTCAAATACCCAATATGCTAAAATCCACGGGTTTTCCTCTTCGGCCTCAACCTCCAGCATGCCGCTATCCGAGCCCGTGCCCCGTCAGTTGCGACATCGACGCGCAATCCGAGCGGAAGCCTACGAGCGCGGCGACGGCTTGTGGGACATCGAAGCCTGCCTGACCGACCACAAGCCGCGCGATGTCGCGCTTGCGTCGGGCATCCGGCCCCAGGGCCTGCCGATCCACGAACTCTGGCTGCGCGTGACCATCGATCGTGACCTCAATGTCGTCGACGCCGAAGCGTCTTCGGAATGGGTGCCCTATCCCGGTCACTGTCAATCCGCTTCCCCCGCCTATCGGGCCCTCATCGGGCTCAATCTCTTCCGCAATTTCCGCCGCAACGCGAACCGGCTGCTCGCCGGCGTCGCAGGCTGTTCCCATCTCACCGAACTGTGCGCCGTGCTGCCGACGGCCGCGATCCAGGCGTTCGCCGGTGATGTATGGAACGTGCGCGAGGAGGGCGGCGAAGGCCCGGATCATGACGGCGTGCACGCCGAACCGCCTTTCCAGCTCGGCCGCTGCCGCGCGCTGCGATTCGATGGCGAGGTCGTGCGGCAGTACTACCCGCGCTGGTATGGCCCGATTCGGCCGGATCTGCCCGGTGAAGGCAGCACGAAGGAATGAACGGAAATCATTCGAAGAAGCGTCTTAAGCGACATTTCATCCAACTCTCAGACTGAAGGGAATCACGCATGAAGATTCACGAGTACCAGGGTAAGGAAATCCTGCGGAAATTCGGCGTCGCGGTACCGCGCGGCAAGCCGGCGTTCTCGGTGGACGAGGCCGTCAAGGTGGCGGAAGAGCTCGGCGGCCCGGTTTGGGTCGTGAAGGCTCAGATTCACGCGGGTGGCCGTGGCAAGGGCGGCGGCGTGAAGGTGGCGAAGTCGATCGAGCAGGTGCGCGAATACGCGAACCAGATCCTCGGCATGCAGCTCGTCACGCACCAGACCGGCCCGGAAGGCCAGAAGGTCAACCGCCTGATGATCGAAGAGGGCGCCGACATCAAGCAGGAACTGTACGTCAGCCTTGTCGTCGACCGCATCTCGCAGAAGATCGTGCTGATGGGTTCGAGCGAAGGCGGCATGGACATCGAAGAAGTCGCCGAAAAGCACCCGGAACTGATCCACAAGGTCATCGTCGAGCCGTCGACGGGCCTGCTGGACGCGCAGGCAGACGACCTCGCCGCGAAGATCGGCGTGCCGGCCGCATCGATTCCGCAAGCGCGCGCGATCCTGCAAGGCCTGTACAAGGCATTCTGGGAAACCGACGCATCGCTGGCTGAAATCAACCCGCTGAACGTCTCCGGCGACGGCAAGGTCACCGCACTCGACGCGAAGTTCAACTTCGACTCGAACGCGCTGTTCCGTCACCCGGAAATCGTCGCGTACCGCGATCTGGACGAGGAAGATCCGGCTGAAATCGAAGCGTCGAAGTTCGACCTCGCGTACATCTCGCTCGACGGCAACATCGGCTGCCTCGTGAACGGCGCGGGCCTCGCGATGGCGACGATGGACACCATCAAGCTGTTCGGCGGCGAACCGGCGAACTTCCTGGACGTCGGCGGCGGCGCGACGACCGAGAAGGTCACGGAAGCGTTCAAGCTGATGCTGAAGAACCCGGACCTGAAGGCGATTCTCGTGAACATCTTCGGCGGCATCATGCGCTGCGACGTGATCGCGGAAGGCGTGATCGCCGGTTCGAAGGCCGTGAACCTGAACGTGCCGCTCGTCGTGCGCATGAAGGGCACGAACGAGGACCTCGGCAAGAAGATGCTGGCCGATTCGGGCCTGCCGATCATCTCGGCGGACAGCATGGAAGAGGCTGCGCAGAAGGTCGTCGCGGCTGCCGCAGGCAAGTAAGCACGCGCTAATGAACACGTAGGGCGGCGCGGTTTGCACGCGACGCCCATCGAACAGAGGTCAAAATACATGTCGATTCTGATCAACAAGGACACGAAGGTCATCACGCAGGGCATTACCGGCAAAACCGGTCAGTTCCATACGCGCGCCTGCCGTGAATACGCAAACGGCCGCGAAGCATTCGTCGCGGGCGTGAACCCGAAGAAGGCCGGCGAAGACTTCGAAGGCATTCCGATCTACGCGAGCGTCAAGGAAGCGAAGGCGGAAACCGGCGCGACCGTGTCGGTCATCTACGTGCCGCCGGCAGGCGCGGCGGCTGCGATCTGGGAAGCGGTCGAAGCCGACCTGGATCTCGCGATCTGCATCACGGAAGGCATTCCCGTGCGCGACATGATCGAAGTGAAGGACCGCATGCGTCGCGAAGGCCGCAAGACGCTGCTGCTCGGGCCGAACTGCCCGGGCACGATCACGCCGGACGAACTGAAGATCGGCATCATGCCGGGTCACATCCACCGCAAGGGTCGTATCGGCGTCGTGTCGCGTTCGGGCACGCTGACGTATGAAGCGGTTGCCCAGCTGACGGCACTCGGCCTCGGCCAGTCGTCGGCAGTCGGTATCGGCGGCGACCCGATCAACGGTCTGAAGCACATCGACGTGATGAAGATGTTCAACGACGATCCGGATACGGATGCGGTCGTGATGATCGGCGAAATCGGCGGTCCGGACGAAGCCAACGCCGCCGAGTGGATCAAGGACAACATGAAGAAGCCGGTCGTCGGCTTCATCGCGGGCGTCACGGCGCCTCCGGGCAAGCGCATGGGCCACGCCGGCGCGCTGATCTCGGGCGGTGCGGATACGGCCGAAGCGAAGCTGGAAATCATGGAAGCGTGCGGCATCACCGTCACGCGCAACCCGTCGGAAATGGGCCGTCTGCTGAAGAAGGCGCTGTAAGTATTTCCATCGGGTCCGTCCTGCAGAAAACGCCGGCTTTGCCGGCGTTTTTTGTTATGCTCCCGCAATGAATTCGTAAGCACCGGGCATGTGCGCTGCATGTGCCGACGATGAACCGGGTCGCCCGCGAGGCGGCCGCTGCCCTTTCCTCACCGCCATGCTCGAATTCCTGACCTCGCTGCACTGGGGCGCCATTCTCCAGATCGTCATCATCGATATCCTGCTCGGCGGCGACAACGCGGTCGTGATCGCGCTTGCGTGCCGCAACCTGCCGGCGAACCAGCGGCTGCGCGGGGTCGTCTGGGGCACCGCGGGGGCGATCCTGCTGCGCGTCGCGCTGATCACGTTCGCGGTCGCGCTGCTCGACGTGCCGTTCCTGAAGCTCGGCGGCGGGTTGTTGCTGCTGTGGATCGGCATCAAGCTGATGGCGCCGGCCGCCGACGCGCACGACAACATCAAGCCGGCCGACCGGCTGTGGGATGCCGTGAAGACGATCGTGATCGCCGATGCGGTCATGAGCCTCGACAACGTGATCGCGATCGCCGGCGCGGCCGAGCAGGCCGACCCGTCGCACCGGATCGCGCTCGTGATCTTCGGGCTCATTGTCAGCGTGCCGATCATCGTGTGGGGCAGCACGCTGGTGCTGAAGCTGCTCGACCGGTTCCCGGTCGTCGTGGCGCTCGGCGCCGGGCTGCTCGGCTGGATCGCGGGTGGGCTGATCGTGAACGACCCGGTCGGCGACCGCTGGCCGGTGCTCGATACGCCGGAAGTGGTCTACGGCGCGAGCATCGTCGGCGCACTGTTCGTCGTCGCGATCGGTTACGCGCTCAGGAAACGCCGCGGCGTGCCGCAGCACTGACTGGCCATCCGGCTGACTGCCGGCTTCGCTGCCCGCTGGCTACGATCGAGACGCCTGCCTTTGTCGGCAGGCGTTTTTCGTTTCCGGAGCCTGCCATGTTCGAAGCCTTTTCCGTTTCCCTGTTCCGTCGCGTTGCCGCCGATCTGCGGCGCGCGAACCGGCCGTCGCCGCGCTGGCGGCTGGCCGGCTTCACGTTGATCGAACTGATGATCGTGCTCGCGATCGTCGGCGTCGTCGCGGCCTATGCGATTCCCGCGTACCAGGATTACCTCGCGCGGTCGCGCGTCGGCGAGGGGCTTGCGCTCGCGTCGTCGGCGCGGCTCGCGGTCGCCGACAATGCGGCGAGCGGCGCGAGCCTCGACGGCGGCTATAGTCCACCCACCTCGACCCGCAACGTCGAATCGGTTTCGATCGACGCCAATACCGGCCAGATCACGGTCGCGTTCACCGCCCGGGTCGCCGCGGCCGGCACAAATACGCTGGTGCTCGTGCCGTCCGCGCCCGACAAGGCCGATGCGCCCACCGCGCGCGTGCCGCTCAAAAAGGGGTCGATACAAGCGGGCGCGATTGCGTGGGAATGTTTCGCCGCCGGGAAGGACGCATCGTCGCTGCCGGCGCCCGGCGCGGGGCCGTTGCCCGGTAACGCCGCGACGCTGCCCGCGAAATATGCGCCCGCGGAGTGCCGTGCATAAGGCTGGCGGAGCCGGAGGAGGGCGGCGCATGCGGCCTGCCGGCCGCCGCTTCGGCCGGCGGGGCTGCGGCTGCGCGCCGGCTCGCGGAGCGACAGCCCCGCACAGAGCAGGGAAAGTTTTGTATAGTGCGCCGGTTGCTGACACCCGGTTCGCTCATGCCTTCTACTTTTTCCCGTTCGTTGCCGCTCGTTGCGCTGGCTGTCGCCCTGATCGTGCCGTACGCGATCACGAATCATACGTATCCGATCCCGACCTTCTATTCCGAGTTTTCCGCGCTGGTGCTGTATCTGCTGGTGGGCGTGTCCGTCGTGCTGCTCGCGCGCACCGGCCGCCCCGCCCAGCCGTTTGCCGCGCCGGCCGCGTTCGCGGCGCCGCTTGGTTTTGCGGTGGTGCTGATCGCGCAGGTCGCGCTGATCCCGCTCAAGGTGCCGTCGATGAACTGGCTGGCGGTCGGCTATCTCGCCGCCGCGCTGGTCGCGATGCAGGCCGGGTATACGCTTGCGCGCGACGGGATGGCGGAAATCGTGTCGCGGATGATGGCCGGGGCGCTGCTCGTGGGCGGCGTATTCGCGGTCGGCGCCCAGATCGTGCAGCTATTCCACCTGGAATCGGCCGTCTCGCCATTCGTCGTGGTATACAACATCGCGGTCGATCGCCGCCCGTACGGCAACATGGCGCAGGCGAACCACCTGGCCAGCTACATCGCCTTCGCGCTCGCGGGTGCGCTGTATCTGGTGCAGACGCGCCGGCTCGCGGTGTGGGCATGGCTCACGCTGTCGCTCGTGCTGTCGGTCGGTCTTGCGCTGACGGTGTCGCGCGGGCCGTGGCTGCAAGTCGCGGTGATGGTGGTCGCGGGCTTCTGGATGGCCTGGGTCGAATCGCGCCGCACGCCGGGCAATGCGCGTGCGTGGCTGATACCGGTCGTGCTCGCGGTCGCGTTCATCGCGGTGAACGTCGCCGTGCGCTGGGCCAACGTGCACTACCACCTGAATCTCGCGGAGTCGGCAGCCGACCGGATGCGCGATGCCGGGCAGATCGCGCCGCGCCTCGCGCTGTGGAAGTACGGGCTCGCGATGTTCCGCGAACATCCGCTGCTCGGGGTCGGCTGGGGCGAATTCCCGTCGCACCAGTTCGCGCTCGTGCGCACGCTCGGCGGCGTCGAGATCGCGAACAACGCGCACGACATCTTCATCGACCTGCTCGCGAAGTCCGGTCTCGTCGGGCTCGGCGTGCTCGCCGTCACGCTCGTCACGTGGTTCGTGCGCGCGGTGCGGGCGCCGCAGTCGAGCATGCGCGTGTTCGGCTTCGCGCTGATCGGCATCCTGCTGATGCATGCGCTGGTCGAGTATCCGCAGCAATACATGTTCTTCCTGCTGCCGGCGATGTTCGTGATCGGGCTGCTCGAGGTGAAGCCGCTGCGTATCCTGCCGGGGCGTGCGGCGTTCGGGCTGTTCGCGGTGTTGTCGTTCGGCGGCGTGCTGGCGGCGGTGCCCGTGCTGCGCGACTATCAGCGCGCGGAAGTGCTGTATTACGGCAGCAACCCGGCCGCGCAGTACCGCGATGCGCCGTCGCTGCTGTTCGGCGCGTGGGGCGATTACGGTGCGGCGACGCTGCTGACCATTTCGCCGGACAACCTGCCGCTCAAGCTCGCCGCGCATGAGCGCGCGATCGCGCTGCTGCCCGGCGAGACGGTGCTGCGCCGCTATGCGGTGCTGCAGGCGCTGGCCGGCCGCGAAGCCGATGCGCTCGATACCGTCGCGCGCCTGCACGTGTTTGCGAAGGAATTGAAGGACTGGCCGCAACAGCTGGCCGCGTTGTACAAGCTGTGCGACCAGGAGCCTGCGCTGAAGACGTTCAGGGCGGCGATCGTCGCGAAGTACGGGGAAGCGCCGGCCGACGAGGGCGACGATTCGGACGACGACGATTCGGATTGATGCGTGTCGTGCGCGCCGGAACGGGGCACTCCGGCGTCTACCGGGCCGCGGTGACGACGACTGACGCCGGAGCAACACGGCCCGGCGCATGGCGCCAATCCGGTCGGGTATCGATTACGTCGCGGATCGCGTGGATTCCGGCCGAATGGGTGACGATTCGCGTCAACCATTGTCAAATCGCCGCCGCTGACCGGGCGGCGCGTGCACAATGCGCGAAAGCCCTCGCGTGCCGCCGGCGCGGGGCGTAGCCGATGTGAATACGGAGAATGTCCCGGCTATCCGGGCATTCCGCCGAGCAGGATCGCGATCGAGCATCGCTCGGCCGCGCGGCCGTAACGGGGCGCCGATCCGAAGGCCGCGGCGCAGTGCGACACACGCGATGCCGCCGGCGAAAGGCTGCCGGCGCGACGCGTGTGCCCAGAACAGTGCTGAAGAACGATATTAGACCATGGCCATTCGCTCGACCTACCTGATCCTGCCCGCCGTCGCGGTACTGTTTTCCGGCTGCGCGATGCTGTCGTCATCGCAGGAAAGCAAGCTGACCTGCCATATCCCGCGCGCCGTCTATCCGGATAGCGCGAAACCGCTCACGCGCCCGGCGACCGTGCTCGTGCGCGCGCTGATGACGACGTCCGGCGAAGCGCAGAACGTGACCGTGACGACGAGCAGCCGCAATGCGGCGGCCGATCGCGCGGCCGTCGACGCGATGACCCATGCGACCTGCGCGCAGACTGGCGCGACCGCGAATCCGTTCCTGCTTACGCAACCGTTCGTGTTCGAGCCGCGGCGCGGGCAGTGATGGGGCGGGCGTGCGCTCGATGGGCGCGGCCGCGGGGCCGGCACCCGAATCGCGACGGGGCCTCGCGGCAATCTCATTGGAACGATCAGAACTGCCGCTTCTCGAGCGTATACCCGTCGTCAGATTTGGGTGACTTCGTTCGACGATAGCGAGACCAGGGTCGTCGGCTTGTCGCAGAGCGAAAGGCTTATAAAGGAATACGGTTACGCTTACGCTTCCGCCTTCCAGTCCCCCGACTTCCCGCCGCGCTTCTCCCTGACGCTCACGTCGGTGATCACCATCCCGCGGTCGACGGCCTTGCACATGTCGTAGACGGTCAGCAGCCCGACCTGCACGGCCGTCAGCGCTTCCATCTCGACGCCGGTGCGGCCGAACGTCTCGACCTGCACGACGCAGTGGACTCCCGGCAGCGCGTCGTCGAGTTCGAACTCGACGGCCACGCGCGTCAGCGCGAGCGGGTGGCACAGCGGAATGAGATCGGCCGTGCGCTTCGCGCCCTGAATCGCCGCGATGCGCGCGACGCCGAGCACGTCGCCTTTCTTGGCCTTGCCGTCGCGGATCAGCGCGAACGTGGCCGGCAGCATCCGGATCGTGCCGCGCGCGATCGCGATGCGTCGGGTTTCCTGCTTGTCGCCGACGTCGACCATGTGGGCGTGACCGGCTGCATCGAAATGGGTGAGTCCTGACATGTCTTCCTCTATTGGAACGGAGTGCGTACGCACGTCCCTCGATCCTGCTTCGCGATCGGCCGGGCACTGAACGCCATGCCGGCGCGACGAACCGATCCAACGGCTTAGCGGGCGCCTATCATAGCAGCGGCGTTCGCGTTGCCGCAGGCGCAGATGACGCGCGCGCGGCACGGGACAGTCGTCGCGGCGCCGGTACAATGATCCGAATATTCAGACCAAACGCCGCGATGCGCGCCGTTCGCGCGGGACGGCGTCGTTTTCATCCTGCCATGCGTGTCAAACAGTTGCTTGCCGTGTCGCTGTCGGCCGCGCTCGCGCTGCCGCCGGGCGGCCATGCGCAGAGCGCCTCCGCGCCGCCGCTCGAGCCGGCGGTTGGCGGCGCGACGTCGATTTCCACCGTGCCGTCCGGCATCGCGACCGGCGTATTCGGCACGTACGGCGGCGCGGAGAGCCGGTTCTCGGGCGCGGACGGTGCGTCGGCGCCGGTCGCGAGCCTGCGCGCGCCGCTGCGTGCGCTCGAGCTGCCCGATCTCGGCGACGGCTCCGGCGGCTCGCTGACGCCGCGGGCCGAGCGCCGGCTCGGCGAACGCGTGATGCGTGAAGTGCGGCGCGATCCCGACTATCTCGACGACTGGCTCGTGCGCGACTACCTGAACGCGATGGCGGCGCGGCTCGCGGCCGCGGCGGCGGCGCGCTACATCGGCGGCTACACGCCGGACTTCGACCTGTTCCCGGTGCGCGATCCGCAGATCAACGCGTTCTCGATGCCGGGCGGCTTCATCGGGATCAACAGCGGGCTGGTCGTCACGACGCAGACGGAGTCGGAACTCGCGTCGGTGGTCGGCCACGAGATGGGCCACGTGCTGCAGCGGCACATCGCCCGGATGATCGGCGCGAGCGAGAAGAGCGGCTATACGGCGCTCGCGACGATGCTGCTCGGCGTGCTGGCCGGCGTGCTCGCGCGCAGCGGCGATCTCGGCAGCGCGATCGCGATGGGCGGGCAGGCATACGCGGTCGACAACCAGCTGCGCTTCTCTCGGTCGGCCGAGCGCGAGGCCGATCGCGTGGGCTTCCAGCTGCTCGCGGGAGCCGGCTACGACCCGTATGGCATGCCGGGCTTCTTCGAGCGGCTCGACCGCGCGTCGACGGGCGATGCGGGCGTGCCCGCCTATGCGCGCACGCACCCGCTGACCGGCGAGCGGATCGCCGACATGGAGGATCGTGCGCGCCGCGCGCCGTACCGGCAGCCGCGCCAGTCCGCCGAATACGGGTTCGTGCGTGCACGGCTGCGCGTCCTGCAGAACCGGGCGCCGACCGACATCTCGGCCGAGGCGCGCCGGATGCAGCTCGAGATCGACGATCGCACCGCGCCGAACGTCGCGGCGAACTGGTACGGCATCGCGCTCGCGAACACGCTGCTCGGCCAGTACGATGCGGCGGACAAGGCGCTCGCATCGGCGCGCGGCGCGTTCGACGAGCGCGAGCGGCGCGACGACGATCCGGCGACCAGTTCGCCGAGCCTCGACGTGCTGGCCGCCGACATCGCCCGCCGCGCGGGCCGGACCGACGACGCGGTACCGCTTTCGGCGCTCGCGCAGCGGCGCTGGCCGGCGTCGCACGCGGCGATCGTCGCGCACCTGCAGGCGCTGATCGCCGCGCGCCGCTTCGGCGAAGCGCAGACGCTCGCGCGGGCGCAGGCGAAGGCCGACCCCGAACAGCCGGACTGGTGGGAGTACCTCGCGAAGGCGAGCGACGGCAAGGGCGACGTGCTCGCGCGGCGCCGGGCACTGGCGGAGAAACTGGCGCTCGACGGCGCATGGCCGTCGGCGATCCGGCAACTGAAGGAAGCGCGCGACGCGAAGGACGTGTCGTTCTACGAGCAGTCGATCATCGGCGCGCGGCTGCTGGAATTCGAGGCGCGCTACAAGGAAGAGCGCGACGACGAGAAGAACGGCCGCGGGTAGCGGCGGCCGCGCGGCGAACGCGGCCGGCCTCGCCGCGGCTCACTCGCCGCTGTCGGCCGCGTCGCGCGCGAGGCGCGCCGGGCTGGCGACGTAGCCGAACCGCGCCGGTACGTCGGCGCACGCGATGCTGCCGAGCGGCAGCGTACGGCCATCGCGCCAGCGCAGCACCGGCGGCTCGGCATCGAAATCCGCGTGATCGGCGAACAGCCCGAGGTCGTGATCGTGCAGCGCCGCGATGCGCGCGGGTGTGCCGCCATCGCGAAACAGCACGCCGCCGCCGTCGTCGAGCCAGGCGGCATCCGGTTCGAACGGGGCGCCCGTCTGGTCGGTGAGCGCAAGCTGCCCGTCATGCTCGGCGAGCCGCACGACCCACGGCGTATAGGCGAGTTCGACGTACACGCGCTGCGGCCCGTTCTGGAAGAACCACTGGCCCTGCGCGTCGCATGCGTAGTTGCGGCCGATGAACGCGTTCAGCGCCGCGTGCCGGATCGGCGAGCCGAGCTCGCCGGCCGCCTGCGCGGCGTCGTCGCGCAGCCGCCAGGTGCCGCGCCGGTCGAGCAGCAGCCAGCCGGTGCAATGCGGCACGTTCGGCCATTTGGCGAGCGCCTGCCTGACGATGTCATCCATGGTCGACGAATTTCGAGCAATAGCCGAACACCCGCGCCGACAGCCAGTCGACGCGGCCGGGGAACGGCCCGGTCATGAAGCCCGCGTGGCCGCCGTGCGCGGGCTGGTCGAGCTCGACGGACGGCGACACGTCGGCCGGGCCCGGCAGCGCCGATTCGGGCAGGAACGGGTCGTTGCGGGCGTTGAGGATCAGCGTCGGCACGTCGATCGCGGGCAGCAGCGGCCGCGTGGTCGCCTTCGTCCAGTAGTCGTCCGCGTTCGCGAAACCGTGCAGCGGCGCGGTCACGACCTCGTCGAAGTCGCGCATCGTCACGGCCTGCAGCATCGCTTCGCGGTCGAACAGCCCCGGATACTGGTCGAGCTTCGCGAGCGCCTTGCGCTTGAGCGTCTTCAGGAAGCTGCGCGTGTAGACCATCGCGAACCCCTGCGACAGCGCGCGGCCGCCGGCGTGCACGTCGATCGGCGTCGAGATCGCGGCCGCGGCGCGCACGATCGACGTGTCGCTGCGATGCTCGCCGAGCCAGCGCAGCAGCACGTTGCCGCCGAGCGACACGCCGGCCGCGACCAGCGGCCCGCGATGCTGCGCGGCGAGCCGGCGCAGGATCCAGTCGACCTCGGCGCTGTCGGCGAGATGGTAGAAGCGCGGCTGGCGGTTGATCTCGCCGCTGCAACTGCGGAAGTGCGGGACGACGGCGTGCCACCCGTTCGCGCGCGCGGTGGCCATCATCGCGAGCGCGTAGTGCGAGCCGGAGCTGCCTTCGAGGCCGTGGAACAGCACGAACAGCGGCGCGTCGGGCGCCGGCGCCGCGCTGTCGAGGTGCGCGACCCAGTCGAGGTCGATGAAGTCGTGGTCGGGCGTTTCCCATCGCTCTCGCCGATAAGCGACGACCGGACGCCGCGCGAACAGCGCGGGCACGATGGTTTGCACATGGCTGTTGGGCAGCCAGCGCGGTGCGCGATAGCGCAATGAATCGTCGTCGGGGGCCGGGGCCCCAGTCAGCGGCGAGGTGGGCGGAGAAGCCGTACTCATGATCGCCCCGCTAATGCGTTGCTTCGTTTTTCGTCAGTGCAGCGGACCCTGCCCGTGACGGATCTTCGCGGCGAATTGTCCGGCCGCTTGTTCAGGAATCGGGCTCGCGTGGATGTGCGCGATGCGCCACTCGCCGCGTTCGTGGATCATCACGTACGTCGCGAAAACCATGTCGGGTTCGGCCGTCAGGTCGGCCTGCTGATGCGCTTCGGCGATCGTATAGACGACCGTGCCGAGGCTGTCGTACACCCGGATGTCGAGCGGCTCGATCGTGACCGGGCGCGTCGCGAGCCGGTTGGCGAGGCCGCTGCGGATCTGGTCGAGGCCGTGCAGATGCTCGCCGTCCGCCCAGACGCAGCTGGCGAAATCCTCGTCGATCCACAGCGCCAGCAGCGCGTCGAGATTGGCATCCGCGACGGCCTGGTAGTAGGCGTTCAGCGTATCGGCAGCAGCTTCGAACAGGCGGGCAAAACGTGGCATCGGGGTTGTCTCTCGCGCGCATCGCGCGCCGTATTCAGCACGGCGGCCCGGGTGGAGCCGCCGTACACCGGTGAATCGGATTGCCCGGCGCGCCGTGCGACGCTGCCGGTCAGGGTCAGCGCTGCCCGACGAGCATGCCGCGCAAATCGCCGAATACCTGCTCGGGACCGAGTTCGCGCAGGCACTTCAGGTGGCCGAGCGGGCACTCGCGTTCGAAGCAGGGACTGCATTCGAGATGTAACCATTGTACCTTCGCCAGGTCCGACAGCGGAGGGGTGTGGCGCGGATCGGTCGATCCGTACAACGCGACGAGCGGGCGGCGCAACGCGGCTGCGACGTGCATCAGCCCCGAATCGTTGGTGACGACCGCGTTCGCGCGCGCGATCAGCGCACATGCCTCGGACAACGACGTCTGCCCGCACAGGTTGCGCACGTTCGGCGCGTGGTCGGCGATCGCCTGCGCGGCGGCCGAATCCTTCGGCGAGCCGAGCGCGACGATCTGCGTATACGGGAACGACTGATGGACGATGGTCGCGAGCGACGCGAAGTGCTCGGGCGGCCAGCGCTTGGCCGGGCCGTATTCGGCGCCGGGGCAGAACACGACGAGCGGCTTGCGCGTATCGAGATTGAAACGTGCGGATACGCGCGCCGTCTCGTTCAGGTCGGCGTCCAGGCGCGGCGCGGGCAGGGTTTTCATCGACTCGGGCAGCTTCGCGCCCGGTGCGTACGCGAGCGCCGCGTAGTGGGTCGTCATCGGCGGCCGCTCGCCCGACTTGTCGGGGTTCGCGTGCCGCACGTTCAGCAGCCCGTAGCGGTGCTCGCCCGTATAGCCGATGCGCAGCGGGACGTTCGCGAGCCACGGGATCACCGCGGATTTCAGCGAATTCGGCAGCACGTACGCCGCGTCGTAGCCGACGTCGCGCAGGTCGCTCGCAAGCTGCCAGCGGCGCAGCAGCTGCAGCTTGCCGTGCGCGAGATCGGTCGCGTAGACATCGTGGATCTCGGGCATCCGTTCGAGCACGGGCGCGACCCACGAGGGTGCGACGGCATCGATCGCGATGCGGGGATGGAGCTTTTTCAGCAGCGCAAAAAGCGGCTGCGCCATCAATGCGTCACCGATCCAGTTCGGTGCGATAACCAGCGCTCGACGCATCAGGTCGACTTCCGATGTCGTAATGAAGCACGGCGCACGGGCGCCGCGTTCGGGTTGCCAGAATGGGGAAGGGCGGCGCGCCGGGATTTCCGGTTGCGCCGCCTTGCGGGTCGGCGGGCCCTCGGGCCCGGCCGCCGGGCTCAGTGGCCCTTGACGACCTCGCCGTCGCGCAGCTTGTAGCGCGTGCCGCAGTACGGGCAGCGCGCCTCGCCGTGCGATACGTCGATGAAGACGCGCGGGTGCGCATTCCAGCGCGTCATGGCCGGGTTCGGGCAGTAGGCGGGAAGATCCTTGGCCGTCAGCTCGACCAGCGGCATTTCCTTGATTTCGCTCATGAGACTTTCTCTTATCACTCTTGTGTGGGGCGGTCGGTGGCGCGGCGCGCTCAGACCTTCGTCAGCCAGTGCGCGTACTTCGCGTTCTTGCCCGACACGATATCGAAAAACGCCGACTGGAGCTTTTCCGTGACGGGGCCGCGCGCGCCGCTGCCGATCGTGCGGTTGTCGAGCTCGCGGATCGGCGTGACTTCGGCGGCCGTGCCGGTGAAGAACGCTTCGTCGGCCGTGTAGACCTCGTCGCGCGTGATGCGCTTCTCGATGACTTCGATGCCGGCGTCCTTCGCGAGGGTGATGACCGTGTCGCGCGTGATGCCGTCGAGGCACGACGACAGGTCGGGCGTGTACAGCTTGCCGTTGTTCACGAGGAAGAAGTTCTCGCCGGAGCCTTCCGACACGTAGCCGTCGACGTCGAGCAGCAGCGCTTCGTCGTAGCCGTCGGCCGTCGCTTCCTGGTTCGCGAGGATCGAGTTCACGTACCAGCCCGACGCCTTCGCGCGCACCATCGACACGTTCACGTGGTGACGCGTGAACGACGACGTCTTCACGCGGATGCCCTTCGCGAGGCCGTCCTCGCCGAGATACGCGCCCCACGGCCACGCGGCGATCGCGACGTGGACGGTATTGCCCTTCGCGGCCACGCCGAGCTTTTCCGAGCCGACCCAGATGATCGGGCGCAGGTAGCACGATTCGAGGTGGTTCTCGCGCACGACCGCGAGTTGCGCGGCTTCGAGCGTTTCGCGATCGAACGGCACGTCCATCTGGAAGATCTTCGCCGAATTCAGCAGACGTTTGGTGTGCTCGCGCAGGCGGAAGATCGCGGTGCCGCCGTCGGCCGTCCGGTACGCGCGCACGCCCTCGAAGACGCCCATGCCGTAGTGCAGCGTGTGGGTCAGGACGTGGATCTTGGCGTCGCGCCAGTCGATCAGCTTGCCGTCCATCCAGATCTTGCCGTCGCGGTCGGCCATTGACATAGGATTCTCCTGGAAGCGGTGAGGTGCTGCGGGTGGTGTGCAGCGTTGAACCGGAAAGACGCTTATTTTAGCGTCATTTGGGGGCGATCCGGTCGGGCGCCACGGGGCCGGCGCTATAATCGTCCGGTACCGATTCCAATAACGATGGGTCGCACCGGCAGGAGGCGCCGGCGTCCCGACGAACCGCCCGCTGCGGCCCGCTTTCCGATGCTCGCTCGATTGTCCGCCACCGACCGCTTCGCGCTGATCCAGGGCGCGCGCGACTATTCCCCGACATTGATGGCGATCCTGTCCTGGGGGCTCGTCACCGGCGTCGCGATGAGCAAGTCCGTGATGACGCTCGGGCAGGCGAGCGCGATGTCGCTGTTCGTCTACGCGGGCTCGTCGCAGCTCGCGGTGCTGCCGCTCCTCGCGGCGAAACTGCCGATCTGGACGGTCCTGCTCACGGCCGCGATGGTCAACCTGCGCTTCGTGATCTTCAGCGCGGGGCTTGCGCCCCATTTTTCCTACCTGCCGCTGTGGCGGCGCCTCGCGATCGGCTATTTCAACGGCGACGTGATCTATCTGCTATTCCAGAAACAGGGCTTCGCTTACGGCCGCGTGCCGGGCAAGGAAGCGTATTTCTGGGGGATGGCGCTCGCGAGCTGGGCGTCTTGGCAGGTGTCGTCGCTCGCCGGCATCCTGCTCGCGAGCATCTTTCCCGCGAGCTGGGGGCTCGAGCTGGCCGGCACGCTCGCGCTGATCCCGATCATGGTGTCGGCGGTCGCGAACCGCTCGACGCTCGCGGCCGTCGCGGTCGCGGGCATCGTGTCGCTGATCGCGTTCGACCTGCCGTACCGGCTCGCGCTGCCGATCGCGGTGTTCGCCGCGCTCGCGGCCGGCTGCGCGGCCGATTTCTTCGTCGAACGCGCGGACTGGCGGCGCATCCGGACCGAGACCGTGCACGAAAAGGACATCGAATGAGCGCGACCGAGATCTGGATCGTCATCGTCGGGATGACGATCGTCACGGCCGTCACGCGCGCGCTGTTCCTGATCGGCGGCGAGCGCACCGTGCTCCCCGAACGCGCGCAGCGCGCGCTGCGCTACGCGCCGGCCGCCGCGCTGGTCGCCGTCGTGCTGCCCGACGTGCTCGAAACGCCGGCCGGGCTGTCGTTCGCGCTGTCGAACCACCCGTTCTACGCGGCGCTCGCCGGCCTCGGCTGGTTTTTGTGGCGGCGCAGCATGCTCGGCACGATCGTCGTCGGCATGCTCGTGTTCACCGCGCTGCGCCTGATTTTCTGAGGCGCCGCCGTTCCGGCCCGGGCAGGGCCGCCCGGCTGCGCGCGCGCATTGCTGCGCTGCGGCAATCCGGCCGTTCCGGCGCGCGATCCCAAATAGGCGGAATTCGCCGCCGCACGGGTCAGTCTGCCGGGTGGATCGGCTAGAATGCCCGTTCGAGATTTTTTACCCGTGCGCGTCTTGCGAACCGCCAGCCACGGCCGCATCCGGCGCCCTTTCGCGGCAGCCCGCGCACGTCCAGCGTGAACCCCCTTTCCCCATCCACTACTTCAATCTGTTCAACATGAGCCAAATCAAGCGTCTTACCGACCTGATCGCCGCCGGCCAGCTCGCCGGCAAGCGGGTGTTCATCCGCGCCGACCTGAACGTCCCGCAGGACGACCAGGGCAACATCACCGAGGACACGCGCGTGCGTGCGTCCGTGCCGGCCATCCAGGCCGCGCTCGACGCCGGCGCGGCCGTGATGGTCACGTCGCACCTCGGCCGTCCGACCGAAGGCGAATTCAAGCCGGACGACTCGCTCGCGCCGGTCGCGAAGCGTCTCGCCGAACTGCTCGGCCGCGACGTGCCGCTCGTGTCGAACTGGGTCGAGAACGGCGTGAACGTCGCGCCGGGCCAGGTCGTGCTGCTCGAGAACTGCCGCGTGAACAAGGGCGAAAAGAAGAATTCGGACGAGCTCGCGCAGAAGATGGCGAAGCTCTGCGACGTGTACGTGAACGACGCGTTCGGCACCGCGCACCGTGCGGAAGCGACCACCCACGGGATCGCGAAGTACGCGCCCGTCGCGTGCGCGGGCCCGCTGCTGGCCGCCGAACTCGACGCGCTCGGCAAGGCGCTCGGCAACCCGGCGCGCCCGCTGGTGGCGATCGTCGCCGGCTCGAAGGTGTCGACCAAGCTGACCATCCTGAAGTCGCTGGCCGGCAAGGTCGACCAGCTGATCGTCGGCGGCGGCATCGCGAACACGTTCATGCTCGCGGCCGGCCTGTCGATCGGCAAGTCGCTCGCGGAAGCCGATCTCGTCGCGGAAGCGAAGGCGATCATCGACGAAGCGCGCGAGCGCGGCGCATCGGTGCCGATCCCGACCGACGTCGTCACCGCCAAGGAATTCTCGCCGACGGCCGCGGCCACGGTGAAGCAGGTCGCCGACATCGAAGCGGACGACATGATCCTCGACATCGGCCCCGATACGGCCCGCGCGCTCGCGAGCCAGCTCGAGAAGGCCGGCACGATCGTGTGGAACGGCCCGGTCGGCGTGTTCGAATTCGACCAGTTCGGCAACGGCACCAGGACGCTCGCCGAAGCGATCGCCAAATCGTCCGCGTTCTCGATCGCGGGCGGCGGCGACACGCTCGCGGCCATCGCGAAGTACGGCATCCACGACCGGGTCAGCTACATCTCGACGGGCGGCGGCGCCTTCCTCGAGTTCCTCGAAGGGAAGAAGCTGCCGGCGGTGGAAGTGCTCGAAACGCGGGCGGCCTGAGCGTGGCGGCGCGCGCAGGGGTGACGAAGGCCGCGCGCTCCGCGAAAGCTGAGCAGCCGGCCGGCGCGGGCAAGCGCACACGCGCGCCCGCGCGGGCGAACACCGCCCCGCGCGCACCGGCGGCCGCCGGCGACGCGGCCGTGCAGCACCACGAGATTCAGAACAAAGCGATGCCGGGCGCCAGCACCGGCACGCTCCCCGGAACGGCGGCCGCTGGGCCTGCCGCTTCCGGCTCTCGCAGCGTTTCACCCAGCGCATCCACCTTGATCCAGATGAGGAGTTTCATGCAGCGCGCCACCAAGATAGTCGCCACGATCGGCCCGGCATCCAGTTCGCCGGAGATTCTGCTGCAGATGATGCAGGCGGGCCTCGACGTCGTGCGGCTCAATTTTTCGCACGGCACGGCCGACGATCACCGCCAGCGCGCCGAGATGGTGCGCGAGGCCGCCCGCAAGGTCGGCCGCGAGATCGCGATCATGGCCGACCTCCAGGGCCCGAAGATCCGCGTCGGCAAGTTCGAGAACGGCAAGACGACGCTCGTGCCGGGGCAGCCGTTCATCCTCGATGCGGGCTGCGAACTCGGCAACGACGAGCGCGTCGGCCTCGACTACAAGGAACTGCCGCGCGACCTGAAGCCGGGCGACCTGCTGCTGCTGAACGACGGCCTGATCGTGCTGACCGTCGAGCGCGTGCTCGGCGACGAGATCCACACGATCGTCAAGGTGGGCGGCGAGCTGTCGAACAACAAGGGGATCAACCGCCAGGGCGGCGGCCTGTCGGCGCCGGCGCTGACCGCGAAGGACATGGAGGACATCCGCACCGCGATGTCGCTCGGCGCGGATCTCGTCGCGGTGTCGTTCCCGAAGAACGCGACCGACATGGAAATGGCGCGTCAGCTCGCGAACATCGCGGGCGCGCCGTACGGCATCAAGCCGAAGATGATCGCGAAGATCGAGCGCGCGGAGGCGATTCCGGCGCTGCAGAGCATCCTCGACGCGTCCGACGGCATCATGGTCGCGCGCGGCGACCTCGCGGTGGAAGTGGGCAACGCGGCCGTGCCGGCGCTGCAGAAGCGGATGATCCGGATGGCGCGCGAGTCGAACAAGCTCGTGATCACCGCGACGCAGATGATGGAATCGATGATTTACGCGCCCGTGCCGACCCGCGCGGAAGTGTCGGACGTCGCGAACGCGGTGCTCGACGGCACCGACGCGGTGATGCTGTCGGCCGAGACGGCCGCCGGCAAGTATCCGGTCGTCACGATCGAGACGATGGCGGCCGTGTGCGTCGAGGCGGAGAAGTCGGAAGAAGTCGAGCTGGACAAGGATTTCCTCGATCGCACGTTCACGCGGATCGACCAGTCGATCGCGATGGGCGCGCTGTTCACCGCCTATCACCTGGGCGCGAAGGCGATCATCGCGCTGACCGAATCGGGCGCGACCGCGCTGTGGATGTCGCGTCACTACACGCACGTGCCGATCTTCGCGCTGACGCCGCGCGTCGGCAGCGAGCGCACGATGGCGCTGTACCGCAACGTGACGCCGCTGCACGTCGACTTCAACAGCGACCGCGATTCGGCACTGCAGGCGGCGCTCGAAATCGTCGTCAAGCAGGGCTACGTGCAGCACGGCGACATGGTCGTGCTGACCGTCGGCGAGCCGATGGGGCAGGCGGGCGGCACCAACACGCTGAAGATCGTGCGCGTGGGCGAGCACTATTGAGCGCCCGCTGAGCCGCATCGAGCCGGCCCGCGGGCCGGCAGCCCGGGTCGGTCGACATCGATCCGGCACCGTTTTTTGCGCAAAGCCGCGCGGGGTCCGAAGCCCCGCGCGGCTTTTTTTCTCCTTTTTGGCCCGATTGTGCCGTGCGAACGTAACAAATTGCGAGCGGGCGCCACCGGGCGGTCGGAATCGGAGGCGCTTCGCGATAAAATGCGGCTATTCGACGCTCAGCCGCGCCGCGCCGTCCCGGTTCAGAGGGGAGCGAGCGCCGCGCCGGCGTCAGGGCGCACCGGTTTTCATTCCAAGGAGTTCCACAATGCCTCTCGTATCAATGCGTCAATTGCTGGACCACGCGGCAGAGCACGGTTACGGCCTGCCGGCCTTCAACGTGAACAACCTGGAGCAGGTCCAGGCGATCATGGCGGCGGCGGATCAGGTCGGCGCGCCCGTGATCATGCAGGCATCGGCCGGCGCGCGTAAGTATGCGGGCGAGCCGTTCCTGCGCCACCTGATCGAAGCGGCGGTCGAATCGTATCCGCACATCCCGGTCGTGATGCACCAGGATCACGGCCAGTCGCCGGCGGTCTGCACGGCGGCGATCCGCAGCGGCTTCACGAGCGTGATGATGGACGGTTCGCTCGAAGCCGACGGCAAGACGGTCGCGTCGTACGAGTACAACGTCGACGTGTCGCGCAAGGTCGTCGAGATGGCGCACTCGATCGGCGTGACGGTCGAAGCCGAACTCGGCGTGCTCGGCTCGCTCGAGACGATGAAGGGCGACAAGGAAGACGGCCACGGCGCGGAAGGCACGATGACTCGCGAGCAGCTGCTGACCGATCCGGAGCAGGCCGCCGACTTCGTGAAGCTCACGCAGTGCGACGCGCTCGCGATCGCGATCGGCACGTCGCACGGCGCGTACAAGTTCTCGAAGAAGCCGACGGGCGACATCCTGTCGATCCAGCGCATCAAGGAAATCCACGCGCGCATTCCGAACACGCACCTGGTGATGCACGGTTCGTCGTCGGTGCCGCAGGAACTGCTGGCCGAGATCCGCGAATTCGGCGGCGACATGAAGGAAACCTACGGCGTGCCGGTCGAGGAAATCCAGGAAGGCATCAAGCACGGCGTGCGCAAGATCAACATCGACACCGACCTGCGTCTCGCGATCACCGGCGCGATCCGCCGCTACCTGTTCGAGAACCCGGGCAAGTTCGATCCGCGCGACTACCTGAAGCCCGCGCGCGAAGCCGCGAAGAAGGTGTGCGTCGACCGTTACCTCGCGTTCGGCTGCGAAGGGCAGGCCGGCAAGATCAAGCCGGTGTCGCTCGACAAGATCGCCGAGCAGTACAAGTCCGGCGCGCTCGCGCAGGTCGTGCGCTGAGACTGTAGTACGATTGCCCCGCCCGGTTCTGCCGCCGGGCACGGGCTGGCCGCCCGGGTGGCCGGATCCGATCCGGCCCCGGCAGCCGTTCCGTCCGGCCGAACGAGGGCCGGCCGGCAGCCGCCGGGCGTTGCGCCCGCCGGTTCGCCGACGTATTGCAAGACCGCCGTTCCCGCCTGCCGCGGGGAACGGCGTTTCCCTTTTTGTTTGGCTCCTTATCTGCGAAAAGACGATGTCTACCCTTTACGAATCCACGCTCCGCTCGCTGCCGCTCCTCGGTCGCGGCAAGGTTCGCGATAACTACGCGGTCGGCAACGACAAGCTCCTGATCGTCACGACCGATCGCCTGTCGGCCTTCGACGTGGTGATGGGCGAGCCGATTCCGAACAAGGGCCGCGTGCTGAACCAGATGGCGAACTTCTGGTTCGACAAGCTCGCGCACATCGTGCCGAACCACCTGACGGGCGACGCGCCGGAAGCGGTCGTCGCGGCCGACGAGGTCGAACAGGTGAAGGGCCGCGGCGTGGTCGTCAAGCGCCTCGAGCCGATCATGATCGAAGCGGTCGTGCGCGGCTACCTGGCCGGCAGCGGCTGGAAGGAATACCAGGCTTCGGGCGCCGTGTGCGGCGTGCAATTGCCGGCAGGCCTGCAGAACGCGCAGAAGCTGCCCGAGCCGATCTTCACGCCGGCCGCGAAGGCCGAGATGGGCGAGCACGACGAGAACATCACGTTCGAGGAAACCGAACGCCGCATCGGCACCGAGCTGGCCGCGACGATCCGCGACATCTCGATCCGCCTGTACAAGGAAGCGGCCGACTACGCGGCGACGCGCGGCATCATCATCGCCGACACGAAGTTCGAATTCGGCCTCGACAACCACGGCAAGCTGTACCTGATGGACGAAGTGCTGACCGCCGATTCGTCGCGCTTCTGGCCGGCCGACCAGTACGAAGTGGGCACGAACCCGCCGTCGTTCGACAAGCAGTTCGTGCGCGACTGGCTCGAGGCGCAGCCGTGGGGCAAGACCGCGCCGGCGCCGGCGCTGCCGGCCGACGTCGTCGAGAAGACGGCCGCGAAGTACCAGGAAGCGCTCGAGCGCATCACGGGCCAGTCGCTCGCCTGACAGAGGGAACGTACGAAATGAGTGAAGTCCAGACCGCCCACACGCACAGCGCGCCGCTCATCGGCGTGCTGATGGGCTCGAGTTCCGACTGGGACGTGATGAAGCATGCGGTCGCCATCCTGCAGGAATTCGGCGTGCCGTACGAAGCGAAGGTCGTGTCCGCGCACCGGATGCCCGACGAGATGTTCGACTATGCGGAGAAGGCGCGCGAGCGCGGGCTGCGCGCGATCATCGCGGGCGCCGGCGGCGCCGCCCACCTGCCCGGCATGCTGGCCGCGAAGACGACCGTGCCCGTGCTCGGCGTGCCGGTCGCGAGCAAGTACCTGAAGGGCGTCGATTCGCTGCACTCGATCGTGCAGATGCCGAAGGGCGTGCCGGTCGCGACGTTCGCGATCGGCGAGGCCGGCGCCGCGAATGCCGCGCTGTTCGCCGTGTCGATCCTGTCCGGCAACTCGGTCGACTACGCGAACCGGCTCGCCGCGTTCCGCGTGCGCCAGAACGAAGCCGCGCACGCGATGGTGCTGCCGCCGCTGGAATGACGGCATGGCGCGCGGCCGCACGCTGCGGCCGGCGCCGGATTTTCCTACTGCGGCGGGCATTTTTCGCGTGCCGCCGCGACCGACCACTGACATGACCGCAACTCCTGATTCCGTTTCCCCGATCCTGCCCGGCGCGTGGCTGGGCATGGTCGGCGGTGGCCAGCTCGGCCGCATGTTCTGCTTTGCCGCCCAGTCGATGGGCTATCGCGTCGCCGTGCTCGATCCCGATCCGACGAGCCCCGCCGGCGCGGTCGCCGATCGCCACCTGCGCGCGGCGTACGACGACGAAACCGCGCTCGCCGAACTGGCGGACCTCTGCGACGCCGTATCGACGGAGTTCGAGAACGTGCCGGCCGCGAGCCTCGATTTCCTCGCGCGCACGACGTTCGTCGCACCGGCCGGCCGCTGCGTCGCGGTCGCGCAGGATCGCATCGCGGAGAAGCGTTTCATCGAGGCGTCGGGCGTGCCGGTCGCGCCGCACGTCGTGATCGAATCGGCGGCGGCGCTCGCCGTGCTCGACGATGCGGCGCTCGACGCGGTGCTGCCGGGCATCCTGAAGACGGCCCGCCTCGGCTACGACGGCAAGGGCCAGGTGCGCGTCGCCACCGCGCAGGAAGCGCGCGACGCGCATGCCGCGCTCGGCGGCGTGCCGTGCGTGCTGGAGAAGCGCCTGCCGCTGAAATACGAAGTGTCGGCGCTGATCGCGCGCGGCGCGGACGGTCGCTCGGCCGCGTTCCCGCTCGCGCAGAACGTGCATCACAACGGTATCCTCGCGCTGACGGTCGTGCCGGCGCCGGCCGCCGACGCGGCGCGCGTCGAGGAAGCGCAGCAGGCGGCGATCCGGATCGCCGATACGCTCGGCTACGTCGGCGTGCTGTGCGTCGAATTCTTCGTGCTGGAAGACGGCTCGTTCGTCGCGAACGAAATGGCGCCGCGCCCGCACAACTCCGGCCACTACACGGTCGATGCGTGCGCAACGAGCCAGTTCGAGCAGCAGGTGCGCGCGATGACGCGCATGCCGCTCGGCAATCCGCGCCAGCATTCGCCGTCGGCGATGCTGAACATTCTCGGCGACGTGTGGTTTCCCAACGGTGCGGCGGCCGACGCCGTCACGCCGCCGTGGGACACGGTCGCCGCGATGCCGGCCGCGCACCTGCACCTGTACGGCAAGGAAGAAGCCCGCGTCGGCCGCAAGATGGGCCACGTGAACTTCACCGCCGAGACGCGCGACGAAGCCGTCGCCGCGGCCACCGCATGCGCGCAACTGCTGCGCGTGCCGCTCGACTGAGGCGCGCGCCGATGTCCATCGATCTCCCGAAGCACGTGACGCCCGCGCAGATCGACGCGGCCGCCGCGCTGCTCGACGCGGGCCAGCTCGTCGCGTTTCCGACCGAGACCGTCTACGGGCTCGGCGGCGACGCGGCGAACCCCGAGGCCGTCGCGCGCATCTATGCGGCGAAGGGGCGGCCCGCGAACCATCCGGTGATCGTGCATCTGCCGCCCGGCGGCGATCCGGGCTATTGGGCCGACGACCTGCCGGCCGACGCGCACTTGCTGATCGATGCGTTCTGGCCGGGGCCCCTCACGCTGATCCTGAAGCGCCACGCGCGCATTCCGGATGCCGTGAGCGGCGGGCAGGATTCGGTCGGGTTGCGTTGTCCGTCGCATCCGGTCGCGCAGGCGCTGCTGGCCGCGTTCAGCGCGCGGCGCGGCGGCCACGGCGGCGTGGCGGCGCCGTCCGCGAACCGGTTCGGCCACGTGAGCCCGACGACCGCGCAGCACGTGCGCGACGAATTCGGCGATACCGTGCACGTGCTCGACGGCGGCGCATCCGAAGTCGGCATCGAGTCGACCATCCTCGACCTGTCGCGCGGTTTCCCGGCGCTGCTGCGCCCGGGCCACGTGACGCCGCAACAGATCGCCGACGTGCTCGGCCGCGCGCCGAAGCTGCCGGACGGCAGCGATGCGACCGCGCCGCGCGCGTCGGGCACGCTGAAAGCGCATTACGCGCCGCGCACGCCGCTCGCGCTGCTGCCGTTCGACGCGCTCGAGCCGCTGCTCTCGGCCGCGCAAACCGACGGCGAGCGCGTCGCGCTCGTCGCCCGCGCGTCGCGGGCAGCGCACTGGGCGCAGGCCGACGGCGTGCATTTCGTCGCGGCGCCGGAAGATCCGCAGGCCTATGCACGCGACCTGTACGGGATGCTGCGGGCGCTCGATCGCGCGCAGGTCGCGCGCATCCTCGTCGAGAAGCTGCCCGAGACCGTCGAATGGATCGCGGTCAACGATCGCCTCGGCCGCGCGGCGGCCGCGTTCGAAGCGCGCGACTGACGCAGTCTTCGCCTTCCGCTCGACAATGAAAAAACGCCTGACCGGCGCGAACCGATCAGGCGTTTTCGTTTGAGCGCGGGGCCGGCGGCTTACTTGCCGACGCCGGATTTCGCGATCTGCTGTTCGACGTACTGCGCGAACAGCGCATGCAGGCGCGTGGTCGGGTGGACCGTGTCGGCGAACATGTAGGTCTGGTCCGCGTTCGCGACCGTGTAGGTCTGCGGCGAGCAGAACAGCGACGAGCCGAACGCGGTCGCGTTCGCGACGCCGTACTGCGTCGCGGCCTGGACCATCGCCTTCAGGTTGCAGGCCGTATCGGTGTTCTTCACACTGAAGCCGTTCGCCTGGTAGTTGGCCGCGATGCCATCCTGCCACGTGAACGAATCGACCACCGCGACCTTCGTCGTGTCGACCTTCAGCGCGGCCAGCGTGCCGGCCAGCGTCTGGTTGAAGAGGCCCGACAGTTGCGTGAACGCGGCCTGCGTGCCGCCCTGCAGCGCGAGCGGCGTGCCGCCGATGTCCGGCACGTTCGCGACGAACACGTGCGTGGCGCCCGCCGCGACGATCTGCTGGACGATCCCGCCGAGCTGCTGCGCGGCCAGGCCGATCGCCTGCGCCGCCGCGAGCTGCGCCGCCGGCGTATTGCCTTGCGCCTGCGCGACCTGGGCCTGGTAGAAGATGTCGTTCGCGCCGCCGTTGATCAGCACGATCTGGCCGGCGTTGAAGCTGCCGTGCTGCGTCAGGTACTGCTTGACCTGATCGGCGATCGGCGTGGTGGTGGCCTGCGCGTAGTCGGGGTTCGGCACGCTGGCGTCCGCATGGCCGATGCCCGGCTGCAGCGTCACGCGCGAGCCGCCCTGCGCGTAGCCGAGGCCGCCGGTGGCCTGCAGCGGGATGCCGAAGCCGCCCTGGTTCGCGGGCTGCAGCGTGTCGCCGTAGTACTGCGCGACGTTCTGCGTCCATACCTGGCCCGGGTTGGTCGTGAAGCGGCCGCCGCCGAAGCCGAGCTTGATCTGCGAGTAGGTGCCGACGTCGGACAGGCTGTCGCCGAACGACACGATCTGCATTTTCACGCCCGACGGCGGCGTGTTCGACGCGCTGCTGCCGTTGTTGTCGTCGCCGCCGCCGCATGCGGCGAGCAGCGCGAGCGCGGCGCCGGCGATCGCGACCTGCGCGGTGCGCAGCATGCGCTGACGCGTGCGGGAAAGTGCGTGTTGTTGTGTCTGCATCGTTCTATCTCCTCGTAGATATGGCCCTGATGTGTTTCTCATCTGCCGCGTGCCTGCTCGGTTCCGGGCTGCGCGGCGGCCGTTGGCTGAAACGGTTTATCGGTCGCGCGCAGCCGCTTGCGGCACGGTGCGCGGATCCTGGTTCGCGGCCTCGGCAATCTGCGCATGATAAGCGCTCGCCCATTCGGGCGGGCCGAAAATCGCGCGCAGCTTGTTGCGCCATCCGCCGACGCGCCACGCGTCGGACGCCATCGCGACCCACTCGTGGAACGTCGCGACGAGCGGGTTGTTCGAGCCGAGTCGCTCGACGATCCCATACTGCGGCGGATCGTCGGGCGTTTCGTCGACATAGCTGCCGAACAGGCGATCCCAGATCACCAGGACCCCTGCGTAATTGCGGTCGATGTAGCGCGGGTTGCGCGCATGGTGCGCGCGGTGGATCGACGGCGTGTTCAGCACGTATTCGAGCCAGCCGAGCTTGCCGATCGCCTGCGTATGCACGAAGAACTGGAACGCCAGGTTGATCAGCACGATGCCGACGACCTGTTGCGGCGGGAAGCCCGCGAACGCAAGCGGCAGCCAGAACAGCCACATGCCCGCGACCGGGTACATCAGGCTCTGGCGGAACGCGGTCGAGAAATTCATCCGCTCGGACGAGTGGTGCACGACGTGCGCGGCCCACAGCCAGCGCACGCGATGGCTCGCGCGATGGAACACGTAGTAGAGGAAGTCCTGCGCGACGAACAGCACCGCGAACGACAGCCAGCCGTCATGCCACGTGTAAAGACGATAGTGCCGGTAGCAGTACGCATAGACGGGAATCACCAACAGCCATGCGAGCTTGTCGGCGCCCTGGTGCATCAGCGCGAGCGCTGCGTTGCACAGCGTGTCGCGCCACGCATAGATGCGGTCCTGCGCACGGGTGCGGGCGAGGTGCCTGGCCTCCCACGCGATGCAGAGCAGGAAGACGGGCGCCAGCGCGAGCAGAAGCAATTCGACGTCGAATCGCATGGGCGAGTGTCTCCTTCGTTCCCCTGCAGCCATGAGGCCGGGCGTGTGGCCCGTTGTAGATATCGGTCAGGCCAACAGCCTACGCAATCGTCACGCGCTAGGCGAGGGGGCAGCGTAGAGGGTTCCCTCTGAGGACAGGGTTTCTACGGAATCCCTACTGCACGGGGCCGGGCGGTGCGGCCCCGTTTTGCGGACGCGGCGCGCGCGGGGCGTCGCGCGACGGTGGCGGGGGCGTTTCAAACCGCGCAGCGCGAAATTTCGCGGGCGACGCGGTGCGGGGGGCGCGGGCCGCCGTGTCGCGGCGGCCCGCTGCACGGTGCGCCGATCGTCAGTGCGCGCCCGCGTAGATCCATTCGAGCAGCGTGTCGTGCGCGGCGCGTGCGCCTTCCGCGCGATCGTCGTTGATGAAGCTGACGACGACGTAGCTCTGGCCGTCCGCGCCGGCGACGTAGCCGGCGATCGCGCGCACGTCGCGCAGCGTGCCGGTCTTGATGTGCGCGTTGCCGAGCACGCCGGCGTTGGTGAGGCGGTTCTTCATCGTGCCGTCGATGCCGGCGATCGGCAGCGAATCGACGAACGCCTGCGCGACGGGGCTCGCGTTCGCGGCTTGCAGCAGCGCGGCGAGCGACAGCGCGCTCACGTGCTCTTCGCGCGACAGCCCCGAGCCGTTCTCGAGCACGAGGTCGGGCATCGCGATGCCGTTCTTCTGCAGGAACGCCTGGATCACGCGGCTCGACTGCTCGGGCGTCGCGGGCGGCTTGCCGCTGACCGCGCCGATCGTCAGGAACAGGTTGCGCGCCATCACGTTGTTGCTGAACTTGTTGATGTCGTAGACGATGCTGCCGAGCACCGGGCTGTGATGCACGGCGAGCGGCCGCGCGGTGGTCGGCACCTTGCCTTCGCTCACCGGCCCCGCGATCGTGCCGCCGTCCTGCTGCCACAGCGCGAGAAAGCCGCGCGCGAAGAACGTCGTGTGATCGAGGATCGCGAGGTTGGTCGTGTGCGCGCCGCAGCGCAGCGGATAGTCGCCGGCGAACGACGCGGTCATGATCCCGCCGCCGGCCGTCAGCGTCGGGCGCGCGGCCGCGGCCGCCGCGCTGCACGAGCCCGGGCCTTCGACGAGCTGGTTGTCGATCGACAGGTCCGCGAGCGGCGGCAGCACGTCGACGGCGACCTTGCCGTCTTCGCCCGGCGTGACCGTGAACGACACGGCCTTGAATGCATACAGCAGCGGGTCGGGGCCGACGTTGTACGGCGCGCTCGCATCGTCGTCGAACGAAGGCAGGTCGCGCGTCGATGCCGCGAAATAGCTCTTGTCGAGCACGAGGCCGCCCGCCACGCGCTTGACGCCCGCCTTGCGCAGCTTGTCGACGAGGTCGATCAACTCTTCGGGCACGAGCTTCGGATCGCCGGTGCCCTTGATGTACAGGTTGCCCTGCAGCGTGCCGTCGGGGTCGATCGTGCCGTCCGTGTACGCGGTCGTGCGCCAGCGGTAGTCGGGGCCGAGGATCGACAGGCCCGAGAAGGTCGTCACGAGTTTCATCGTCGAGGCCGGCAGCATCGGCCGGCTCGCATTCCATGCGATCAGCGGTTGCGGATCGCCGACGCGCTCGACCACGACGCTCATCGCCGATGCCGGCACCTTCGCGCGCTGCAGCGCGACGAGCACCGATGCAGGCAGGCCGGCCGCGCGCGCGGCGGGCGACACGATGGCGGTCTTGCGCGCTTCCTTGTGGGATTTCTTGCGGGCCTGCGCGGGCGGCGCGAACGCGAGGGCGGTGCAGGTGGCGACGACGGCGGCCGCTCGCAGGCAGACGTGGGCGCGAGGGGCGAACCGGGCGGAAAGATCGGAAATCGGCATGGGCGAATACGGGAAAAGCGGGGGCTCGGGCAGGGCGCGCGGGGGCGCCGAAGCGCACATTGTAGAGACAAGTCGCGGCCCGCCCCTTGCAATCCGCCTTACTGTTGCATTGCAGGGTGCCGCGCACGCGATTCGCGGCGCTACAATGGTCGCCGTGTTTGACTCGCCCCATGGATGCGTGGCCCGATGCGGATTCTGCTTGTCGAAGATGATCGAATGATTGCCGAGGGCGTGCGCAAGGCGCTGCGCTCGGACGGTTTTGCGGTCGACTGGGTGCAGGACGGCGACGCCGCGCTGACGGCGCTCGGCGGCGAGACGTACGATCTGCTGCTGCTCGATCTCGGGCTGCCGAAGCGCGACGGCATCGACGTGCTGCGCACGCTGCGCGGGCGCGGGCTGGCGCTGCCGGTGCTGATCGTCACCGCGCGCGACGCGGTCGCCGATCGCGTGAAGGGGCTCGACGCGGGCGCCGACGATTACCTCGTCAAGCCGTTCGATCTCGACGAGCTGGGCGCGCGGATGCGTGCGCTGATTCGCCGCCAGGCCGGGCGCAGCGAGTCGCTGATCCGCCACGGCGCGTTGACGCTCGACCCGGCTTCGCACCAGGTGACGCTCGACGGCGCGCCCGTCGCGCTGTCCGCGCGCGAGTTCGCGCTGCTCGAGGCGCTGCTCGCGCGGCCGGGCGCGGTGCTGTCGAAGAGCCAGCTCGAGGAGAAGATGTACGGCTGGGGCGAGGAGATCGGCAGCAACACGGTCGAGGTCTACATCCACGCGCTGCGCAAGAAGCTCGGCTCGGACCTGATCCGCAACGTGCGCGGGCTCGGCTACATGGTCGTCAAGGAAAGCTGACGCGTGCGGTCGATTCGTCATCAATTGCTGATCTGGCTGCTCGCGATCGTCGTCGCGGGCGTGTGCATGGCGGGCTGGCTCATCTATCGGCAGGCGCTCGCCGAGGCGAACGAGCTGTTCGACTACCAGTTGCAGGAAATCGCCGCGGCGCTGCCGTCGGAGCCGTTCTCGCAGGTGTTCGGCTCGCGCACCAACGGCGACGAAGGCATCGTGATCCAGATCTGGAACCGCAACGGCGTGCTGATGTATTTCTCGCATCCGCGCGCGCCGATCGCGCCGCGCGCGGAGCTCGGCTTCTCGACCGAGCGCACCGACCGCGGCGAATGGCGCGTGTACGGCGCGATCGTCGGCGACAACGTCGTGCAGCTCGCGCAGCCGCTGTCGGTGCGCAACCGGCTGGCGGCGAACGTCGCGCTGCGCACGCTGTGGCCGCTGATCGTGCTGCTGCCGTTCCTCGGCGCGGCCGTGTGGGGGATCGTCGGGCGCGGGCTCGCGCCGCTCGGCCGCGTGACGCGCGCGGTCGAGGCGCGCCGGCCGGAAGCGCTCGATCCGCTGCCCGACGGCCGGCTGCCGCTCGAGGTGCAGCCGCTCGTGCGGGCGCTGAACGGGTTGCTCGCGCGATTGTCGTCGGCGCTCGACACGCAGAAGGCGTTCGTCGCCGACGCCGCGCACGAATTGCGCACGCCGCTCGCGGCCGTGCAGATCCAGGCGCAGCTCGTCGCGCGCGCGAAGGACGATGCGTCGCGCCGCGAGGCGATCGCGGATCTCCAGGACGGCGTGTCGCGCGCGACGCGTCTCACCGAGCAGCTGCTCGCGCTCGCACGCGCGGAGCCGGACGGCGCGACGATGCGCGAACCGGTCGACCTGCAGGCGCTGCTCGCCGAATGCGTGGCCGCGCATGCGCCGCTCGCGCAGCGGCACGACATCGATCTCGGCTTCGAGGAAACGCGCGCGGCGAGCGTCGTCGCGGACGTCGGCGCGCTGCGCGTGATGTTCGGCAACCTGCTCGACAACGCGGTGAAGTACACGCCGGACGGCGGCCGCATCGACGTATCGCTGACGCGCGACGCGGCCGGCCGCGCATGCGTGCAGATCGCCGACAGCGGGCCGGGCATTCCGGCCGACGAGCGCGAGCGCGTGTTCGACCGCTTCTATCGCGACAGCACGGCGCGCGCGCGCACCGACGTGTCGGGCAGCGGGCTCGGGCTCGCGATCGTCAAGCGCGTGGCGGCGCAGCAGGGCGCGACGGTGTCGCTCGGCGATGCGGCCGCGGGCGGCCTGCTCGTCAGCGTGGTGTTCCGCGATGCCGAGATGCCGGCCCAGGCGCCGCAGCCTTCCGAATCCGTCTGAATGGGGCGGCCCGGCCCGGCGCCGGAAGCCGCTTAAGCCCGGCTTAAGGCTGATTAAGCCTCCTTTAAGTCAGGGTCGTTACGCTGCGTCCTAACAACGAGGAGGTCCTACGATGAATACCCGATTCCTTGCACGCGGCACCGTCGCGGTCGCCGTGGCGGCCGCCCTGTCGGCAGGCTATTTCGCCGGTACCCGCCGCGCCGATCCGCAGATCATCACGCCCGCGCAGGCCGCCATGATGCCGGCCGAAGCCGCCGCCAAGACCGGCATTCCCGATTTTTCGGGGCTCGTCGAAACGTACGGCCCGGCGGTCGTGAACATCAGCGCGAAGCATGTCGTGAAGCAGGTGTCGCGGCGCATACCGCAGCAGCAACTGCCGATCGATCCGAGCGACCCGTTCTACCAGTTCTTCAAGCACTTCTACGGCCAGGTGCCGGGCATGGGCGGCGACGCGCAGCCGGACGACCAGCCGAGCGCGAGCCTCGGGTCGGGCTTCATCGTCAGCTCGGACGGGTACATCCTCACCAATGCGCACGTGATCGACGGCGCGAACGTCGTCACGGTCAAGCTGACCGACAAGCGCGAATACAAGGCGAAGGTCGTCGGCTCCGACAAGCAGTCCGACGTCGCCGTGCTGAAGATCGATGCGAGCGGCCTGCCGACCGTGAAGATCGGCGATCCGGCGCAGAGCAAGGTCGGCCAGTGGGTCGTCGCGATCGGCTCGCCGTACGGCTTCGACAACACGGTCACGTCGGGCATCATCAGCGCGAAGTCGCGCGCGCTGCCGGACGAGAACTACACGCCGTTCATCCAGACCGACGTGCCGGTGAACCCCGGCAACTCGGGCGGCCCGCTGTTCAACCTGCAGGGCGAGGTGATCGGCATCAACTCGATGATCTACTCGCAGACGGGCGGTTTCCAGGGCCTGTCGTTCGCGATCCCGATCAACGAGGCGATCAAGGTGAAGGACGAACTCGTGAAGACGGGCCACGTGAGCCGCGGCCGTCTCGGCGTCGCCGTGCAGGGGCTGAACCAGACGCTCGCGAGCTCGTTCGGGCTGCAGAAGCCGGACGGCGCGCTCGTCAGCTCGGTGGACGCCAACGGTCCGGCCGCGAAGGCCGGCCTGCAGCCGGGCGACGTGATCCTGTCGGTCAACGGTTCGCCGGTCGCCGATTCGACGTCGCTGCCCGCGCAGATCGCGAACCTGAAGCCGGGTTCGACGGCCGAGCTGCAGATCTGGCGCGACAAGTCGAAGAAGTCGATCAGCGTGACGCTCGGCGCGATGACCGATGCGAAGCTCGCGTCGAACGACGGCGGGCCGGTCGAGCAGGGCCGCCTGGGTGTCGCGGTGCGGCCGCTGTCGCCGCAGGAGCGCAATGCGGACAACCTGTCGCACGGGCTGATCGTGCAGCAGGCCGGCGGCCCGGCCGCCAACGCGGGCATCCAGCCCGGCGACGTGATCCTCGCGGTGAACGGCCGCCCGGTCACGAGCCCCGAGCAATTGCGCGACGCGGTGAAGGGCGCGGGCAACAGTCTTGCTCTGCTGATCCAGCGCGATAATGCACAGATCTTCGTGCCGGTCGACCTGAGCTGACCGGCCACGGCCGACGGCCGGCCTGGCCGGCCGCGGCGGGCGCGGCCGCTGCTCGAACGCGTGACGCTGCGCCCCGTATGTGTTCCGACCCCAAGGAGAGAGCCATGCAATATCTACGCAACGTGTCCCGATTTGCCGTCGCCGCGGCGCTGGCCGCCGGCCTCGCAGCCGGTGCGACCGGCGCGTACGCGCAGTCCGACGGCTTGCCCGCCGCGCGCCAGCAGGGCGACGTCACCTTCGTGTCCGGCGGCGTCGGGCAGGACGAGTCGACGGCGTTCCAGCGCAGCGAGGCGCAGTGGCCGCTCGCGCTGCGCTTTACCGGCAAGGGCGGCGAGTTCCTGGCCGACGTCCACGTCCGGATCGTCGACGGCAAGGGCGCCGAAGTGCTGAAGACCGACGCGCGCGGCCCGTACATGCTCGTGAAGGTGCCGCCGGGGCGCTATACGGTGCATGCGTCGTACCAGGGCAGCGACGAATCGCGCGCCGTCACGGTCGGCGCGAAGGGCGGCACGAAGGCCGCGTTCCAGTGGAGTGCGCAGTAGCCGCTCGCGCGGCCCGGGCTCCCGGCGCGCAATCGGACGAAGTTTCGCCCATAATGAAAGCCACGGCATGCGTGCCGTGGCTTTTTCGTTTCCTGCCCGGCCTGGCGGCCGCCCGAAGGAGAAACGATGTCCGATGCAGCCGACCCCCGACTCGAAATCGTGCCGAACCGTCATCGCGTGCGCGTGATCCATCGCGGCATCACCTATGCCGATTCGCACGGCGCGTTGACCGTGCGTGAAGCGGGGCTTCCGGACATCCACTACCTGCCGCGCAGCGACGTCAACATGCGCCGGCTCGTGAAGTCGGGCGTGACGTCGGCCTGCCCGTTCAGGGGGCAGGCCGTGCATTTCGACTTGCAGACGGAAGACGGCGTGATCGAGAACGCCGCATGGAGTTATGAAGAACCGAAGGAGGCGGCCGCCGTGCTTGCGCACTACGTCGCCTTCGATGTCGCACGGGTCGACAGTCTTGTCGAGACGTCCTGATGCGGCGCGCGTTCATCGGGGAGGCGTCATGGAATTGAACGACACGTTACGCGTACCGCTTGCGCCGCCTGTCGTGCGGGAAGCGCTGGAGGATCTCGCGCTGCTGCGGGCGAGCTTCGACCATTGCGAATCGTTCGTGAAACTCGCGCACGGCGAGTTCGCGCTGACGATCACGGTGCCGCTCGGCCCGCTGCGCGCCCGCTACGACGTGCGCGCGCATGTGGCCGCCGAGCAGGGCGACGCGCAAGGGCAGTCGCGCCGCGTGCTCAACTTCAAGGCGCGCGCCGACGGCCTGGGCGCGCTGCGCGGCCAGGTCGAACTCGTACTGACGCCGGATGACGACGCGACCGCCACGCGAATCGAGTACGTGATCTGGGCGACGGCGAGCGGGCCGCTCGCCGAGTTGCCGGGGCGGCAGATCGACAATGCGCTGCGCGAATGGACCGACACGTTCTTCCGCGAGTTCTGCGCGGTCGTGCAGACGAAGCACGGCCTCGTGCCGAATCGCGCGAGCGCCGCCGCGCAGCGACGCCAGCATGTGTTTCTGCGGCCGGCATCGCTGATGGCCGCGACGAAGCGTTCGCTGCCGCCGCATCTCGGCGGCGCGCTGAGCGGACGGGCGGCGAGCGCGCTCCGGCATCGCGATTCCGGCACGGTGCCGGTGTGGGCCTGGGCGGCGATGATCGTGTTCGTCGCGCTGCTGCTTTACGCGGCGCGCTGGTTCAACGGCGGCTGAGCGGCCGAGCAGCCGCCCGGTTCCGTATCACGGCCTGCCTTGCGCCCGCACGGCGGGCATCACCGTCCTGCGTCGGCACCGGCGCCGGCGCCGCGAAATTCCCTTCGATACGCAGACGGCGACGTGCCGAGCGCGCCCGCGAAATGCTGGCGCAGCGACACGCTCGAGCCGTAGCCGGCCGCCTGCGCGATCGCGTCGATCGATTGTCCGGTGGTTTCGAGCAGATGCTGCGCGCGCGCGAGCCGCTCGGCCTGCAGCCACGCGGTGACGGTCGTGCCCGTGGCCTGGCGGAAGTGGCGCGTGAACGTGCGCCGGCTCATCAGCACGCGTTCAGCGAGCGAATCGACGCTGTGCGCGGCGTCGAGATGGGCGCGCACCCAATCGAGCAGGCCAGCGAGCCGCGCATCGCGCGGATGCGCCGCGACGGGCTGCGGCACGTATTGGGCCTGCCCGCCCTGGCGGTGCGGCGGGATCACGAGGCGGCGCGCGATCCGGTTCGCGGCGTCCGAGCCGAAGCGCTGCCGCACGACGTGCAGGCAGCAGTCGAGGCCTGCCGCCGTGCCGGCCGACGTCACCAGGTTGCCGTCGCCCACGTACAGCACGTCGGGATCGAGTCGCACGCGCGGAAAGCGCTGCGCGAAATCATCGGCCCACGCCCAGTGCGTGGTGGCCGGGCGGCCGTCGAGCAGGCCGGCCGCGGCGAGCACGTAGGCGCCGAGGCACAGGCCGACGAGCTCGGCCCCGCGCGCGGCGACCGCGTGCACGGCATCGAGCAGCGCGTCGGGCGGCATTTCGTCCGGGTCGCGCCAGGAAGGCACGATGACGATGTCCGCGTCGTCGAGCGCGTCGAGCCCGTACGGCGCGGTGATCGTGAAGCCGCCCGTGGTCGCGAGCGGGCCGCGCTCGGCCGAGCAGACGCGGAACTCGAACACGGGCGACGCGGCCGCGTCGCGTTCCTTGCCGAACACGACCGACGGCACCGACAGATGGAACGGGCTGATGCCGTCGTACGCGATCACGGCGACGACGGTCGGCGCGGAGGGCGCGGGCGGGGTGGACGCGGCGGCGGGCATGGCGGACTCCGGCAAGGCGATGGCCCGATTCTATCGAAGAATGGCTATTGGGCCACTATCGACGTGCAGCATGCGGCCCGACAATGCATCGCATCGCGCTGCTGGCCGCCCCGCTCCGGGGCGGGGCAGCGCCTCCCGCCCCGGAGCCCGCCATGTCGAACGCCGTCCCTCATCCCGCTTCCCGTCCCGCCAACCGCCGCGCACTGATCGTGATCGACGTGCAGAACGAATACGTGACGGGCAACTTGCCGATCGAATATCCGCCGCTCGACGTGTCGCTCGCGAACATCGGCCGGGCGATCGACGCCGCGCAAGCGGCCGGCGTGCCGGTGATCGTGGTGCAGCACGTCGCGCCGGCGGGCGCGCCGATTTTCGCGCCCGGCAGCGACGGCGTCGCGCTGCACGCTGTGGTCGCCAGCCGGCCGTACGCGCATCGGATCGAGAAGGCGCAGGCAAGCTCGTTCGCCGGCACCGATCTCGCCGCGTGGCTCGACGCGCACGGGATCGACACGCTCGCGGTGGCCGGCTACATGACCCACAACTGCAATGCGTCGACGGTCTATCACGCGGCGCATGCGGGGCTGAAGGTCGAGTACCTGAACGACGCGACGGGCACGCTGCCTTACGAGAACGAAGCGGGTGCGGTGAGCGCCGAAGAAATCCACCGCGCGTATGGGGTGGTGTTCCAGTCGAATTTCGCGGCAGTGATGTCGACCGACGCGTGGATCGCGGGACTGGCCGGCGCGCCGATGCCGGCGCGCGATTCGGTGGCCGCGTCGAACCGGCGGGCCCGCGCGCGGCGCGCGAAGGCGGCCTGATCCGGCACGGCGATGCGGCGTGTGGTGTGCCGCGCCGTCAGCCGCCGTCCTTCAGCATCGCCGGGCTGTAGCGCAGCATGTCGAAGCAGCCGTCGACGAGCTTTTCCGCATGCTGCTCGGCGTCGATCTCGTCGGGCAGCATCAGCATGTCGCGCACGAAGCCGCTGACGAGCGTGTGCAGCATCAGCGTCGCGCGCCACGTATCGAGCCGCTCGGGCAGCAGCTTGAGCCCCACGGCGACCGCGAGATCGGCGTCGATCATGTGCAGCGCCTCGCTCATCCCCTCGCGGTTGCGCTGCAGCAGCGGCTCCATGTCCGCGACGTACTCGCACTTCATGAACAGGATGCTGAACACGCGCCGCAGCTGCGGGTCGCGCTGCACGCCGAGCAGGCACCAGATCAGGATCTGGCGCACCTTCTCGAGCGGATTGCCGCCCGGCGCGTCGGGCGGCATCCGCTTCAGTTCGTCGATCGGCAGGAGCACGCGGTTGAACATCGCATCGAACAGTTCGCTCTTGTTCGCGAAATGCCAGTAGATCGCGCCGCGCGTCACGCCGGCGTGCTTGGCGATGTCGGCGAGCGACGTATGCGACACGCCTTTCTCGAAAAACACGTGTTCGGCGGCGTCGAGAATGCGATTGCGCGTCTCGAGCGCCTCCTCCTTGGTACGTCTGACCATGTGCAGGCCTGATGGAATCGATCGTCGGTGAATATGGGGTCCGCCACCCCTCGTCGCCGTCGGACAGACGGGCTATGCTTGCCGCGGGTAACAATTCGTAAGACTGGACAGCTGGCGGCGTACAAACGGGCTTTTTACATACATTCGTGAATGTATATACAATACCACCCTACGATCGAATGACCCAAGTGGCAATCAGTTAATATCCCACTCTGCTGATTCCCGCCCTAGTACCAGTCCGCAGTTCGCGGCATCCCCGTCGGCACGGAGGTCTCGTGCCGACGTGCTGTATCTGGCAGTCCAGTAATTCAGGTGTTCGATCTGCGCCGCGAGGCGCATCCGTGTTGCGCTCCGGTCGGGCGCGGCACTCATTCCATTGGTTATACACAGAGGTCGCTCCATGCGCGTCGAACGGGTTCCATACCGCTTAATCACTGTCGCGACGGCCGCCGTTTTCCTGGCCGCGTGCGGGAAAAAAGAATCGGCACCGCCGCCGCAAACGCCGGAAGTCGGCGTCGTCACCGTCCAGCCGCAAGCCGTACCGGTCTTCACCGACCTGCCGGGCCGCACCAGTGCATTCCTCGTCGCGCAAGTGCGCGCACGGGTCGACGG